>CAYGQM010000001.1:0-174538 GCA_964352065.1 uncultured Opitutaceae bacterium
AACCCAACCTTCAACAGACCTCAAAACGAAATGTGCGAAAGATTCTGGACACTACTCTCCTATCCGGTACTTCGTCTCTATTTCATAATCGGCCAATCCCAAGTCGCTGCCAAAAGAGGCATTTTTAAGACCATGACCGAAATAAAACCTGGTTTTGGTCATCACGTCCCACCTTTTGGTCAATCCATAAGATAAACCTAGGTCTGTCCGAATATAATCCCGCTTGGATATGTCACCGAGATGCGGATGGAGAATAAATTTTAGCTTATTCTTCTCTTCGGTACCTGGAAGCAC
Organism: uncultured Opitutaceae bacterium; assembly: GCA_964352065.1. Lineage (GTDB taxonomy): Bacteria > Verrucomicrobiota > Verrucomicrobiia > Opitutales > UBA2995 > UBA2995. Next base: position 295 of record CAYGQM010000001.1, read on the forward strand.
ACTGTTGAAGATCCCTGGAACCCGCAGAGCGGTGTCGGATATCTTTTCCTCCGATTCCTGGGCGGAGACGACTCCATCTAAAAACAACCATAACAAGAACAATCCAATGACGGGCAACCTACAAGGTCGGTTATAATACATGGATAAGGGGAAAGGTGCGAATAGATATTTTCCAAAATTCAACGGCTTGAAGTCTAAGCGATAAAACTTAATAAATGCTTAAGCCTTAAGGTTTCTCTGTGAAGTAAGTGTACAAAATATCGACTCAATACTGACCTGTAAGCTCATCACAGTCCTAACACATTCGGGCGATTTTCCCTGCCTTAAACAGCGAAAAAGTTGTTCTCCAAAAAGACGCGTTAATATTAGACCCCGTAAATGATTCCGAATATTCGAAACGAACCCGTCCCGAAGACCCGACTGAACCAGCCAGATGCCACAAGTGACTGCGATCTTACGGACTCGAACTTTCGCAAGATCGGTCAGCCATCAAATCTTGTAACTAACATTTAGACGGAGGCTTATCTCATTTTCAAAGGTATCCGTTTCTAAACCAGAAGCCCAAATACGATGCTATCTCCGATGAGGTAGGCTGCGAAAAGCAAAATTCTACCTGTAGCAGTATAAGCGCAAATTCAAGTTATGTACTGGTTTCCAAGTTTACGGCGTTACCAACCCAAAGTCGAGGCGAGTGATCGAGGTTTCTTGGACATGATGAAACAGCGAAGCCTTTTCTGACGTATCAACCGTGATATCAGATAACTGAAGTTGTCGGATCGGCATGTCCTCCGTGCCTTCAAACGAAATGGCCTGCTTTGCTTTGACGCAATAAATATTGCTGAGGCTTACCGTTTCCACTATTGGGAAAAACAGCCCACTCTCCCGACCATATCGGGTATTGAAATCAATCAACGTACCTGTCGCCTCCTGCACGGTGATATTACGTAAACCGACATGCCGGACGAAGCCGCCACGCATGCTGTTTGTCTTGATACGGAAGACACGCTGGATTTCTCCACAGGTTAGATTTTCCACATATACATTTTCTACGCCGCCGGTCATTTCGCTGCCTATTGCCACTGCGGTGTGCTTAGTATTCATGACACAGTTAGCGATGACGATGTTCCGCGTTGGTTGGTTCACTCGGCGTCCGTCGGCATTGCGACCAGCTTTGATCGCGACCCCGTCGTCCTTGGTGTTGAATACACAATCTTCAATCAATACATTCTCACTCGATTCCGGATCACACCCATCGTTATTCGGCCCCGCACTCGAACAGGTGACACCTTTGACGGTGACATTTTTACTAAGCACAGGATGAATCATCCAAAAAGGCACATTGATGAGAGTCACATCTTCTATCAGGATATTTTCGCAGGCATACGGCTCAATGAAGGTCGGTCGAAGCTTGGAATCCAACCCGAAATAACGCTCCGAGACTGGCGTGTCTTTCTCGGCCATAGCGAAGAGAATATCAACCGTATGCGGATTTTCTTCAGATCGCTGACCGGACCTTGGAGGAGTCATACTCCACCAATTGTCCTCATCGGCTCCTCCATCCAAAATACCTCCCCCGGAAACCGCTATGTTCTTTTGCCCATAGGCATAGATCAGTGGAGAATAATTCATGAGTTCTACTCCTTCATAGCGAGTAAGGACCGCCGGCAAAAACTTGGCCGGGTCCGTGTAAAAACTAATAGTACTCCCTTCCGAAATGTGCAGATTGACATTACTCTTCAAATGAATCGGGCCGGATTTGAACACACCACCTGTCGCAACCACACGACCGCCCCCCGCACTCGAACAAGCATCAATGGCTGACTTGAAGGCCTGAGTGCAGTCCGTTTTTCCGTCCGCTACCGCACCAAAGTCAGCAATATCAAAGTCTTTATCGGGAAAGGTAGGGATCACTATCGACTGGCGGATGGATTCCATTTTATCCCACGAGAAGGATACACTTTCAACGGCACTCAAAGCACCATGGAAAAGGCACGCAATCGCAAACCAGGTTAAAACTAACGATGGTCGATTAAACTGAAATTGATTCATAAATATGGGCTGTAAGTCAGGGTTGCATTCCGACCCGCAATATAAAGAGTTGGCGAGTTCCTTCATCGGTCCATCCAGGAACGAGTATCGCGTTGCTGTCTCGGTTCCAACGGGGAGCCGGATCGGTTCGTAGTTCGCCTTTAGTGTAGGGTCCGCGGTCAAAGGCCTCCGAGCGAACATAAGCGCCGTCTTCCAATCGCATGATGACGTAGGTGATTGATAGTCGGTCGTCACTGGGATAACCATTCACGAACCACTTACCGTCGGGAGACAACGAGACATCGCCTTCGGGTTTTGGAAAGATGCTCGTATCACCCAATCGCTGATCGGATAGTATCATTTGGCTGGGTAAATCATAAAAGACCTGCTGTCCATCATGCGCACCGATCATAAGGTCCCCTTCCCCCCACTCCGGGTGACCGCCAATAGACGTTGTATGAACCATCAATTCGGTTCCGTCGGTGTTAATAGAACACGGAACGTTCAGCCAGATGGAGCTCCGGTCCCGTCGCCCACGAACGAAGAAGTAGATGTGTTCATTCGTCCGACTGATCAGGGTATGGTTGATATATAAAGCCGCCTCGGAGGTGTCTGGTTGTTCTGTTTCAGCGCTTGGCGTTTTAACGGGGATCCATCGTTTGTTAAGCAATTCCCAATGAGGATTCGACTTCAACAGGACTGATAGTCGGTCGAACGACACCAGGAGCCTTTCCTTGCCTGTCTCGATATCAACCAGAAAGATGCCATCGTTATCTGGAGCTATCACTCCATCCGTTGGATCCAGTGCACCTGCATAACCCGTTACCGGTCGCAACCGGGCCATGCGCCCATAATTGATAGCCGCAAAAAAACCACCCTGAGGAGCCACACCGGAGTTTCCTATTGAATAAGACTCATATCGATACTCCCGTATTCGTTCTTTAGTTACGATATCATAAAGCACGGTGAAGACTCGTCCATTCACCGGGTCGCGGTCGTTAAAGAAAAACTGAGTATCCGGCAGCTCTGGATTCCAATAAAACATCGTCCCCTGTTGTAGATTCCAACCACGAGTTTCATCCAATACCTCGAGCGCGTGGTCATTGAACGTATCGATCAAAACCACATCGGCCGTGTCTTCACTAGCTGGCAATCTGTCATGAAAGTCGGTCTGCAAGGCAACAATGTAGCGACCGGATCCGCTCCAGGGTATTGTCAACGACTGACCGATGTAGCCAAACAGGTGATGTCGTGGTCCGGAAGTAATTCGCTCAATTTCAAGAGACAGAGGTTGATCCCTCAAGCCGGAATTCCGCTCATGGTCTCCACTCCCCGCATCTTGAGTGCAAGCCCAACAACACATTAGGCTGATAAGCAGGACGGGGATCATTCCAGGTATATTATCCATCAGTAGCTTGCCCCAGAATTCAGATTGAGTGCCTTCAACGCGGTTTCAGCAGCAGACGGAATCCTGGGAATCGCTTCCTTAAAAATCCAGTTACCATTAACCTGTTCGGCGAGTATGGCACTGTTCGACGATCGAGCTTGGAATACCTCATCTCCCGCTTCCAGTTCTTTCCCGCTGGAGGTAAAAGCCACGCCATCCGACGTGTTCAGAATATCGATACGCGCTTCCATCGACACATCCATAGGAACCGTTAAGCTCCAATTTCCCAAGATAAAGGAGTCGCGGTCGATTTTTTGCAGCTCGCTGAAATCATAGTCCATCAGCTCACCGGAAGGTTTAACCTGAACGATGGCCAGAAAACGAGCCCGTTTGACTTTCCCGGTGGAGGCGGCAAAATGCCAGGCATTGTCGGGATACTGGAGAAGCTCTCCTTGCTTATCCCGAAGACCTCGCCAGTTTTCTGCCGGAACTTCGTATTTATCAGTTACCGTCCAGGTGTCTTGATCCGAGGCAAACAGATGTACCTTCGCCCTACCCATCCCGTTATCCGTAAACAATACCCGGTTTGCTAAGTTCAAGTTTATCTCATGATAGCTGTGCAACAAGAATGACCAATCAACCGGTTTTTTCGCCTCCAATTCATCATAGATCACCACGATATCGGGATCGAGCATCAACGCGTGGCGCTTGAAAGTCTTCAAGCCTGCGTCAAACTGCTCGCTTTCACTGTCATAAGCATTGGAAGCATTACCCACGGCATAGCTCACAGAATCACCGGTGAGAAAATTTTCGATCCAACCGTAGGCTTCAGTGTGGTAAGGTTGTCCCTGACCATCGATCAGGATACCATTGTGACTTTTGGTGTGCTTGTAGAATAGTTGGCGATGTGGGGCGTTCATCGCTACTTTGTACCCCGTATGGTAGAAGAGGCGATCACCTCCGTACACCAGATTGAAACTGTTGTTATCGGCCAGCATGTGACTGTAGGTACCGAAGGGACTGGAACGCATGGCAAGAAACAAGTTTTTTTCGGGAGTCTTGGCGAGATCCTGGGAATGCATGGTTACGAGTCCGACACCTTCGAAGACCCTGGCTTTAGGTAAACTTTCGGGAGATTTCGGTTCAGCTGGCGCAATACCGTAGAGGTATTTTAGTCGATACCAGCGCAGCATCATGGTATCTTCCAATTGAATACCGATAGCGTCATTCTTTTGGCTGAGATCCGTAATTCGGTCGCGGTACCAAGCCGCGTATGGATTCTGAACAAGGCGACTAAGAGCGTCGGCATACGCCAGATAATCCCCCTGTGGTTCCGGCAAGTCGTCGGAATTATCTGCGAATCCGGAACCGGCCGAGCCTGGTGGAAAGGCATAAAGAAAATAGTAGGTATTTTCCCAGTACCAGGGAGTATGCTTAATGAAATCGAAACCGGTTACCTTTTTAAGAACCTGCGGCACATCGACCAGAACAGCCATGTTCATAGTGAAGTAGGACAACCCGTGGGCCCACCCTCCATCCGTATCACCCAGGATTGGTGCCCTTGCGAGAAACATTTCGTATAAATAAGTGAGCCACTCGTCAGCTTCCGGCAGGTCACCCTGAACTGCCAGAGCGGTATCGAACAAGTAATGAAAAATATGCTGCCATACGTGATTGGATAGAACCACAGCTTCCTTGTTATTTTTATAGTCGCGATAGAAGTTACCCCCGCGGGCGGCCACCGCTTTGAGCAACTGCTGTTTTTCAGCATCGTCCAGCAACGCATGCAGGGTATCGTAGACGAGGGCCATAGAAAGCATGATCCGGCTGTCTCCAAAGTCATTGATACGGGTCACGCCATCCGGATCCCACCGGGCTGCTTCCAGCGCCCAGATTTTGGCTGTTTCAGCGTAGCGACGGTCACCCGTTAACACATAGGCTTTGCAAAGCGGATCCACCCCCATGAAGAGTTCACTTCCCAACTCCTTGGAAGCATCCTTTTGCAGCTTGTCTGTTTTTTCAGCTGATTCCCCAACAATATCCGTGATATTGTGGTTTTCTGAGGGAGGGGTGAGGTTTAGATATTCATCTGCCTCTGCTATTATATGTTTTGCCTCTGCAGTCTTTGCCGAATTGAACCGAAAAGCATCGATTTCAGGAGCATCCACCAGAACACGGGGATGGTAATCCGGTAAACGCTGAATAAAATATTCAGGTGTGGGTGGGTCCCAAACTGCGGAATCTTCCGTGATGAGAAATTGCTGCGTCTCTGACCAGTCTTCGCCCGACACGCGCACCTGCCAATACCATTTCCCGAATTTCAATAGCTGATGCGGATTGAATAAGGCAAAAGGAATACCCTGACTTGAAAGCGTATCCGCTTCAGAAAAGATGGCGTCCTGGGAAAGTCGAACATCGTAACGAACGTCCTTGCCTGACTGCTTGCGCCATTTCAGGAACGGAGGATTCTTTTCCGCCACATTACCGAAGGCAGGTATTGACCATATTCTCTCCTTGCCATGTATGACTGGAAGTCCCTGCATCACGGATCGGTGGTCGGGCACATTCGCTATCAGACCTTCACCTGTTGCAGCCCATAGGATCAGACAAAAGATAAATTGAATGACTCTTATCATAACGAAACTCATTCGGTAATGCTACTGGGCAGTTCGCCTTAAACGAGAAAATGCGAGTTCTCTGTATAAGAAATAGACCCCGGCCAGCTGCCGGGGTCTAAACGATTTAGGCTTAAAAAGACCCACGAACACCTAATACAAAGCGGCGACCAATGGTCTGGTAAGATGTCGTATAAAGTCCTGGAGTATTCCCGACGTAACGCTCGTCATTCGGCGTATCGGTCAGGTTATCAGCCTCGAAAAACAAACGGATGTCGCGGTCAGCAAAAAGGCGGTACTGGACAGAAAGGTCCACATTTTCCTGCTCACGATCAAAAGTGATAGCCGAAATGGCCGCGGTTGAAGGCGTGCGCTGCAATTCCGAAATATAGTTGTAAGATAATCGGATATTAAACCGTTGGCGCTCATAGAAGAGCTGTAGGTTATAAATTTCCTTGGCCTGATTTGTTAGAGAATTTGTGAAATTTTCTCCGATGATAACGAAGTTACCTTCTTCAAGCTCGTCTTGGTCATAGATTGGATCGGTCTGATCACCCGTGATGTAGGCGTAATTCGGAACAAAGCTAAGTCCATTCAAGAACCCTAAATCCGGAAACAGATTCGCAAAATTAAAGTAACCGCTTACTTCAACACCATCAATGTTTCTTGAGGACGCATTGGACCAGAAGTTGGTATCCGACACGACGAATTCCGTACCCAGGCTTGGATCCTCTGGATCGATCAGGAGCTCAATAGGCCTGCGAAATGTATCTTCCTGCAAGAAATCGTTCAATTCCTTTTTGAAGTAGGTTACAGAAATGGAGTTTCCCTGCTGAGGACCAAAATAATACTCCCAGGCAATATCAAAGTTTTCAGAAGTTTGTTCCGTTAGATTAGGATTCCCCAAGTCGAACTCTTCATCCCGGTTAGTCAAGTTGAGTACTCCAGCCGCTTGAAGCTGGCGATTGGCCTCTCCCAAATCAAACGGAACGAGTTCACGGTAATCCGGACGAGTCAGCGTATTTGTCCAGGCAAAGCGAAACACGTGCCCCGTATCTCCCGCCCGATAGGTCAAAACCGCACTAGGCAGGATGTTATCATAGTCATTGGTTCTATTTATGTCCTCTACGATGTCTCCAAAGGAAAACGTTCCGTCTTCGCCAACGAATCCTAAGTCCGAAACACCTCTTTGAACGATCTCGTTCAAAATCAATTGCTGCTCCGAATTCAGATTCGGGATATTCGTTCCATCGACTACGAAGTTGGACGGTTTCCAGGTTGTATCCAGTTTCGTACTTTCGGCACGCACACCAGCAACCAGCGTCCAGTTATCCCAACGGAAGGTCCCTTGAATGTAGGCCGCCAATACATCTTCATTCAATTCAGCAGTATCTGCTGCATCCCGCAGATCAGAACGGGCAAACTCCCACCCTTCCGGGTTCGTCTGGTAAGTGCTGAAGAAGTGATCATACGCGGCATCGGCGCGAACAAATGGACCCGCGATATCAGCATATTTATCATCCCAAAGTGTAAAATTTCCATCCGCCGGATCGGCGAACATCCCCGCAGGATAAACTCGACGCGCACCCTCCTCAGGACCGAAAAACAACTGAGTGGTTATATTGTCACGCTTGGCCGCCCGATAACGAACCCCCGTCTTCAAGGTCACGAAGTCGTTGATCTCCTGATCTAAATCTACAGACGCTAGCAGGACGTCCTCAGTCACATCTTGGTAGTTGAAACGTGGAGACGTATCAGTGAAGGTTCTATTTGCATCACCAAAAACGTTTACCTTGTTATTCGACGGCACGTGCCCACGGCGTTCCGTAACCTCAAATACCGTAAAATCCGGTAACGGTGTCGTACCAAACCAGCTGGCTCTCAAACGATCACCCGCACGACCGTCGTCAAAACGTTCCTGAAAGCGATATTGCCGATTGAAATCACCTCCGTCATCCGCCGAAAAATGCACGCGGTATTCCAGAAGTCCATCTTCGAGCCGTGTCTCGCCGCCGAAATCAAGGTGGTAGTACTCTCTCTCAATGTTACGCGCAGTGATGATGCGATCAATACGACCATCCTGATTCGCCTCAAAATTGGGCGTTACAATAATATTCCCGCTACTATCAACTGCCTGAATAAAAGTATCACCCTCATTACCTATGATACCATCTCCGTCGTCTTCCCATTCGCCAAGCGCATTGCCTGCGTCATCCATAAACCACCAGTTACCGTCAAACGCGCGTTCCAGACGATCCACTCGAAAAGAAAAACTATCGCGGTCATCATTCTCTCTTTGATAATATGGGCGGAAATACAACGATGTACGATCCGACAGCAACAGGTCAAAGCTGGCGTTGATCGTTAGCTCGTCTCGTGTCGTGCGCACTTCGTTAGGATCAAAGCGATCCCAAATTGGGATCGAAGCATTGGGATTGGTTTCCAAATCGGTCTGTTCTGCAAAGCCAGGGTAGTCGTCTACTCTTCCCGCTTCATCTAGAAATCGGTTCTGTGTCGACCACTCAACCAGGTCTTCATCCACATAGTTAATGTTGAATAACATCCCGAAATTATTGTCACCACCGAAGATACTCTTGATATCGGAGTGAATAAGGTTCGCACCCCATCCGTTCAAATCTCCCTGGTCCCGATTGCGCATCTCAAATTTATAGCGATTGGTCGTCCGTCCCAAGTCGAAGGCATTGGCTGTCTCCACATTGACCGAGCCCCCAATAGAATCCGCCGGATGTTCAGCCGTGATACTTTTTATCACTTCTACTCCAGAGACCATTTCAGAAGGTATTTGAGTCACATCAAAATTCCGAGAACCCAGTCGAGCATTTGCGGGAGCAGCCCCGTTGATTCTGATCGAGTTATACTGCCCATCGGCTCCCCGTATCGTTACACTACCCTCAGCGTTACCTTGGCCGCCAATGACGTTTACACCGGCAAGTCGCGAAAGCGCCTCTCCTAAATCATCGTCGGGGAGTTCACTGAGCGCGTCTGAACTCAAATAACTTCCAATGATGTTGGATTGTTTTTGTCTTTCGACTGAAGCTGCCTGAGCAGCCCCGTATATCTCATAGGCTTGTAGAGTAATTACCTCATCGCTGGGTTCCTCATCCTGCGCTATGGCAGGCGAAGAGCTAAATGTAAGTACTGCAGCGACGCCACTCACGAGGCCACTGAAGAGTCCTTTTTTCGAATTCATATCTGGAGTAGTTTTGGGTTTTGAGTTCAGGTTTGTAGTAGTCGGGGCCGGCGCGGGTGATATTTCCTCAGAAACACGGATGACAGCGAAGGCGCCGGTTTCCCGGTCCTCCAATATCTTCAGCGGAGTGTCCGCCAACATTTTTTCCAGTGCTTCCAAGGGAGTATACTCCCCATCGACGGGATTCGTTTGAACTCCCCTGGCAATCTCGGCTGCGAACATGACGTCCACGTTTCCTTGCCGAGCTACCTGAGGTAAGGTCGATGTTGCTTCCCCTGAACTTATCTCGAAGACGTGCAACTCCATAGCGTGATGTTCCACTGCCAGTATGTAGGCAGACGACAGGCTCAACAAGAGCATGTATAGGCAACATCTGCCTATACCTGACGGCAAAAGCCAAAAAAACAGTGGGTTCATTTATAGCCATGGAGTGATAGTCAATTACTCCAGAGACGATTGAGATAACTTATCGGGTGAAAGCGTAATTAAGAAATTAGAACATTTTGATCTCAAGGGTTAAATTTGCACCATAACCCATTAATTCCGAAGAATCCGTATCTCTTTGTTCAAGAAATGATTAAAACTCTTCGTAAGAGAAATCAGTCAATTTCTATGTCTTTGGATAACGTTATCGATTGATCGCTCTGAACCGTAGCTGTTACAGGTCCTGTGAGCTCTAGAAGCCTCACAAAACCATCCAAATTGTAAGATCTGAAAGTAGCGGTAATTTCCGTATCCAAGAGCTCCTGATCACTAATAGTGATCTGCCTAGTATTATATCGATTAAATTCCTCAACAATCTCTGACAAGGGCCTTTCTACAAACTCCAACACTTGATGCTTCCAGGCCAACTCCACTTCGACTTCTTCTTCGGTAATTTCTTCGATAACTGGTAATACCACTTTCGTAGCAAAGGAAACCAACGAACGTTGGCCCGCTCCCAGTTCTGGCCTGGAGATCGTAGGAACTTCTGTTTTTTGAACCTCGTCGCGTTCAATCAACGCCGAAGAATCCATCAAAACTCGTCCATGCGTAACCAGTACTTCGAGTGAGTCATTGTGCAAACGCACATTAAATGCGGTGCCGACCGCTTTTACATCAATTCCACGGGCACTCACTATAAACGGTCGATCAGGATTCTTTGCCACTTCGAAATACGCTTCGCCTGACAATAGATCAACGCGCCTTTCATCACCGCTATACCGTATCGAGATCTGCGCGCCCTTATTCAATTCCACAATCGAACCGTCGTGCAATCGATGGATCTGGTATTTCAGAGCCATCGCTCCTGTCTCCGGCAAAAATCCGTTGAAATCGTGATTCTTCCCCTGCGGATTAAACATGAACAATCCAAGAAATAACAGAGCGGCTACCGCAGCCACAGAAACGAGGGTTAAAATCCAGGGTCGTTTATCCCAGGGTCCAGCCAGCAAATCCGGATTCGGGCGATCACTGTGCTCAGGCCTCCACTGGACCATGGAGTCAAACTGCCTGTAAGTGCTCTGATGATACGCAAACCACTCACCATGCCTGCCATCATCAGAAAGCCATTGAAAAAAAGCATCTTGGTCCTGAGGCGAGAAGTCGCCGTCATGGCGGATCAACCAATCCAGGGCCTCTTCATCAATACGATGATCTTCGTCTGAAGAATGGTTAGGAGGGCCTGTGTTTTCGTTATTCATTTTCCACTATGTTCATGCATGTAGGCTGAACATTTTCGAACCCCAATTTTCAACTGAGTAGCGACCGTATTGATCGAAACACCCATCTCCGTCGCGATATCCCTTTGAGACATGCAATACACCTTCCGCAATGTGAAAATACGGCGGCACTTTGAAGGCAATGACTGTATGGCTTTGGTTAATAACTCTAAATCCTGATTTCTTTCAATGGACTCCGGAATGGGTTCACATACCTCTATGACGTCCGACAATTCGTTTTCGGTTAAAGAATCGAATTGAATTATTTTTGACCGACGCACGGTATCGAGTGCCATATTCCGGGCGGTCGCGAAAAGAAACGCCTTAGGGGATCTTAACTCGTTGAGTTCGTGGGCCTTCAGGACCCGCAAAAATGCCTCCTGGACAACATCATCGATATCAATCGCAGATGACGTAAAACGGCTCGCTAACCAACCACGTAGCATGGATTCATGAGGTTGGAGATAGTCCTCAAACCAACGAATCTGTTCTGAATTTTCGGGTGGCATAACGATTTTGGCTCCCTGAATAGATCACAAACATTGTCATTTGCGACAAAAAGATTCAGGCTATCCAAGCCCGGAGATTAAAGTTCGGCGTCTTTGGGATGGAATTTGCCGAACAAATTGACTTTTAAAAACCGAAAGCGTCTATGTATTAAGAAATAGTTTTACCCCGATGGGTGACACCGATCGTCTATGCTTTTGCAGAGATTGAGTCTTAGTAAACTATTTATAATAAAACTCCGGGATCACCTTTTTAAAACAATCGGATTATGCTAAAAAAATTTACTGCCTGTGTTTTGGTGTTGATTGGGTTGTCCTCGTTGACTGGCGCAAATGCATCTCCCAATTTCATCCTGATACTCACCGACGATCACGGCTGGACCAGCACGTCCACCCTGATGGACAAACATAATCCACTTTCCGGTAGCGATTATCACGAAACCCCCAACATCGATCGACTTGGAATATCGGGCATGCGTTTTTCGCAGGGGTATGCCACAGCAGCGCTGTGCACCCCTACCCGACGGAGTATTCTTTTCGGACAAACTCAATTTCGGCAAGGACCGGACGATGGGTTTGAAGATCGATTTGATCCTTACGCGAAAGGCTATCTTACCATTCCCAACATGCTCAAGGATGCAAACCCCCGTTACCAGACGGCACACTTCGGCAAGTGGCATATCCAGAGCGGGAGGTATTCCCCTGAGGACTTTGGCTATGATCAAAGCGACGGTCGCACCTCCAATGGCGACGGGAGTATCTGGGAGTATAAGGAAGACAAGTGGAAGAATACCTTTATAACCGGTGACCCCAAGCGAACCTCCCGTATCACTGACCGTGGAACAAATTTTATCAAACGCAATGTCGAGGCCGGAAATCCATTTTACCTCCAGCTCTCCTATTACGCGACCCACGTCGACATCCAGACAAAGCAGGAAACCTACGACCGTTTCTCCAACAAACCACGGGGAAGAGTCCACGACCACCCCGGATACGCAGGCATGTTAGCGGATCTCGATACCGGAATTGGTCAGATCCTCGATCAAGTTGAACAATCGAAAATCTCGGACAAAACATACATCCTACTCATGGCCGACAACGGCGGCGTTGAATTCATCCCCCCTTCTCGTAATAAACTGGCCTTACCTGAATTGAACGGAAGAAAGCAACGCAATGATCCTCTTCGAGGCGGAAAGTGGGTTCTCTATGAAGGCGGCATTCGCGTCCCGTTTTTCATAAAAGGCCCAGGTATCCCTGCCAACAGCCAGAGTGACATTCCCGTAGTGGCCTACGATATACTGCCTACGCTTGCCAGCCTGGCCGGATACTCAAAGACCATGCCTGAGTATGTGGATGGAGGAAGTTTTGCAGCAGTGCTGAACGATGGACAGGGCCATGTGAAGCGTCCTGCGGATGCCATTATCCACCATCGCTACGCCTCTTACCTCCACTCGGCCATCCGTGTAGGTGACTACAAACTCATGAAATTCTGGAACGACAATGTAAATCGTAAGGCAGGGATTGAATTGTACAACCTGTCGAAGGACCTTGGCGAAATCAATGATCTATCCGAAACAATGCCCGCCAAGGCCATAGAACTCGAAACCCGGCTGATGGACTATATCGAACAGGTTGATGGCAACGTTACTGGGAAGTTAGAATAAAAATCTCATGAAGATCATGAAAGCAAATTTACTTCTACAGCTCATTCTTCCACTGGCCTTCGTCACCCTAACCGCCAAGGGCACACCAACTGATTACTTCGCGGACAACGGTTTCGCCAAGCCGGTCAGCACCCTGCAACACCCCAATGCGGAATACTACAACGGCGTCACCTATATGGCCTACCAAGGACCCCACGAGGATCCCTATGTTTGCGCTTACAACCACAAGACTGAACAATGGTCCGGCCCCTTCAAGGCGGGCACCAGCCAACTGGGTAAAACCCCGGATCCAACAGATCGCGACATGGTCGATAACCACGGACGTCCGGCACTTCTGGTCGATGGGAATGGCTACATTCACCTGATCTTCGGAGGTCATGGCGGCCTATCGTCCCTGGGAAAGAACGAATTAGGAACCCCCGGGGGAGGAAGGCAAATGCATGTGGTATCTAAAAACCCGGAAGACATTTCTTCCTGGGAAATCCTCGATAACATTACTCCCTTCGGCACCTACAGCCAGTTCGTAAAAATGGAGGACGGGGACATCTATCTTTTTTACCGTCATGGCTCACACCGCAGCGATTGGGTCTACCAGAAATCGACTGACAATTGCCGCACTTTTTCGTCAGAAGTTTCCATCCTCAAACACAAGATGGGACTTAACATCAACACGCATGACGCCTGGTATGCCTGGTTTCATGAAGGGATAGGAGATACCATCGTAGTAACCTTTAATTATCATCCCTGTAAGATAGTCGGTCATGATTCGACCCGGGTGAATGCTTACTATATGAAGATGAACTGCGCGAATGAGTCGTGGGAAAATGTAGAAGGCAAACCCATAACAATGCCGGTCACAAAAGAATACGCGGATAAAATGACGTTGGCCTGCGACACTGGTGAAGTAGGAATCAGACGCGTCACCATGAGAGTCGATGCCACTGGGCTTCCACACCTGCTACATCGCAGAGCTAATGAATTGGTTCATTTCAACTGGGACGGCAAGGCCTGGCAGGAATCGGTGGCATTCACCAAAGACTACAAGGTTACGGACGCAGACTTTTTGGTAGCGTCTCCGAAAAAAATTCGATTGTTGGCAACAGCGAGAACAGGGGATCGCAATGAGGTTTCCTGGTGGCAAACGGAAAACGGCGGTCAGTCTTGGGAAAAGGAAAGAACGCTCATGACCAATGATACAGGATCCGACTACCTCATGGGCTCGCTCGCGCGGAATGCGCATCCCGATGCCCAAGTAGTCGTTAGTGAAATTAATCCCACACAGGACAACTTATACCGGAAGATGTTTCTCCTTGGGAAGAATGGTCCTGTTCAACGGCGATGGAAAACAGAATTCCCCATCCCCCTGACTCCTCATCTACATACGAAATGAAACCATCTTTGTTACCCCGATTTTGTCTTTTGACTCGCCCGAAACTCCACCCAACCATCTGAGTCTCGGGCCAAAGTTCCGGCCGGCCCCGCGCACCTTCTGCTGATTTTTTTTGCGAAACACTCGCTGAATCTCGTTAAAAGCGAGTCCTCTGTGCAGACGCCCACCCCGCCGGTCATTTCACTGCCGATGGCTGAAGCGATATACGGCGGTTTAATAACGCAGTTGGTCATGATATTGCGACTGGATTGGTAACAGAACACCGACAGTTATTTTGCTGCCCTACATGTCCAGGCCACCCAGAGTTCCTTCAGCGGTGGTTACTATCTGCTGTATAATCAAGTTGGAGTCGCAGCTTTTTTGTGCATAGTAAAAGGGCGATTCCGTTTACCAGGAACCGCCCTTGAAAATTAGTTAACCCAAGTCGATCAAACCTTGTATTTCCAGCCTTTGCCATATTCGCGCTGGATGTATTTCTTCAGTTCTGGTTTACCCTTGATTTCCATTTTTTTGGCATCCCACTCGAGTTTCTCATTCGGAGAACGCTGAGCGATCACACCGAGGAGAATCGTTTCGGTGAACGGTCCGGCATGGTCGAAATTGGATTGGCATTTGACGACATTCCCCACAACGGCGTCATAAAACTCATCGTAATTTTCTTGGTTGGTCGCGCGGGGAATTGACTTGGCTGGCCACGTAAATCCATCCAAGACCGCCGATGGGTTAACCACCCAGTTTTCCTCGTGGCGATGGAAAAACATTTTACCTTTCTCGCCAATTATCACGCATCCGTAGTCATCGAATGGACGACCATCCAAGACCTCAGCAGAAGGGTGATTGTATTCTTCACTACCTTTTACGAGCTTCCACGTTTTCGGATCAAACTTGGCATCCAGGTACCCATCATACCAATTGAAACGCACTCCTCTGCTATGGGTATATTGGTTAGGCTCGAATTCCCAGGTGATCTTGGAATTGATAGGAGGAGAAATATCGGTCGCACCCGACTGCTGGGCCGTTACATTCTTAGGAGCCCCTGGCATTAACGCCCAATGGGGCATATCCATAATATGGCATGCCATATCCCCGAGTGCACCGGTTCCATACTCCCACCATCCACGCCAGGAAAAGGGTGCGATGTTTTCATTATAATCGACGTGGGCTGCGGGACCTACCCACTGCTTCCAATCGATCCACTCTGGAACCTTCTGCTTCGCAGGTGGCTCAGCAAAACCTTGAGACCAAATCGGACGATTCGTCCAAATGTGAACATCTCTTACCTGGCCGATAATACCTGCACGGATAAGCTCAACACAGCGACGCATGTGATCTTCGGCGTGCGCTTGATTCCCCATCTGGGTTTTTACGCCGGTGTCAGCAGCGATCTTAGCCAACATACGTGCTTCCCAGATACCGTGAGTTAAGGGCTTTTGACAATACACGTGCATGCCTGCCTTCATAGCCATAGCAGAAGCATGGAAATGATGATGATCTGGGGTAGTTACCGTCACGGCATCGACTTTACCTTCCATTTCGGAAATCATTTCACGATAGTCCGTCCAGAATGGCACATCCGCATACCGCTCGCGTACTTCGAGAACGGACTTCAAACGGCGATTATTGGCGGCTTCACCCGGTAACTTCTTGGCGTCCACGACATCAACGAGTCCCACAATCTGAAAACCAGCGGCTTCGCAACCTGCGGTGTCGGCCTTGCCCTTGCCGCCCGCACCGATCGCGACCAGCGTCGGCTTCGTGAGATTACCCCAGGCAGCGCTGGGAATGAACTGAAAGCCAAACGCAGCGGAAGCGGCCGTGGCTGAAATCTTCCCGAATTTACGACGGGATATCTTAGGAGTGTTAATGGGTAGTTCTGACATGAGCGAGAAGTTTGCCAATTCCGGAGAGTTTGTCCAGCCGGAGATTTCGTGTCGAAATCCCACCTGTAAGATTTCTCCGGACTTAGCCTTTAAAAGCGCGAATTAAACGCCACCTCAAAATCCTAAGAAAACACAGCGGCAGAAAGCATAATAACTGGATCTTCTCCCAAACGGAGAACTTGGAACCCAAAATAAAGCAGGCTCCATCTATATAGACAGCCGCGGTGCTCAACATGGAATAGTCCCAACTTCCAGCAACCGACCCGATGATCCGATGTTTCAGCCATAATACTTGCGGAACCCTTACAAACGAACCACTACTTACGAGCGCCAGAACCCAGATCCGATCGGCTTCAAATTCGCCAGCAAAATTACTTCTTAAGCGCCTCGCAAAATTCAACTTGGCCGACCTCACGATTCCGTGATAGGCCAACCACCCCTTTTCTTTGCCCCACATAATTCGCCGGGCAAGTTTTGTCCGAGCTTCTCCCGGCTTCAATGCTTCGAATTGGTGGGCAAGCCGCTCTTCGGAGTCAGGCAGTAATTCTTCAACATCCGAATAAACCACAACGCCGTCCGGATCATTACTCAACGCCCTCATCAATGTCTCAATACATTGAGGCAAGATTTCATCATCGTGGGAGATAAGCATAAAATATTCACCCAGATCCTGATCCAACATACGATTGATGTTACTGATCCAGCCGACATTCTGGCTATGCGCCTGTAAAACGAACCGCGAATCTCTGGTTGCAAACGAATCGCAAATAGCAACCGTTCCATCACTTGAGTTATCATCCGATAGGATACAACGAAAATTCTGATAAGTCTGACTTTCGACTCCTTTCAACGTACGTTCAATGAACGATTCACATTGATAAGTCCCAATACAAACTGTCACGAGCGGTTGTTGCGAAAGCTCTGGACTATTAGATGGCTCCATCTTGAGGAATATCGGCAATTATCGGATTAAAAATAGGTAGAACAGAACGTCAGACCCGGTTTCAAATCACCAGGAGAGGCGCCCTTAACGACTTACAAGGTTACCACATCCCGCCACGACCATTTCGGCTGAAACCCGAACTCTTGTTTCGCTTTCGAATTACTGAGAAGAGTTTCAAACTCCCCCAACTCCTTCGTGATCGGGGTATCCGGAAACACTTCCTCCAGAAGCCCTTTGCTGGCTCGATTCATGACGGTGTCATCAGCAGCGATTATATAGGGACGGGAACCGGGTAGGTCTGCCTCCAAGGCCAGTCGACACGCCTGCGCCAAATCCCGAGGATCGATATAACCCCAAAGATTCCACTTCCGTTCCAGAGGCTTGTCCTGCCAAGTGGGGAACTTTTGATACATCTCCTCGGTGATGATATTGGAAATCCGAAATGACTGAATCGACATACCATGCCATCGGGCAAACTGGTCGGCCATGGATTCTCCCACAACTTTGGATAGGGAGTAATGAGAGTTCGAATACGGGTAATGATTTTCATCAATCGGCGCATATTGAGGCTTGGGATTATCAAAAGGCAGTCCCAGAACCGTCTCGCTGGAAGCGGATACGATATTTTTCACTCCCTTGATCGCTGCCGCCTGAAATACATTATAGGTACTCAGGGTATTGTTATTGAACGTAGCCGACTCAGACTGAATCTGGTCATTCGGAATCGCGCCCATATGCACGATGCCATCGCAATCACCCAGGATCTCGATAGTTTGTCCCAGATCAGTCAAGTCTACGACCCAAGAGATGTGTTCGCCGTCTACCGTACGAACCAAGTCAACACTCACGACCTCATATCCGTGTTCTTCCAGATCTCGCACGATCGCTTGACCAGCCTTTCCTTGAGCACCCGTAACTAATATTTTCTTTAATGCCATGAAACGAACCTAAACGAATTCCATCTGATCGAAAGTCCAAAGCTCAGAATTCTGCAATAGGCCTAAAAACTAAACTCTTCGCGCCCCCCAACAGCGATGGAATCCCCTTTATCAGGCTTGCGAAAACCCAAATGGCGCCTGTAAGCTACATACACAATATCCCTACCCTAAGATGAAAAGACATTCTTCCCTTCTCTGGATACTGTTTCTCTCAGTATTTTCATTCGGCCAAGCCAAGCCTATGCCCCCCCGCATGGTGCAGCTCGATCGACTCGTGCTCGAAGAAGATTTTAGCGAATCCCGCCCTCTGGACAAAGCACACTTCAATCCACGGCAACACACCCGTTGGTCTATCGAAGACGGCGTCCTGAGAGGACAACCCTCTACCACAGAGTTCCAGGCCAGCCAGAATCACCACCAAGGGTTGGAGCCCAGGCTCTCGATACCTTCATGCCCGGATGAATTCGCAATTCAGTTCTCTATTCGTTTTCTGGAAGGGGATGCCACTTCGATCTGTCCGTTTATTGAATTCGGCCATCACAAAGCTCGCATCTATTGGAGTGACTCAGGCGTACAACTACTCGCGGATGGCGAATCCGTTCAGTTGGATCATGATCCTTCTTTCAAGTTGGAACCCGGCACCTGGTATCACGCACTCGCGGAAGTTAAGGGGGATGAATTCTACATCCGTTTTGATCATGGCCCCGAACTCTACGGCAGGCATCCAAGCATGAATGTCGAGAAAGATGGATTCGGCGTCGCAGGTTTCCGAGGTGCCAAGGTAGAACTCGACGATGTGCGTGTATGGTCCATCCAAGATGGACCGAATAGTATCTGGGAAACATACAGCAAAAGCATCCGAAAGATGACTCATAAAACGCTAAAGGAAAAAAAGGTTAAGAGTTAGGCATGCGCACCTCAATTTATAGCCTTTGTGCCTTCACCTCTGTCTTGTCTTTGATGGACGCAAAACCTGTCTCCGATGCTCCGCAGTCGATACACCGGTTTATCGACCTGAATTGTTTTGATTGCCACAACGACGTTGACCGTGAAGGCGGCCTCAACCTGGAAGGTTTTAAATTCGATCCCAACAGTGTGGAATCGATGAACCAATGGACGTTAATGTTCGATCGGGTCAAGAACCATGAGATGCCGCCCAAAGACGACCTGCAACCACCGACTGAAGAAAGAGCCGCTTTCATCGATGTTCTCAGCAACACCCTCCACAATGTATCCGAAAACCAACAACAAGAACTCGGGCGAGTACGTTCACGCCGCCTGAATCGTATCGAGTATCAAACTTCGGTGCACAGTCTGTTGGGAGTAGATATTCCCCTCACGCGATATATCCCTGAGGATGCAACTCAAGACGGTTTCACCAACGTCGCCGAAGCCCAGCAGATGTCCTATCATCTCTTGCAAAAATACCTGGAAGCGGCAGATGCGGCTCTGGACGAGGCATTTAGCCGTGCGATCAATCCTGCAGAACCGGTAAGAAAGTTTCTGGAACCCGGTGTGCTCGCGAACAATGCACGGGAGGGAAACAACCGTGGTCCTTGGCTTTACAACAATTCGGCAGTCTCGTTTTCAAGCACGCAAAGTTATCACGGCAGAATGAAATCAACAACTGTTCCAGAAAGCGGCTGGTATCGCATTCGCCTCTCCGCGCATGCGATGGATCCGCCGCACGGACGCGGTGTATGGACTTCTGTCCGGAGCGGAGTCTGCTATGCCAAAGCGCCACTCATGTTTTGGATCGGCAGCTTTGAGGCTACCGAGGAACCTCAAATACACGAATTTACCGCCTGGATCGAAGCAACTCATATGCTGGAGATTCGACCAGCCGACAATACGTTGAAACGAATGGGTGCCAATGCTATAAATCTGGATACCCTTTCAGATTCCTCCGCTGCGAAGGTAGCATTGGATTGGCTAGAAATTGAGCGGATCTACAAGGGACCGGAGCCCATGGCATTGCAAAAGCAGTTGTTCGGAGCTTTGGAAATAAAAGACGGCCAACTTGTAAGCGAACACCCCAAACGGGACCTCGAATCCCTCATGGAGAGATTCGCAACCAAAGCTTTCAGGAGACCCGTTACCAAACGCGAATTGAAACCCTACGTTGCTCTCGCCTACGACACCCTCAAAGAAGGCCTGCCACTCATCGAATCGGTCCGAGCAGGCTACCGCGCCATACTTTGTTCTCCACGATTCTTCTATTTCAATGAACCAGTGGGCAAGTTGGATGACTACAATGTCGCGAGCCGGCTCAGTTATTTCCTTTGGGGAACCCCCCCGGACGACAAACTACGGGAGCTCGCTGCCAACAAGCGGCTGACAAATCCACGGGTGCTCGAGGCACAGGTCGATCGCATGTTGGACGATTCAAGGTCTCAAGCATTTATAAAAAACTTCAGCGAACAGTGGCTCAACCTGAGGGACATTGATTTTACCGTTCCGGATCAGAAACTCTATCCAGAATACGACGAAGTGCTGAAGCACGCCATGGTCGGAGAGACTCATGCATTCCTTCGCGAAATGATTACCCATAACCTGAGCGTCACGCATGTCGTAGATTCTGACTTCACGATGCTGAACGAACGTATCGCAAGGCACTATGGCATCGAAGGGGTGAGCGGCACCCATTTTCAGAAAGTAAAACTCAAACCTGAGTATCGGCGCGGTGGAATTATAACCCACGCCAGTGTGCTAAAGGTAACCGCAAATGGAACGACCACTTCGCCCGTCGTGCGCGGTGTATGGATGCTGGAAAATATCATGGGGGAAAAGACGCTGCCTCCGCCAGCCGACGTGCCAGCGATCGAGCCAGATATCCGTGGGGCCAAGACGATCCGTGAGCAGCTTGACAAACATCGCAACATCCAATCCTGCGCAGCCTGCCACGTAAAGATCGACCCACCTGGCTTCGCTCTGGAAAATTTCGATGTTATCGGCGGATGGCGTGACCATTACCGGGCACTTCCCGAGAAGGGTGGTTGGCAGCAAGGACTGCCAGTAGATCCGAGCTTCGTTCTGGCAGATGGACGCCCTTTTAGCGATATCGACGAGTTCAAACGTCTCATCCTGAACGATCCGGAAAAGATTGCACACAACCTACTGGAGAAGTGTATTATCTTCGCAACCGGTGCTAGCGTTCAATTTGCAGATCGAAAAGAAATGGAGTCCATACTGCATCATATTTCCGATGATAACTACGGATTCCGGTCATTGATTCACGCCGTCGTACAAAGCCAAATCTTCTTAAACAAGTAACTTCCCTAGACTATGAAGCGCGTCCACTTCCATTTTGCTAAAAACATTTCACGCCGAACCTTCTTAAAAGGTGCAGGAGTCACCATGGCGCTGCCCTGGCTGGATTCCATGCTACCGGCCTTCGCCGCCCCCACCCCGGCGATGCAACCCAAACGTTTTGTCAGCGTCAGTCTCGCGCTGGGCCTACATGGCCCTAACCTGAATCCTGTAAATACCGGTTTCAACTATACGCCATCGCGCTACCTGTCTGCGATCCCGGATATTCTCAAGGACATGACAATCGTAACCGGTTCCTCCCACCCGGGCGTAACCGGAGGCCACAACGCCGAAGGCAGTATCCTGACCGCAGCACCCTATTCTCGTAACGGCGTATTTAAGAACACTATTTCATTGGATCAACATATGGCCAAATATTTGGGCCATTATACCAGATATCCATCCCTTGTTTTAAATATCGATAGCAACAACAGCCCATCTTACACGGAAACAGGTAGCATGATTCCAGCGGAATACTCTCCGTCGAAGCTCTTCAATATGCTTTTCATCACCGACACTCCTGAAGAAATGAAAAAACAGAAGAGTCGCCTTCGCCAGGGACAGAGCATCATGGACGTTGTTGGCGATGATGCAAAAAGACTGCAACGGGATCTGGGTAAAGCCGATAAGGAAAAGCTCGATCAATATTTTACTTCAGTGAGGAACTTCGAAAACCGATTAACTGAAGCGGAAGGTTGGGCGGGGAAACCGAAACCCAAGGTCAATATGGCTTCGCCGATTGATATCTCCGACAACAACGCCATCATTCGCAAGAAACGCATGCTGCTGGATATCATGTATCTTGCTCTTCAAACTGATTCTACCCGATTCATGACCCTGCACCTTAATGGTAATGGCGGAACCGTACCCATCGAAGGCGTCGACGAAGGCTACCACTCCCTCAGCCACCATGGACTGGATGAAAGCAAGATTGACCAATTGACTATTGTTGAAACAGAGATGGTCAAAGCTTGGGGTGGATTCGTCCGAAAACTCAAAGAGACGCCCGGTACGAGTGGAACCTTACTGGATGACACCATGGTCCTGATGACTTCTAATCTTGGAAATGCCAGTGCACACGATAACAAGAACATGCCTGTACTTTTTGCAGGCGGAGGATTTAAGCACGGCCAACACATCGCCTTCGATCAGGAAAACAATTATCCACTTCCCAATCTGTTTGTCAGCGCGCTACAAAGAACGGGTCTCGAGACCGACCGTTTTGCCACTGGCACCAGCACGCTGACCGGTCTGGAAATGGTGTAACAGGCCAGTCCTATTTTTCCGCCATCTCAAACGGTCCTCTCGTCGATCGACCTAACCAGCTGCCAGAGGCCGCCAAACTGATACCATTCAGTTACGTACCATAAGGGAATTTAGTATATACCAAGGAATCCGATTGCATCCTCTGGCAAGAGCGGTACTGTTCAAACATTCCCCCTATGTTTGAGCGAACCACATTTCGGCAAGTAGCAGATCTTCTTTCTGACGCGATCGTAATGACCGATGAGAACGGCTTGATCACCTGGACCAATCGAGCCTTCTATGAGCTTTGTGGCCACCCCCCTAGCACCGTGAAGCATCGAAAACCGGGTTCCTTTCTGCAAGGACCGGAGACCAATCCCGATACCGTACGGAAAATTCGTAAAGCGATCGCAAAACAAGAGTCGGTAAACGCCGAGATTATTAATTATCATAGAAACGGAAGACCCTATTGGGTTTCCATATCTATTACACCAGTTAAAAACAAGGAAGGTACCTTGAAAGGATTTATCGCCATAGAACGCGAAATCACTTCTGCACGCCTTCGGGAATTTCACCTGCAAGAAGAAGTTGGTCAGCTCTATGCCAGTTTAGTTCACGCTGTAAATGATTACCAAGATACCGCTCATCAATAGGTACCCCATCGGCAGGTATATGTCAGTCGTATCAGATGATTTTTATAATTTGAACTGCACGGTGAAACTGGCATAAACCTCATTAAGGAATGACCGACTCAAAGAATCCTCTTTTGCCGCTATTCGTTGAACGATAAAATCCAGTTTCGTTATGATTTGTCGATCCACCGCGCATTCAGTGGTTTGATCATCGGTGCTCTGTTTGTTCTGGTGACGAACCTCATTACTATTGTACTACGCCATGGGTTTGGATATGGTCACCTGAGAGGTCTCATTCCACTTTTCGATATGGATAAGGAGTTTGGATTTGCTGCCATCTACTCGAGTAGTCTCATACTCACCAACGCAGTTGTTCTTTTCCTAATAGCAAAGTCCAAGCTTGGAGACAGGCAACAATACCTTCACTGGCTCACGCTAGCTGCTACGTTCCTGTTTCTATCGATAGATGAACTCATGCAAATCCATGAGAAGTTAGAGGTCGTCGGCTTGCTACTCAGCAACTTTTTGGGCGGATGGCCTGACGGTATCCCAGGTTTTCACCGTTTCGCATGGATATTACCTTATGTGATCGTGTTCGCGTTTCTCCTGCTGTGGCTTCTTCCGTTCCTGAAGGGACTACCTCGGTCCTTGGCCTTTAAGTTCATATTGTCAGGCCTGATCTATGTGGGCGGAGCCGTTGGTATTGAAACAATAGGTGGTATCCTCAACGAAACAACCGGACGCAGCCTGACCTACGATGTAGTCATGACGTGCGAGGAGTCACTCGAGATCTCCGGTATGCTTCTATTCTTCAAGTTTGCCTCGGACTACCTGCAGCAACGTGTCGAAAAACTACATATCCACTTGGCAGAGTAGCTCTGAAATACGGAACCTGTCTTCGCTAGAATCACCGTTATACTTCTCCCGAGTGAACAATCTTCGCGGGATCTATTGTCAAAAATCCCCTAAAAAGGAATTGGCTTTCATCAAGACGTTCGTATTTTCACTTAATTTCTTCGAATGGTTTTTGCTCGATCACTTCAGGTATATCACCTTATACGGTAACTAGGAGCTACACTCAACCTTCAGCAGGCAAAAAACCAGATCATTTTCAACACCCTATCTCATGCATTCAAAAACAGCATTTTTGTGCCTCATTACCGCGGGATTTCTATCCAGTTCTCCGACAACTCATGCACAACTCCAGCTGAACTCCTCTGATCAAGGCCATATCAACCTTGGCCCCTACGGAGTTTCACACGATAGCGCATCGCAGAATTATCGAGCAGGTATGGACCCGATGACCAATTTCATCGGTATACCTTATTTCGTGTTTGAAATTCCGGATTTGGTAAAATCCATCGAAGCCATCACCCTATCGATTTACAATCCGGCTGATGCTTTTCCCGAACTGGCACTTCCTCAATTTGACCAAGGCTACATGAATGACGAGGCTCCCTCGGAAATCTCGCTGTGGGATTACACGGGAAATAAGTCCATGTTCGATACCGACTTCAACACTCCATTTTCCTCTCCAGAAGCCGGATCAATCTGGGATGACGATATTCTGGACCTCCACTCAGGTACGCAATATGGCTCTCGACAAGTCGACTCTTCATACGACGGTTCCTGGGTAGACTTTTACCTGAATTCGGATGCCATTATAGATATTTGGTCCGCCCAGGGAGGACAGTTTGCATTGGGCGCAAAATCTGAGAGCTACAACCCGATGTTTCATTCAAATGAGTTCGGTGCTCCCGGAGAGCAAGAAGGTGGATTCAACGGCGTATCCTACCCATCTGCCCGATTGAATTTCTTTTTCGCGGACGTGGGTGGCGTTGCGGTTCCTGAGCCTTCCACCTACGGGCTTTTAGGTACTATACTTCTTTTAGGACTGATCGTTTCGCGCGTGCGGAAAAAGAGATTGTAGAATGCGGAGACAGGTTCTGAAACCGGCTTACAAGGAGCCATTTGTGAACTGGAGATCCATGCAGGTTCCTTAACTACAGGTCGGGCCAACAATGCTTGATCATTCGGTGGTCTTCGGGGTACACTGTTACCATCTCATGAAGAATTACCCAAACCGAAGAACGTTCTTAAAATCAGCCGCTCTGACTGGAGGCTCAGCGCTTACCTTCCCATGCTTGTCCGTTGGTTCAAAAACAACGAACATCGCCGAGAATGCTCGCTATTCAAAGCTCGATACCGTCCTTAAACAACCGGTTCTCAAGCGGGAACTATTTCCCGATCCGGTCATTATCGAATCACTCGAACTCCTTCGTGATCGCAACAACTGTATCTACCGGGTCCGATCTAAGGACGGTGCAGAGGGCATTTCTATCGGGCACCCTTTTATTGCAAAGTCGAGTTGGCCTATGGTATCCCACAACCTGCGCCACCATTTTGAAGGAAAGGATGCCCGAGATCTAGATCAGCTCATTTTCAACGCGCACGAGAACAACATCAAACGCCAGGGTATCCCACTCTGTGTCCAGATAGCCGGTATCGAATTCGCTATTCTTGACATGCTGGGAATCCTGGTAAACAAACCGGCCGGTCAACTCATCGGAGACTTACTTCACCCGAAGGTCTCAATCTACTTGGGTACCCGGCTTGCTGAATTACGCCGAACTGACCCTGAAAACTCACTCGCGCTCGTTGAGGAAGACTGGGAAGCCACCAAGGCCAAAGCGATCAAGATTCGCGCCGGATCGGGAGACAACCTGGGGCAAAATAATGAAAATGCTCCGGGGCGTACCGAAAGGCTCATCCGGATGGCACGCGAAAAGTTTGGCGACGAAATGGTACTCATGATAGATGGTAACGGTACCTACGATGTAAAAGAAGCGATTCGAATCGGAAAAATACTCGAGCACTACCACTACTACTTCTACGAGGAACCGATTCCCTGGGATTGGTACGAAGAACAAAAACAAGTGGAACGAGCGCTCTCCATCCCCATGGCTGGCGGTGAAGAAGAATTTGGCGTGCATGCGTTCCGATACCTCATCGGTAACGAGGTCTTTCAGATCGTTCAGCCAGACTTATTCTATTACGGTGGTATGGTCCGAACAATGCAAGTTGCTCGGATGGCTGAAGCTGCGGGTCTGACGATTACCCCTCACATTTCCGGAGGAGGACTCGGCTTTGTTTACATGCTGCAAATGGTATCTGTCTGTCCCGCCGCCGCCGAGTACCACGAGTTTAAGATGTTCCAAACCCGAGATGCCAATGGAACGGTCTTTCAGACTGAAAGTAAGGCGGAACCTTTTGAGAGTATCGACGGTGTCATCAAAGTTCCCATGGGACCCGGTCTCGGTGTCACCATAGATCCCGATTATATCAAAACTCACAACCAAGATCGGCTTTGTAAGTTGGCATGAAATGATCGCCAGGCCTCAGGAGTTATAATCGTTTTCGGTACGTTTCCGTTCTTCTTCACTCAGCGATTCTGAAATCACTTCCCCCAACTTACGAATCTCGGGATTTGCGAACAGAGTTCTTAATCTGATACTAACGGAAAATTTTTCACGAATAAGATTTAGGACCTGCATCGCCTTTAAGGAATGACCACCTAGCGAAAAGAAATCATCATGAACACCGATCTCATTCAAATTGAGAACTTCCTTCCAGATTTCTAATAACAAATGCTCTACCCGGTTGGTTGAAGAAACTGACGCATTGGTACCAACTAAAAACTCAGGTTTCTTCAACGCCTTTCGATCCACTTTACCATTGGGTGTCAGCGGTATTTCTTCTACCACTACATAGGCGGTTGGCACCATATATTCGGGAAGTTTCGCCTGTAAATACTCCTGCAGTTCCTTGATATAGATGGGAGATTCCGCAACGATATAAGCCACCAACTGTTTATCGCCTGGTTGATCTTCGCGCAGAATAGCAACCGTCTGCGTGACACCGTCGTATTCTGCGATGACCTGTTCAACCTCCCCCAGTTCGATACGAAAACCCCGCAATTTAACCTGTTGATCTTTCCGCCCCAGAAACTCCAAGTTTCCATCCGGAAAGTACCGAACCGAATCACCCGTCCGGTACAACCGCCCCGGTCCAAAAGGATTACGGATGAACTTCTCCACCGTCAAATCAGGTTGGTTCAAATAACCGCGGGCAAGACCGTCCCCACCGATAAACAACTCTCCTTCCTCTCCAACCCTAACGGGTACTAACTCTTCATTCAAAATGTAAGCCGTCGTATTGGATATAGGACGACCGATGGGAATAGAGGGGAATGAAAAATCTTTGTTAGTAATCTCATGACAGCAGGAAAAGGTAGTTCCCTCTGTGGGACCATAGCCATTCACAATTCGACAGCCTTTCAGCACTCGGAAGGCACGCTCTACATGCCGACGCGATAGCACATCTCCCCCAGCGATCAATTGACGAACAGATCTCAATCCATCCAGACACTGATCGACCATAAGATTAAACAAGCCAGAAGTTAACCAAAGTATCGTAACCTCATTAGAATCGATAGCATCCACAATTTCTATCAATGACGGATCTTTCTCTTTCAGTACCACCAAACGAGCCCCATGTAATAGAGCCCCCCAGATTTCAAATGTAGATGCATCGAAAGCCAAAGGTGCCATCTGAAGAAATACTTCATTGGCACCAAAATCGATATAACTCACTCCTTCAACCAAACGGACAATCGACCTGTGCTCAACGCAGACTCCCTTGGGCCGCCCGGTGGATCCCGAAGTGTACATCACATAAGCCAGAGAAAGTGAACTGAGATCATTCGTTGGATTAAGCTCCGATTCCCGAGAAATCTGATTTGCAACGAAATCGACAAACACCGTCAAGCCGTTGTAATCTGGAAATAGGTCCTTAGCCTGTAGTCGAGAAACTATAACAGACATTCTGGTGTCCTCCACAATCAACTTTAATCGATCTTTAGGGTAAGACGGGTCCAATGGCACATAAGCTGCACCTGCTTTCAGAATACCCAGTATTCCAACTATCATATCGATTGAACGGTCGAAACAAAGTCCCACCAATGACTCATATTTCACTCCCTGCCTGACCAAATAATGAGCCAGTTGGTTTGCTTTCTTATTGAGCTCACGGTAAGTAAGGTGCTTCTTCCCGAAAACCAATGCGATGCTATCCGGTGATTCCTTTACCTGTTCCTCAAACAACGAATGTATGCACTTTGTCCGCGGGTAGTCTGATTGCGTAGCATTCCACTCGAAGAGGACTTTGTTTCGTTCGGATTCTGAAATACTACCGTTTCTGAGATCTGTTACGATCTGCCGTTCAGGCAGCGGCAGAGCCCTACGATCAATCTTACCAGTCGTCGCAAGAGGCATTTCATCAAGCAAGACAAACGAAGACGGAAGCATGTAGTCAGGCAATTGGCCACCTAGTATGGCCTGCCACTCTTTTAACTCAAATGACTCATCCGGTCTCATAAGAAGATAAGCAACCAGTTGATCATTAACCAAGGAGACGGCGACTTCTGCCACCTTGGACTGTCTCTGAAACGCTGCTTCCACCTCACCCAGTTCTACCCGTAATCCCCGGATTTGAACTTGATGATCGGACCGTCCGAGAAAGATGATCTGTCCATCGTTATCACCGAAGGCCCGATCACCGGTCTTATAATACCTCTCGCCGTCCAAATAGATAAAACGGTCAGCCGTCAGCTCAGGCAGATTCAAATACCCCCGCGCCAAGCCTGGCCCACCGATGTAAATCTCTCCAATAGTTTGGCCTGTCACTGCCTCCAAATCTTCGTCCAGTATCTTAATGATTGCGTCTACGGGCTGGCCGACGGGAACTACCGGTCGCCCATCACCCGCTACACATCTCCAGATCGACGTAAAAGGCGCCTCAGCCAATCCATAAAAGTTGTAAAGCTGTGCAGCAGGAAGTCGCTCGAAAAAACGCTGTTGAACAACTACTGGAAGCCCTTCACCTGCGCAAAAGAGATGCCTCAAACTCTCGCAGTCCTCAAGCTGTGGTTCATTCAAAAATTGATTCAACAAAGTGGGAGTGAGTCCCACTACGGTAATTTCATTCTCATGTATCGTCTTCAGCAAGAGCGCTGTATCCCTCTCAGCATCGCGGGGCGAGAGCACCACCGTAGCTCCCGTAAATAGTGGAAACAGAAGCTCCTCCGGGGCACGAAAGAAATTGAGTAGAAACCGATCTTTACTAGTGAAGTGGAAGTATTCTTCTCCCCAATACGCGCAACGCGTAAAGACCCGATGCGGAATCATCACCCCCTTGGGATTTCCAGTGGAACCAGAAGTATAGGCCACATACGCCAGATTCTCGCCGTCCAATTCATCCTCCAACGGTACCGCAGATAACTGATCTAAAATAGAACGTTCTCTTGTCCATGAAAGGAAAAGAACTCCCTCTGGTAATCGATCGACGAATTGATCATCTGTGATAACCAAGGGCATTTGCGTGTCTTGAAGGATGTAGTTCAACCTAGGCAGCGGCAGCGCAATATCCAGCGGAACATAAGTGCCGCCCGCCTTAAATATTCCCCAGATTGCAATCACCATTTCGATAGATCGCTCCAAAAAAATTCCAACCGGTGTTTCTCCCCTGACCCCTTTTGACTGGAGAAGCCGTGCAAATTGGTTAGCCTGGCTATTTAATTCCGCGTAGCTTATCTGCTGAGATCCGCAGATGACCGCGACAGCATTGGGTGTCTTCTCCACTTGATCCTCAAAAACGTGATGCAAACAGCGATCTTTAGTCATTAATATACCCATCGTATTCTTAATCAATTGATTGATGCCACTCCAACAGAAGGCGAACTCCTTCAACGTCGGGATAAAGCGTTCCAACCGGGGGCATTTGCCCGGTTCCACGAAGAGCCACCCGAAGTGGTACAATAGATCGCCCCGGATTTCCCCGAGCAATCAATTTTGCGCCAGCGACACCGAAATCTCCATGTTCAGGAGTAGCATCTATCAGGTGTTGGTTTTCGAGGGATGCCCAAGGGCTCAGATCCATCGTCGCATTGCCACCACCATTTGGCATATGGCAGTGAGAGCAATTCGTCGTGAAATAAGCATGCATACGGTCGGACACCGAAGCGCTTTTGTCATGAGGATCTACGAGCTTTCCAGTGCCTTCCTCCTCCTTGCCAATACTCGAAACCTCCAAGACACCCTGCCGAGCCAATAGCTCAATCTGATTTATCTTCTCGCCATCAATTATCACATCCCGATTCAATTGCGCAGGCGTCAGACTGAGCACAAAATCTGCCTGCCGTGAATGGCAGACCAGACACGTCGAGCGACTGGGAATCTCCCAGTTCAGGCCGTCGACTTCTACCTGTAGTCCTTCTTTCGGTACAAGAGTTGCATCAGATTGGTCTTCATTCCACAGATAACTGTAAGCAGCCCAGTCGTTATGCTGTTTTACAATTACCCGCGTCTCCACACGTTTGGTTGTATGGGGCTCTACAAGCGTCTGTGCAACAGCCGCTCCATCTGGAAGCCTCAAGGACAACCAATCGGACCGCCTTGATTCTTCTTTCGGATACTTCGCTTTCGAAGTCCCCGGCAAGGCAAGCAATCGTTTTGACACTGCTCCATCATGCCATGCCGAAGCAACAATTTCATAGGGAATTACGCCCGGGGCTGGTTTAAGATCGATCGTTGAAGCATACAAACCGGTTTCACTCAGCTTAGTCGGGAAGGACAAGACTTGATCAACTTCTTCCAGGTTCGGAACAAGCTTCCAGATAGCATTACCCGCATGATCCGCAACCAGGATATCTCCTTCAAGGTTTGTACCAAACGCCGTAATTGCTAACGTTGTATCCGCAATCTCCCTATTCCACAGCAAATTGACCCCATCGTGTTTGGCAGCCCAGATCCGCCCGGTACTGTAATCACCGTAAATGTAGGCTCCGACCAGTTCGGAAAACCGTTGTCCACGATAAACAAAGCCACCCGTTAGTGAGCGAAACACCGAATGATCGTGTTCTATAGTCGGCGGGGAGACGGGTGATGGGCCGCTTAGTCTCTCTACAAACAAAGGTCGACTCCCCTCATAGGCACTCCAACCGTAATTTGCACCCCGTCTAACCAACTGCACGAATTCCATCAGGTCCTGCCCATTTTCACCTATCCAAATTTGCCCGCTTACTGAATCATTGGAAATACGCCACGGGTTTCGAGTACCGTAGGCCCAAGTTTCAGGCCGAATTCCCGGACTACCAACAAATGGATTATCCTGCGGCACTACATAACCTTGCGAGGAAGATGCTGCATCCACATCGAGCCTCAGGACCTTCGATTTCAGAGACATGAGGTTCTGTCCCATATTATCTAGATCCATTAGACTGGTTCCATCGCCACTCGTGACATAGAGCATCCCGTCATTTCCGAAGCAGACCGCAGCTCCGTTATGCCCATTTGAGGGCCATTCGATAACTGGAAAGGCTGATGATTTTTTCAAACGGTAAGGCGCGTTTCGGTCCACTGTATAGCGCGTAATCCTCGAGTGATTTTTTCCATCATTACCTGGTCCGTTGCTACCAACGTAGAGGAATCCGTTTGTCTCATACTTAGGGTGAAATGCCAAGCTGTAGGCCGGTTCATCCAATTCCAGCAGCAGGTCTGAATTCCCGCTTTTAGGTTGCGGATCATAACGCCGAAGCGTACTTCTTTTTTCACTCCAGAGATAGTTCTGAAGAAGCAATAAAGCTCCACTACCCGGTTCCAGCTCGATCGCCACAAGACGCTCGACCGTAAATTCCGGATACGCATTTACAGAAACGTAGGGAGCGGGCAGTTCTGGCGACCCCTCAAGGCGTGAATAGTCCCATGGCACCCGATCCGCACTCGTTTTAGACTCTTCTGTCCCACAACCAATTAAAAATACGCCGATTATACCAAACAAACAGGCAAGGCGGCAAGCGATCGAATCAAATGAGCGCAGGCCGCTGAGCTTCATTCGCTGACGAAAAATGGCCGCTATCATTCAGTTTTGATGGATGGAATAATTGGGATAATGGGATCCGCAGAAAGAATCGTTCGCCACACATAGCATAAAAGAGCCTACAACAGCTGTCGGGTATTGAAAACTGATTAAACCCTGTCGCAAGACGAAAGTCCCTGGAACAGGTAACCGACGACTGGTGATTTCTATTTTAGCAAAAAACTTATGCATCTCAGCTGATAAGCAGTGATGAGAGCGGGAAAGTAGTCTCAACTGGCACCGATTCGGTTTCAATCAGCCCGGTACTGCCCAGGGCTCATTCCATGCATCTGTTTGAAAACACGGTAGAAATGGGACAGGTCCCGGTACCCGCATTCGAAAGCGATTGATCGTATCGACAGTGACGTCCGCTGGAGCAAGTCCGCAGCATACTTCATCCTCAAACCAGTCACTCGTTTCTGCCAACTTTCGCCCACAATCTCACGAAACAGTTGAGTAAAGCGGCGCCGACTGAGTCCCAAAGTTTGGGCGACCGTATCAATGTCCTCATTTTTCCAAAATTCGTTTTCAAGAGCTTCAGCGTAATTCTTAACGCGGTGAGCTGAATCGGTTATCTGCACGGCGTCATTCCTGGGGGTGCGCGCGAGCTCCAATATGATAGCTGTGATCAGGCAAACTTGCGCATCTTCAAAGTCAGCTTGCTGTAACCGTTCTTCCGCCAATAGCTCCCGCAGCCAGGATTCAATTCGCCGAATTCGTCGTGATTCGTTGACCACTCTAAACTCTCCGCAAACAGAGCGCAGAAGGTTTCCACTGGGAAACTGCGGGCTTTGAATACAAATACCGTATAGAGAAAGCGGCTTCGAAGGGGCATCCATAATCCGGTGCTTGCGCCCTTTAGGTACTACACAAACCATCGGCGATCTAATCGCAAAACCTTGACCACCGGTTTCCATCACTCCTTCCCCGCCTATAAACAGAAGAATTTTGGGAAATGGATCTCGTCGCCAATCCATCCGAAAGTCTTCCTCATGATGACTTTCCAAGATAGCATAACCATGGGAACGGAAATTTACCTCCACAGGACTGTTATGGCGTTTCAAAGACATTTTCTATACTACTACTCTGAAACAGTGCCCGATCTGCCAATATTATTCTGCCCTATCAATTTTAACAACTTGAATAACTGAGTCGATCCTCAGACGGTAAAATCACATGAAAATACAAGCCCCATCTTTTAGCTTGGACAGGCACGACATCTCAACCCGCATGCCATTCAAATACGGTATCGCAACGATGACACATTTGCCTCATCTCTTCGTTCGCGTAGAGGCCCGTTTCGATGGAAACTTGCAATCAGGAATCTCAGCAGATCATTTGCCTCCCAAATGGTTCACCAAGGATCCGGACAAAGATCCACTTGAAGAAATAGAAGACATGTTAACGGTCATAGAAAAGGCCGGCGAACACGCACAGTCTATTTCAGCGAGCTGTGTATTCGATTTTTGGTACCTGCTTTACCAAAAACAAGACGCCTGGGCCCTTGAAAACGATATCCCGCCTCTGCTTGCTCATTTTGGCACGTCACTAGTCGAACGCGCTTTGATTGATGCTTACTGTAATCATCAGCAATCTACTTTCGCGGAACTTTTAAAAGAAAACAGATTCGGAATACGATGGTCACCGCTTCGACCCGAACTGGAGGGCCACGAGCTAAAGAATCTGTTACCCGCCCCCTTGAACTCGATAATCATTAGACACACCGTCGGAATGGCAGATCCGCTATCGGAAAACGATATCGCTGAAAGCGAGCGAATCCGCGACGGTCTCCCCCAATCCCTGGAAGCTTGCATTCGATTCTACGGCGTTAAGCACTTTAAAATCAAAGTGAATGGTCAGCTCGACCAGGACATGGAACGCCTTGAGTCCATCGAATCGTTATTCAGGAAGCTACATCTCGATGATTTCGCATTCACGCTCGACGGAAATGAACAGTTCACAAACGTAGACTCCTTTCGTAAGTTCTGGACCTCTCTTCAGAAAAGTAAGGTGATGAGGGTATTCTTCGAACATTTGATTTTCGTAGAACAACCCTTCCACAGAGACGTCGCCCTATCGGACGGGATTGGAATTGCTCTCAAAACCTGGGATGATGCACCCTCCATCATTATCGATGAATCCGATGCCACCCTAGAGTCTATGACTCGAGCTCTGGATCTCGGCTATCGAGGGACAAGCCACAAAAACTGCAAAGGAGTATTCAAAGGAATTATCAATCGAGCCACCATCAACTATCGCAATCGTCTTGTTGGCTACGATCGGTATCTCATGAGCGGAGAAGACTTGGCCAATATTGGTCCGGTTGCCAATCACCAAGACTTGGTAGTTCAGGCCGCTCTCGGCAACGAAAGCGTCGAGCGTAACGGGCATCATTACTTCAAGGGACTTTCCATTTTTAACGGGAAGATACAGAAGCAGGCACACAAGAGTTTCCCAATCCTCTACCAAGAGCAGAATGACTATGTTCGACTGGATGTTCGAAACGGACGATTAGCGTTGAACGATTTACTGGATAGACCATTCGGTACCGACGACAGCCATCATTAAGCTACCCAAATCCGTGAATCGTCCATCGACATAAATAGGTCTCCACGATAATGCGCATTGCCCGATTTACCAATGCTTATTACCCAAACTGAGAATTGATTAATGCGAGGAACTTGCCATAATACTCCTTTAAATTCACTCGGTCTTATATCCGTTCAAAAAACCCTCACGAACTAGAAAAATATTCCTATGAGCAATGTCACCACTCTTCCATCTACCCCTGAAATCCTAACCACTACGGTTGGTTCTTACAGCCCTATTGATTGGTTAGCTGCCTTACCGAGTGAACAGGCTGTTGAAGATGCTACCGCAACCGTCATCCATACCCAGCAACGCTACGGCATCGATCTACCCACTGACGGTGAGCTCTACCGATTTGACACGAATCATCCAGACACCAACGGGATGATCGAATACTTCATCTCACGCTTGGGTGGTATCGACACTTCAGTTGGACTTACCGATGCACGCTCATTTCGCTTGAAACAGGAAATGGCTTTCCGCTTCAAACCTGCAGGGGTTGTTCGTGGCCCCGTTGGTGAAGGCACCCTGGATCTACAAGAGGCTTGCTCACGTTCAGCGGCCGTAGCGAATGGTCCCCTTAAATTCACACTCACCAGTCCTTACATGCTGGCCCGCACTCTTCTCGATAACCACTATGGAAACCTGGATGACCTTACACTGGCAATCGCGGATGCTCTGGCTGACCAAGTAAGCGAGCTTCCATGCGCCTGTGTACAGGTTGACGAAGCCAACGTCCCGGGCAGCCCGGAGAATGCACCGCTTGCCCAAGAGGCAATCAATCGTATTCTCGATAAGGTCCAAGGCCAAAAGGCCGTTCACTTCTGTTTCGGAAACTACGGTGGTCAATCAATCCAGGCAGGTGGCTGGAAAGCACTCATCGCATTTCTAAACGGCCTACATACAGACCATCTGGTTTTGGAGTTGGCTCATCGTCCCGAGAATGATCTCGAAGCGTTGAAAGAAGTGGATCCGAAAATCAAATTGGGAATCGGAGTGATTGACATCAAAGTCAACCACGTAGAATCCCCCGAAGAAGTGGCCAAACGTATCGAAACCGCAACCAGTTACGTTGGCGAAGGTCGCATCGGTTGGGTGCACCCAGACTGCGGCTTCTGGATGCTCAAACGCTCAATAGCCAATCGCAAAATGGAATCTCTGGTTAAAGGCCGCGATCTGTATCTCGGCCGGTAAGGCACACGCATTTCGGCTATTTACAAGCGGGTGGTCAATAGACCATCCTCCCCAATACCCCATGACCGAAATCACTCGCAAACCGACTAAATCCAGACTCAAATGGGTGATGGGCGGCGTATTTCTATTTGCCCTTATCATGGGTCCGGGTCCGGGGATATACCTCGTAAACGGCTATGCGGCTAAAGGCGGAACCATCCTGGGTATGCCCGCTCTCTATTTTTGGGCCGTACTCTGGTTTTTAGTAGAAGCTGCGGTGGTTTTGACGGCTTATCTCACTATCTGGAAAAAGGACTCCCTGTGAGTTCGATGATCACCATCTCCGCCATACAGATGAGTAACACGCCCATTGTAGTACTGGTGCTCTACATGATCATGTTGTTAAGCTTTGGCGTAATCGCCTACCTCAAGAGCAATTCCTCAGAAGAAGACTATTACCTCGCTGGGCGGGGACAGGGCGTTTTAGTAACTGCCCTGACTATCATGGCCACCTTCTTTTCCAGCGCGGCCATGCTGGGAATTCCGGGGCTAATTTATAAGGACGGCATGTCCTTCTTGTTTTTTGCGCTAAACCTCCCCCTCGCAGGTGCCGCCATTTACATATTGGGATCGCGCATCTGGCGTTTGGGACGCGCCCGCGGCTATGTTACTCCGGCTGATCTCATTACAGATTACTACGGTGGTTCAGTACTGCTTCGGACGCTCGTTGCGCTTGTAGGCTTCCTTTACGTAATCCCCTACATCGTCATGCAGATCAAGGCTGGAGGATACCTGGCTCAACGCATGTTTCCTGATGCTGAAACCATTACTGCCTTTGGCATGGAGTTCGGGGTTTTTGAGGCTGGCACCATAGCCTTATCCCTATTGACGATGGTATACGTTCTCATTGGTGGTATGCGATCGGTCGCATGGACGGATGTCGTCCAGGGACTGTTACTCTTGACTGGAATGATGATCGCAGGCCTGGCAACCGTGATGGCTATGGGTGGGCCCGCTTCGTTTTTTCAGCAGTTGTCACAATTACCAGAAGAAGCACGAGCGCTGCCCGGGGCAACCGGTGGTTGGTCACCGTGGAAACTCATGACGATCTGCATGTTTGCCTCCTTATCCACCATGGTTCAGCCCGGACAATGGATGCGCTATTATGCCGCGAGGTCCACAAAGACCCTAAAACAAAGTGCCCTTATCTTCGCCCTCTTTCTTCCGTTCTGCTTTCTTTTTGGAGTTATGTTAGTGGGGTTAGGTGCTCGAGTGATCTATCCACCTTCAACAGAAACTGGCACCCTCCTACCCCATCCAGTGATCGGTTCCAGTGCATCTGAATTTGATCAGGTCGTGGTGGCCATGGTGCAGGAACACATACCGCTACTGCTTGGCCCTGGTATCGGCTTAGTAGTGGTTTCTCTGATACTAGTAGCCATCATGGCGGCTTCTATGAGTACTGCCGATAGCAACCTCCATGCATTAAGCGCAGTACTCACACGCGACGTATACGATAAATTTGTCCGACCTAAAGCCGGTGACAGAGAAAAAACCTGGTTTGGTCGAGCCGTGATCGTAGTTGCAACGCTTCTATCCCTGTGGCTGGTAAGTATTGGTGATAAGAACCCGGACTTTAAACCCTTGGCACTGATTGCGCAACTAATGTTTGTGGCCATGGCGTTCTCCTGCCAACTCCTACCCGTAGCCATCGACTGCTTGTTTGTTCAACGAGGCACGGAAAAGGGAGCCATTTGTGGCATCTTCTCCGGTATTCTCGTGGTCTTTCTATTCACACCCTTCACAGGACTGATACTTGGTGCTGGGATTGCAGATTCACTAAGCGGACTCACCGGAACACTCAGCCGCTTATTTGATATCGGCTTCATCGGCGTCTCCGTGAATGCCATCGTTTTTGTCATGGTAAGTAAGTATACCCAAAGGCCGTCTGAAGATTTCATACGATCATTCAGGCGGGACCTAAGGACCGACCCTGGCCCTAAAAAAGCCACCTAATAACCCATAAGCCACAGGGTCTATTCCCAGAACCTCTATCTCATATGAAATATATTGGACTATTTCTTCTGACCAGCCTTCTAACCACTGGATTACATAGCCATGATTTTGCGCCCTTCGATAACGGCCTCAACGACTTCGAAACCTATAAGGATAAAGTAGCCATCCTCAAAGAACTCGGTTACACCGGCACCACCTGGAGACCAGGGAATACGCAGGAATTATTAAACGAATTGGATAAGGCAGACCTTAAACTTTACGCCACCTACGTCGTACTGAGAGCCACGCCCGAAGAATGCCCCATTCCACAAACCGTCATAGATGAAATTCGAGTACTGAGGGGTCGCGATACATTTGTATGGCTTACGATTGTGGGTGAGACCTCTGACGAAATCGCGCTCGAAGCAATTCGAACGATCTCCGCTTTTGCGAAGGTCAATGACCTGCGGGTCGCACTCTACCCACATTCCGGTTTCAAGGTTGATACCGTAGCCACATCACTACGGTTCGCCAAACTCATCAATGAACCCCATGTGGGTGTGTCGTTTAACCTGTGTCATTTTCTCAAACAAAATGATGAGGCGGATTTGGAGGCAACACTGCAAGCTGCAGCGCCGAACCTCTTTCTTGTGTCAGTAAACGGAGCAGATCGGGGTGACACTCAGTCCATGAACTGGGATCAACTCATACAACCGCTTGGTGAAGGAAGCTTCGATACCAGTCGTGTGCTAAATCTTCTAGAAACCATTCATTACAAAGGCCCCATACTTCTCCAGTGCTACAACATTGATCAACCAGACAAGATTCATCTGCAAAAGTCTATGACTGCCTGGAAACGCGTTAAGTAATTTCTGCTTCAGCCTCGGCTGAAATAAGCAGTTATTTATTTCATTTAATAATGAAAACTCAGTTACTCCGAGAAACCCGTACATAAAAAAGACCTGCCTCCTACCAAGAGACAGGTCCATAAGTTTGGTAGCAGACTTAAAGCGAACGTGATTAATCGTGTGGATGCAATTCCAAAATTTCGTCGACCATGTAAAAACCGGTTTTATCTTTGGTTTCTTCGCGCACCCGAGCCACATCAGCAGGATCAATGATCTTTGCCAGTCCCTTGGGATTTCCAAACTGAATCTTCACATAGGTGATCACAGCAGCAATCTCTTCGTCGGTTAGAATTCCTTCAAAGCCAGTCATCGGGGGCACACCGTTCTTGGGATCGTACACTTTGCCATCCACTTCGATAGGTCCCCACAGGCCTTTGAGCACAATTTTAATCAAACGATCTTCACTGCCATTGAGCCACTTATTCACATTAAGCGGAGGGTAAATATTTTCGATGGCTCCTTTACCATTTGCGCCATGACAAGTGATACAATGCGCATCGCGGCTATACACTTCTTTACCCAGGTTGAAGATTTCTAACGCCGCAGCAGGCACGTTCGTTTGAGGAACATCCTGAGACCTACCCTTCTTCTTATCCTTATCGTAGAACTCAAGAGAACCATTGAGGTAAGCTGCTAAAGCAGGATTTGATGATATGTCCAGCTTGCCCAATAGAGCCATCGTTTCGATTTCATCGCCTAAGGTCCACATAATCGCTTCGTAGGTCCGACCCATCCACTTCGTAATAGGTTTCCTCATACCCTCCGCTACGATCATAGCGCCCGTATCGTCATCCATCCAGGACGCGGCGACCACCGCTTCCAACCGGACCCGGGGATGTTCGTCCGTAGCCGCTTTCATAAACAATTGATCGTAGTCTGCAATTTGGTGATAGGCATACCGCAATACCCGAATGGCCGCAGACCTGAGCTCATGAGAATCACTCGCTAGACATTGCTTGAGCAGCTTCTCATCCACCTGATTTTGTCCCCAGGTCACCCAAAGAGCTTCCAATAGGTGCCGGTTATAGTTCGGATCACTCTTGTTGAGTTTTGCGGCCCATTTTTTGATGGCTGGAATCACTTTTTCTGCGTCACGACCTCTAATTTCCCGACGAGTACGATAACGGGTGCGGTATTCGTGCTCCTTGAGGTTTTCAAATAACTGAGCCAAGGGTGCTCCATCGATCTTCGCGGGTTCAAGCAACGGGCGCGATAGATAGGTTATCCGATAAATCCGTCCATGGTCATTGTCGCGATTCGGGTCCCGCGCAGAGTGTTGCATATGACCTATCAAAGGGTTGTGCCAATCGATAATATATAGTGAACCATCGGGAGCCGTTTCGATCTCGCACGGACGAAAATTAGGATCATCAGAATACACAAGATCCTGACGCAGTTCCCCAGTAAACCCTGCGCCATCTTCCCAAACCTTGTGCTGTTTGACACCAAGAAAACCGATGGCATTACAAATCAGAAAATCTCCCTGTACTTCTTCCGGAAAATGGCGCGAGTAAAGAAACTCTGTCCCGGACGTCGGCCGAACTCGGTGAGTCGTAAACTGCTCAAGTTTTTCAATTTCCATGCCATGAGGAACTTTCGCTGACAGCGGCAGTGACCACCAGTTAGCGCCTGGAGAGGCGTCGGAAAGGAAATTTTGCCCCCACTCGTCAAATGCGATTCCCCAAGGATTCGAAACGTCTACCTGCATGAACCGCTCCAACTTCCAGCTCTTCGGATCGAAGCGCCATACTCCACCATCCGTGCAACGCTCTGGCCCATAAGGAGTTTCCACTTGGGAATGCAGGAACCGTCCTTCATTCATGTAAAATGCTCCAGACGCATCCGCACTGAACGCAGATATTGCGTGGTGAGTATCGTGAGAATCGAATCCATGCAGCAACAACTCCTGACGGTCAGCCTGATCGTCACCATCGTCATCGACCAGCAAGACCAAGTTGGGTTCTTGCGAAACATAAACACCTTCCGGAGCGAGCTCAAATCCGATTGGTAAGTGCAGTCCATCCGCAAACACAGTCTGTTTATCGGCCCGACCGTCTCCATCGGTATCCTCAAAAATCAGAATTTTGTCATTCGGACGCTCATCACCCGGTTTATAATGTGGATAAGATGGCAGCGTTGAAACCCACATCCTTCCTTTACTATCAAACGACATCTGAACCGGATTCTTAAGATCAGGAAACTCAGACTCTGACGCGAAGAGGTCGATCTTGTAACCCTCAGGCAACGTAAAATGCTCGAGTGCTTTATCCACGTCAAGAAACTCGATTGGGAAATCGAAATTGGTCTCAGTCGGCGAAAGCTCACGGGTCTTCGAATCATCCACCGATACGTCCTCCGT
Organism: uncultured Opitutaceae bacterium; assembly: GCA_964352065.1. Lineage (GTDB taxonomy): Bacteria > Verrucomicrobiota > Verrucomicrobiia > Opitutales > UBA2995 > UBA2995. The sequence continues at coordinate 41,740 of CAYGQM010000001.1, forward strand.
ATTCCCTTGAACAACTTCATGGATCTTCGCATCACGGAGGCGGGTCATCTCACGGATTTTTTCAATTTCCTCCGGATAGTTCTTATCACCGTAGGGTTTATAGCGCCGCCCGTAAACGTGAACACCATTCAACATGCGATAGTCGTTAAACCAAAACCAATTCTTGTCAGCCACGACATCGTAAACCAGATCTTCAGAAGCAAATGAACTAGCACTTGCTTGGCCGTATAATGCATCAGCCAGGATAACAGACAAGTTGCGGTAACCTTCATCCGACAACGAAAATCCGTTAATCGTTTGAGGGTTCGTTTTCGCCGAATATAAGGCTTTGGTCGGAGTGAATAGATCGATAAATCCTACTCCACGGTCCCGCGCGACCCGTTTCATCGCAGCCGTGTAAGCAGCCAAGCGTTTGTTCTCTTCGACGCCATTTGGGAGATCCATCGTGCCGGACAAGTCCTCAAAAGCGATCGGCGAAACCAGCACAAGACGAGGTGCGGATTTGCCATTATACTTTTGCTTCAGTGTATGAGTGATAAACGCATCGAGCTCGTAGTAAAAACCATCCGCCTTTGCGATTCCGTCGAAGGATTCGTTGTAACCGAAGAACCCCAACACCGTATCCGCTTCCAACATCGTGAGCCACTCGTCGGGATAGGGATAATGGCCGATGCCCGTGTGAATCTGATGTTGTGGATGGAAGACTTCTGCTCCTGGAAAGGCCCACTGCGTCTCACGGGATGGATGAGGGCGAAAGGCCGGTGTGTCACCTGGATGACAAATATTCCTTACGATCAGTTTCGAATCCGAATACCGACGCTGGAGCTCCGTTTCGAAATACGGGAAATAGACCATTCGCTCACCCAGGCCATTACCGATAAGAACGATTTTCTCGTTCTCCTTTACCTCGATCGGTAGTGGATTGGCAAATACGTTACCAAAATACCCGGCAAATACAAATACCAACAAGAGTTTCTTGTACATAATTTCTAGCTACTAAAATGAGTCACTTAACGACTTACTCGAAGTCCGTGACGTAGATGACATTCTCATCAAAATAGGGGTCATTCAAGAACCCATACATCGTCGGCTCATAATCACCCACAATATCAACTGCAGCACCCTCCTCTGGCACTGGAATACCAAGACTCCACAGAACGCCGTTCACAATCATCCGGCGTGTTCCTTCATGGAGCAGCTCTATTGAGGCACCCATTGTAGTAGTGAATGCTTTCCCTTTTTTCCCGCCTGGAACCTGATAGGATTTCACCCATGTCACCGGCATCATGGGGTCGTTCTTATGAAATCCCTCATGCTTACCATACGCAGGAAATTTTTCATAGGGACCAGGACCCATAGCCGGGCTGTCTTTCTCCATACCGGCAAGCACTTGCCCCATAACGATAGGCACGCAATCATTGTCTGCACGCCAGATCACACCATAGACATCGGATTCTCCAAAAATACTTCCCGGTTCAATTCCACTGAGAATCTCATGCTTACCGATCCCAATTCCACGCGTAGCTTCCTGTTTATGCCAGCCATGATGCGATACCCAGGTGGTACCTAAAACCAGTTCACCGAATCCGTTTTTCCATTCGGCTTTGTCACCTTTGTAATTAAAGCTATAGTGCTCATAAGTAGAACCTTCAGGCACGTTGAAAGCATGGGTCGCGGTCCGCATGCCAACGACGGGTTTACCCGCCTTCAAATAGTCGTCGATATGCTTCATCTGATCATCCGTTGGGCTCCTGAAACGGGTGGCAATAATCATGAGATCCGCATCATCCAGCGCGGCCAGGTTGGGGATATTCGTCTGGTGATTCGGATCCACGATACCTGGTTTCTCCGGATCCTGAGAAAACAGAACGGTGCATTTGAAACCGTGGTGAGTGCTCAGAATCTTAGCCAGCTGCGGCATCGCTTCCTCCGAACGGTATTCCTCGTCCCCCGCGATCAGAACGATGTGTTTACCACTACCGACTCCATTTGAGCCCTCAAACTCTAGCCACTGTTTGACTTGGTGGTGCTTAGTACACGCAGTTGATAGGAAAGTGAGCAATAAAGCCGGAATTAGTAGTAACTTCATAAATATTAGGGTATCTTTAAATCGCGCTAACGAACAATCAGTAAGCAAAACTTCAATAGTTCTCCATTGGGGTCAATCAAAGGTTCATCCTCAATTCTTTGGACCCAATCGTCACGCTTAAGTATGCTCCAACCAGTTTCCGCATCCAATACCCAGGATCCGCTTTTTGATGGAGACTTCTGCCCCGATAAAGCCTTTGGTTCGGTCGATAATCCTGAAGAGGAAGTCACAAAAACAGATTAAACGCCATCTGGCTGCGCCAACAGCCCTTTGACCACAAGACCATACACGTCGAACCACTCCCAATAGCGGCGATCCGCGGATTCGAACTGTCAGTAGGATTTATATGACTGGACAGCGATTCTTTACAAGCTAAGGTTTCGAGGATGGGCAACCGTTACCTGTCCAGTCTACCCCTACTCTGGTGTTTTCCGTTTCTTACGCAAACAAGTCATGCGGCTGCGCCGGATTTTGAAAAAGAGATCGCTCCGATTTTCGAAGCGAATTGTTTGGCCTGTCATAACAGCCACGACGCTAAGGGAGACTTTGTTCTCGAGAGCAAAAAAGAGGCCTTTGACCATCCCGATGCTATTTTGCCTGGCAATGCTTCTCAAAGCTACCTTGTCGATCAGATTTCCGGCCCTGATCCGGAAATGCCAGAGAAGAGTGACCCGCTTTCTCCTCAACAGGTCGCATTGATTCGGCAGTGGATCGACGCGGGTGCCAATTGGCCGGCGGAACGTACACTCAAGGAGAATCGACCTCGTGACCTGGATTGGTGGTCACTCAAGCCCTTGGTCAAACCGCGCATGCCTAACAAATCGCGGACAAACCCCGTCGACGCGTTTATCCATGCAACCCTGACCGAAAAAAAATTGGCCCGGGTGGCAGAGGCGGATCCCGCCACTCTGATTCGTCGCCTCACATACGACCTTACTGGGTTGCCTCCCACTCCGGAACAGGTGGTAAGCTTCGTCGAAGAATACACAGTTGCAACGTCTCAAAAACAACGAACCCAGGTATGGACTGCCTGGGTGGATCGCTACCTTGCTTCGCCGGAGTTTGGAGAAAAGTGGGCTCAACACTGGCTGGACCTAGCCCGCTTTGCCGAAACGCACGGCTACGATAAAGACAAACTCCGCCCCAATGCCTGGCCCTATCGCGACTATGTTATCCGCAGTTTCAACGAGGATAAATCGTACGCGCGTTTTGTGCAGGAACAAGTTGCGGGGGATGTACTTTTTCCCGGCGATTCCGACGGAGTTATCGGTTTGGGGTTTCTAGCTGCAGGCCCCTGGGATTACGTCGGACACCAGGAAGTCGGCGAGGACAAACTTGATGGGCAGGTGGCAAAGCACCTCGATCGGGATGAAATGGTATCAGCCGTCTTCAACGTGTTTCAAAGCACCACCGTCCAGTGCGCCCAGTGTCACCACCACAAATTTGATCCGATCAAAATGGAAGATTACTACCGCCTCCATACCGTCTTTGCCGCGGTAGATCGGGCGGACCGGATTTACGACGGCCTTACCGCCGAACAACTGGATAAACGAAATGCTATCGTCCGGCAGTTGAATGAGCTTAAAGCGGAGTTGGATAAACTATCCGCAATCTTGATCCGGGAAGTAGACGCCAGAATTTCGGGTATTGAAAGGCGCATTGACGAGATCAAGGAAAAATATGGCTCCGGCCAGGAGCCACAATATGGCTACCACTCCGAGTGGACCGACAAGCGCAATGATCAAAAATGGGTGCAGGTGGATTTTGGGAAACCAACCAGCGTTACTCAGGTTTACCTGATCCCGGCCTACGATACTGCGAGTGGTATCGGTGAAGGCTACGGTTTTCCGGTCCGCTATCGGGTTGAGGGCTCCAACGATCCGGAATTCAAGGCCGGAGTGAGACTGTTGAAGGACGCCACCGGGGATGCTCAGCCAAACCCCGGATCAGAAACGGTAGCAGTTGATGTGGGACCTCCAGCCATCCGCTATGTTCGTATGACTGCTACACAATTGGCCAATTACAAAACCGACTACTTCTTCGCCTTGGGTGAACTGCAGGCAGTCGATGCGTTTGCCGTGAGAAACTTTGCCTTGAATGCCAACGTGACGGCTCTGGACAGTATTAGCCAGAAAGATAACTGGAACACTTCCAATCTCGTAGATGGTATTTATTTCCGGGCACTTTCTGACGGTGCACCCTTTGAGGAATTGAAGAGCCTCGAAGCGGAAAAAGAGAGGATCGAAAAAGAGATGCTTTCCCCTGCGGTTGAGGCACGCAAGAAGGAGATTTCGGAGGAAATTAAAGAGCTGGAAAAAGCACTGAAGTCCTATGAATCGAAGTCCCAGGTATATGCGGCGAATACCAACTGGGTCAGCTCGGGTCGATTCATGGCTACCAACGGAGATCCCAGGTCCATCCATTTGCTGAATCGGGGCGACCTGCGCTCACCCGGTGAGGTCATGACTCCCGGAACCCTGCCGCTTTGGGAGGGAGTTTCCGAAACATTTTTTGAATCCGATGTCTGGCACGAAGGTGATGCACGGGCCGAGCTCGCCAGGTATCTCACCCGCAAGGATAACCCGCTTGTCTGGCGTTCCATTGCCAATCGCATTTGGCAGTGGACTTTTGGAAAGCCACTCGCCGGGTCTCCCAATGACTTTGGGCGAATGGGGATGCTGCCAACCCACCCGCAATTACTCGATTACCTTGCGGTGCAGATGCGGGATGATCCCAACCATTCGATCAAGTCGATCATTCGCATGTTGGTAACGAGTCAAACCTATCGCCAATCCAGTCAGCACAATGCTTCCAATGCAAAAATTGATTCCGGGAATCAGTACTGGTGGCGAGCCGATCGAAGGCGACTTACCGCCGAAGAATTCCGTGATTCGTTATTGGCAGTTAGCGGCGCTCTGAAATTAGAAGACCGCGGAGGACCCAGCTTTTATGATTTTGTAATCGAGAAACCCCAGCACTCTCCCCACTACGAGTATCACCTGCACGATCCGGAAGATCCAAAATCGCACCGGCGGTCGGTTTATCGTTTTGTTGTCCGTTCACAACCGCAACCCATGTTAACCACGCTAGACTGCGCCGACCCATCCATCAGTGTCGCCGTCCGCGATGAATCCACATCCGCACTTCAGGCATTAACACAATGGAACCATGTGCTGGTCGAGGCGATGTCTCGTCGGTTCAGCCAGCGGCTTTCTGAGGAAGCTCCGGTTGATACTGTCGAGCGAGCTTCTCGCCTTGCGTTGGGTCGTTCACCAACTCCCTTGGAGCGTGAGTTACTCGAGTCCCATCAACAGAAATTCGGAGTGGCCAGCATGGCGCGGGTTATTTTCAACCTAAACGACTTTATCTACCTTGACTAAGCTCATCCACGCCCAACGCCTTCAGAAAATTGAAATTAATCTATCGTGGGAACAATGAATCGTAGATCCTTTCTCGGCACCATGGGAAGCATGGCCCTTGGGAGCATGTTCAGTCGCGACGGTTTGCTCGGCGCTCCCGGGATAATTCAGACCCTGCATTTTCCCCCTCGGGCAAAACGGGTAGTTCAGTTGTTCATGGCCGGAGCGACCAGCCACGTAGATACTTTCGACTATAAACCGCTTCTTGAAAAGAGGGACGGAAAGCCTTGGGATCCGGGCGAAGCGGTTGAGCTGTTTCAGAGCAGACCGGGAGTTACCTTTGCCAGCCCGTGGGGATTTAAGCCCTATGGTCAGAGTGGCAAAATGTTGAACGACATCGTCGCCCCGCTCGGCGAGGTGGTAGATGAGATGGCATTTATTCATAATCTGGTGGGCAAAACGGGCGTCCACAGTCAGGCCACCTTGTTGCAAACCACCGGTTTCGACTTTCCCGGGTTTCCCAGCGCCGGTTCCTGGGTGTCCTATGCCCTTGGTAGCGAAAATGACGACCTTCCGACCTTTGTGGTTTTACCCGATCACCGGGGCTTTGCATCCAACGGAGCCAAGAACTGGGCAACCGCATTTCTTCCAGCCCAACACCAGGGCACCATCATACGTCTGGGCAATGAGACACCTATTACCGACCTCCACGCGCCTGAGAGCTCTTTTATAACTCCCGAAAGTGATCGGGCCGGGCTGGACCTTTTGAAACGTTTAAATTCAGCCCATGCGTCAGAACGGGAGGGAGACAACCGTTTGAGAGCCCGGGTGCGTGCCTATGAACTGGCCGGCGCCATGCAGCTCAGCGCGACCGATGCCCTGGACCTGTCCAACGAGCCGCAATATATTCAGGACATGTACGGTCTGGCCCCCGAGGGACCTGGAGTGAATGACAGTGTCCTGAACATCAAGGCAGAGACGGAATTTTTTGGGCGAAAATGCCTGATTGCCCGACGACTACTCGAGCGTGGGGTGCGCTTTGTCCAAATCTGGAGTGGTAACGACAACGGGTTTCCGCGACGCAATTGGGATAGCCATGAGAATTTGAAACGAGACCATGAACCGCTTTCACTCGGCATGGCCCATGGAACGGCTGCATTGATCAAGGACCTCAAACAGAGAGGCATGCTGGAGGACACGATCATTCTTTGGACCACAGAGTTTGGTCGCATGCCTTGTTCTCAGGGGAAAGCTGGTCGGGATCACAACCCCTTTGTATTCACGAACTGGATGTGTGGGGGCGGCATCAAACCCGGCACTTACGGCGAAAGTGATGAGTGGGGATTTAAACCACAGGACCGGAGTAATTACACCACCGTTTACGATATTCACGCGACCATCCTGCATCAGTTGGGCATAGACCATGAGAAGCTGACGGTTCGCAACAACGGCATCGATCGTCGGCTCACAAATGTGCATGGTCACTTGCTCAAGGACATGCTTGGATAAGGATAATTTTTCTGCCGGTTACGGCGAGTGTCAGGCCTTACTTATTAGCTAAAGAGCTCCACAGCACGCTTCCCAATTCGCGAAACGACTAAGCAAAATACGGCAACACTGGGTTGATGGCCGGGATTGACCTAGAAGAGAGATTTTGACCGATTCGTTCGGAGATTGTTCATTCGATCCGGTCATAGAACTGGTAAAATTTGACCCGTTCAGGAAAGCAGTTCCTTCACCACGTGACCATGCACGTCGGTCAGCCGGAAGTGGCGTCCTTGGTATTTGTAAGTGAGGCGCTCATGATCAATACCGAGCAGATGCATCAGCGTCGCGTGAAAATCATGTACATGCACGCCATCCGCCTCAATGTTATAGCAGTAGTCATCTGTTATGCCATGGGTGTACCCTGGCTTTACTCCGCCGCCCGCCATCCATGTGGTAAAACAACGGGGATGATGATCGCGACCAAAGTCCGTCTTCGTCATCTTACCCTGACAGTAGTTGGTGCGGCCAAACTCACCGCCCCAGATGACGAGCGTGTCGTCCAACATTCCTCGCGATTCTAAATCTTTGATCAAAGCGGCAGAAGCCCGGTCGGTTTGCTTTGAATTTCCTCTCACATTGCCAGGACATCGACTGTGCGCATCCCAACCCGTGTGAAATACTTGAACGAACGGGACATCTCGCTCGGAAAGCCTTCGAGCCAGCAAACAATTCGCGGCAAAGGTGCCGGGTTCCGTCACACCTTCCCCATAAAGATCGAGGGTGGCTTTCGATTCACCACTGATATCCGATACCTCGGGTACGGAGGCCTGCATACGAAACGCCATTTCATATTGCTCGATCTGGCTCTCCAATACCGGGTCGCTCTGCTGGCTTACTTGATACTCGTGCAATTCCTTTAAATGATCGATGGTCTTACTGCGACTTGAGCGGCTTATACCATCGGGATTATTGAGGTAAAGCACCGCATCTTTATCAGCCCGGAAACGCACGCCATCATGGCGTCCCGGTAGAAACCCACTCCCCCAGTAGCGGGACGTAAGCGGTTGGCCCTTTTGAACCTTCGGCGTCAGGACCACGTAGGACGGGAGGTTTTGGTTCAAACTACCCAGCCCATAGGAAAGCCAGGAACCTGCGGAGGGACGCCCTGGAAGTTGAGATCCCGACAGCATCATGGTTACGCCGGGACCATGGTTTATAGCCTCCGTATACATCGTTTTAATGAAACACAGTTTATCTGCGATGGACGCCATATGGGGTACCGTTTCACTAAACCAGGCACCGCTTTCACCGTGCTGTTTAAACTCGAATGGCGATCCTGCCAGAGGAAAGCTGGCCTGACTCGTAGACATACCTGTCAGCCGTTGCCCTTGCCTTACAGAGTCTGGCAACTCCTGGCCGTGCTCCCTATTCAGACGCGGCTTATAGTCGAACAAATCCATCTGAGAGGGTCCACCCGATTGAAATAAGTAGATAATGCGCTTCGCTTTCGCAGGAAAGTGTGTTCCCGATAACGCAGGACCATTATCAGTCTGCGCCTGCAGAGGATTGATCATACTCCCAAGAGCCAGTCCTCCCAAACCCATTCCCAGTTGATTAAGGAAGGACCGACGGGACATCCCGAATGAACTTTCAAAGCCGGTGCAAAGTGATTGTTTCATCGTTCTATCAAAGATTCGTTGATATTCATAATCGCATTGATCACGACCGCAGCGGCGGCGTGCTCTCGCGGATTTTCATAAAGAGAAACGGGTGAATCGCCAACTTCCAGCAACGCGTTGGCTTCCGCCGGATTGCCGTCAAATTCCATGCGCTGCGCCTCATAAAGGTCCAAGAGAATCCTCACCTCTTCGCGATCCGGTTTTCGACTGGTTAGCAGGTAAAAGGCCTCTTCGATCACGGCTGCTCGATCGCCCTGATATTTCGCAATCAGTTTTTCCCCCATCACCCGGGCAGCTTCCACGAACTGAGGTCCGTTAAGAATAACCAGCGGCTGGAGCGGTGAAGTGGTGGGTTCTCGCTTCAAGCTGCACACATCGCGCTTGGGAGCATCAAAGGCCACCATCATCGGAGCTGGAGCATTGCGTTTCCAGAGTGTGTATAAACTTCGTCGATACAAACCTTCACCTTCGTCAGGCTCCATGGGCTTAAATGAAACAGCAACCTCGTAGGGTTTCACCGGCGGTCCACCCATTTTTTCGACGAGCAATCCACTCACCGCCAATGCATTGTCACGAATCATTTCCGCCGCTAATCGAGTTGGGTTACTGCGACACAGAGTCAAATTTTCAGGATCTTTCTCAACACTCGCCTTATCGCCAAAGGTGCTTTGGCGATAGGTGGCAGAGAGTACCATGCTTCGCAAAAGATGATGAAGATCCCACCCACGATCCACAAAGTCACGGGCCAACCAGTCGAGTAATTCTGGATGGGTCGGATTGCTACCCTGGCTACCAAAGTCCTCCGGAGTTCGCACCAAACCCAGTCCGAAAATCATCTGCCAATAACGATTAACCACAACTCGCGCTGTGAGCGGATGATCGGGGTCGGTAAGCCAACGGGCGAGCCCCAATCGATTGCGCGGTTGATCTTCGGGAAATGGGGGAAGCGCCGACGGGGTATCCGAAAAAACCTCCTCCCCCCGGGCGTCATAGGCCCCTCGTGTGAGAACATAAGACTGGCGCGGTTCCGTGGCTTCCCTCATCACACTGATATCGGGCAATGCGTCCCCTATCCCGTGAAATTCCGCCCGGGCCGTCTGCAGTGCTGATCGCAAGCGCATAGCCGGAAGGTAGGCGGTAGCAAGAAAGTGTTCGTAGAGCTCTTCAGGCGTTGTCCCGGAGATCTCCGCAACTGCTGTACCCAGGAGCGGAGACGTAGGCTTCATCTGATATAGCATGCGAGCTTCGAGCGCTGAAACCTCTCGGTCAAACATCTGAAATTCATCCATCTGCCCCTTGACGAAACCGCGATCTCGATAGCGTTCGCCAAGGACCAGGTGTTGGCGAACCAAGTCCCCGTTGGGAGTTTGCCAACTTGTGATCTCTTTGGTCAGATGATCTTTAATCGTCTCCAATTCGAGTGCTCTCCCATTCAAGAATATAGTTACACCGGAAGCCTTGCTCGACCCATCGTAAGTAACTACAAGATGCGACCACTCCCCTACCGGAACCGCTTCTTTAGCCTGAACCCGCATGGCATTGCCTGGCCAGAAGTGAATCCACGATGCGGTCGGTTTCCCATCCATCAGCATGAATTCATAACCCATACTCCCAGCATCATCTGCTCCGCCTCCCCGACTAAACAGGCTTTCCCGAGGCGCATGTTGATTTGGGCGAACCCAAACCGATGCGGAGAATGGATGCTCACGTGGGAAATGTCCCACATCAAACACCTCCATCTTGTCATCGCCGGTAAACTGTATCGCATTTCCGTATACGCCAGGTACCAAGCTATTGATCTCGGGCGAAATTGCCGGAACATCGGGCGCGCTGGCGTTCGCGAAACTTTCACCTTCGCGCTCATCAAATGAGATCCAGGCAACCCGTCCCGGCCACTCGAGTCTTGGTTTCGCTTCTTGCCATCCTTCAAATGCGTTTTTCGCCTGCGTTGAAACCCTGACAGACGTCAGTTCTTCCGACAAGGTATCCATCTGTTCTTTGGCCCCAGCCAAAGCTTTGTCTGCCTCCTCAGTGGTGATGGTCATCGCTGGCGTGGGCACCGCATGGGAAAAAAAGGCGATAAGACCCGACTCCTCAATATTAGCAAAAAATGAGCTCAGTTCGTAATAGTCTTTGGTCGGTATTGGATCGTATTTGTGGTCGTGACAACGGGCGCACTCCATAGTCAAACCGAGGAAGGCCGAGCCGAAGGTTTGCGTACGATCGGCCACATACTCGACGCGATACTCTTCAAGAACGATGCCTCCTTCCATCAAATGTCCGTGCAGGCGATTAAATGCCGTTGCAAGTATATCGTCTTGAGTAGCATCTGGAAACAAATCACCCGCCAACTGCGTAGAAATAAACTTGTCGTAGGGCATGTTTTCCTGAAACGCCCTGATCACCCAGTCACGCCATGGCCAGACCCGCCTTTCGTGGTCACGCTGGTAACCATTAGAGTCTGAATATCGAGCTACATCGAGCCACTCACTGGTCATCCGCTCCGCATAAGCCTCGGTTGCCAACAAACGGTCTACCACCGTTTCGTACGCCTGTTCTGAATCGTCGGCCAAAAAAGCTTCGATCTCCTCAATCGACGGTGGCAGACCTGTGAGATCGAAACTAACCCGACGTAACCATTTCTCAGGGGAGGTTTCTTCTGCTGGGATCACTGCGTTAGCAAAAAATCCCTGTTCGACAAATCGATCCACTTCATTCCGAGCCCATTCCGAGTCTATGACCGGCACTTCCACCGTTTTAGGAAGCGGTTTCAACGACCAATGCGTATCGTAAGGCGCTCCTTCTTCAATCCAACGATCCAGCAGCTTTTTTTCATCATCCGTCAGTGATAGATTCGAATCAGGAGGAGGCATCCTGTCCTCTTCAAAGTCTTCCCAGATTCGCCAATGGAGATCACTCTCCTCAACATTCCCTGGCACAATACCAAAGAATCCATCTCCAAGGTCAGCCGTAGCATGCTCGCGTGTGTCCAAACGAAACTCTGATTTCTGATTTTTAGCATCGGGTCCGTGGCATTTGAAACACCGGTCAGAAAGGATCGGACGGATATCCTTATTAAATGAAATCTCCGCGGTTGCCTGGCCAACGATCAGGATACACCCACTGATCGCCCATAAAGACCTAAGAATACAAAACCTGCTTACCATACCACCATCTTAACCCAATTAATAGATACAGTCTTGTATGACTGCACGACATTTTTATCACGTTTCGACGCTTCTACCGAACCGTCTGCGATAGGCCAGCGGCGTCATCCCGGTGATTTCCCGAAAACGGCGCGTGAAGTGGCTCTGATCGAAGAAACCTACCTCCATTCCTATCCCGGAAATTTCATGATCCGACTGAATCAGCTTCCGCTGAGCAGCCTCTATTCGCAGCCGCACTAAGTACTCCGTCGGCGCCATGCGGAGTAATTTGCGGAAACGTAAATTAAACTGAGTACTTGAAAGTCCGGCCAGTTCAGCCATCTCTTTCATGGACAGGTTTTCATCAAAACGACTTTCCAATGCGGCGATTACAGGAGCTAAATCCTTGAAATACGCCTGGCGATCTTTCGGTGTCACAACGGGATACATAACACCAGCAAGTCCAATTACTGAGCCCGATGGATCCCACAAAGGGGTTTTCGTAGACACATACCATTTTGGCGTGCCCTCCACATGTGGAACCAACCAGACCGCATTGGGAATCGTCTTTTTACCCTCCATAACCCGGCGGTCCTCAGCATGATAGGCCTCAGCAAGAACGGGTGGCTGGAAATCAAGGTCGGTCTTGCCCAATAAGTCTTCTAAAGACTCAAGGCCGAATACGTCCCGAAGCACAGGAACATTTGCTCCCACGTAACGGTGCCTCGCGTCCTTCGCAAAAAAATAGGTATTCGGCAAATATTCAAACAGTTCGAAAAAACTCTTTGCAGCAGGTTTTAGCTCAAACAAGTCCGATTGAAATCGTATCCTGGAACTCTCATGTCTTATACATTCCATATTACGATTTGAAGCATCCTTAGGTACCAACTTCAACGGAATTGATCCATTCAGCCCTGGAAGACGCCTTATTTCCAACTTGCAGATTACGGTGTCTCCAAGTTTTAGTTAGACTATGCGACTGATACTTGCTTCTTTCTTTGCTGGCCTGACAGGCTTTCTGTTTTCGACCTCCCTTTTTGCCCAGGATCCTGGAATCACGGTCCCACCGGGATTTCAAGCAACGGTCATAGCCGACGAGATCGGTCCGGCCCGAGCGCTCGCGATCCGTGATAACGGCGATATCTACGTCTCGTTGCTGAGAGATGTCGACTTGAACTACCTTTGTGCCATGCGGGACAGCGATGGTGACGGAATCATGGACATCATTAAATATTTCGGAGAAGTAGGAAGCCTCGTAAAGAGTATCCAGCTCTACGGTGATTATCTTTACGTGGGAGCTACGACCCAAGTCGTACGTTATCCCCTGTCTGCCGATGAACTGCTACCGACGGGCACCTTTGAAGTCATCGTAACCGGCTTTCCAACGCCGAGAAGCCATCGAAGTAAAAACATCGATTTTGATGACGATGGCAATCTCTATGTCAGCGCAGGAGCTCCGAGTAATTCCTGTCAAGAGGTCGACCGAACCAATGGCTCACCTGGCAAGGTTCCATGCGAAGAGTTAGCCTGGGGCGCTGGGGTTTGGAAATTCGACGCCAATCGCCTCAACCAACAGCAACTCAAAGACGGAGAGCTCATCGCTACGGGCATTCGGAATGCGGTCGCTATTCAGTGGGACTCTCAAAAAGGTGAACTTTACACCGTTTCAAACGGCCGGGACGGATTGAACCAAAACTGGGGTCAGTTCTACAACGAGCGCGACAGTGCTGAAAAACCAGCAGAAGAATTCCACATGGTTCGCAAAGGCAACGACTATGGATGGCCCTACGCTTATTGGGACCACGAACGCCAGGCGCATATGCTCAACCCTGAATACGGCGGCGATGGAAAGACAAAGGCGCAGGAAGGTCTTTACGATGACCCTATCTATGCATTCCCGGGGCACTGGGCTCCCGTCGGACTGCAGTTTTACCATGGTGATCAATTTCCGAATAAATATAAGGGAGGCGCTTTCGTCGCTTTCCATGGCTCATGGAACCGCGCCCCACTTCCTCAACAAGGCTACAACGTGGTATTCGTTCCATTTAAGGGTAAGTATCCTTCGGGCGAATACGAAGAGTTTGCCGGGGGCTTCAAAGGGACGGAAATGCTCATGACACCTAGCGGGGCAAAGTATAGACCGACTGGATTGGCAGTGGGACCGGACGGCTCACTCTATATTTCAGAAGATCGCACCGGTCGGGTTTGGAGAGTACAATATACCGGCGACACGAAAGCCGAGACACAAACCCAAGCCGCAATTACTGTTCCCACCAAAGCAGCCTCCAAAGAAGTTGCCTTCAATCCGCGCGGGCTGGAACTCTACAACCAATATTGTCTGGCATGTCATCAGGTAGACGGAAGTGGGGTACCCAACATGCAACCGTCGCTCCTTGAATCGACGAAACTTAGGAATGACGATGACCATATCATTCGCCTGATGCTTCAGGGAAGTGACTGGATTGAGAACCGGGAATATACCAACATTATGACGACCTTCGCTTACCTTTCCGACGAAGCTATCGCTATGGTGCTCAATTATAGTAAAGCCCGATTCGGCCACTCGACTCCTGACATCTCCCCTGAACAAGTCGCGGCCATGCGCGCCAGGCTCAACTAATTTCTATGAACCCAGAAAACCACAATCTCTCTTCTTTTCAGGTCCCTGATCTGGTCGTCCAAGCACTACCTGACGATGATCGTCTGTGGGTACCCCAAACAGAAACCGTATCCTTCCGCCCCATCCTGTTTAACGTATCCAACGGATATTGGGTCAACTTGTTAAAAGTTACACGGGCGGGAATCCTGAATAAACACCTGCATCCAGCGCCCGTTTTCGGCTATGTCATTAAAGGGTCATGGCGATACCTGGAGCATGATTGGGTCGCCGAGGAAGGCAGTTTCGTTTACGAACCCCCTGGAGAAATCCACACCCTGGTGGTAGACGAAGATGTCGAAGAAATGATCACACTATTTCATGTAAACGGAACGCTTCTCTACATGGACGAGGAAGGCAACACCGTAGGCTATGACGATGTCCATACCAAGATCGAACTGGCAAAAACCCACTTTGAGAAAGTTGGCCTCGGTGCTGACTACGTGAAACAGTTCATTCGCTAAGTTTATCCTATCAACAGTAGACAAATTTTACTCCCGTAGCTGCGACCTACCAATCAGAACTTGTCGATGTGTCAAATCTCGGAACATAATCCCGACTTCTACCTTAAGAAGTGCCTTAGAATGATCCGATCCATTTTCACCCTTATTTGCCTCAGCGCAGCTCTGTCTTCTATTTACGGTCAGTCCACGGTTACATCGACCGTGGATGATGAGACCATCCGCGGCCGACCCAATATCATATGGATCTATGCAGATGACCACGCGTTTCAGGCGATATCTGCCTACCATGACCGGTTTGCGGAGTTGGCTCCCACACCCAATATCGATCGTCTCGCTCACGAAGGTGCTCTCTTCAAACACAGCTACGTATCCAACTCCATCTGCGCACCTGCCAGGGCCAACATACTGACGGGTGTTCATAGCCACAAGAATGGCGTCCTCGATAACCGGACCCCCATCCGCTTCGACCAGCCTACCTTTCCAGCTATTCTGAGAGACAATGGTTACACCACCGCAGTATTCGGCAAATGGCATATCAAGACCAAACCCGAAGGCTTCGACGAATTTAAGATCCTTATCGGCCAAGGGCAGTATTTCAATCCCGACTACCGGGTCAAAGACGGCGACGGTGAGAAAACAGTTCAACTGGAGGGCTACTCCACCGATCGAACCACCACCGAAGCGCTAAATTTCATTAAAGCCAACAAAGACTCCGGCAAACCCTTCATGGTCATGTGCCAATTCAAAGCGCCACACGGACCTTGGTCACCAGCCCTACGGAATCTGGATTTTTTGCGGGATGTCGAGATCGCTGAACCACCCACCTTCAACGATGGCTACCGTGGGCGCAAAGCTGCCGCTGCGGCCAACATGACCATTTTAAAAACGATGGTCGAGGATCGGCTTCTAAAAGGGGATCCGGCTAAGGCTCACTACGACCGATTGAGTGAAGAAGAATTTCAAATAGCCAAAAAAACATTCGCCTACGAAAATAGAAGACTGGCCACTGGTGATCTCCGGGAAACCGCTCTCAAAAAAGAAAAATACCAACGCTATATCCATGACTACCTCCGTACCGTAAAGGGCAACGACGAGAATGTCGGTCGTATACTCGCCTATCTGGAAGAAAGTGGATTGGCCAAAAACACTTTGATTTGTTACAGCAGCGACCAGGGATTTTACCTGGGCGAGCATGGCTGGTATGATAAACGATTCATGTACAACGAATCATTTTTCACGCCTCTACTGATGCGCTGGCCCGGACACATTGAACCCGGCACTGTAGTAGAAGAATTGGTACAGAACATCGACATCGCTCCGACTTTCCTCGCCCTTGGGAAAGCACCGGTTCCCAGTAATATGCAAGGGGAAGACCTCACTCCTTTGCTGTACGGAATCCAACCCGTGAATTGGAGAAGCCATGTCTACTACCACTTTTACGAATCGGATGACAATATTCACAAAGTAGCAAAGCACGAAGGCGTTTTCGATGGACGTTACAAACTCATTCACTTCTACGAAATCGGCGAATGGGAATTCTTTGATTGCCAAACGGATCCCTACGAAATGCACAACCGTATCAATGATTCTGGCTTCAGGAGCACGATCAACGATTTAAAAGCAGAGCTTAAAAGGCTTAAGATACGATACGAAGTCGAAACTCCCTCCTGAGCCACGTCCTAATCAGAACACCCAAACCGTTATGAAACTCCACTTACTTTTACTCCTGCTTCTTGCACCCCTCACCTCTCTCTTACAAGCCGCAGAACGACCCAACATTGTCGTTATCCTCACCGATGACCAAGGCTGGGGTGACCTTAGCATTCATGGTAATACGAACCTGAATACGCCAAACATCGACACCCTCGCGACACAGGGTATGGAACTCGAACGCTTTTACGTGTGCCCGATATGCTCACCCACACGGGCAGAGTTTATGACGGGTCGTTACAACCCGAGAACCGGAGTACGGTCAGCGAGCCGCGGCGAGGAACGCATGGACCTTGATGAACGCACCATCTTCGAGGATTTTAAAGCAGCGGGCTACACCACCGCCGCATTTGGAAAGTGGCACAATGGAATGCAACCCCCCTATCATCCCAATGCTAGAGGAATCGATGAATACTACGGATTCTGTTCCGGCCACTGGGGCAGCTATTACTCTCCCATGTTGGAACACAACGGAAAACTTGTGCAGGGTAAGGGATACATCACAGACGACTTCACCACCCGTGCGATGGACTTTATTGAAGCGAAAAAAGACGACCCCTTTTTCGTCTATCTCCCACTCTGTACTCCGCACTCACCGATGCAAGTTCCAGAGCCTTGGTGGAACAAGTTTGCCAATAACGAACTACCCCTGCGTGCCCGTCCCGATCAGCAGGAAAACCTGCAGCATTCCAGAGCTGCGCTTGCCATGGTCGAAAATATCGATTGGAACGTCGGTCGGCTCATGAAAAAACTGGATGATCTGGAGTTATCCGAAAACACGATCGTCATCTATTTCAGCGACAATGGGCCCAATGGCTACCGTTGGAACCAAGGTATGAAGGGCCGAAAAGGCAGTGTGGAGGAAGGCGGAGTGCGCTCACCATTCTTCATTCGCTGGCCTGGGAAAATCAAATCGGGATCGCGAACGGATACTATTGCTGGCAGCATCGACTTGAGAGCGACCTTGACCGATTTGTGTGGGATAAAAACGACCGGAGGACTTCCCATGGATGGTCTCAGTCTGAGGCCGCTTCTATTGCAATCAGACTCTCCTTGGCCAGATCGGCTCTATGTGAACCATTTCAGAGGAAAGACGAGTGTTCGAAGCCAGAGGTTTCGATTGGATCCTGACGGTGCCCTGTTCGATATGCTCAAAGATCCTGGCCAGCGAACAGATGTGCGTAAGAAACATCCAAAAATCCACCAAGAGCTCACTGAAGCACAAAAGGAATTCGATCAAAATGTCGTCAGTGAGTTGCCAAACACAAAGACGGATGAACGACCTTTTTTGATCGGCCATAAAGACTTTGATTTCACGCAACTTCCCGCTCGAGACGCGAACGCAAGCGGCGCGATTGAACGCTCCAATCGCGCACCAAACTGCTCCTACTTTACAAACTGGGTAAATACTGATGATACCATCACCTGGAACGCTGAAGTTCTCGAAAGCGGTAAATACAGCGTGCAGGTCTACTATACGTGCCCCGAGGAAGATCTGGGATCGGTTGTTGAACTGCGGTTCGGCAAACAAGCAATCACCCGGGAAGTCAATATAGCGAATGATCCCCCCATCGTCGGTCCAAAACTCGATCGATCCGATCGTGGTTCAGAATCGTACGTCAAAGATTTCAAGCCCCTCGACCTGGGTATCATCGATCTTGAAAAAGGTAAGAATACGCTTACCTTATCAGCCTTGGAAAAACCGGGAAAACAAGTCATGGAAATGCGTCTACTCATGTTCCATCGCGTCAACTAAACCCTTTTATTTTACTCACACTACCCAAAACCCATTATGAAAATCAAATCACTCACTCTTATCTTAGCGGCCGGATGTTTTGCGGCTACTTCCCTTTTCGGCGGCGCCCACTTGGCTCATGAAAAGGGCTGGAAATCACTCTTCGATGGCAAAACCCTCAAAGGTTGGGGTGTCATTCAAGGGTACGCCAACTACTACGTTGAAGACGGGGCCATACTCGGACGCACCGCAGAAGGCAGTCCCAACACTTTTCTCCACACCTTCGATCACTTCAGTGATTTCGAATTAAAATTCGAAGTGAAGGTAGATGAGGGATTAAATTCGGGGGTCATGATCCGCTCCAACACCCGCAACTTCGGAAGCCGCCGCTATTTCGGACCTCAAATTGAGATTGAAACCAGTCCCGGCCAATCCGGCTGGGTCTACGGAGAAGGCTTGAATACCGGTTGGATCTCTGAAGAGCCTCAGTCCAAGGACAAGTCTGTCAACGAACACAATTTTATTAAGAACGATGACTGGAACGAATTCCACATTATCGCCAAAGGCGACACCATCACGACTTATATCAATGGCAATCTGATCACTGAAAAGAAACTACCGGGCGGAATCCACCGGGAAAATCCAAGTGGCTCCATAGGCCTGCAGGTTCACGGTGTCAAAGCCGGTAGCGGTCCCTATGAAGTACGCTGGCGCAACATAAAGATCAAAGAACTCTAGTAGTTCGTTCGAAGTAATAACCTTTCAAAGAGCCCACCGAATGGTGGGCTCTTTTTTATTATTGTTCAGACATATATTTGGATAGAACAAATGCGTCCTGGCGCCCTAGTCCTGCCCGTTGGGCCTCCTTCAACCAGTGGAGAGCAACGACTCCCACTTTCGGATCCACCCCGAGGGACTTTGCCAACGAAACCGTATGCCCCACATCTTTGGTTGCCCAGTCGAGGGCAAACCCGAGCGAGTAGTCGTTCTTGAAAACTTTATTCGGATACGCTTTTTCAAGGAGCCTGTTAGAAGCTGCGGTTCTAGAACAGACACTCGAAAGGGCTTCAATCGATATCCCGGACTTTTCAGTTAGAATCAGGGCTTCATTCAAAGCCACTGCGATTCCCTGAACCAGTGTGTTATTGATAAGTTTCAAGGTGATCCCCGATCCAACCGGCCCACAATGCTCGATCTCTGAACCCATGGTATCCAAAAGACCTCGCACAGCTTCCAAATCAGCTTCCTCTCCTCCTACCAAAATCAAGAGCGTCCCATTCTCTGCATCTTTCGATGATCGGCATACAGGAGCATCCAAAAACCGGATACCTTTTGTCTTCGCATAGTCGGCAAGCTTGCGGGTCGTATCAGGATGAATGGTACTCATCTCGATTACAATAGTCGCTGACCTTGCGTTTTCGAGTATCCCATCCTGACCAGTCATGACCGCCTCTACCTCTGGAACGTCAGGGAGCATGGTTACGACAATACCGTTGGTTCTCGAGAGCTCTCCGACCGATTCCGCACGCCTGGCCCCTTCAGCCACCGCTCGCTCTACCGCACTTTCCCTTAGGTCATAAACGGTAACAGTATATCCCGCACGAATCAAATTTACCGCCATGGGCAACCCCATGGTTCCCAGTCCCACAAAGCCGACGTTTTTCATGGAAGACAGACTTAAGTAGATGCTCACTACAGTTCAACGAGAATTCCGCGATTCGGTTATGAGAGTCTCACCTTGACCCAAAAACAGCGGCTACTCAATCTGAGTGAACCTTATGGACGACAAGCCCAATATCATTCTTATCAACTGCGACGATCTCGGCTATGGAGACCTTGGTTGCTACGGTTCAACCCGCAATCACACCCCTCATTTGGATCGATTGGCAGCCGAAGGAAAACGGTTCACCGATTTTTATATGGCTTCGCCAGTATGCTCACCCTCACGCGGAGCCATGTTGACAGGCTGTTACCCACCCAGAATCGGGTTTGGGGAATTCAACGGGGAGATAGTACTCTTTCCAGGTGATAATATCGGACTCAGTAGCGATGAAACAACCCTTGCCAGCCAACTCAAGCAAGCAGGCTATAGCACCAAGATCATCGGTAAGTGGCACTGCGGCGATCAGCCTGATTTCCTGCCAACCCGGCATGGATTCGACGAATATTTCGGTATCCCCTACAGCAATGATATGGGCCGGCAATCCAACCGACCGGACAATCCGCCTTTGCCACTCCTTCGCGATGAAACGGTTATTCAGGAACAACCCGATCAACGGGGAATCACAGAACGGTATACTGACGAGGCACTGCAATTCATAAACAGGAACAAGGATCAGCCCTTTTTCCTATACCTGGCACACATGTATGTGCACGTCCCCCTCTTTGTACCACCACAGTTTCTGGAGAAATCAAAAAACGGAGCCTATGGAGGCGCTGTGGAATGCATCGACTGGAGCATGGGAATCCTCATGGATCATCTCAAACAACGAGGGCTGGATGATAACACCTTGATTATCTTCACCAGTGATAACGGATCACGCGCGCGGGATGAAGGTGGAAGCAACCAACCTTGTCGCGGAACCAAGGCTACCACCTGGGAAGGCGGACAACGCGTTCCTTGCATCATGCGATGGCCCAAAAGTATTCAAGCAGGAACTACTACTGAAGCAATCACCACTTCCATGGACTTTTTTCCAACGCTTTCCAATCTACTGGAAGTCGACATCCCTCAAGAGCGCGAGATCGATGGAGTCGATATACA
The DNA here is from genome assembly GCA_964352065.1 of uncultured Opitutaceae bacterium. GTDB lineage: Bacteria > Verrucomicrobiota > Verrucomicrobiia > Opitutales > UBA2995 > UBA2995. Next base: position 62,830 of record CAYGQM010000001.1, read on the forward strand.
AGGCGTTATGTTCGATACTGGGGAAAAGCCCCCACGAGATACATTCTACTATTATGCACAAAACAATCTGGAGGCGGTTAGGGTCGGCGACTGGAAACTCCATTTTCGAAAAGAAGGTCAGGAGGTAAACGAACTCTACAATCTGAAAAACGATGTTGGCGAAACCGCAGATCTGCACGCGCAGCACCCAGAGATCGTCGAACGCCTTTCAAAGGAAGCCGACAAGATCCGCGCAGACATTGGCGACGAAGCCACCGGTATCGTAGGCAAAAATAATCGACCCATTGGAAGGGTTAATAAAGCGACCCCCCTTACCAGTTACCGCAACGATCATCCCTACATGATCGCCATGTATGACCTGCCTGACATGCCAACGATGTCTGGTTAACCGAAAAGCACCATGGATGTCACCCAACTCCCATTCAATCAGTTCCTAGGAATCCGTGCCTGCGAAGACAAAGAAAACGGCATACTTGAATTGGCAGCCGCTCCCAAATACCTGAACCACGTGGGCACCATGCACGCGACGGCTATCTACGGTTTAGCAGAAGCATCCAGTGGCCAGTTTCTCGCCAATCGCATACAAATTAGCGAAGAAACAGTCTTACCAATTCTTCGCCGGGCTGACATCAAATACCGAAGACCTGCCGCAGGGTATATTTACTCCAAAGGGAACTATATCGAAGAGGATTGGCTTCGATTCCGCGATTCCCTACGAAAACGAAAACGGGCGCTGCTTTCGTTTCAGATCGATGTGTTGGACTCTGACAATACCTTAGTCGCTTCTGCCAACTTTGAATGGTTTGTTACCGTCCGCAGCGATGGTTAGCTGCACTCTATAATCGCTTAGGAAGCCCGAAGAACTTCATATTCTATTTGTATGTTCGATGAACCAATGGCGCAGTCCAACTGCGGAAAGGATCTACCGCGACCATCCACACATCGAATTCAGGTCTGATTCACAACCTGCTACGCCCGTTCTCGATAATCGATTCCAGACGGGCTTTCATCTCCTCGAAGACTTCCGGATGAACCGCAGCCAGGTTGTTTCGCTCAGCAGGATCGGTCGCTAGATTATACAAGCGGTACTGGGCAACGTCGGCATTTGCGAGTTTGTTGGTCACAACCAGGTTGCGCGTTCGTCCGGAGTCGTGACGCTGCAGCTTCCAATCCCCTACCCTTAGGCCATAATTTCCACCTCTTCCATTGTCTTGTTGGACGATGTGGTCACGGCCTATTCCTTCGCCGAGTAAGGCACCCAGCACATCAAAACTATCGAGGCAGGCTTTCTCTTGTAATTCGACTCCAGCTAAAGCCGCCATACTGGCGGGAAGATCGATGGTACTGACAATTTCGTCTGAAACAGCAGGAGTAATTCTCCCAGGCCACCACGTGATGAAGGGTGTGCGCGTGCCGCCTTCATAAACCGAATATTTACCCCCTGAGTAGGGACCAGCAGGTTTGTGCGAACCATTCTCCTCGACGGCGCCGTCCGCATAACCGTCGTCAAGTACCGGACCATTATCCGAGCAAAATACAATCAGGGTGTTTTTGTCCAAATTCAGCCGTTTCAGTGTCTTAACCAATTCTCCCACGCACCAATCGAGCTGGACGATGGCATCGCCCCGGAAACTGAGTTCGCTCTTACCTTGAAACCTCTCATGCGGCATACGCGGTACATGGAGATCATGCGACGCAAAGAATAGAAAGAAGGGGTTGTTCTGGTTTGCCTCGATCCACGCCACTGATTTCTCGACCCAGGCATCGGCCAGGTCCTCGTCACGGAATCGCGCTGCGTGTCCACCGGTATAAAAACCGATACGACTAATACCGTTGTGAATGGTGGAGTTGTGCCCGTGGCTCCAATCCATTTTCAAAGCATCACGGTGCGTGATTCCGGTCGGATGGTCTTCGGATGGCTTTTCGTTCCCAACCCACAGCGGATCGCTAGGATCGAGGTTGAGGACCCGATCATTTTCAACATAGACCTGCGGAACTCGGTCATTGGTGGTTGGCAAAAGAAAATTGTAGTCAAAACCAATCTCGCGGGGACCCGGTTTGAGCTGCCCATTCCAGTCGGGACCTTCCGGCCCGCCCAGTCCAAGGTGCCATTTTCCAATCACCGCTGTCTTATAGCCACCTTTTTGAAGGATAGAGGCGATTGTCTCCGTGCCCGGCTTGACCACAGATGGACTATTTGGAGGAGCGATTCCAGTATTTGGAAAACGGAAAGCATAAGATCCCGTAAGAAACGAATACCGTGTCGGCGTGCAGGTTGATGCGGAGCAATAGCCACTGGTAAATCGAATTCCCTCAGCCGCCAGCAGATCAATGTGCGGGGTCTTTACCCGAGTCGCACCGTAGGCGGAAATATCGCCAAATCCCAGATCGTCGGCCATGATCACGATCACATTAGGTTTTTCTGCGGCTTGTAATGCCAGCAAGGTTCCTAGGATAAGGCCAAGCGTTAGTCGTATCATTGTCAGCATGAAGTCGGTGTCAGGTAGTGTTCTTAGTCGAATGAACCTTGCTTATAGGCGTTTGAGGTGAAATATCACAAGACAAACCATTCGGGTCAACACGAGTGCATAGGCTATGTTTTTTAAAGACGATAATCCAGTCCCTGAGACATTCTGGTCATTTGAAACAAGCGAGATCTTCCGAACCTGTTCATTATGTGGCTCTTCCTTGACCGATGAAGGAAATCAATACCTCATTGAAAAAGCCTACAAAAAGGACGAGGTCATCTTCGAATACGCCATGTGCTTTCCTTGCCGAACCCAAGCCATGGAAGACCTGTCCGTTCTGAGCCTCAAGAGAATCGCCCATTACTTCGAAGAGCATGTGGACTTCGAAGCACGCTGGCAGCACCTAAAGGATCAGGAAAAATCCAATCTGGATGCCTGGTTATCCCACTGCCTGATCAAAGGAACTCCCATCAAAGAATCCCCTGAACACCATATTTGCGGACATTTCATGGACCTAAATCTATTGCAGGACGTACTGCCATTCGCTCTGAGTCAGGAAGCCATTGAGGAAATAGCAGGGCTGCTATCGAAGGAAACTCTTGGAATCATGGAGGACCTATCAGACAAGCTGTTTGGGATAAACCTACCCAACAATATTCTAATTCTTTAAGGGACTATCAAAAACCGGAAGCTACGTTCGCTTTAAGACACATAAGCAAGCCATTCTCGTATTTCCCACCTTTCCTCTGGTCAAAGTGAACTTCGATTTCATAATGCGCCCAAGATGAACACAATCTCTTTCATCACGGCGAATTTTATCGCCCGCGAAGTGGGCTGGGCCATCACCGAAGGGTGGCACCAGGGAAACAATGCGACCAACGACTACTTTCGGTCCATTGACACCTTTCCCAAGCGTTTCGACGCGCTTTTGAAGGAGATCAAGCAGCTCGGCTACGAAACGATTGATCTTTGGGTATCGCATCTCCACTGGGCCTGGGCGACTAAAGAACACACCAAGATCGCCAATTCGCTGATCACAAAACATCGCATCCAGGTCGCTAGTATGGTGGGTCGTTTCGGAGCCACCCGTTTGGAGTTCGAAACCGCTTGTCGACTCGCCAAAGCCATGGAAGTCAGGATCCTCGCGGGAACCGCTCCTTTTATCAATATCAACCGCGATGAAGCGGTCGCCATCTTGCGCGACCACAGCCTCGAGTTTGCGTTCGTAAATCAACAGGAGAAATCGCCGGAACAGCTCTTGAACAAACTGGGCTATGACAATCACGATATTCTCGGCATCGCCATCGATACCGGATGGTACCGCACATTGGGCGATGGAATCCTCGATGCCTTCGAAGAGCTCGCTCCAAATCTGAAAGCAGTCCAGCTCAAGAACCTCGTTCGTTCTGATTCTAAGACGACCAGCTGCTATAACAAAGGTTGTGTTCCAATAAGAAAATGCGTGGAGAAGTTGAAAGAACTAAGATTCAATGGCCCAATATCGGTCGAACACTACCCATTTGACAGAAACCCAGGAGAGGAGTGCCGGCAAAATCTCGATTTACTTAAGTCCTGGATCAAGGAATAAAACGATTCCTCCCAATCTCTTTTCCAGACCGATATTCACCATGAAACGCCTCCACAGCCTTACAATAGTCCTTATCGCGGCCCTATTTGTGGCTGGCTGCTCTGCTCCCATAAACACGGGAGCTCTAAAAGAATCCGGATTGCTAGACTACGACTTTACGATGGTGCAAGGGGTCAAGCCCGAACCGGGCAAACCTTTGGTGATCGAATTCTGGGCTACGTGGTGTGGCCCCTGCCACAAATTGTTTCCCTACATGAGTGATCTGGTGGAAGACCTCGAGGGAACGGGTATTCAATTCGTGGCGGTTACCAACGAATCATTCAACCTCACCCAAGAGTTTATCAGAGTTCGCCAACTGAGTTATCCGGTAGCTGTCGATATTAAAGACGAATACGGACGGGCCCTGAAGGTCAATTACATCCCTTACGCTGTGATTGTGAATGCAGCGGGAGAAGTTATTTGGACTGGACACTCCGGAAAACTCACAAAATTGCGCATCCAAAAGGAACTCGGACTGAAATCATAAATTCTCCTAAAAAGTCGTTGCCCCTGAGCTGCAATCCACTTCTTAGTAGGGACCCATATGGAGACATCCCAACCACCGTCCTCAGAGGAAATCGCAGCGGCGATTCAACGGTTGGCAATTGAGCTGGCTGACAAGCATTCGAAAACGACGAATCTGGCCATCGTAGGTATCGCCCGAGGCGGAATCGAGCTCGGTAAACGACTCACAAAACTCATAAGCGAAGAACTCGATCAAGAGATTCCCTATGGTGTCGTCGATATTTCGTTTCACCGCGATGACATCTCGTCCAACCCAGTGCCAAACATCCAATCTTTTGCAAACCTGCCCTTCGACGTGGAAGGAAGACACATTATCCTGGTAGACGACGTCATCTTTTCAGGCCGCAGCATAAGAGCTGCGATCAACGAACTCTTCGACCAAGGCCGCCCTTCCAAAGTCACCCTCGCCGTATTGATAGACCGTGGCGGACGTTCTCTTCCGATCCAGCCCGACTTCACCGGAATCGACCTAAAAGTTACCGCGGATCAACGCGTCGAAGTTATTATAAGTAAAAACTCCGATATTCCCGATTCAATATCGATAGCTACCGATTAACCGCCATGGAATGGAACCGTAAAGATCTCATAGGAATCGAACCACTCGAAAGAGCGGAAATAGAAACCGTTTTTCACGTCGCCAGTGCCTTTAAGCGCATCCTTGACCGGTCAGTCAAGAAAGTCCCGGTACTGCGGGGAAAGACAATCGTCAATTTATTCCTGGAGCCGAGTACCCGAACCCGACTGGCTTTTGAAATGGCAGCTACCCGTCTCAGTGCAGACGTCATTTCCATGAATGCAGATGCCAGCAGTTTTGTTAAAGGGGAAACGCTCAAAGATACGGCCAAAAACATACGCGCGCTCAATGCAGATATGATCATCCTCCGCCATTCGGCTCCTGGGTCCGCTCTGTACCTCAGCAAATTTTTGGATATCCCGGTCATCAACGCGGGGGATGGATCGCATGAACATCCGACGCAGGCTCTCCTCGATGGGTTCACACTCATCGAACACCTCGGAGATCTGACTGGAAAAAAAATCACCATCCTCGGTGATATCCTCTTCAGCCGCGTGGCACGCTCCAATATCTTCTCACTGACGAAGCTGGGAGCAGAAGTCACCGTAGCCGGCCCAGCGACTTTAGTACCCAGAACCTTTGAATCAATGGGCGTAAAGGTTGTTCACGATTTGAAGACTGCACTGGCTGACGCAGACGCAGTCATGCTTCTCCGGATACAACATGAAAGACAATCCTCAACCCACTTTCCCTCCATTGGCGAATATACCAGCATATTTGGCTTAGATAAAAAAAGAGCGGCATGGCTCAAGCCCAATGCTATCATCATGCACCCGGGTCCGATTAATCGGGGTGTCGAAATCGATTCTGAACTGGCTGACTCTGCACAATCCGTGATCCTCGAACAAGTTGCCAACGGAATCGCGATTCGTATGGCCGTATTATACCTTTGTACCGGCGGATCTATTTCCGCTCTGGAGAATTCTGCAGAATGAGCACCACGCGTATCATAAAAAACGGACGGATCATTGATCCTAAAAATTCACGGGACGAAGTCGGCGACCTTTTTATCAAAGACGGTAAGATCGTAGATTCTCTGACAGACGAGGAACTGAAGTCTGCCGAGTTGACCGACGCGTCCGGCCAGATTGTAACGCCCGGTTTGGTCGACGTACATGTTCACCTGAGAGAGCCCGGCCAAACTCACAAGGAAACCATCGAAACCGGTTCCTGGGCAGCCGCAGCTGGTGGATTTACCACTATCGTCTGCATGCCAAACACTAGCCCGCCCGCAGATACAGCCGGAACGATACAGTATATCAATGATGCAGTCACTAGGTCAGCCGTAGTGAATGTCTACCCAACCGGCTGCATCACACAGGGTAGACTGGGAGAAAAATTGGCTCCAATCGGTAGTTTAAAGCGCGCGGGGGTCGTCGCAATCACCGATGATGGAGACTGCGTTCAGAACAACGAGATCATGCGACGGGCACTAGAGTATTGTAAAATGTTCGACCTCCCAATCATGGACCACTGTCAGGACATGGCGCTCACACAAGGAGCGGTTATGAACGAAGGAGAATGGTCGATCAGACTGGGCCTCAAGGGATGGCCCGCTGCTGCGGAAGACATCATCGTCGCACGAAATGCGCTTCTGTCAGAAATGACCGGTGCTCACGTTCACATGCAACACATCAGCTCAGCCGGTGCGGTTGAGGTTATGCGTCGCGCAAAGCAACGGAATGTCAATGTGACCGCCGAAGCGACGCCCCACCACTTAGCTCTCACGGATGCCTGTATCAAAGATTACAGTACAAATCACAAAATGAATCCACCCCTCCGTACCGAGAGGGACCGACAGGCTTTGATCGAAGGCTTAAAGGATGGAACGCTGGACATCGTGGCGACCGACCACGCCCCGCACACAACTTACGAAAAAGACAGGGAATTTGATTATGCACCTTTTGGCATATTAGGTTCTGAAACCTGCTTTGCCGTAACTCAGCAAGTCCTATGCGGAGAAGCGGGCATGTCGATCGATGACGTAGTCGCTCTCCTGACCTATAAACCCGCTGAGCTGCTAAAACTGGATGCTGGAACTCTATCAGACGGTGTCACCGCTGATATCGCGATTTTTGATCTGGAAGGTGTCTGGGAGGTCAATGAACAGACCCTATTTAGTAAGTCCCACAATACACCCTGGTGGGGAGAGACGCTAACTGGAAAAACAATCGAGACCATCGTCGGCGGAAAAACGGTTTTCCGGGACGGAAAGATCACCGGCTAGTCTGTTGCTTTGGCGGCTGCCTCTTCTGCAGCCGCTTCTTTAGCTGCCTGCTTTTCAGCTTTTTGTATTGCTGTCACTTCAGTCAAAAATCGGGTAAGCAGTTCAGGAATCCCTTCGTCACTGAGACAGGAAATAGGAGACACCGTTACGGAATGCTTCTTCTTAAATGCCTTGAGGTTCTCCGCCGCTGATGCTTCATCCATTTTATTGGCAACCACCAATCTCGGCTTAAGCATCAGTGCGGGATCATAGTTTTCCAATTCGCCCAACAAATCCTCGTAATCGTCAATAGGATTTCGGCCATCCATTCCCGCCATATCTATGATGATACACAGGAGCTTACAACGTTCTATGTGCCGCAGAAACCGATGCCCCAGACCGCGATTTTCGCTGGCACCTTTAATGAGCCCGGGTATATCCGCCAGAATAAGTCTGCGATAATGCTCCTTGTATTCAATGATCCCGATATGAGGATTGAGGGTCGTAAACGGATAATCACCGACCGTAGGATGGGCGCGGGTAATTTCATTCGTCAGCGACGACTTCCCGGCATTGGGAAATCCTACCAAGCCAATTTCGGCAATAATTTTTAAAACCAGTTTGTATTCACCACGCTCCCCCTCCGTTCCCGGATTAGCACGCTTGGGCACCTGATTTACGGAACTCTTAAAATGGGTATTTCCCCATCCTCCTGAACCACCTTTGCAGACCACGAACTCTTCTCCATGAGCCAGTAGCTCCTTGATCGGCTTTCCCGTATTCTTGTCTACAACAATAGTTCCCAATGGTACTTTGAGTAGCTTATTGGCCCCATTTTTCCCGTGTTGATCTGATCCACGGCCGGGCTCTCCTACCCTGCTTTTATGGATGTGTGCATAGCGATAGGCCTTTAAGTCACCAACGTTTTCGTCGGCTTGCAAAATAACGTCACCGCCGTTGCCGCCGTCACCACCATTGGGGCCTCCGAAAGGGATGTACTTTTCACGCCGAAAGCTGATGCAGCCATCACCACCTTTGCCAGCCACCAAACTTACATCTACCTCGTCTATAAACATGGCGGCCTAATGCATCGGAGAAACGCACGACAGTCAAGCAGCGGTGATCATACGGTTCCCGGTAAGCAATGAACATTAAAATAAGATCAAGGCAGGCTGCGCTCAAGATACCGTTCATCAAAGGACTTGAAGCGCTGTTGCGGATTCATCACTCTTGCGCTAATTCTCGGCCCCCATGGCAACTCTTCAAGAAATACAATCCCAGATACGATCCTTGGCTAATCCAACCATCGCCGAACACTCCAAACGGTTCTTTAAAACCGGGAAAGGGGAGTATGCGGAGGGAGATCGCTGTCTAGGGATCCGGGTTCCCGTTACCCGAGGTCTGGCAAAACAGTTCCGAGAAACTCCATTGAAAGTCGTTTTCAAGCTATTGGAGTCGGAATTTCATGAAGAACGTCAATTGGCGCTCATAATGATGGTCAATCGTTGTAAGAAGGGGGATCCCGAAGAGCACAAAATCATATACGATCACTACCTTGCGAATACCCGGTGGGTGAACAATTGGGATCTGGTAGACTGTTCCGCCCACTATATAGTTGGTGGGTATCTAATGCACAGGAATCGCCGCCCACTCTACCAACTGGCAAAATCAGAGTTCCTGTGGGATCGGCGTATTTCGATGATTGCTACCTGGATTTTCATACGGGAAAACGACTTTGAAGATGTCATCAAACTCGCAAAAATCCATTTGCACGACTCGCACGACCTCATGCACAAGGCGGTTGGTTGGATGCTTCGAGAGATGGGAAAAAAGAACCGTCACCTCGAGACCGAATTTCTCGACAAATACCACCGCGAAATGCCCCGAACGATGTTACGCTACGCAATCGAAAAGTACCCGGAAAAAGATCGCCAAGCTTATCTCAAAGGCTTGCGATAGGTGTATGTCATTTCCCCTGATACCATCCCCCTTACTAAAAAGTTTAACGCTACCCATCGTCCTACTTGCATGCTTCTACTCAACCGGATGGAGCCAACGAGACGCTTCGTTTATCAATTGGGTCCACGAAGAACCGCGAGACAAGGACCTACCCGTCCCCGACTATTACCTTCATAAAACCTTTTATTCCAACGCAGCCGGGCAAGAGGTAGGATACGCTATCTACCTACCACCAGAATACGGTTCTCAACCCAGAAAACGGTATCCAGTAATCTACAATTTACACGGTAACGGCGGCAACGAATGGGGTCGCGGTCAGGAATGTACCATCTTACACGAAGGCATACTCAGCGGAAAGTGGCCTTCCATGATTATGGTATTTCCAAACGGAGGAAAAACAACTTTTTACAAGGACTCCTACGACGGAAAGCTTCCGATCGAAACGATGTTCATCCAGGAACTCATTCCTCATATCGACAACACCTACCGGACGATCGCAAAACGGGAAGGTCGTTGTATCGAAGGATTTTCGATGGGGGGTCGTGGTTCGACCCGATTGGCCATGAAATATCCGGATATGTTTTGCTCCCTTTTCTGCCAAGCAGGCAACGTACCCCGTACATCCAACGACTATGATCCCAGCTCACCCGACACCTACCCGAATTATTATCTGGGGCCGAACAAACAGGCCTATATCGACAACGACGTATTTCTCCTACTAGAGAAGAATCTGAATCAGATTAAGAAAATGAGAATTTTGATCGCGTGTGGCACCCGAGATGATGGCCATATCGTCACAATTCGCGAATTTCACCAGGCTCTGCTGGACCAAGGAGTCGATCACACCTACTGGGAAATGGAAGGTCTTGCACATGAGCGGAAACGCTTCATCGAAATTCTCTCGCCGATACTGTACGACTACCATGTCGAGTCTCTCAGGCTGGCAGGAACGCTGAAATAGTCTGCCCCGATTGGGTTCTAAAGCCTAGAGCTCCAACTCGTCGCCGGTGGCGGCAAGCAGATAGAGCTGAGACAAGTTGCGCTTTGCAGATACCATCAGGTAAAGCATTTCCACCTCCTCCAACGCCTTCATCGCTTGGAGTACTTCCAACGGAAGTCCCTGCCCTTCGTAGATACGCTCATTGCTCAGTTCATAGGCGCGTCGCGCTCGATCAACCGCAGCTTTCAAAAACTCTGCCTGCTTTCCAGCCGTCCGGTACTCTCCGAGTGCTAGACTCACATCCGCAACAATGTCCGCTTCCGCCTGCTCTTGACGGGCTTGGGCTTCACGCAATCGGGATTGCTGGGATTCTTTTTTAGCCCAGCTTGTTAGCCCCAAATTCTCAAGCTCCCAATAGATGGCGACGGTAGACTCCTGGCGGTTCTGCCAGGAAGCACTTGTGCCAGAAGGTCGCCCCTTGTAACTCACGTCTGAATAGGAGGCCCCCAGTTTTGGGAATAGCAGTCCCCAAGTTCTTTGATTGAGCTGAGTCTCTTCGTACTCCACCAAAGCCGAGTACCGAAGCAGTTCAGGACGATTCGTTAAGGCTTTGTTTAACAACGAATCCAGTTGTGGATCTGCGGGAAACAAATTCATGGGAACGATCGTGGAATCAACCGGCTCGAGTTCGATACCTTCCTCCAGGCGCAAGAGTTGCCCCAACCTGACCGATGCCGACATGGCACCCAGTTTGGCCGTTTCCAGATTGTTTAATTGAATCAGTGACTCGACAGCGGCCCGTTCGGCATCTGCTTGCAGTCCCTCGCCGGCTTCAGCGAAGTCATTCGTCGTTCTAGCCAATCCTTTTGCATTCTCGGCCGCCTCTTCAGCGATCTGCACCATCCGCTTGGCTTGCACCAGATCGTAATAGGCAGACGCGACTTGCAACGTCGTACCCAAACGCGTTTGAACTTGCTGAGCCCTGGCAGCAGCCAATTTCTGTTTGGACGCCAAGGGACGAAAGATTCCTTCTGCAACATCAATCTCCAAAGACAATCCGGGCTGTGGAGCCAAACCAGCCCCGGTCGTGGGAAGACCAAATCCACGGGCATTCGCCTTGCGCTCAATGTCGAAGACGGAACCCGTCGTATTCTGTAAAGCTCCATCCTGATTCGAGGAGCTGTAGCCTGCCCTTACGGTTGGGAGCCATTGATACCAAGCCATATTCTGGTCGAGTTCGGCTTGTTTGACACGCTCAAGCTGAATGGCCAGTTCTGTATTTTGCTCGTCCGCCAGTCGCAACGCACTGGTCAAGTCGATTTTCATAACTTCGGACCGTACCGATTGAGCGAATACCATCGCAGCTATAAGAATAGTAAGACCTCGAAATGTAACTAATGATTTAATACTCATATCAGGTTACTGCACGGGTTGCAGTTGAAGCTTCGGAGCAGGGCTCTTTTTAACCAAAGCGAATACACAAGGTATTAATAACAATGTCAGTATTCCGGAAACCAGCATGCCACCGATAACAGCTCTGGCCAACGGAACCATGGCTTCGTTACCCGGTAGCAGCGCGAAGGCAAAGGGTGCCAACGAAGCCAACAATGTAAGTGACGTCATAATAATGGGACGTACACGAATACGGGCAGCCGTGAAAGCCGCTTCGAAAGGAGTCATTCCCTTGGATAGCTGCAAGTTGGCAAACTCAACCAGCAAGATACTATTGTTAACTACCACACCAATCAACATAAGCGCGCCCATGAGGCTTTGAATATTGAGATTCGTCCCGGTAAAAAAGAGCATCAATACCACACCAGCCATCGCCAGCGGAACCGCCAACATTATGATTAGCGGATCTACAAAAGACTTGAATTGCGCCATCAGTACCAAAAATACCAATACGCAAGCAACAACGAGTCCGAATCCGATTTTCGAAACCCCTTCGCGCATCGTTATCACCGGTCCCTGAAGCGAAACCGTCACGCCCCCTGGCAGTTCCAGTGATTTCAGCCGCTCCTCAACATCCGCAACGACTGAACCGAGATCGCGGTCTTCCACATTAATATAAACGTTGTTAACGCGAGAAATGTCCGCGTGGGCAATCTCCCCGGGAATGTTCACTCGACTGAGCGTTGCAATACTGGAAAGCGGAATCGTAGTCGGCCCATTTTCGGTTTGTATACGCAGTGGCAAACTCCGCAGTTCGTCCAGAGAATCTGCCTGATTGTCGCCCAGTTGAACACCTATAAAAAAGTCGGTTCCCGACTTGGGATCGACCCAAATCATGGATTGATAACTTGCACTCGAGCCATAGGCAGTCAGCACGTTTTTCGCCACATCCTCCTGTGACAGTCCGTAAAAGGCAGCCTTGGTACGATCCACCTGAATATCAAGCTGCGGGTAATCGAGCATCTGAGCGATTTGTACATCCACTGCCCCTGGAATATCCTTCATTGCCGCTTCTATGATCTCAGCAGCCTCGCGACCTGCCTCCAGCGTTCCGGTTTTGATTTCGATGTCGATCGGACTGGGCGCGCCTTCATTCAACGCTGCATTTACGATTCCTCCGGTTACGAACAGAAATTTTTCACGGGGAAACTCCTCAGCCCACTTGGCGCGAAGCTCTTTGACATATTGCAGGGTACCTTTCGCGCGGCCCTTGTTATACAGGTTCACGATGACGTAGGCGGTATCCGGACCTGAATTGGAACTTAGGATGGTTGAGAAACCTGCACCCTTCCCGACCGGCATCCCAATATTGGAAATGATCGTCTGAACTTCACCTTCGGGAATCGTCTCTTTGATTGATGCTTCAATTTTTGCCACTAATTCCTCGGTCTTCTCAAGGCGGGTGCCTGGAATCGTTTTTATGCGTACTTCAAACGTACCGGCATCCACATCCGGAAAGAGCTCACTACCCAGAGCCGGAACCAATAAGAAACAACCAGCCGTACCACCCACGATGACAATGATGGTTAGAAAGCCACCACGCATGGCTTTGTAAAGAGTTCTCGCATAAAATCCGCCTGAATCCGTTTCGGTATCAGGGGCAGAGTTTCCAGTTACTTTATTCTTTCCCAGGAAACGGGCGCAAAACACAGGAGCAACCGTCATCGCAATTACGTAAGAAGCAGCGATTGTTATCACCGCCGCCAATGACAAGGGGACAAACAGAAACTTGATCATGCCTGTCAGGAAGATAGCCGGAACGAATACTGCCAAGGTAGTGATGGTGCCCGCCAAGACCGGAGCCGCCACTTCCTGAGTTCCATCGCTGGCAGCAGTCAGGGCATCTTTACCCATAGCGCGGTGTCGCATGATATTTTCGACGACCACGATTCCAGCATCCACTACGGTACCGACCGCCAAAGCCAGCCCCCCAAGGGTCATCACATTGATAGTCTCACCCGTAAAAAAGAATCCCAGTATGCCGATTAGAATCGAAAGCGGTAGCATCAGGAGAATCGCAATGGAGGCACGCAGTTTTCGCAGAAAGAATACCACGATCACGACTACCAGAATGGCACCCAATACCACCTGGGTTTTCAGGTTGGCGATGGCCGAACGGATAAAGGTGGATTGGTCGCTCACGAGGTCAATCTGAGTGACTTCGGGGATATCTCCCCTCTCCTTCATCTTGGGAATTTCAGTAGCTATTCCTTCGCGGATACGATCGACAACCTGAATGGTATTTTCACCGGGTTCTCGCAGCAATGGAACATAAACGGAACGGCTGCCGTTAACGCGGACGATATTGTATTGGAGCTCGGCGTCATCCTTGGTTTCACCTAGGTCCCTAATAAAAATGGGCTGTCCATCGCGAACTGCGACCACCACGTTGTCGATATCCTGCGTTGTTTGCAGCGTATTGACCGGGTGCACCTGGTAATCAAAGTCGCCAACCTTTATATTCCCACCCGCAAGCACCAGGTTCTGCTGGGCCAAGGCATTGACAACATCGGTAAAAGTCAGGTTGTAGGCCTCCAATTTGGACGGCTCCAAATAGGTCATGATCTGCCGAAATTTTCCACCAAACGGATGAGGAATTTGAACCCCCGGCAACCCACCCATTTTGTTGCGAACAGCATAATACCCAATCGTGTAAAGCTGTGACTCACTCAAGCCTTCGCCTGAAATCGCTCCCAGCATGACTGGCATATTCGCGGGCTCGCTTCTCAATGTGAACGGAAATTCGATCCCGGGAGGAAGGTGAAACATGTCACTCAACTCGTAGTTGAAAATGTCGTTCATAGCTGCCGAGGGATCCGCACCGGCTTGGAACGTTATCTTCAACAAGGTTGCACCTGGCATCGTTCGTGATTCGATGCGCTCCCGTTTCCCTGCAAGCGTTAGGGCACGTTCGACACGGGAGGTTACGGACTTTTCCATCTCCATGGTAGGCAACCCACGGTAGGAAAAGTAACTCATGATGACGGGTTTCTTGAAATCAGGTAAGATATCCGCCGAAATCTTCGGATACACGGTTACTCCAAGAAAAGACAATCCCAGCACCGCAGCCAGAACCGCGAAGGGATTTTTAAGGGCAAATTTAACTAAGCTCATACAGGTAAGTCGGGTGGTTATGAGCCTGGATTATTTAACAGTGACGGCTGCTCCATTGGCGAGGCGTCCGATCATTCCGTTAACGACCTGCTCCGAGCCGGAAAGCCCTGAAAGGATTTCTACCCAAGATCCGTGATCCAAACCGATAGAAACCTCCTGATGTTGGACGTTGCCGCCTGACACGATGTATACATGCGAAGGACCCTGCCCGAATCGCACCGCCCCGGCTGGTAAGACCAACGCCCCCGGTCGTTTCTCGAGGCTGATCGTAGCGCGCCCGTATAGACCGGGAATTAACTTACCATCGGAATTGTCCAAGTCGATTTCCGCCCGCATACGCTGCGTACTACCGTTGAGAGCGCCCGCCTGACGGGATATCTTTCCTTCAAAAATCTGGCCAGGATAGGCATCAAATTCCAAGCTCACAGCATCTCCCACATTCAGCCACACGGCATCCCGCTCGGGAACATAGGTCACAATGCGAAGCTTATCGACCCGGTCGACCCGGATAATGGCATGACTACTGCCTTTAGATGAACCAGCCGAGTAAACCAGATCTCCCGGATCCACCTCCCGAGAAGTCACCACCCCGTCAAAGGGAGCTGATACCGTGGAATAAGCAATCAGGGCTTCGATTTCTGCCAGACGCGCTGTTGCAGTGCCAAGCCGTGCCTTCGCCGCGGCGACTTCGGCTTGAGCCGCAATCAGGCGATTTCTCGCTTCATCCCCCGCCTTGTTGGTGACGGATCCTTTTTTAACGAGGTCTTGTATACGAGAAGTCTCGGATTCGACAGCCGTCAGACTAGCTTCGGCCGCCTGGACATTGGTCTCATACTCCCGCTCCTCAGCTTTCAGGGCATTCCGTTGCTCGAGCAGCTCCGGCGCAGCGATAACCACCAGAGCCTGGCCTTTTTTGACCTTATCACCGATATCAACCGGAACCGACTCGACATAGCCAGTGATCTTGACGCCCAACTCTGCCGAATAAAAAGCCTCGGCTGTCGCGGGTTGCGTCGTTTCTCGTATTAAGTCGCGGCGTTCAGGTTGGACGGTCTGCACATTGGCAGCCGACACCCTAATTGCCGGGACTAAGAACAGCGAAAACAGTAGTAGGAGTTTATTGGAAGCGGTCATTTGGGGAAGCGGGTCAGAGATAGCCACTCATGAACTGTTCTCTTTCGTCGAACAGCAAGCAAGCTACCGTGAGGGACACAGAATATAAGCCCTTTAAACACTCAAGGCAATAATGCTGTGACACGATTGTAACACACAACACACAGAGATTTCACGAATCTCAGCTATACTTTTTCGAGGGTCTATGGTTTGTTAAAGGGGATCTTTTTGCGACAGGACACGTCGAAGAGACCAAATGCTAAAAAAAGGATACAAGAGCTGCTTTAGAAGCCTCAGAATTTCATGAAAGAACTAGCATCCAGAGTTGTGACTATTTTGCTGCTGCTCATTCTCCCGTCAAAGGGAGCAATTGATACAGATCTACCGCATTATGAACCCGTAGCGGGCGTATCCGGAAATCTCAGTGCCGTCGGATCAGATACTCTCAATAACCTGATGGCGCTCTGGGCAGAATCGTTTCGAACCTATTATCCCAACGTAAACATCCAAATCGAAGGAAAGGGCTCGTCGACCGTGCCTCCCGCTCTGATCGAAGGAACGGCCCAGTTTGGTCCCATGAGTCGTTCGATGAAGTCCGGCGAAATCGACGCATTTGAAAAAGAATATGGTTACAAACCCACCAGAATCGGTGTGGCTATCGATGCTTTGGCCGTATTCGCCCACAAAGATAACCCAATCGAAGGACTTACACTCAAACAACTGGATAGCATCTTTTCAAACACCTTCAACTCCGGGGGTACCCCGGTTGATACCTGGGGCCAGCTGGGAAACGAGGGAGATTGGAGAAATCGAAGTATCAGCCTTTATGGCAGAAACAGTGCTTCCGGCACCTATGGCTATTTCAAGCAAGTGGCGCTTAAAATGGGCGATTATCGAGAAAGTGTTAAGGAACAACCGGGGTCATCAGCCGTTGTTCAAGGTGTAGCCGCAGATCTGTATGGCCTTGGATACTCTGGCATTGGTTATAAAACGTCCGGGGTAAAGGCCCTGTGGTTGGGAGAAAAAGCGTCAGAACTATTCGAACCTTCTTTCGATAACTGTATCACAGGCGATTATCCTCTCGCCCGCCTGCTGTATATTTATGTGAACAAACAACCGAACAAGCCGATCGACAAATTAACCCAGGAATTCCTCCGTTATGTTTTTTCCAAGGAAGGCCAAGAGGTTGTCACCAAAGATGGATATTTTCCCCTTCCGGCTAATGTTGCGTCTTCGATGCTGGCATCCTTTGAAAGGTAGCTAAAGGAATCGCTCGAACGGGGCCGAGCAAGGAGCTTCAAATGACTTTTTGCTGGTGTAAGAACCCAATGCGGGTTGTAACCATTTGATAAACCTCCGTGAATCAAAGACTGATTCTCCGGACACTGAGGATGAAAAACGAGAGCCAAAACAATCCATTGCCAGCACGCTTCAAAGTGCCTCGGCGTACGGTACTTCTCGACCACTTCATGAACAATTTCATCGTTGTTGGTGGAGTCTCCGTGATAATCGCCGTACTAGCAATTTTCGTATTTATTTTCGTCCAAATAATACCGCTCTTTATAAACGCTCGTGTAAATTACTTGGCCGAGGAACAACTGATCGACGACCCCACCGAGGTCATCGCGGTTGACCTGGATGAATGGGCGGAACTCCCAGTCATTGTGATGAAGGACGGCAGCGTGCGCTTTAAGGACCTTATCGGCGACAGGGGCACCATTACTGAGGATCAAATCTTTCCCAGCGAAGAAACAGTCGCCGTGGCCAACTACAACTCGATCAACCGCCGATTGGTAGCAGGATCTGAGACAGGAAAATTTGCATTCGCTGAAATCGCTTATGAATCCTCATTTGATGAAGCGTCCAACCGGACTGTCAGCCCTGTTATAACCAGTTCAAAGTGGTATCCCCTAACTCCAGAAAATGAGACATTACTCGATATAGACTACGGCCAAGGTGATACGAATATGATGGCCGCTGGCCTGAGTACTGATGCAGCAGGGCAACAGCATCTACGAGCTGTCATACTGGAACAAAGACGGTCACTCTTCGGCACCGGAGAAATCACAGTCGGAGAGTCCTTCGACCTAACTGGAGAACTAACCAACAAGATCACCAAGATAGACGTCAGTGCCAACGGACAACTTCTAATCGCCAATACCGAAGCTGGCGAAACCCTCCTGTTCGTATTCGAAGAAAATACCTTAGCCCTCCGTCAGCGAGTGTGGCCTTTCGGCCAGGACTCTCCCGTCAAGATAACCCACTCTGAGTTCCTCTTGGGAGACATATCCATCGTGTTTGTTAACCAAAATGGAGAGAATGTCGTATTCAGTCTCGCCTTGAACGAATCAGAAGGGAAACGCCTTTACCTGAAAACCAAAGAATTTGAACCTCTCCCCGAACCCGCAGTGGATTATTATCCCGGCGTTAGAAACAAGAGTTTTCTGCTAGTTAGCAAAAATCATGCGTCACTGAGGTACCATACGACCGAGTCAATCAGATGGGAAGAAGACTTTTCATTCGATATCCTGAAGGGCGTCATCGGGGAAAAATATGACCGTATCGCATTATTAGATACTCAAGGAACCCTACATCTTTACACCTTGCAGGATCCCCATCCCCAAGCGGGAATTAAGGCTTTTTTCGGGAAAATTTGGTATGAAGGCCAACCCGAACCGGACTACATCTGGCAATCAACGGGCGGAACTGATTCCTTCGAGCCTAAGCTTTCGATGATTCCGCTTATTCTCGGCTCACTGAAGGGAACCTTTTACGCTATGCTGTTCGCGGTTCCAATCGCTCTCCTTGCGGCATTGTATACCTCACAATTCCTTCAACCGCGGCTCAAAGGAATCGTGAAACCCACGATGGAGATCATGGCCTCCCTCCCCTCTGTCGTTCTTGGCTTTATGGCCGCCTTGTGGCTCGCCCCGATTGTTGATACCCATATACCCTCAATCATTATCCTGCTAGCTGCCCTGCCTTTGGCAACGTTAGCCTTTGGTTGTGCATCGGTCTACCTTCCAAAGACAATTCGAAACCGCATTCCAGAAGGCAGGGAGTTTTTAATCATTGCACCTTTCCTGCTCTTGGTAACCTACGCCAGTTGGAACCTCGGCCCCGCTTTTGAACGGTTGTTTTTCGTCGTAACGAATCCAACCACGGGTGAACAGGTCGCTGATTTTAGGCTGTGGTGGCCAGACTTCACCGGCGCTACCTATACACAGAGAAACGCTTTGATCGTGGGATTTATGATGGGGTTCGCTGCGATTCCGATCATATTCACGATCGCTGAAGACGCGATGAGCAATGTACCCGACGCAATGCGTTCTGGCTCTCTGGCACTCGGTGCCAGTCGTTGGCAAACAGCAATGAATATCGTCCTACCAGCCTCCCTCGCAGGGATATTTTCGTCGCTTATGATTGGATTTGGACGTGCCGTGGGAGAAACGATGATCGTAGTCATGGCTACGGGGAATACCCCTGTCAAAGACTTCAACCTCTTCAGCGGCATGCGAACGCTTTCTGCCAACATAGCTGTTGAGCTTCCTGAAGCCCCGTATCAGGGAACCTTATACAGAACGCTTTTCCTTGGGGCTTTGGTGCTCTTCGCTATGACTTTCGTATTCAACACGATTGCCGAGATACTTCGACAAAGACTGAAAGACCGTTACAAGAGCGCCGAATAGATTCCTACCCGAACGCCATTTTGTGAAATTCCAAGCACCAGATTCCAAACGACTACCTAAAGACGAGATTGCCGTCTGGTTCTCGTCTTTGGGCTTAAGCCTGGGGCTTGTCATGATCATTGGGTTGCTTTCGGTAATTCTCTACAACGGTTTCTCCGTTTTTTGGCCGAAAGCCGTTATCGAAATTGATATCGATCGCTCCGCATCCAACGAGCTTGGAGGCCGCCAAATCGTGGCTGGCATCGTGACTTCCAAAGAATTTGTATCAAACGACTGGTCGCTTAACAGCAAACAAGCCCCCAGAGAAGAGTGGCAACTTTTTCTCGGTAACAAAGACGTGCTCGGTGTATCGTACAAGTATTTTGATAGAAACGAAATCCTCGACATTCGCTTTCCCGAAGACCTCATTGTGTTGGAAAGACAGGAGTATGGAAATGCGATCGTCTACCCGGTCCAACTTACGTTTGGAGAAGGCGAGCAGCTAGCAGCAACAGATCCTTTCTTCTCCAAAACGCTTAATCGACTCATCCAAGAAAGTGATGAGCGGCGCCGTAAGATACGCGACATAGAGTTTAAGAAGATTGGTGCATTTAACGACAGGCTTGAAACGCTGAGACTTAGAAAGATACAAATTGAGCGTAATGAGCCGCTTTCCGAGTCTGACCTTCTGGAACTCTCTTCGATTGAGCGAGAGACCAAAGAATCGGAAGCGAATTTCAGGACTCTGGCAACAGAAGCCCGTTTCATAAGAGACCTTCAGAATCAAGCCACACTGGATTACAAACTCGCCTCCGGCGAACCGGGAACGATCACAATTGGCGAGATCTTCGACTACTACTACCCGAACCGTTTAGGAATCTTCGGGAAAATAGGTGTATTCACCCGACACATCGCGGATTTTCTTACTACTGAACCTCGGGAAGCGAATACAGAAGGCGGTGTGTTTCCAGCAATTTTCGGAACCTTCATCATGACCTTGCTCATGACCATCGCAGTAACTCCGTTCGGGGTGTTGTCCGCGATTTATTTAAGAGAGTATGCCAAAGATGGCCTTTTTGTCAGGATGGTGAGAATATCCATCAACAACCTCGCCGGCGTTCCTTCGATCGTATTCGGCATTTTTGGGCTTGGATTTTTCGTGTATTTCGTGGGCGGAACCCTGGATCAACTTTTCTTTTCACTCCGACTTCCTACTCCCACATTTGGGACCGGCGGTATTCTATGGGCCTCATTGACTTTGGCCATCATGACGGTTCCTGTCGTCATTGTCGCAACAGAAGAAGCCCTATCAGCCGTATCCCAAGGGGTCCGGGAAAGCTCGCAAGCCTGCGGAGCATCAAAGTGGCAAACCATACAAAGAGTCGTTTTACCCGCGAGTGCCCCTGGGATTCTTACGGGAATGATCCTCGCTATGGCTAGAGGTGCAGGAGAAGTCGCACCCTTGATGATGTTGGGCGTAGTCAAAGTAGCCCCTTCACTCCCGGTAGACTCGCAGTTTCCGTTTATCCATTTGGAGCGAAAGTTTATGCACCTCGGGTTTCATATTTACGATTTGGGTTTCCAGTCTCCAGATTCTGAAGCAGCCATGCCGATGGTGTTCGCCACCACTCTCTTGCTTATAGTGCTCGTAATCATGCTGAACCTAACAGCTATCATTATTCGTAATCGCTTGAAAAAGAAGTACATAACTCCAACCTTCTAGAGCGGATTGTCATGGATACACCTTCCCAATCAGATTTAGAAAATTCACCCACTGAGGCCTCAGCGAAACCGAAGCCAAATGTAAGCCATTACGTATCGGTCAAGGACTTCAATTTTTGGTACGGAAATTTCAAGGTGCTACACGACCTGAACTTTTCCGTTAGGAAAAACTGTGTTACCGCGTTCATTGGCCCCTCCGGCTGCGGTAAGTCAACCCTTTTACGTTCATTCAACCGTATGAACGATTTGGTGAGTGAGGCAAGATTTGAAGGAGATATTGTGATCGATGGGACCAGTGTATTCGACCCGATGATCGAAGTCATCTCTTTGCGAAAACGTATTGGGATGGTATTTCAACAATCGAATCCGTTCCCCAAATCGGTTTATGAAAACGTAGTATACAGCCTCCGCGTGGCTGGGGTAAACAAGAAGTCTCAACTGGATGAAGTCGCCGAGCGAAGCTTACGATCTGCGGGACTCTGGGCGGAAGTAAAGGACAGGCTCGGGGAAAACGCGCTCACCCTTTCAGGAGGGCAGATGCAACGTCTATGTATCGCAAGAGCCGTTGCCAATGAACCGGAAGTTATTCTGATGGACGAACCGTGTTCATCACTTGATCCCATCGCCACAGCAAAAGTTGAAGAGCTTATAAACGACCTTAAGCGACGTTTCACAATCATCATTGTGACTCACAATATGCAGCAAGCCGCTCGAGTGTCTGATAGAACCGCATTTTTCAACGAAGGACGACTCATCGAATTGAACGACACGCAGGAGATATTTCTGAACCCACAGAACCCGCAAACCGAAGCCTATGTTTCAGGAAGATTCGGCTAGAGACTCGCCTCAAGAACAGCCGAAACCATCCAGCTAAATGGTCTTGAGGAAATGAATCAGGAGAACCAAAGCCAAACTCGCCACCAAGCCCAAGGTAACCTTTCCTAAATCGAAAAGCACCATTTTGTGAACTTTCCAAGGAAGTTTGTCTTTGTCCAGGCGCAGATTCAAAGCGTACTCTCGTCCCGCCAACATACCGATAAACACCCATGTCGTGCTCATCGGAACGCTGTTAAGCTCTTTAAAATAAAACAGAACAAGGCCGAACAAAAGATCGATGATTGTCGCGGAACGAATGTCGGCCGTATTACGTTTTGCTTTAACGATTTTCTGAATTTTTCCACCTCGAATGTAGAAAATGTAGCCCAGTAGCCCTAGCAGAACAACCAGTGATGCTATCAACTCCAACCCACCGAGTTTCCTAGGTAGATAAACGTAGATATTCGCAAAATCCTGCATCAACCATTGAGACCACAGAAAACCCGTGGAACACCACTGAGCGATCGTCCACCATTTGCGAGACTTCGGAAACTCATGCAGCTCATTGTCCAGAAACCGCTTTTCTATCCACTTTGCGATAACAAGGTAGAACAAGATCGCGGTCCCAAAAGCCACCACATAACCAGAGAGAGATTTAATCAGCATACTCTCCAAATTACTCGGAGAGAAAAACGTAAGAATAAGGAAGGTAGTACTAACCGGAATTCCAAACCGGGTAATAATCATCAACACCAATGGCGGAAGCACATACCACCAACTGAATGGATCCGGCACAGGGTACTTTGGATTTTCGAAACTGTACCCGTCAGCGGCATCGCCTATCAACCGGGAGTAAGAAACGTCTCCTCCGTTTACATACCAACCATAAACTAAGGCGATCGCCATGATGGACCCAGCAAAGATCCAAAGCAGCCACCACGGGCGCTTCTTATTTGAAGTGAGAAAAGTCCCCAGTGTCTGTATAACGTCATTAGCGACGACGGAGTAGGCTGCCAGCACAAACCCCAGATACATCAGGAATTGGGTCATATTAGGAAAGAGTCAGTTCTTAATAAAGGACCCGATGACAAGTGTGTTTCTCACTTGATGCAACTCTCAATCCGCAAAAAAAATGATTTTCCTAAAGACTAATTCAAGACAACCCGAATCCCCCTACGCAGGTAGGTCGGTACATCCAGATCGAGTCCGTCATGTTCATTGCGCCCGGTTTCTTCAAAAAATCCTCGATTTTCATCCATGCCATCAAAGCCCAATTCCTGTTGGATGGTCGGAATCAGTTCCAGTTGCCCTGACTTTCGTGCCTCGCCTGCTGTGACGGATGGCTCCCGAAGCGACTTAGAATGCACCGGCAATTTTTGAATCGGCAGAGGCTTATACACCGATTGGGGAGAATGAGCTGGCCGAGGTTTTCTTAACCCACGCCTTCCGCCAGTGTCCGTGGTTCCGATCACACAGATCTCAACAGTATTCGTTTTACCTTCGTCGATTACAGCTCCGAGGACGGTATTTTCGCGGCTCCCAAACTTGTCGGTGACAAAACTCATTATCTCTTGGATCTGAGCCATTTGGAGGTCCGTACCGCCTACAATATTGACCAGGAGATTATCGGCTACCTTGGAGAAATCAGGAACGTGTAATAACGGGCAGATCACCAAATCGTCCAATGCATCCTGGATAAAGTTTTCGCCCTTGCCCTCACCAAATCCGAACAGCGTCTTCCCCCCGGGTATGTTAAATACTTCGCGCAACGTGGAAAAATTGACGTTGATGAGTCCAGATTTCAGTAAAATGGCCCAGATAGACTTTACGCCCCGCGTGATCCACTCATCGGCCTTTGAAAAGGCGTTGAGCACAGAATCCTGAGCCGCTTCTTCCTGAAGCAACATGTCATTGGGGAGTGGAATCACGGCGTCGGCAACGCCTCGAAGCTCCTTCAAAGCAGCATCGGCCATCTTAAACCTGCGTTCACCTTCAAAAGTAAAGGGCATATTCACGAACGCGATCACCAGGGCACCCCGTTGTTTTGCCACTTCAGCGATGACGGGCGAAAGGCCTGCGCCAGTTCCCCCGCCCAAGCTTGCCACGATAAAAATCAATTCGAAGCCGTCGACCAAGCGAGTGATGGTATCCCGATCTGACTCAGCGGCTTTTTTTCCTAACTCGGGGTCTCCTCCGGTCCCTAAACCTCGAGTGATGTTGCGGCCGATAAGGTGCGTCTCTCCCACCGGAGAATCTGACAGGGTCTTTAGGTCCGTGTTCACACAGGCCAGACTTAGCCCATCGAGTTGCTCCATATCCATACGGATTCGGTCAACAGCATTGTTTCCAGCGCCCCCGACTCCGACAATTTTTATTCGGACAGCATTTTCAAATAGTTCCTGAGAATCCATGAAGTAGATAGGTTAGAATCCGAGTAGCTGCTTTACTCCCTGCATCAGTTTTGTACGTTTGCGCAACTTGGCAAAACGATTGTCGTCTTTGTAGCTGAAGCCAAAGTAAAGGAGGCCGAGCACGGTACTGTACTCGGGGCCAGCGAGATCTGAGGCGACCCAGGATGGGTTTTCACCCTTGGCTACCGGAAGCCCAAATACCTTTTCCCCCACTCGCTCGATATCTTTCAGCTTTGAGGAACCGCCCGTTAAAACCACAGAAGCGATCTCCCGATTCGCAAAGTAATGCCCGATATGCTTGTCACCGCGTATCAGCTTAAAGAGTTCATCCACACGAGCGTTGATAATTTGGCAAACTCCAGCTCGGGAAATCGATCGATCACCGATCGTCAGATCCCCGATCAACATGACTTTATCGTTTTTCGCTCTCGGTTCCAAAGTAGCCTTGCCGTTTTTCACCTTCAACATTTCCGCAAGCTTAGCATTCGTGCGCAGGCCAATACTGAGGTCATTCGTAATATGATCTCCACCGACGGCGATCACCCCCGTGTAAGCTACATAGCCGTTCTTAAATACGACAAAGTCGGTACTGCCACTGCCAATATCGATAACCAATACCCCACTCTTTCGTTCCTCATCAGTCGTAACCATCTTTCCTGACGCTAGGCTACTTACGATCAAGTCTTCAACCTGAAGGCCAAACCCGTTGATGATATGAATAGAATCACTCATCTTTTTTACCGAACCATGGATATTCCAATACCCGACATTCAACTTGTGCCCTTCCATATGTTCGGGATCATCGACAGGCTCTCCATCCAGTTGGAATCCTGTTCGAATATGATGAATAATCGCCCGATCCTCTGGCAACTGTTTGCTCTTAGCTTCCGTAAGAAGCCGTCGAATATCCGAACTGTGAACGATATTGTC
This sequence comes from uncultured Opitutaceae bacterium, assembly GCA_964352065.1. GTDB lineage: Bacteria > Verrucomicrobiota > Verrucomicrobiia > Opitutales > UBA2995 > UBA2995. Next base: position 88,355 of record CAYGQM010000001.1, read on the forward strand.
TGAAGATTTTACGGTGACCTCGGCGTCGTTATAAAACGTATCCAAGTGCCTACCGGATTGAGCGAGATAAACACCATCTACCCGTACTCCGGCACTCTCTTCTGCAGCCATGATTGCCGCATGCGTGCAATCACTTGCCGCATTGAAGTCAATGATTTCACCCTTCTTCACACCGCGGCTTGAGGAAACTCCCATACCGACGATGTTGAGTGTTTTTTCGTTAACGATCTCTCCGATCAGTACGACGATTTTACTCGTACCAATTTCTACAGCTCCGATAATTTTGGAGTTCACAATAGGGTGAATGGGGAAGGATTAATAGGATGTTTTAGGATAGGAATACTTGGCGAACTCGACCGTCGGTTGGTCCAGCAGGGAGAGGTTCACCCGGGAAACAGAAGATACAGATACACCCCCTTGGCTGTCGAGAATGTAATCCAGGCGTTCAAGCTGTTTTGCAAAGTTCTCCGGTCTGAATAGGATCTCCGGAACCACGGTAGATTGCACCCGGATGTAGCCTTCGGTAAACGACTGGGCCATGATTAACTGATCAGCGAATAACACACTCCAGCTCCGCGCGATATCCGGATAGTTTTCACTAACCGTACGGTACAATTCCGCGAGTAAAGGGACTGACGCGATCGGATGATAACCGGTGGTGCTTTGGTGCAAATCCACACCAGCAATAAATGGTAATCGAGCTGTTACTTGATCTGGAAAGCGAATATTCCTAAAGACATAGCCTTCTTCATCCACCAAGTATATCTCGGATTCGCCACTTTCCTGTTTCAACTTCATGCGAAAAGCAGGAACCCGTTCCCGTACTCTAACACATAGCTTACTGGGAAACTCCCGTTCGATAGATGCCTCTTTGATTTGAGGATAACTTTCGAGCGTCTCTTTAACGGTAGTCATATCGATCTGCAACAGTCCCAGGTTCTCTGCAAGCGCCATGCGATATTCGATCCACGCCGGCGGTAATACTCCATCCGTTTGGATGTCTAGTTCGACAAAAGATGCCGCAGCATCGTGGAGGGCCTGCGCTTTGGGAGTCTTGGCAACATAATAGCCGAGCAACGCCAAAGCCAAGACCAACGAACCGGTCCCAAGGCTTACCGTTGCGAATTTCACAAGACGACGCATACGCAGAATACGCGACTCCCGAGTAATCGTCTGTTTACCTGCTCGCTGAGGAATCTTTTTCCAAGTTGTTTTCGGTGTGGGAGTGTTTTTCTTTCGTGGCATACAGGTTAGCAGGTAGGAAGGATATTATGGTTGGGAGACCGAAAGTGAATCAACAGACACAGTTGGTAGCGGGTCTAAATAATTCTGCCACTTATCACCGAATAAAATTACCTCGGGTTCAAGTTCATATCCAGTTTTAGAGTACACTTTTTTCCTGAGGTCGTTTATCAGGGCGATTACATCCGACGCGGTCGCATGGCCGCGATTCACAATAAAGTTTGCATGAACATCGGACACTTCGGCTCCACCCACCGAGTACCCCTTAAGTTGGCATTCGTCGATAAGCTTTCCAGCAGCCGATCGTTTCGGATTCTTAAAACTACAGCCTGCACTTGGAAGACGAGGCTGAGATTCTTTACGACTGTTTTGGTAGGTATCCATGGTGTGCTGCACATCAAGGACAGACGACGCACTACCCGCTTTAAAGATGACTCCTAATCCGATCATGTCATCGAGTTCCAGACAGTGTCGGTAGCCGAAGTGCAAATCTTCAAACGGAACCACTGAAATGTCTCCATGGTAGCTCATTAAAACGACCTCAGAAATAACTTCCGAAATCCAGCCTCCCATCGCACCGGCGTTCATCTTTAAGGCCCCACCGACATTACCGGGAATACCTTCTAAAAATTCAAACCCGGCGATCTCATGCTTTCGCATAAATCCACACAGCTCTTTCAACCTCACGCCGGCACCTGCTCTCACCCGACCATCTTCGAGCATTTCAATTTGCCTAAAGAACGGTTTTGTCAGGCGCAAAACCAATCCTCTAACCCCCTTATCGGGAATCAATAGATTAGACCCGCGCCCCATAAAGTGCACATCGATTGACCGCTTACTGGCCTCGAGCAGCAGAAGTTTTAAATCGGTTTCGTCAGTCGGTTCTGCAAAATAGTCAGCGATGCCTCCCACACGGAGGGTCGTCTTGCTGGCAAGGGGCTCGTTCGCTAGGATCTTGGATTCAGAAGACACAAGCTTGACCATGTCCGATACAAAATCTGATTCAGAGTTCTCAGTCTTACTGGAGAGCCGCTCCACATAGGACAAAGCAACATTTTGAATATCTCCTGCTCCGAGAAACAGCAGGATTCCCGAGTCTATTTTCAAAAGATCCAGCTGCCGCAGTACCGCAGGCCCATCTTTACAAAAATAAGAGTCTTTTTCAGGAGAGACGTCCGCATACGCTTCGAATAGATCCACCCCGGTTCCTCCCAGAATTTCAGATTCGCCTGCCGCATAAACTTCCATGATCAACGCGCAATCAGCGTCGGCCAACACCTGGGAAAATTCGTATTTGAACTGCAGAGTCCTAGAATACCGGTGGGGTTGAAATACAACTGTTAATGGTCCCTTTCGGTGCGCCAAGGCTTCGAACAAACGCTTTATCTCAGTAGGATGATGTCCGTAATCCTCGATCACTGAAAATCCATCTTTCTCGTAGAGCAACTCTTGTCTTCGCCATAAACCCGGAAAATCCTTCAACAAGGAACGGTCCCATTCACCGACCAGAAACTTCACCACACTCAATGCAGCCAATGCATTCAGAGCATTAAACGGTTCGTCAAATGATACCGTAACCGGTGACTCCTTGCTATCAGCAGCCAAAGTCATCACACGATCTTCAAACTTCAGTAACTGAATATCTGCTTCTGCACCAAAAGTATGTACCGCAGCGTGGGTTCCGCCTAAGTTCAGCTCTGCTGACAATTCACAGGATCCGTTAATAAAAACATGATCTGAAGTACGATCGATCAGATCCTGAAAGGTCTGAATACACTTCTTTTTAGTGCGATAGAAATCTGCATGATCCCAATCGACATTCACGACTAAGCTCATCGAGGGCTTGAAAGACTGAATACTCCCATCGCTTTCATCGATTTCGATCACCAACCATGGACTTTGATCGCTGGCCCCTGCGGGTAATAAAACATCTCCCGAGAACAGGCCACCGAGTATGTAATTACAGGGAAAGCCGGCTCGTAGGAGCGCGTGGATTAGCATACCGCAGGTAGTCGTTTTACCATGGGATCCAGCCACCGCTATTGTCTTGTAACGAGCACTGAGCTCCGCCAAAAACTCCCCTCGTCGAGTCAAGGGAACCGCGTGAGATTTCGCGTCCTTGATACTGGGGTGGCCCAAACCAATCGCATTCGAATAAATCACACGATCTACCTTACCATAGTTTGTTTTTCGGCTCAGTTCCACACCATTGTTCAAGAGCATCTGGTGAACCCGGGGATGAAAATTATCATCCTCTCCGGTAACATGATATCCCACTTTCTTTAGAAACAATGCCAACGGGGCCATACCCATACCGCTGACTCCCACCATATGAAAGTGCGTCGGTTCAGAGACTGAGTTTTCGACGTTCATGTTCCCCGCGCAGAAAAATTCCTTTCAGCAGTGCGATTTTTACCTGAAGGCATTATATTTTCGAGGGCATCAGCCAGGCGCATTGCTTCCTCAGGGCGATCCAATAGCTTCAACATTTTCCGCATTTTAGAACTTGTTAAATCATCAAATAGCAAATCCACAACGAGACCGAATAGCGACTCCAGCTGGGAATCCTGCAGAATACGCGCAGCCTCTTTTGCAACCACATACTCAGCGTTGGCAGTTTGGTGATCGTCACGAGCATATGGATACGGAACTAAGATCGACGGAACGCAACACCGGATAATTTCCCCGATACTCCCAGCACCTGCACGTGAGACAACTGCATCTGCCGCAGACAACACCGCAGGCATATTGTCAGAAAAAGGAACAAACCAGGACTTCACTGGCCCGTGTGCCGCAGTTTCGATCGAAGCCTCCCTCGGTAGTTCCTTATTGAGCCCGGTCAGGCAATACAGAGAAACACCTTTCTCAGCCAGAGCCTCTTCATGCAACAGTGCCCATTCATTGAGAGAACCAGCACCCTGGCTTCCACCGAAGACAACCAATAATTTGCGCGCAGATTCGACCCCCAGGATTTCCCGGGCAGTATCCCGGGTCATGGAAACGAACTCCTTGCGAAGTGGCAGACCGGAAAACTCCACTTTTTCAAGGGGTAAGCCAACGGCGACCACCCCCTCGGGCAGAAAGATCTTACTGGCAAACCGACCTAGAAAACGATTCGAACGCCCGACCACACGATTGGCTTCGTGCAATACGAACGGAATGCCCTTCAGAAAGGCTGGCAGTGCAACTCCTGCAGTAAGGAACCCGCCAAACCCAACAATCAAATCAGGCTTTTTTCGTGAAAGTAGTTTGATAGCAAATACAAAGGCGGTGACTTGCGTCCACAAAAACCTGGCAAGTCGAAGCGGGTGCCATGCCAAAGGAGCCCCTGGTGCATTCACAAAATCCATCCCCGGATACTTCTCAATAAGGCGCGCATCTACTTTCTTTTTGGATACGACCAATGAACAGCTGTGCCCCCGAACAGTAAGCTCCTCAGCCATTGCGATTCCTGGAGTCAGGTGCCCCCCTGTTCCTCCGCAAATGATGAGAACCTGAGACATTATCCGGTAATCTCAACGAGCTTTCGACGCTCGGTTCTGATCGGAAGGCTCTCCCAACTTCTCAAGCAATTGATTAGCACTCCCGTAAATACACACATAACCACCAGGTTTGAGCCACCATAACTAATAAACGGAAGCGACATGCCTTTGGTGGGTAGCAATCCCGTCACGACTCCCATATTGATTAAAGCCTGCATCGCAATCATCAGCAGCGAACCCAACACGAGCAGTCCCTGAAACAGGTTCGGCGCTCGCCGCATGGAAAAAATAATCGTGCAAAAGATAATGGCAAAAAGTACCACAACGAGACACGTAACCATGAAACCAAATTCTTCCCCAATAATCGAAAGTATGAAGTCGGTATGCGCCTCGGGGAGGTAACTGTTTTGGTATCGACCGTTACCAGCACCCACACCGAGTATGCCGCCGTTTCCCAGCGCCATCTGTCCCTGATAGAGCTGGTAGGCTCCATCATTCTTGTTCCCCTCAACATCGAGAAATGACATCAAACGCCGCAAGCGCACCTGATCCTGAAAAATCAAATACAGAAACAAGGTACCCCCACTGATTACACTCGGAATCAGGTAAGTTAAACGGGTTCCCGCCAGAAATAAGAGCATCATGCCGACCGCTCCATACAAAGCACAGGTTCCAAAATCCGGTTCGAGGATAATCAGCACACAAAACACCCCGATAATCATCAAAGGAATGAAGAACCCTCGAAACACAGTCTTCAAATAGCGCTGGTTGGCGCTGAGGTAATAGGCCATCAAAAATACGAACGGAATCTTCGCGAACTCGGAGGGTTGGAAACCGATTGCCCCGAGTGTTATCCATCGCCGACTTCCATTTACCAGGTGGCCCACTCCGGGAATGAGCACAGCCACCAAAACGAGTACCGCAATCACAGCCGCAAACGGGATCAGTTTCTTCATCCGCTCCAAGTCTATCATTGAAACAAAGACTCCAGCCACGACCGCAATCCCCAACCACATAATCTGGCGTTCAAGAAACTTATAGGATCCTGCGTCCAATGACTGCGTTGCGCTAAATATGGAAATCAAACCAATCAGAATCAACGTGGATACAGAGACGATGATCAGAAGGCGTTGGTAAAATGAGTGTCCGGATACTGGCGCTTCTTTTTTGGGTTTACTCATTGAGAGTCTTGGAGTGTGACAGAATGATTACGAGCGGGGAACCACTTCAACTTCCGGGATGTCATCGAGATTGAGATCGCCGAAATCATCAAACGCATTGGGAGTCGCCACCGGTCTTGAAGGAGCAGGTATCGGCGGAGCCGGGCTCGTTGAAGGTTGAGCGACACCCAGCTGTATTTTTAATGACTGTCCCACCTTTAAGGATCGTGCATCTTTGATTCCGTTATCACTCATCAGCTTCGATGTTGTGATTCCATAAAGCTTGGCAATACCGCTGGGGGTTTCTCCTGACTGCACCACGTGAGTAACTGCGTCGTCACTTTGCATAAGGGAGGCTGAAGGAGCACTAGGTTGCGGAGCCGAAGAAACCGGCGCGGAAGCGACACTACCAGATGGTGTGGAACCTCCGACAGGTATCGTCAACCGCTGTCCTAATTGAATCGTATCTGACTTCAGTCCGTTCGCGGCTTTAATAGCATTAATTGTGGTGGCGAATTTTTTGGCGATTTTCGAAAGTGTATCGCCTCTGACGATCGTGTAAATTTCGGTAGACGGAGCACTTTGCACAGGTTGGATCACCAGGGGCGGCCCAGAGGTTTCGGAAGGTATCGTAATGCTCTGCCCAACCTTTATCGTCGATTTTTCATTCAGTCCGTTCGCCGCAAGTAAATCCTTCAGTGCGATTCCAAAGTCTCGAGAGATCTTCCACAGACTATCCCCTTTTTGGACCATATATTCGACAGCTGGGGTTGTATCGATTGGTGTTAAAGGCTGGAGCACATCGTCTTCGCGCAGGTCTTCATTCAAAACCGGCTGTTGATCAGAAATGTAAGGGCTATCACCAGGACGTCGAGGCTGTGAACGCAAACCACCCGCATCGACCGGGGTACTGGAAACCGAGTTGGATCCGCTATTAAACACGGGATCGATACCTCGATCAAACTGGATAGAATCGACCTCTGTCGCTACCATTCCGTTATCTTCCACCGGCCGGTTGGGAGTCGCATATTGGTCGTAAATAGAGCCACCAGTCGAGGTTGATCCGGTCTGGGAGGAAGACGGTGAAGGACCGGAAGTGCTCGAACAGGCAGACAGAAGATACAAACCTGCAATAACCACGATGTGGAAGGCTAAAACTGAAATAAATACGTGAGCTTTCATGATAAATTAGGGGGTCATCTTTAGATTAACCTGTATGTCGTGAACGACTCTCTCAAAACATTCGCCGCGTTCCGAGTAATTTCTAAAAGGTTTTTGGCTGGCAAATCCGGGACTGAAAAGAACCACACTCCCTTCGGAAGCCTCCTTGTAGGCCGCCAATGTCGCCTGTTCCAAGGACTCGAAGGACTGGCTTGGAACCTGGAAACGGTCAAACACTGCACACATATCATTTGCAGTATCCCCTGTCATAAAGGCCTTTTTGATCCTATGACCGATTCTCTGGGCAAAGGCTTCTATCCGGCCCCCTTTTGCGCGGCCGCCCCCAATCCAGTAAATGGGACATTGGAAGTTTTTGAGGGCTGCTTCCGCCGAAGAAAAATTGGTAGCCTTCGAATCATTCCAAAACTCAATTCCGTTTATCTTGGAGACCGGTAATAATCGGTGAGGACTTTGCCTGAAGGTTTTCACGGCATCGTGCAACATCTCAGGATCGTAACCCCAGGAGCGAAATAACACGGCTGCTAACTGAAAATTAAGCCGTTGAGGCTTCAATGAAAACACCGAATTCTCCGGAACCCGGATAAACGAACGGTCCAGCACATAGGTATTCGATGGCAGTTCCCGACCAATCTCAGCACAGAAAGCCGCCACATCCTTCCCCACACAGACCGATTTCCCTCGAGCTACCTTAAGTAAACGGGCCTTCGCATCAAAGTAGCTTTCCATCGACTCATACCTATCCAGATGATCCTCAGAGAGATTTGACCATACAATAGAATCAGCCCGAAAATACTTCATCAACTCTGCTTGAAACGAGCTGACTTCAACAACCGCCCAAGCTTCCGGTGAATGCGCCTCTTTCACCAGGCTGGCAAACGGATACCCGATATTGCCCACAGCGTAAGCTTCCAAACCTGCGAAACAGAGAGCATGCTTTATAAATTCTACCAGGGTCGTTTTACCATTGGTTCCCGTAATAGCGACGACTCGCCCTTCCCAGAGTAGACATGCCAAGTCCAACTCTCCGATTACCTCGCACCCGGCCTCCCGTGCGGTTACCATCCAGGGGTGCCTAGCTGAGAAGCCAGGACTTGCAATCACCAGCGAGTGTTGTTGAGCAATCTCGCTTGTGAACTTCTGTGGAAAGTCTGAGCTCAACTCATCGTAGACAATCGTATTTCCGCCACGCGAACGTATGAGGTCCGAAGCAGCTTTGCCGCTTAACCCAGCACCAAAGACCGCAACCGGCTTCTCAAGCCACATCTTTATGTCAAATATTTCCTTCATTCAATTAACGCAGTTTCAAGGTTCCCAGTCCGGCGAGAGCAAACGCAAGAGAAAGTATCCAAAACCTGATTACAACCTTAGATTCAGGCCAACCTTTTAGTTCAAAATGATGATGAATCGGCGCCATCTTAAAGACGCGCTTCTTCCGTGTTTTATAAGAGAAAACCTGAATAATGACTGAGAGAGCCTCCATCACAAAGATGCCACCTACAATCACCAGGGTAAACGGTTGGTGAACCATAAACGCGACGACTCCGATCAATCCGCCCAGGGCGAGCGAACCAGTGTCTCCCATGAATACTTCCGCCGGATGCGAGTTAAACCATAGGAACGCGAGCCCCGATCCAACAAGACATCCACAAATAATGCTAAGCTCCCCGACCCCAGGAATAAAACTGATAAACAAATAGTCAGCAATAATGGCGTTACCGGCGGCATATGCCATGATCGCGTAGACCAATGCGACTGAGATGGTGCAACCTATCGCTAAACCATCAATACCGTCGGTCAGGTTGATCGCATTGGAGGACCCCACTAAAATAAAAAATAGAAAAACGAATAGTATGGGAATCGGAAGCGCATAGATAAGTGGCAGTTTCAGAAACGGTAGCCAAAGTTCACGTACCTTGTCCGCACTATCAGGGTGAATCAGCAGAAGACTCAACGCACCCACCGTAATGGCAGTTTGCCAAATGAGTTTTTGCTTTTTATTAAGTCCAGCGCTGTTCTTTTTCGTGACCTTGGCGTAGTCATCCATGAACCCCAAAACCGTGAGCCCCGTATACACTCCCAATGCTGTTAAAACGAAAACATTCGGTGTCGCCCAAAGAAACGTGCTGACCGTCACCGAAAAGTATATCATGAGTCCGCCCATCGTCGGCGTATCTTTCTTACCGGCATGAAGGGCTGCCAAAGAGCCCACCTCCGACTTATCCCGAAGCGCTTGATGCAGCTTAAACTGGCGTAAATAATTCAGGACGGGACCCGCGATCATAAAACCCAGGATCAGGGCAGTCGCGGAGCCGAACAATGCGCGGAACGTGATATACCTGAAAAGCCGCAAGGGTCCCCAGTAATTTTCAAAATCTGCGAGATAGCTTAACATGTCGATTTCACCGGACGGTGCAGCTCCTTCAGCTTTTGGTAAATAGACTCCAATGCGTAGCTGCGGCTACCCTTCAAAAAAACCGAACCTTCCAGATGACGAAGTTCCTTAACTACCTCCTCCGGTGCTCGAAAAAGCTGAATGTTTTGGTCATCCCTTCCAGCTGCCCGAAAGCCCGATAGGAAACCGGCAGCTTCATCCCCGGTCAGAAACAGACGATCAACCGATCTGAGTTTGAATGAACGCCCCAGCTCGCGATGATACTCTTCGCTATACTCACCGAGCTCCTTCATGCCACCGATCACATAGTAACGCGGCTTTTCTACTGGCGTTGTTGCATTAAAATATTCGAGGGAATCACGCATACTGGCCGGATTCGCATTGTAGCAATCTACAAAAATGTCCAGTTCGCCAACCATATCGCGTTGGCAACGTAGCTCAGCCGATTCCCAACTCTGCAATCGGGACTGCAACTGATGAGTATCAAGCCCCAGTTCCATGCCCATGAGCAAGGCCAGCACGATATTACGCGCCATTCCATTGCTGACCCGTTTGACAGAGAAGCTGAGCACGGATCCCCGGGCTGGTCGGAGTACGATATCCGTCTTATTAGACTTATGATCCAAACTGAATTCCACAAACCGAGATTCTTTCGGATAGTAACGCCCCGGCTCGGCTTTCCCTGCGATCAAGCAAGGCGTCTTCAACTTGGTAAAGGCAGAAAATCGAAAGCACTCGACCGGAAGCACCGTCAACGTCTTCGTGGCTTCAGCCAACGCCGCTTTTTCAACGGCAACCCCTTCCAGAGATGAAACACCCTTCAAGTGAACAGGTGCGACTGCGGTGATAATCGAGTATGTCGGCTGCAAAATCCGGGCAAGCGACGCAATCTCCCCAGGATTACTCATCCCAACTTCGACAACCGCCCTCTCATACGTTTGGTCAAGTCGAAGCAACGTGAGAGGAACCCCCAGATGGTTGTTAAAATTCCCGTGAGTCTTGAGCGTTTTCTGGCCCAACAATAGGGCAAGCAATTCTTTGGTGGAAGTTTTACCGCAACTCCCAGTAATGCCAATCACGGTACCTGAGAACTCAATACGATTCTGTAAGGCCAGATCCCGCAAGGCCTTCACGGAATCGGGAACAACCAGTTGAGGAAGATCTATCTGAGGTTGGTATTTGGATACTATACTTGCTACCGCGCCGCGTTCTTTTGCCGCTTCGATAAAATCATGCCCATCGCGAACATCTGTTTTTAAAGCAACGAAAAGCTCTCCCGTTTTAAGTGACCTCGAGTCGATGCTAAAACCAGTCACTGAGCTTGGCGGTGAACCCTGCCAACGCCCACCCGTCCAATCTGAAAAATGCTGAGTGGATACTTCGTTCACAATCGGCGCTTAATCAACTGTTTGATCTCAAGTAACTCCCGGGTCACAACACGATCATCAAAGGGAACAATACGATCCTTGAACTCCTGCATGGTTTCGTGTCCTTTGCCCGCAATTAGCACGGTGTCTCCCGACTTAGCGATGTCTAAAACGTGACTGATCGCTGCCCGACGATCAGGAATGAAAGCAACTTGTTCCGGCTTGGTGACCCCTTTGCGCATGTCAGATAGGATACCATCCACAGACTCACCACGCGGGTTGTCAGAAGTAGCACACACATAGTCAGCATTCGCCTGAGCGACTTCCATCATAGACTTCCGTTTATCACGATCCCTGTTACCCCCACATCCGAAGGCAACGATCAACCGACCTCGGGTAATCTCCCGAAGCATGCCCAATGCTTTCTCCAATGCATCGTCCGTATGCGCATAATCAACGAATACGTCGAATTCTTCCGCCTCTTCGATACGTTCCATCCGCCCGGGAACCCCTTTGAAAGCGTTCAGCCGGTGCACAATGGAATCGAGACTCAGTCCAAGACCTTGGCAAACCGCAAGTGCTGCCAAAAGATTGCTCAGGTTGTACCTCCCCGGCAAACGGGTTCTGATCGTGTGACTCCCCTGATGGGTCTTCAGTGTAAATCTTGAGCCTGCATGATCACAGGTGTAAGACGTTAGGTAGATATCCGCGTCGGTGTTGTCCAAGGAGAACGTAATTACCTGCGAATCTATACTCAATTCTTCCGCCAGGCGCTTTCCGTAGGCGTCATCGATGTTGATGACCGATACCTTAGGCCTTTTACCGATTTCTCCCGTGAACAAACGGCGCTTCACCAGAAAATAAGACTCCAAATCCTTGTGATAATCGAGATGATCGCGAGTTAGGTTGAGAAAGACTGCGACGTCAAATTCCGCTCCGAAAATACGCTGCTGATCAATACCATGACTACTTACTTCCATCACGCCGCGACTGCAGCCCGCATCCTTCATCTGTTTCAGCAACGCAAAAGTATCGATCGCTTCCGGCGTGGTCTTGAAAGAAGGCAACGTCCGTTCGCCGAGGTCATACTGCACGGTACCGATCAATCCTGTTTTAGAGACAGATGGATTTCCATTAAGTAAATTCTGAATCAGGTAGGAGACCGTCGTCTTACCGTTCGTCCCGGTTACTCCTATCAATTCGAGACTTTTGTCAGGGTAACCGTAAAACTTCTGAGCAATTTTCGCGACCACCTGACGAATATTTTCAACCTGAATCGTTGTTACTTGAGGGTAGACACGGTCACTTTCCGTGACCACCGCTATCGCCCCGCGATCGATCGCCTCCTCAATAAAATAGGTTCCATTCGTCCGCAAACCGGGTATGGCAAAGAACACCGCACCCGGAATCACACGCCTGCTATCAGTAACGAGCGCAGATACAGAATGCTTTAATTCACCGGTGTGCGAAACACACAGATCATCTGGAAAGAGTGATTGTAATGTGAGGAGCATGGAATTCGATGAAGACAACCGCCCTGGCCTACCAGTTCCCCAGCGTCTTCGTGTTCGGTAATAAGTACTAAATGTGTGTGATTCAAGGTCCGCAAATCCGATCATGTAAAGGTCACTCCTGTTCATCCATAGCCAAAAAGCCACGGATTGGTGCTTTCGGGGAAATCCCCATTAAATGTACAAGTTGTTCTGACACTCGTCTAAAGGCCGGGCCCGCTAATCGACCACCGTATCGCAGGCCTTTCTTGGGATCAAATATTACAACGGTAATCACCAGCCGAGGATCACTCGCTGGAAAATAGCCGATAAAAGAAACATCCACATCCGTTGATGAATACCCCCCACCCTCAAGGACCCTTTGCGCCGTTCCTGTCTTGCCGGCAACTTCCATTCCGGGTATCTGAGCTTCGGGAGCGGTACCCTCGGGGCTAACCGTTTTTACCAACATCTGAGAAAGGGTTCTTGCAGAAGAAGAGGAAATAACCCTGCGGACAGCTTTCGGTTCATAGGCGGCAATCACATTGCCTTCAGAATCCTCCACACGTGAAAGGATTTGCGGACTCATGAGCACGCCGTCGTTTGCCACAACCGACATGGCATAGTGCGCTTGGAGGGGCGTCGCACTGATGGCATGCCCCATCGGTAAACGTGAAATGGTTAACCCATCCCAGTTTTTCGGCTGACTCAAGATACCCTGCCCTTCAGGTCCAAGCAGAAACCCCGTCTTTTCGGCAAATCCAAATGCCTTCGTGTAATCATAGAGTTTTTGATCACCCAAGAGCATACCCACTTGAGCTGCCCCTCGATTACTGGAATGTGCGATCACACCCTCCACCGACAAAACGCCATAGTCCTTTCCATTATCCCCTGGCAAGCGAACGACGCGGCCGTTGTAAGGAACCCGATCGAGAGAGCAGTTGAACTCCATCATCGGGTTAATAATCTCTTCCGACAAAGCCGCGCCTACAGGTACTATCTTAAACGTAGAACCAGGCTCATAAAGGTCCGCAATCGCCAAATTTCGTTGGTTCTCTACCTTATACTTACCGATATTAAAATATTCGTTCGGGTCATAGGTCGGCCAATTTGCCAGTCCTAATATGTTTCCAGTCGCCGGATCGCTAACAATGATGGTCGCGCCTGCCGGTTGTGAACTTTCGACGATATTTTTCATCTCCAGTTCCAACACATGCTGGACCATCATATCTATCGTTAAGGCCACATGGAACCCATCAGAAGCATCCACCTGACGTTTCCTAAATTGCACCATTTCCTGACGTTTTCCATCCCACTCTGTTTCGAGCCAACCGGATTCGCCTTTGAGATAAAAATCCATGGCCTTCTCAACGCCCGTGACCGCAATCTCTTCTTTGTTCACATAGCCCAGCACATGAGCAGCCAAGGATCCCTGGGGATAGACTCTCTTATACTGACGATTTCCATACACACCATCGATATTCAGCTGAAGCATTTCGCGGTAGACTTTTTCCTCTACATCATTCGCGAGTACCTTCCAACGAATCGGCTTCGCTACCCCGTCCACAATCCGAACTTCGGACTTCATCTTCTGATAAATGTCCGAGTAGGTAACACCGAGAAGTTTCGCCAATTTGGGCCACTCGGTCTTGTCTTCAGCTTTTAAAGATTCCGGGTCGACCCCCACCTGCCGAACCGTGTGGGTCGTCGCCAACAGGTTATGATTCCGATCGTAAATATTACCCCGTCGGGCATCGAGCTTTTCGAACTTTATTCTTATCCGTTCGCTCTCTTCTACCAATTCTTCGCTGCCAAGAACCTGAAGATCGACCAGACGGGTTAATACTGCGCCAAACCCCAAAATGAAGAGGACAAAGACCCAAACGAGCCTACTAACTGCAATTCCGCCACGAGCCATGATTAATCGTCATCCCTCCGCTCGCTATTTGCTAATTCGATTCTGGTCCTGTAGATTTCCGGGCTAACCGATAGGCTTGGTTCATCCCGATTCGGTGACGCTAAATCTGATGCCCTCACCAAGATGATCTTATCCTCCTTCGGTGGTTCCATGTTCAATCCAGAAAGCCCTACCAGATGCTTCAAATATTCCGGATTCAAAGAGCTGGCCAAATCGGTATCCAAGTTGTCCTGACGGCGACCCAACTCTGCCAATACCGACTCTTTCTCGTTTAATTCTGCAGCAACCGACCGAATTGTCCGCTTCGAGTGCACAGTCATCATACCAACCGCCAACAACCCCATCAGGCTGAAAAAGGTCATAGCCAACAACCAGCGAGTGTAAATAAACCCCTGTCTCATCCCTCAGGAAAGTCCCACTAATTTGCGGACGGCCCGCAGCTTGGCGGATCGCGACCTGGGGTTTTGAGCAATCTCATCGGGTGTTGCAGTAACAGGCTTCCTGGTCAGGGCCTCCGCAACCACAGTTCGCAACTGTTGGGGCATGTTATCTCTACGATCAACAGGCTGCCCGCACAGGGTTCGAAAGTAACGTTTCACAATCCGATCCTCCAGAGAATGGAAACTAATGGCAGCAAGGATCCCGTCCGGAGCAAGTAAATCAAATGCCTTGGGAAGAGCGGTTTCGATAACCTCGAGTTCGCGATTAATCGCGATCCGCAACCCCTGAAATGTTTTGGTAGCAGGATTTAATTTACTCTTTCTCCGGACGGGTGCTGGGATTGTATTGGATATTAGTGTAGCTAAGGATGTTGTATTATGAAGTACGTTCGTTCCACGCGCGTTGAGTATAGCATCTACGATGCGCCTCCAGGAAGACTCCTCGCCATACACTTTGATGGCTCGTATCAGGTCTTCACGACTCGCGGTTTCTAAAAATTCTGCTGCAGACTGTCCTTCGCGTGGATTCAGCCTCATATCAGCGGGCGCATCGGCATTGAACGAAAAGCCACGCTCTGGTTGGTCAAAGTGATAAGAGGAAACTCCGTAATCAAACAACACACCATCGAACTCTGATTCTTCAACCCGGTCCATGTCAGAAAAGTTCAGGTCGTAAAAGCGAAAGCGCCCCGGAAAGGCTTCGGTCAGCGCAAGAGCCCGTTCAGCCGCTTCAGGATCACAGTCGATCGCAACTACGGATACCGAGGGGCCTGACTCTAAAATCGCTCGGGTGTGACCTCCACCACCGAAAGTCGCATCGAGATACTTCTTACCGTTAGATCGTTCAAAAAGCCCAAGCACCTCCCGGAGTAATACCGGGAGGTGTCCTTTGCCAAAGGGTTTGCTTTTGGCTGGGCTATCCGATCCGCAAAACATTTTTAACTACTTTCCAGCGAGACAGTCTCTCGTTTGGCGTGGTTTTAGAAATAGGCTCCCAACGTTGTTGAGCGCGCTCAACTAGTCGTGCGGCTGATCCACGAGTCGATTCGTAATCACCGATATCCCATTCGTTACAATGGACGACCTTTCCATTGTTCAAAACTCCTGAAGCATAAAGTGACTTAACTAATCTCATAATTGTGGTGTTGCGATGTGGTTTAAATAATTCCTGTTTTCCAAATTTTCTCCATGACTGCCAGTAGACGGCGCCCCTTGGTACCGATATCCAGAGAGTATGGATCGTCTCTAAATTTTTCATAGCGCTCTGGATTCCAAATTGCCCATGAGCCGAACATCCCGATCAACTGCGCCTGCTTGTCCAGTCCAGCGTGCTCGATCAACGCGGGAGTCAGCACGATGCGCCCACTCTTGTCGCAATAAACCATCTCGGACTTTTCCATGAGATACATGGTGAAGTTCTGCCCTTCCAAATCGGATGGCAAAATGGACTCCATCTTTTCTTCCAGCTGATCAACCTTACTGGGAGGGCAAAGCCAAATATACCCCAAAGGCTGAGGAATTGCGAGATACGCAGACTCAGTATCATCCCCGTCGAACCGCCACTTCTTGGGAACGGTCACACGGTTCTTTGAGTCTAGAGAATGTAGGTATCCTCCAGCAAATTTCCTGTTTTTGGGAGAGAGCATTTTGTGATCATCTTGCGGGATCAAGCGACATTTCGCGACACTTTGCTCCACAAGTCAAGAAATCAGTCTTTTTTCGCTCATTTTTTTTGCTCTTTAAGAAGGCTTGTTCGTGGATACGCAGCGTGGAGAAACGAAACCTTCGACTAGACGAACTTTTGGTAGACCTGGGGCACAGTGAAACGCGCTCCCGTGCGAAGGCATTGATTCTGGCGGGAAAGGTCAGGCTGGGGACGACCATCCTCGATAAACCGGGCAAGTCCTACCCGATCGATTCCCCATTAACGGTGCTACAACCGGCCCGCTTTGTCGGCCGCGGCGCTGAAAAACTGGAAGCCTACCTCGACAAATTCGCCACTCTGGTTGAAGGAAAACGTATCCTCGATGTCGGCGCATCGACAGGGGGTTTCACAGACTCGCTTCTCCAAAGAGGAGCTAAACAGGCGATCTGCGTCGATGTTGGAAGAGCACAGATGCACAATAAGCTCCTTCAGGACCCACGGGTAACAAATATCGAAAAAACGAACGCCCGCTACCTTACCCCTGAACAATTACCCTACCCTGACTACGACGTGATCGTAATGGATCTGTCATTCATTTCTTTGAAGAAAGTCCTGCCCGCGATATGGCCACTACTCAAACAAGACGGAAAATTGATTGCTTTGGTCAAACCGCAGTTCGAAGCCAAGAAACTCGATGTGGATAAAGGAAGGGGCGTCATACTGGATAATGATCTCCGCTTTTCTATTTTAGAAAACATCAAGGCATGGATTCTGCACGAGCTACCCAATTCAAACATCGAAGGCTGGATAGAATCACCAATCGCTGGGGGCGATGGAAACCGGGAATTCCTTTTGGGTTGTACCAAAACCACAATCTCAGCGGAAGCGTGAATCATGCAAATGGGGCATTGCCAACCTTTCCGAGCCGTCTAGTTTTACCGAAACATTCGTCAAGAACCGATGCACCCACTCAACTCGATAGCCTTTTATATCAACCAGACAAAGTCCGGCGCCCCCGAACTGGCTGCTGAGCTCATCAAGATAGCTGAGAACGAGTGCAGCTCCCATCGGATCACTTCCGAATATCCCTTCGACAAGGATTTCCTTAAAAACGTCGATGCTTGTTGTGTCATCGGTGGCGATGGCACCCTTCTCGGAATTGCCGAGGCCTGCGCCATTGAATCCGTGCCAGTTATAGGAGTCAACCGAGGCGGACTGGGCTTTCTAACCACTTTTTCGGGAGAGGAAGCCGTGAAACTGTTTCCCAGCGTCCTCAAAGGGGATTATTCGATCACTGAAAGGAGCATGGTGCAAGCGACAGCAACCAACGGCCAAACAGCGTCCGCGCTGAACGATGCTGTCATAAAGGACATTCATTCTGGTGCTATATTGAACCTAAACGTATGCAACGAAGCAGGCCCCATTACAGACTACTTGTGTGACGGTATTATTTTCACGACTCCAACCGGGTCCACCGCTTATAATCTGTCAGCAGGCGGTCCGCTCGTAGCTCCGGACGCCAAGGTGTTAACGATGACCCCTATCTGCCCACACACCCTCAGCAATCGCTCTATAATATTTGATTCCAAGGAAAAACTCACCGTTAAAGACGCCACTGCATCAAAATCACTTCAAGTCATCATGGACGGAGCAACCCAGTTAACGATCAATCCAGGCGAAAAAGTATCTCTGGAACTGTCACAACTGAGACTGTCTCTGATCCATCAACTGAACTTCAACCACTTCGAAGTGGTAAGAACCAAATTGAAGTGGAGCGGCAGCCACAAGTCCCGTGACTGATGTTTCGTAAATCGCAGAACTTGAATACTCTGTAAAAAAAAACTGCTGGGTTGAGATTGGAGAGAAGCCTGTTTTTAAATGCTCGGATTCTCATAAACTATTCGAGAACTATTACTCCACCTATCTCATCGCTATGTCGGAATACTTCATTCGCTATCCAGACTCGGAAGAAGCCAAAGGCCCCTATAATACTGAGCAACTTCAGTCCCTGTCAGAATCCCAAAAGGTAACCGCAGACACCCTCTACTACGACGACTACAAAGAGGTGTGGCTCGCTTTCAGCAGCAACGCCGATCTTCTCGAGGAATTATTTCCCGCCGAGAAAAAGCTAACGCTGAAGAAAAAGTCAGACGAAGATCTCGACCTCCTTAACAAACCAGACAGCGAAGAAACCCGAAAAGTTCACATCGAAGACATCCTTGCTGCTGCCGAAGGAAATACTGAGGATACCAAGAGCAAGAAATCAAAAGCGAAGTGGGTTCACCGAACCGTTGGTTTTACCAGCCTTTCCCTGACCATCACGTTTATCTTGTCAGCGGTGGGTCTGCTGTACTTACATTTTGGTACCATCCAGACTCAAAACGTCGCTCTCATCGCCAGAAATCCGTTTATCATCATGGCAGTCATTGACCTGTTTCTTTCGATCTGTCTGGCGCTTTCTGTCACGACCATTTACCCGATCGTCCGCCTGCGAGCCGCAATTGGTCTGGCGTTTCTAGCACTCTATTTTTACAGCTTTGGAGAACCAGTAATCGCCGCCCTAATATCTATCAGCATGGTCGGTACCTTCATAAATACCTTCACCACACGCGCTTCGGTATTCTTATTTTCCGGCCCAGGATCCGTTGGGGGCATGATTGGATTCTTGTTCCTTTACTACCTCTACCTCAATCCCCTGCAGTCCTGACGCGGTCGTTGACTTTAGTCGCAACTCAGCGAACAGTATACTTTCTTTTTGAAAAAAATTAGTATGCTTGGATCGCACTGGAAAGCCAAATGGGAGGACCCCTTAAATCGGCTTAGTGATATCCTTAAACGGGATATTTGGGAAACCGAGCACCCGAACAGAAACAAGGTAACGAACCTGACCTACTACGTACTGCGAATTCTTTCGCTGGTAAAGACAGGCTTTATCAAAAATAACGTCTTCGTTCGTTCCGCAGCTCTCTGCTACAGCTCTCTGCTAGCCCTTGGCCCACTTGCCGCTATATCCTTGCTTGCGGCAGGAATCATTATCGAACAGGTCGACCAGAACCGGATTCTGGAACTCATAAATAAGTTCGTCATCTTCATGGCGCCCCCGCTGGCGGAATACTTTGAGGCCAACGGAGATCTCTCGAACGGCACTCTGATAAACGAGAACTTACTTTTTAGTCTAAACAGCTTTATCGAAAGTGCAAAATCTGGGGCATTTGGCGTTCTGGGGATCCTCTTGCTGGCTTTGATCGCTATCCAATTGTTTATGGCGATTGAGAAAGCGTTTAATGATATATGGGGTGTTAGAAGAGGTCGTAGCATGGTCCAACGGATCGTGTTCTACTGGACCTTCCTAACCTTGGGCGCCGTGCTGATCATCACATCGCTCACCGTTTATTCAGCAGGTACCTACGTCAAACTCGTAGAAGGTCTTCCTCTCGGGGCCCATATCCTCAATCTTATACAGTGGCTTGCTCCCATGTTGGCTTTTGCTCTAATACTCGTATTGCTAGCCAGCTTTTACCGTTTCATCCCAAACACACAGGTCTATTCTGCTCCCGCATTGAGTGGTGCATTTATCGTATCCATATTACTAGTACTCAATAAAGAACTTTCATTTTTGTATGTCAAATACGTCGTTAATCAGGAAAGCCTCTATGGGTCATTGGGCATCATACCCATCCTCATGCTGGCTCTGTATATTTTCTGGGTATTTATTCTGATTGGGGGTCAAATCACCTATGCGATTCAAAATGCCAATTTCCTCGCCAATCAACAAGCATGGGAAAACACGAGCCGATCAACGAGAGAAGCTTTGAGCCTGGCAGCTCTGATTCTGGTGGCACGAAGGTTCAAGGCCTGCGAGCCAGCCTACTCTTCCACCGAACTCAGTAAGAAACTAAGGGTCCCGGGACAAATACTCAACGAATCCCTTTCGAACTTGATGGATATGGGATTCATTTCAACTTTATCCTCAGAAGCAGGCCCGGGAGGAACCACAAAGCGATACCAACCCGCAAAACCACTGGGGAAAATAAATTTGTTTCAGTTTAAGAAAGCCCTCGATGACTATGGAAATTCTGAAGGGAAAGAACTGATACTGGGCGTTGATCCCCTGATCCGCGAATACACTCAAAAAGCCGAGGATAATTTACAGGCGCACTGGGAATCCAAAACACTTGAAGACCTTCTTTGAGTTTGAACTATCCCTCTGATGGTTACCATTCGTAGCGCAACTTATGATGATGCCGAAGCTCTCAACGAAATCGGCAATCACTATATCCACGAAACCCCCGCGAACTTCAAAACTGACGCCTTAACAATTGAGGAGCGTAAATCGTGGATCGCGACTTTCGCTGATACCGGGCGCTATAAACTCTTGGTTGCTATCGAGGAAGGCAGGGTTGTCGGCTACGCCGGATCTTCTCCGTTCCATGAGCGGGCTGCCTACCAAACGTCGGTTTCAACGGCGATTTACCTTCATCCCCGTAGTCAATCAAAGGGTATTGGATCCGCACTCTACACGGAGTTATTTAGCCTTTTGCAAATGGAGGATATCCATCGCATCTTCGCCGGAATAACGCTTCCCAATCCAGCATCACGGGCAATTCATAAGAAATTCGGCTTTCGGGAAGTCGGTATCTTTACGGAGGCGGGAAGAAAATGCGACCGATACTGGGACGTTTTGTGGCTGGAGAAACATCTCTAATTGCTGAGTGATTACGGGGCGCCAAGCCCGCGATTAACAGCTCAAGATCCGGTCTTTAGTCTATTGACAAGCCAAAACCCATATCTACCTTTTCCCGTTTCGCTGTTATACCATGTTCAATTGGATCCAAACCTATCTTACCAAACACTTTAAGTGGCTAATTATAATCCTGCTGGCCGTTGTGGTCGTTTCCTTCGTTTTCACGATCGGAAACTTTAGCCCTTTAGGTGGAGGTGGTGGTCCCTCTTATAAAGAGCAACCATTCCTCGGTTACGATCTTTCTTCAGAGAAAGATCAGCGAGAAATCTTTGGATCTGGGCAAATCAGTCTGACCATGGTTTACCCTTCCTTTTTTGGCCAACCATCGGCCGGACAAATGCAGGACTACGCGCTTACCAGAATCGCTTTCATCCACATCGCTGACGAGATCGGACTCCCCGATCCCACCAAAGATGAAATTAAAGCGCATATACAGGATCTGGCAGGCTTCATGAACTTTAGCACACAGGGATTCGATCAGGCCCGCTTTACCGCATTTGTCGAGAATCTGAAAGCAGGGGGCTACTCTGAATCATACATAACCGGTATCATAGCAGACGACTGGCGGATGAATAAGGTTCGTGAGTTACTCCAAGGCCCCGGTCATATACTTCCATTTGAGGCAATCAATGCCGCCCAGACCGACAATACGGAGTGGACCCTCGAAACCGCGAAATTGGACTACAGTGCATTTACGGCAGACATCAATCCTACCGAAGAGGAATTGAAAGCGTTTTTCGAAGATAACGCGTTCCGTTATATCGTCGACGCCAAAACAAAAGCGAGTTACGTGTATTTCGACCCGAATGACTATATTGACGAGAGCTTCGAACCGGAGGCCGGTGAAAAAAGTATACATTTTTTCACAAACAAAGCACGGTATCAGGCAACGATTCCTACCCCGGAACCTATCACCAAAGATGACGGCACGACCGAAACTCCGCAGGCACCCGAAGTCAAATTGGAAGATGTCGAAGCACAGATCATAACAGAACTTCGCCTCGAACGTGCAAAATCGGAAGCCCAAAAAGCCGCTGAAGAATTTGCCTACACCCTATTCGACAGAGAAATCGCAAATGGCAGCGATAAGTTTTCAGCCCTCTTAGACGAGAAGAATCTCAGCCTGAAATCTCTTGTTCCATTTCCCCAAAGTGCCGTAATCATGCAGGATGGCTTAACTGTCCAAACACTCAATCAGGCATTCCGCCTCACCGAAGAACGCTATTTTTCAGATCCGATTCAAAACAACAACCAATACGTCATCCTGATTTACGAAGGCGAAGAGCCCTCTTACACCCCACAATATCCTGAGGTTCAAGTGAAAGTCACTGCAGATTACATTGAGGAAAAGAAACGGGAGGCATTTAAGGAAAAAGGTACTGAAATGAAAGCAGCCATAGCAACCGCAATGGCCGAGGGATCCTCCTTCGAGGAAGCGATCAAAGGACAAGGGCTGACCCACGCATCTTTCGAAAGTTTTAAGCGCAACGGGCCCAGTCCGGAAGGCCTCGCTCAAGACCTGCTTACCCACCTGAACAACCTTAAGGAAGGAGAGGTTTCCGATTGGATTACCAATGCCACCAGTGGAACATTCATATTCGCAAAGACAAAGACCGTTCCTACATTCCAAGCAGATTCTGAAGAGGTAAAGACCTACCTGGAAACCCAAAGCGGCAGAGTTTCGAACGTCGACTCTTTCATCCGGGATCTCCTCACGGAAGCGCTCGCAGACACCGCACTCGCGCCAGACAACTCACAGGGATAGAACTTTAAGGATTTAAGACGGAAAGCGACGAGCCGGGAAACGATACCAGAGTTCGGGAAGCTCCGTTAGCTCAGTCACATCCAAGACCGCTTCGCTAGGTAGAAATTTCTTGAACCAGGTTCGCTGCTTTTTGAGAAGCTTTCGGGTATTAACCGAGATTGATTCCGCGAGATTGTCTTCAGACAATTGACCTCTGATACATGCGATGGGCTCCCGATATCCAATCGAACCCGCGGCACTGGGATTCTTATCAATGCCCAACTCCATTAACTGCCTCACTTCTTCGAGGAGTCCGACCGCAAGCATCTCGTCCACCCGCTTA
The DNA here is from genome assembly GCA_964352065.1 of uncultured Opitutaceae bacterium. Classification (GTDB taxonomy): domain Bacteria; phylum Verrucomicrobiota; class Verrucomicrobiia; order Opitutales; family UBA2995; genus UBA2995. The sequence continues at coordinate 111,504 of CAYGQM010000001.1, forward strand.
CGAACCCGCTCCTCCAGAATCGCCCTCGGACGTGTGAGAACCAAGAGCTCGCGTTCATACCCCTCAAAGGGTCCAGCTTTCGCCTCGAAAGCTTCCCTGAGCTCGTGTATAGACTTCCCGGAAGCAGCACAACGTAACCACGCTTTCAATACACGCCGAGGATTACCCACATCCAAGCCCTCAAGCCCTTGAGGATTCATGGCGCTGAGTATCTCAACCGACTCCGATAACGGTTGATTCTCAAACCGACTAACGATGTCCAATTCAAGCTGGGGATCGATTTTCACGTCATCGACTACCGGGCCGAAAAACGCCTGGAGATAAAATCCGCTCCCTCCAACAACAAGCACCCGTTTCCCCCGACCATGGATGTCCGACACGGCCTGCATTGCCGCATTCAGGTACTTGTCGACCGAATACTGATCTGAGGGATCAACCACATCTATCAAATGATGGGGAACCTCTTCCAGCTCAGCCCTGGTCGGCTTCGCAGTACCAATATTCATGTGGCGGTAAAACAAGAGCGAGTCACACGATATTATTTCTGCATCATGCTTCACAGCCCAGTTTAGGGACAGTCTTGTTTTACCCACCGCCGTATAACCTGTCAGGATATTTATATTCTGAGACACACACAAAATCATCAGCAATTACTTCGACCTGGTCAACCCAAGCTGAATGTTACGACATATTTAACAAAATTCCCATTGAACTCACTAAAGCTTGCCTTATGTCTTAATACCTCCTTCCCAAGTATCTAACACCCGTGAAAATCTGCCTGGTCACCGAAACCTTCCCACCCGAGATCAACGGTGTTTCCATGACCCTGAACCGACTCGTTAGAGGCTTGAGCCAGAAAGGCCATCAGCTACACGTAATACGCCCCAAACAATTCAGGACCGACGGTAGATCAAAACCAGATTTATATTCAGAGGACTTGGTATTCGGCATTCCCATACCAGGTTACGATATACTGAAAATGGGCGTGGCAGGCTTTAGCAAGCTCTCCAATAACTGGACCGCATTCAAACCCGACGTGGTGCATATCGCAACCGAAGGCCCACTCGGCATGCAGGCCCTGTTTTCAGCCCTGAATCACAAGATCCCGGTGGTCTCAAGCTTCCACACGAATTTCCATTCCTATGGGAAACACTACAGACTTGGCTGGCTCACCGGACTCGGCTTGGCAGGAATGAGGTATTTCCATAATAAAACAAGGCTCACGCTCGTTCCTAGTGAAGACTTAAGAGACGATCTCCGGAAAGAAGGATTTAAGAACCTCAAGATAATGGGTCGAGGTGTGGATACCCTGCTTTTTTCACCAGACAAGCGAGACGATACCCTACGGCAAACCTGGGGCGCAACCGCCGACCAGCCGGTCATGATCTATGTCGGCCGCCTTGCCGGTGAAAAAAATATTCCATTGGCAGTCCAAGCTTATGAAAAAGCAAAAGCAATCTGCCCAGACATGAAGTTCGTTTTAGTTGGCGACGGCCCTGAACGGGCTGGGATTGAAAAAGCACATCCTGAACTTATCTTCGCCGGTATGCGCCAGGGAGAAGATCTCGCTCGCCACTACGCATCGGGTGACGTTTTTCTATTCCCCAGCACCACCGAGACTTTTGGCAACGTTGTAACGGAAGCTATGGCCAGTGGCCTTGCGGTCCTTGGTTATGATTACGCTGCACCCGGAAAATATATCACTACAGGAAAAAACGGTTGGCTCGTTCCATTCGATGATTCTGAGGCTTTTTTAGAAAGATCGGAGCAGATATTCAGAGACCGAGGCGACTGGAATTCGATACAAATCGAAGGACGAAAAACTGCCGAAACCTTGAGCTGGGACTCCATTCTAGATAAGTATATCCGGGACGTTGAGGAGGCAAAATGCCGTTGTGAATAACTTCTGCTTGGCAAGTTAGAAAGCCATTGTTACACCACCCGATTCTTCAATTTTTTCGAGTTTTCTGAGTTTTATTCACAGATACAATTTGTCCCAAAAAATCCTTGATTTTGGGCACCTCTTGAAACTCACCCTCAGTTCCTCAAACAGGAATGAGGAGTAATTCTGTAGCGAAATTCCCCATACGAAGCTAATTATGGCCGTTTTCTGTTACAACGAGATCTCCAATGTTACGGAGAGGTTAAAAGGTAGGTCCTCGAGATAACCGACGTTGATAAGCCCAATAAAACGGGGCAATTTCCACTTATCACCAAGTTATTCACAATCTTATGAAGAAAACTACCTTGGAATATAAAACGATCATCCTATCGGATGTTCACCTCGGGATGAGAGACAGCAAGGCAAAGGAAGTTTCACATTTCCTGAAGCATACGCACTGTGAAACTCTGATTCTCAATGGCGATATTATCGACGCTTGGAGCCTGAAACGTCGCCGGGCAACATGGACGAAAGATTGTAGTCGTTTCGTACGAATCGTTCTTAAGAAAATCGAAAGGAAAAACACTAATGTCATCTATCTTCGTGGAAACCACGACGATGTATTGAGGAAGTTCATGCCTATTCATTTCGAGGGGCTTAACATCGTTGAAGACCATATTCTGAAACTGAATGGCAAAAGATATCTCGTCCTGCATGGAGATGTTTTTGATACGATAACCTCGAATTACGCCTTCATAGCCCACCTTGGAGATATAGGCTACAATCTGCTCCTTGCCGTGAATCGGATCTATAACAACTATCGCACTTGGAGAGGCAAAGACTACTTCTCCCTCAGCAAAACCGTGAAGGCCAAGGTCAAACAGGCCGTTAATTTCATCTCCAAATTCGAAACTGCTTTGGTGGGTTTAGCCAAGCACTCTAAATGTGACGGGGTCATCTGTGGACACATTCACACGGCTGAGGACAAAATGCTGGGAGATATTCATTATTTGAATTCTGGTGATTGGGTTGAATCGATGACTGCCATCGTGGAAAACGACAAAGGCGAACTTGAGCTCATCGATTATCCCACTTTCTTAACCAGACTGGAAGAAGCCGAGAAATCAAAGACGAAATGTAAGGTTCTCCCGATCGAGGAGGAAGAAGAATTTCAGAAAATGGTTTTACCGGAAGCTATACTTCAAGGAGAACGCCTTCTGAAAGTTCCTTAACAAAATTCTTCAAACCCGATAACATAGCTTCCTTATCGTCCAGGTGATCGGCGATCACGTTTACGATCGCACTGCCGACTACTACGCCATCGGCCACTTCTGCTACTTCGCGCACCTGAGATTGTTGAGATATCCCGAATCCCACCACTACCTGCTTTTTCGTATTTCCTTTTATGATACGTACTTTATCAGACAGATCAGCATTCAGTGAATCGCGCACCCCAGTCACTCCTTCGCGTGACACATAGTAAATGAATCCAGTAGAAGCGTTCGCGATTTCTTCAATCCTGCTTTCAGGAGTCGTGGGCGCTATGATGAAAACCGATTTCATTCCCACTTTCTCGCAGGTAGATAGATAGTCCTGTGCTTCCACCGGAGGCAAATCCAGAGTGAGCAAACCGTCGACACCCGCATCCCGAAATTCCTGCATATAGGATTCGACTCCTTGGGAAAATATCTGATTGAAATATACATAGAACACGATCGGAACCGTTTGATTCACCTCACGAATCCCTCTGACAAGCTTCAACAGGTCTGCCTTGGTAAAACCATTATCGAGTGACCGTTTCGCTGCACATTGATTCGTCCAACCATCAGCCAGCGGATCCGAGAACGGCACTCCGAGCTCGAGAATATGAACCCCAGATTCGAGAAGGGTCTTACAAACCTCCAGCGAAGTCTCATAGTCCGGATCTCCCGCACACACGTAAGCGATAAAGCTCTTCCGGTTTTCTACTTTGGCTCTTTCAAATTCTGCTGCGATTCTGTCCATGATTTTTATCGAAGATCTTCAAGTTGCGATTCCCCCGCCACGCGTCAACGTGAAAGCAAAAGGTGAGATCTCTCCACGAGATCGGAACTCAGGAACTCGAAGGATGGATTTGGTCCATGTTCCTGTAAGAGAAAATCATGGATTCTTTCCGCTACAGATAGAATCTTCGATACCACGACTTCCGCTACCGGTTCTTTAGATCCAAAGACTTCGGAGGTACTTCAATCGGCCATCGACTCGGTCGAATCTTGATCCGTAGCCAACCAATTCTCCCGGCGAAACCCGCGACTACTTTCTTTCGTATGACAACTGATTTTCCTATTTTCAGCGCTCATCTTCGAATGACCCCTTATTGAAACTGTGTCTCAAAAACGGGCCATCACTCAACATATCAACACTAAACCTCATGAGCAATTGAATTAGAATCACTATTTGTCAGGGTCCCGCACGATTCGGCCGTCATTTGTAAGCTACAGTTATTGACAGAACCTCATCCTTAAGAAGTTTAGGCATATGGGCAAAAAAGCTGCTTTGATCTTAAACCTGGGTTCGCCTGATTCAACCGACGTCGCAGATGTGCGGAGTTATCTGAAGGAGTTTTTACTGGATGAACGAGTGATAGACTCTGCGCCATTGGTGCGTAATCTGGTCGTACGGGGAATTATCCTTCCCACCAGGCCGAAAAAATCGGCAGCTGCCTACGCCAAAGTATGGACGGATAATGGTAGTCCGTTGATCGTAACGAGTAAGAACGTGCACGAAAAAGTGCAAGAAAAGGCAGGTATACCCGTCGAACTGGCGATGCGCTATGGATCGATGTCGATATCCGATGCGGTCACTCGCCTGAAAGCCCAAGGCGTCGAAGAGCTATTCATCATGCCTATGTACCCTCACTACGCGATGTCGAGCTACGAGACGGTTCTGGTGCGGGTCCAAGAAGAAATACAGATGCAAGCACCCTCGATGACCTGGACAGTCATGCAGCCTTTTTACAAAGACGAAGACTACATCAACGCCATGGTCGAAAACGCACGGCCCTACATTACCGATGACATGGATAAACTACTATTCAGCTTCCATGGGATTCCGGAGCGCCATTTGACAAAGGGAGATTCTTCCAACGCCCATTGCATGAAAACACCCGATTGCTGTAATGTTTGTCATCCCGTACAAAGTGTGTGTTACCGTCATCAATGCTTCGAAACGGTGAAGGCTATGACGAAGAAACTCGGACTCCCGATCGGCAAGTTCTCAGTGTCTTTCCAATCACGACTTGGACGAGAACCCTGGTTAAAACCATACACTGACTTCGTTCTTGAAGAATTGCCGACACAGGGCGTAAAAAACCTCGTGGTCATTTGTCCGGCCTTCGTCGCTGACTGTCTCGAAACCCTTGAGGAAATCCAAATGGAAGGACAGGAAGAGTTTCTTGAAGCTGGCGGTAAATCGTTCAAGATGATCCCCTGTTTAAACGAACACCCGGCTTGGATATCTATGCTGACGAATAGAATCCAGGATTGGGCATCAAACTAAGCCCCACCTACCATCGCTGACGATAATGAACCCAAACGCTGACGTATTGTGGATCGGTATTGGCAACCTGCTATACACGCTTGGCTTCGTAACGGCGATTATCTACCTCCTTCGGGAGCGACACCATCCACGCTGGTTACTTTACATGATCATCGCAGGGGGTTACGCCATTCACACCTATGGACTCTACCTAAGAGGACTTGAAGTGGGTGGCTGTCCTGTCGGCAACACTTTTGAAATTGTCCAATTCGTAATCTGGTCGCTGACGGTATGCTTCCTGATACTGGGTCCTGCGTTCAGATTAAGTCTATTCGGCTTCTTCACTGCAGGGTTGGCGGTGCTCCTTTCGGTTCTCTCCTTTGCACTTAAGGACTGGGATCTCCCCTACCCTGACAGAATACAAGCAATCAGTCCGTCTGTCGAATTTCACGCAGCCCTAGCGGTCTTCTCCTACGGAATTTTCGGACTCTTGGCAGTAAGTTCTACTTTATATTTACTTCAAAACTTCGCACTAAAGCATCATCAGTTCAAGGGCGTCTACGCCTACCTGCCGTCACTGGTTGAATCCGAGACGATGACGCTCCGCATGCTTACAGCCGGAAGTACTGTTCTAACTCTGTCACTGCTCATTGGATCTTTTTATTGGAGTCAAAATGTTGCCGAGGTAAACGCCCCAAAATTCTTCGCAAGTGTCAGCGTGTGGATCGCCTATCTCATAGTTTTGGGCCTTAGGCTGAGTAACCGACTCTATGCCAAGAAATTGGCAATCACCTGTATCGTGTTATTCCTGGTGGCCATACTCTCTATTTGGCCCGTTGGTAAAAGCACTGGCTCCGGCGACCATGCGACTCCTCACACACAAAACGTTCTGGAGAAATGAGCACTAGCAAACGGACATTTTTTTGCTGGGGTGTTAGCCACCACTCTGCTCCGATCGAATATCGGGAGCGAATTAGTCCAAGCCCTGAACAGCTGGCCACAATCTACAAAGTACTCGGCCAGCTAGATTGGATCAGCGAACTTACCGTGTTGAGCACCTGCAACCGCCTCGAGATCTATGGCGCTTCCTACGAGTCCCATTACAGTGATCTCGCCAAGGCCGTCGCAAATGTACTCGGTGTCGATTCAACCGAAATGAATGAGAAGTCCAGAAATCTGGAAGGCCGGGAAGCAATGCTTCACCTGTTCTCAGTCACCGCAGGATTAGATTCACAGATAGTCGGCGAGGTAGAAATTACAGGGCAGGTAAAGCAGGCGTTCTTGCATGCAGCCAAGCAACGCACCGTTGGAACCGTTCTCAACAAAGTATTCCAAAAGAGTTTTCAATCCACCAAGTGGATACGGACCCACACTGACATTGGTAAGGGACAAATCAACATAGCCACCGTTGCCGTAGACCTTGCAATGAAGGTATTCGGACGCCTTCACAATACCACCGCTCTGGTAATTGGCGCAGGTGACATTGCCGAGAAAACCATAGCCGCTCTTCGAAGTCGCGGAGTCAGAAATCTCATCGTCAGCAATCGCACGTTTGTCAAAGCCCAGGAACTGGCGTCGTCCTTTGGTGGAAATGCTGTCCCTTTTGAGAGTCTCGACTGTCACCTCCTGCAAGCCGACGTCGTTTTGTGTTCCACGGCATCTCAGGAATTCATACTGACCGAGCAGCGAATTCAGACCTTCCTCAAAAAACGTGCAATACGCCCCCTTTGCCTGCTGGACCTCGCGCTTCCACGGGATATCGAACCGTCGATAGAAGACTCCCCCAACGTATTCCTCTACAATCTGGATGACCTCGCCGATATTGCAGATTCAAACCTTAAGGCCCGCCACGAAGAACTCGGCAAGTGCAAAGAACATATTGAAAAAAAGGTCGCGTATATACTTGGAATTGACGCAACTCCAAGAACCAGCCCGAACCCCGAACCCGAAGGCCTTAAGGAATACTAACTGACCTCAGTCAGTCCGCCTAATATCCGTTACCGCAAGTATCGCTGCAACCAACTCCATGGGGTTTCCGTGTTACCCTGAGATAACATACGCTTCAAGGCCACACTATCAGAGATAGTCGTCTTTATAAGCTCCTCATCCGTGAGGCAACGATTCAATTCATTAGCCAAAACCAGAGGCTTGGCCTTGTATTGTGTAAACTCGGGGTAGAAAGGTTTTTCCAAGAGTAAATTAGCGATACCAATGTACGGGATCGTTAGGACCATCCGCCCCAGCAGGTAGGAGAATACATTCACGGCGTGAACGATCCGCCCGGGAATCCCTGCCAATCCGCACCGCAAAGACATAGTACCCGACGTCGTCAACACCGCTGCTGCAGATACGGTTCCTACATTTGGAACCGCTTGTATTCTGTCTTTAAGATCAGGGAACTGAAGCAGTACCGATTCAATCGCTTCCAGAATGGTCTGACTGGGATAAATGAGTATCACGTCTCTCGACTCATACTTTTCCAAGTAATGCTGATAGCTCGCCAACATCAAGGGGAGGACCCGTTTCACATTCGAAACCCGGCTGCCCGCCAAGAGTAGTATCCTGCCTTCAGGATCATACTTGAGCTCAATCTCCTGCGCGCTTTGAACAAAGGGATGACCTACAAATGTCGTTTCCAATCCGGTGTCAGCGAAACAATCCACTTCGAATGGAAAGATAACCGACAACGCATCCAAGAGCTTTCCCATCTCATACTTACGCTTCTCCTTCCAGGCCCATACCTGAGGGCTTATGTAATAGAGCAACAGCGTATCACCCCCCGCCTTCTTTGCTATTCCATCCTCATTGAGTGCTTTTGCCAAACGTAGATTAAATCCCGGATAATCAATAAACAGCACCGCCTTCGGTTTGTGCAAGGCAACCCACGCCAATACCGCTCCGAATAGACGTTTAAAGTATTTATAGTGCTTTAACACCTCGACAAACCCAATCACTGACAAATCAGTCAGGTCAAACAGCAGCTGTGCTCCCGCCTTCTCCAACTGGGGACCCCCAACAGCTGCCACGCACAACTCCGGTCGATCCATCAATAACTGCTTTACCAGAACTGCCGCATGCTCATCGCCAGAATGCTCCCCTGCGATGATTAATACATCCACACGCCCCCTGACGGGAACGTTCAGTTTTCCGGGCAACTCGGGGATTCCACTCATCCAACCGAACGCTGGCGAATCTGCTCGGTAATTCGAATGGCCAATTCAAGCGCCTGTTTTCCCAACGTAGCATCTACCTTCGGATTTTCCATATTCATGATGCAGTCCAGAAACGAAACCAATTCGATCTTCAACGGCTCACCCTTCTCAATCGGAATTTCCTCTTTATGCAGTTGGAGTCCCTCCCGCTTCACGAAATGGCCTTCCTGATTCATAAAATCGATCGAGAGGTAGGCATTATCCTGAAACACACGAATCTCACGAACCTTCTTCTCACTCACCCGACTGGTATTCACATTGGCAACCGCACCATTGGCAAATGTGATCCGTGCATTGGCAATATCCTCAGTGGGGGATAAAACATTTACTCCAACGGATTCGACCTTTTCCACCGGCGACCGTACTAAATGAAGAATAACCCCAAGATCATGTATCATTAGATCCAATACTACTCCAACTTCCGTGCCACGGGGAGTAAACGGCGCCAATCGATCTGCGGTAATAAACAGCGGTTTATTGACCGCCGTTTCCAAATAACTCGTCACCGGATTGTAGTGCTCAATATGTCCCACTTGAATGAGACAATTGTTGCGATTGGCCGCCTCGAGTATCTCCTCAGCTTCAGCACTACTCACACACAGCGGCTTCTCAATCAGTAAATGGCACCCTTTCTCAAGTAACGGAACCGCCACTTCGCGATGTTTATCGGTCGGGACCACCACGCTGATCGCGTCACAAGCATCTGCCAAATCCTCCAACGATGAAAACAAAGCACAACCAAACTTCTCAGCGATCTCCTTACCCCGAACAGGATCTATTTCATAGATACCGACCAGCTCACATTGTTGAAGTTCAGAGTAGATGCGCGCATGATGTTGGCCGAGATAGCCAACTCCTGCCACGCCGCAACGTATTGGATTTTCAGGATTCATCTATAATAGTCTCAATTTTCCCCAAGTGTAAGCGGTATTGGAGGTTAGTTTTCGCCGCGTGGGCCTGATTATGAGTAACCAGAATCAGACTCGCATCTTCCTCTTTCGCGATACCCAGCAACAACTCGATAATCGAATCACCGGTTTTCTCATCCAGGTTCCCAGTTGGTTCATCGGCTAAAATAAGACTCGGCTGATTCATCAACGCTCTGGCGATTGCAACGCGCTGCCGTTCTCCCCCAGAAAGCTTTTCGACTGAAAACTGCATGCGATCTTTCAATCCAACGCGTTCCAGTAACTGCCGAGCACGCTCTTTCGTCTGGGAACGCGGCGCAGCCAACAAACGGGATGCAAGTACCACATTATCCAATACATTAAGCTCAGGCAGCAAATAATAAGCCTGAAATATGAGTCCAAGTTCTCTCGCCCGCAAACTTGCTAAATGAGATGCTGATTGTTGGCGTATTCGTTTTCCGTTCCAGTAAAGCACACCGCTATCAAATGACTCCAAGCCAGATACAATATTAAGAAAAGTTGTCTTACCACAGCCAGATTCTCCCTGGATAGAAACCGTCTGCCCTTTCTTTAATCGAAAGGTCACCCCCCGCAATACTTCCACGACATCCCCTCCGTTCGGAAACGATTTCAAGATGTCTTCAGCCTCAAGGACGATGGGCTTATCTTCTTCATTCTGCACGTCTACATTACTGATGAGAGGGGTCCAGTGTTGGCAAGCTGTAAACTAATCTGCGAAACGTTCATTACGGTCCTCAAAGACTACTGCCGCCTAAAGCTTGACCCCTTCTCTCCCCTGCAAATCCTAGGATTCATGCAAAAATCCATTCCCCTGATTATCGCACTGCTCATGTCCGTTTCTCCCATCGCCAAAGCAGCTCTTGCCCCTGCTGTTATTAAAGCCGGAATCGATGCGCACAACCGAGCCCTCCATATTAAAGATGGTTGGATCCGAGACCCTTACATCGTATTAGGTCCCGACGGATTCTATTACTTGACTGGTACCACACCAAATCCGAATGACCCTCGCGAACTGAACGATCCTTATAATTCTGGACTCGACGACCCCTCAATCACCGGTTCTGCAGCACCCAGTATTGTCGGCTCCGTAGTAAGACTTTGGCGCAGTCGAGACCTCACCCAATGGGACGACATGGGCGTCATTTTCTCAATGACCGACGGCTACTGGGCCGGGGTGAAACCCGAAGCTTTCAAAACAGTGCCCCAAATCGAATGGCACCTCTGGGCACCCGAAGTTCACAATATCAACGGGAATTGGATAGTCGTTCACACGACACCGGCTCCCGTCAGAGGAGGGGCCAATCTGGCAATCTTTAAGGGCGATGGCTTTTCCGGTCCCTTTGAGCATCCGATGAAAGAGGTCATGAAAGGCCGACATGATCCCAGTATATTCGAAGAAGAAGACGGAACCGTCTACCTACTCTGGGGAAACACCTGGATTGCCCCACTCAGATCGGGATTTGATGGATTTGCTGCCGAGCCAGTCCGGATCGACCCCGCTGACCGTCGCATCGGACATGAGGGCGCTACCATCCGTAAAATTGGAAACAAATACGTCCATTTCGGAACAGCGTGGTCTACCGATAGCATGCGCAAGGGTACCTACAACCTATACTACTGCACCTCGGACAATATCTTAGGCCCTTACGACCAACGTAAATTCGCAGGCCGTTTCCTCGGCCATGGCACACCATTTCAAGACAAAGCAGGACGCTGGTGGTGCACCGCATTTTACAATAGCAATCAACCCCCCATATCGGTAACAGCATCCAAACTAATCTCTGTCGGTAACACCGCCAACACCATCAATCAACAAGGCGTCACTATCGTTCCACTCGACGTACGGGTCCTGGACGATGGCGAAATCTACATCCGGGCAAAAGATCCAGACTATTCCAATCCAGGCCCCGAGGAAGCGGAAGACTATCCGATAATTCACTGATTCCTCTTATCTCTAAGAAAACCCCGATTTCTGACTATACGCTCTCAAGCACCCGTCTTAACTTGGATTCCCGGGTCTCGATACTCTCGCAGAGTTTCATCTGCACCCGGCCACGATTGAGATTCTGTGCTTCGTATTTGGTTTTGAAATAGACATCACCCGCAAGATAGTCGGTAAAAAACCGCAATCCCAACTCAAACGCAATTAATCGAACCGAATCGTAAAGATACTTCTGATCCCAATCAGATATAAAATTGCGGGCTTGCTTTAAATAACCCCTCACCAGTGCTTCAAATGAATCGATGTCGACGAAGACCTTACTCAGCTCTTTTGCCTCTTCGCCGCCCGGATTGCAGACCGACCGTACACAGTCTCCAAAGTCATAGTGAATCAACCCCGGCTTCACCGTATCGAGATCGATGATTGCGGTTCCTTTACCGGTAATATCATCGATCATGATATTCGTTATTTTAGGATCCCCGTGTATGGGGCGCAACTTAAGTTCCCCACGGGCCAATGCATCCTCGAGAACAGGCACAAAGTTCCGTCGTTCCTGAATAAATGCTTCTATCCTCCTGGCTTCCGATGAAGCGGCCAATTTCTGCTGAGCCAGGTCGGTCTGAACGATCCTGTCGTGGTAAGCCAGATAACCGGGAGTGATATGAAAACCAGGTAACGTATCCTCGAGTTGATCAATTGGGAATTCTGCGATGATTCGCTGAAAATGCCCCAACACATAGCCAGCTTCAAAGGCATGCTCGACGTCGATTACTTTCTCATGAGACGTGGCGGAGGCGATCATAGACAACGCTCGCCAGTAATTCCCTTTTTGATCAATGAAGTAGTCTTTGCCGTCCAAGGTCGAAATCACTTTCGGCAACTGCCAAATACGATTCGCCTGAGTCACCTGCTTCTCCAGTTGCTCGTGCCCGTAGTCGGTGATCGCCTTCATATTGGACATGACCAAATCCGGACGAGGAAACACCGCCTTGCTAATTCGCTGGAGCACAAACTGTACCTCCGAGTAGGTGGTCCGCTTGATGACCCGGTAGGTATCATTGACGTTTCCGGTTTCGATGTTAAGCACAGTCACTACTTGACCCGGCACTTGGAATTCGGCGGCGATAGATTCGGGAGTCATTATTGGGCAATGAGGAGTAAAGCCACGACCCTAGGCGCATTCGTTAAACTCTGTCTACTCCAAAGCCTACTCTGCTTTTTCAAACTCACCTTGCCGTTTCTCTTGCTCTCGCTCCTTTAATTATTGGCCTTTTCCCATTCCCTCCATTGACTTCCCCTTCATGCCCGAAAACCGGAAACCATTTAAAAGTCCACCTAAGCGCTATCACCCCCGAGGTGTTGGCATACTCTATGAAGATCACGATATTCTCGTGGTGGATAAAGCCAGCGGCATCCTTACTGTCAGCACCGATAGGCCTCGCGAAAATACCGCTTACTTTCTACTGACAAACTATGTTCGCAAAGGCGATCCGAAGTCTCCAAAACAAATTTTCGTCGTGCATCGATTGGATAAAGATACTTCAGGCGTCATCGTATTTGCCAAAACCCAAAGCGCCAAGCGCTTCCTGCAGGACGAATGGGCCACATTCAAGAAGACTTATTACGCTGTCGTTTATGGAAGCCTGGAAGAAAAAGAAGGCACCATTACTTCCTACCTCGCCGAAAACAGTGCCTATAATATGTATTCAGTTTCCGATCCCAAGAAAGGAAAACTGGCAAAGACCGGCTACAAAGTCCTCAAGGAAAACAAGCAGTACTCGCTTCTCGAAATCAACTTGCTCACCGGACGAAAGAACCAGATACGCGTACACTTTGCCGAAAAAAAACATCATGTCGTCGGAGACAAACTTTACGGACTGAAGCACGAGCGCGGCGCAAAACGACTCGCCCTTCATGCAGGCTCCCTTACCTTCCAACACCCCCATACGAAAGAGGAGATGACCTTCAGCACCAAGATCCCCTCCTACTTCCGGACATTGCTACAGGACTCCTAAGTAAGCCAATCCACGGCTTGATACCTATGCCCGACCAAAGCTCCAGAGACCCGCTTCACGGAATCACATTAGAGAAAATCATCAAGAATCTGGTCGAGTACTACGGCTGGGAAGAACTTGGAAAACGGATCACCATCGACTGCTTCAATATCGACCCGTCCATTTCCTCCAGTCTGAAATTTCTACGACGAACCCCTTGGGCCCGTAAGAAGGTAGAAACGCTCTATATCACGACTCTCGAAGAGGATTAGTAACGCCTTTATACTTTCGCACTGCTCATCTAGTATCCGATCGCGCTCAACGGATGTAACAATCCTACGAAAAGCAGTTACCTTTCCCTAAGCGCTTTAAGAAAACGAATTGGCTTCCATCATTGAACCATGAACAAGCTATGCATATTCGTGGGTATGGTCACAGTGGGCTACCTTGGGTGGTGGCTCGGAATCAAAATGGGGTTTGCCTACGCCTTCGCACTCAGTTCAGCTGGAAACCTGTTAGGAATATATATGGGTTGGCGTATCAACCGAGACTATCTTAGCTAGTCCTCTTGCCTCCTATTTCAGGAAGAGTGAGTAATACTCCTTGAAGACATAGCTCTCCTGCTTACTGAAGTCCGGTTTATCGACCAGTATTTTTTTCTCCAACAAATCGGCGATCAGTCTGTTCACGACGCCCCGATCGAGCGGCAATCGCTCCCTGAGCTCATCAATAGTAACAATGGGCTTTTTATAAAGATACTCCATCACCTTGCTGACTTCGTCCGATTCATTATCTAGACTTTCGATAGTCTTCTGAACGTTATCTTTCAGAGTAATCGCAGCCGAAAGCGTTGCCGTGGCCTGTTTTGCCGTGGCAGACACGGCGGTGAGAAAAAACTTCACCCAATGATCAAGCTCACCCATGCCCGCAGCCCGCGTTAGCCCATCGTAATAATCATCCCGGAATACTTCAAAATAACTGGATACGTTCAGTAGCGGATGTTCTAACAGGCCTTTCTGAGCGAGAAACAGCGCGATGAATATTCGCCCAACCCGACCGTTACCGTCCAGAAAGGGATGTATAACGATAAACTGGTAATGACTGATCGCCAAACGAATCAGATCCGGAGCATCGAAAGTCTCATCGTGCCAAAACGCTTCCAAATCAGAAGTAAGAATCCCCAGATCGCCATGGTGAGGAGGAATAAACAATGCCTCCGATAACGGTCCGGGGCCAATCCAGTTTTGGCTGCGCCGGAACTCACCGGGAGTTTTCTGATCACCACTCACTCCCGCCATTAAGGTCTCATGCGCATGACGAAGAAGCCGATTCGACAACGGTAGCTCCTCTATTTCAAAGAAGACCCGATTGATCGCAGTTATATGATTTCGAACATCCTCCCACGCATCCCGTCGGTAAAAATCAATCGCTTCCCGATCATCCAGAACCGCTTCATCCATAATCGTTCCGTTTCCTTCAAGGCGGCTCGAAGCCAGGGCTTCTTTCAAAACGAACATCGGCCGAAACCACCCAAGATCTTTAATACCGGATGACAGCTCCCTCAGATCTGCCACGCCCTTGTTAGCCTCCAAGAGAAGGGCATCGATCTCCGAATCCTCCCACTGCCAATCATCATTCACCGGCGTCGGAAAAAAACTGCGGTATTCAAATTGCTCGACCCAGTAACCGGACTTGAATCTGGAAATATTCATCTACGGAAGTGAGTTACAAATTCCGGATTTTGCAACCCGCCTCAAAGACCCAGCTACCCGACTCTTCCAGCCGGTCACAGATCCATAGCGAACCAAGACTACGATACCGAAGTAATCTAATTCGCTCCGATCAATCCCATTCCGGTGATTGCGACTACCAGTTCACCCGCTGCGCGAGTCTTATCGATATTCACTTCGAAAACCACTTCCCAATCGTTCATACCTTCTCCATCAACCAAGGTTTGGCGCACTGTCCAGACGCTACTATCTTCAGATTCCTCGATCAACGTATTTTCTTTCGACCGGGCCTCCGGGTCGAGGCGTATCCATTTCCTGGATTCATAAAAGGGGTTCATTATCTTTTCCAGTTCCATGTCCGGGTATCTCACCGTTTCAGGGTCTTCAAATAATGCTCTGAGATCGTAACGGTCTACCATTTCCTCGAACTGCCGGCTTGCCAGCATACGGACTACCGAAAATACCTCGTTTCTAACCAGCCGGGTAAAATCAGTTTTAGACCGCGTGATGTCGATAGGCCCCGTAGTCTCAGGAACTTCACCCAGGATGACAGCTTGATAGTCCGGATTCCTCAATTTTTCCCATTCGTCCAATAGGCTCGAATCCACTTGGCGCAAAAGGTGTTCGAAATAAGTCACCGCCTCTTTCACAGAATCCGTTTTGAACTCCGGCGGCACCGTGTTCTCAAGCACGCGGTAAACCTGCGATAAGTGGCGTAACAACAAACCCTCGGAACGTCCAAGACCATACAACTTGATATAATCAGAAAAGCTACTGAAGCGCTCATACATCTCCCTGGCGATGGATTTGGGTCGAATATTCTCCCGTCCCACCCAGGGATGCGCCGCGGCGAACTCGTTAAATGTGTCATAGATAAAATCCGCATCTGGCTTGGGGTGCTCGACACCTTCAAGTCGTTCCATACGCTCGTCGTATTCAACACCCGCTGCTTTCAACTCTGCCACGAGCTCGTCTTTGAGCTTATCTACCTGTTTCATCAGGATCGCTTTCGGATTCTCAAGAATGGCTTCCACCAAGCTGATGACCCTGAGCGGATAATCCGTTTCCTCCGGATCCAGGAGAGCCAGGGTATCCACACAGTACAACGACAAGGTTTGATTCAGCGAAAACTCATCTTGCAGGTCGACATTCACGCGTAGCTTTTGCGCTGCATTCTGTTCCGGATTGATCTCAATAATCGATCGTTCAACGAGTGCCCGAAACAATTGAAACGATTTTTTTCTGAGAGCGCCCTTTGCCGACTCAGGTTGGTGGCAGTCTCGTATAAGCTGTCGCATGGCTCCACAACCATCCCCTTCACGCCCCAGCACATTCAGGAGCATACCATGGGAAACATCAAAACTGGAAACCAGTGCCTCGGGCTCTGCATTCTGCAATTTAAAAAACGTATCCTCATCCCAGGGCACATAGCCCCGGGTCGGAGGTTTGGATTTCACCAGTTTACGCTTCTTCTTCGGATCGTCACCGGCCTTCGCCTCTTTCCGTTTGTTTTCGATGATATGAGCCGGTGCCAACGCATAGACATAACCACGATCATCGAATCCTTTACGCCCGGCCCGACCGCTGATCTGATGAAAATCCCGAGCCGAAAGAATGGCCGTTTTTTCACCCCCGTATTTACAAAGTTGCGTCAAAAGTACCGATCGGATGGGTACATTGACTCCCACGCCGAGGGTATCCGTTCCGCAAATGAGTTTCATTAGACCCATCTGTGACAGTTTTTCCACCATCACCCTGTATTTAGGCAGTAGCCCCGCATGGTGCAGACCGATCCCACTTAACATCAGCTTTCTCATGACCTTACCAAACGGACTGGTAAATTTCTCATCCTGCAGTATTTCCCGAATACGCCCTTTTTCCTCTTTAGTACATACATTCAGACTGAGTAGATTCTGAGCGGTTTCTGCAGCTGACCGTTGCGTAAAATTTACGATATAAACAGGTAGTCGATTCTGCGCCTGCAGCTTCTCTAATACCTCGACCAAAGGAACTTCCAGATAGTTGAATTCCAATGGTACTGGCCGTTCACGACTCGAAACCGTGATACAGTCAACCCCGGTGTGCTTCTCTAATTCGTCACTGAAGAACCGCGTGTCACCCAAGGTTGCCGACATCAGCAGAAACCGACTTTTGGGAAGGCTTAGCAATGGAACCTGCCAAGCAACACCGCGCTCACGGTCCGAGTAGTAATGGAACTCGTCCATAATCACGTCATCGACTCTTCCACCCGAACCTTCCCTTAAGGCAATATTTGCCAGAATCTCGGCCGTGCAACACAAGATAGAAGCCCCTTGATTCACACTCGCGTCTCCCGTCATCATACCGACTTGTTCGGGACCGAAGTCTTTACACAACGCCAGGAACTTTTCATTCACCAAAGCCTTTATCGGGCAGGTATAGACAGATCGCCTTCCCATCGAAGCCGAGAAGTAGTGCATGGCAGCAGCCACCAGCGATTTTCCCGATCCAGTCGGTGTATTCAGGATGACATGCTTACCTTCAAAGACCTCCAGAATCGCTTCCTCCTGAGCCGGATAAAGCTCAATTCCTTTGCCCGTCACGTATGCCAAGAAACTCTCGAGCAGTGCATCGGGGTCTCTAAGGCTAAGGTCAGGCGTTAACGGAAAATCCATAAAGCGTGGCACCTTGGGCATCGGCTTTGAAAGTAGCAAACCTTTCCCAAGAGCCCTGCTAAAGTTACTGGTCAGACAATTCCATCAATCGTTTGCCTGATCAGAGCTCCCGTTTTAACCACCCGAACCGTGGCTGTAGCCGTAAAACGGCCCGCCCCCTTCGGCATAAGATAGGAATGGTATTCGTCCTCCAATAGCTCAGGACTGCGTTTAGACGCCACGGACGTTTTTTCACACACCACAACCTGTCCATTGACTTTCAAATCTTCAAACAGGGCCAATGGCTCTTTCAATAGACCATGATTGGTGTTTCTGTGCGCTGCCCGAACTCGAAGATTCACGCCCTGTTCCGGTCGGGCTGCCTCGAAACCATCGTCCGGCTTGACTGCAACCAGAGAAACCATCGGCCTCCCGCAACTCGGATTGTCCCACCACCGCCAATCCAATTCGCGTTGTTGGATAAACCCGGCTACCTCATCGGACCCACAATGCATCCAGGTTTGGTAGTTCGTTCTGTAATCGTGCCGTACGGCTGCAACCCAATTATTATCGAGTGCCTTCAACCAGGAACCCCAGCTCGGATCCGTACCTAGAAACAGGGTACGCATACCCTCCGTTTGGTCACAAAACCACCACGGCTCCTCACCGTGTGCATCCTGAAGTGCGATAAACGGTAGTTGCCCACGCCACCGATGTAGAAACGGTTCACTGGTCGTAAAGTCTATATTACCAAAGTGAAAACTGCTAATCGTTGAGTAGCCGGCCCGCATGAGTGAATCGTCCAACAACACACGTATCACTTCTTCATGTTGTCCGAATTGCCAATTGAGTCGTCCCTGCCCGTCCTGCAGGGGTCGCAGGCGCTGTTCCCGAAACGTCTGCCAGGATACAGGTCCCTTCCCTGATAGAGATTCTCCGATACCGGAAGTCGTCGGTGCCATAATATCCGCTATATGACTGTAGGTCCCGTAACCAGGAATATCGATCCAGGAGCCATACTCTTCATCCGCAAAAAAAACGTTACCGGAACACCTTGTTCCCGGGCCAATTCCTCCACTTTTTTCCGCCAACCCGAATCCGCATTCTTCGCACCCCACAGCTGTATCTTAAGCGCCTTGGCAAGCGCCACCGTTTCGGCCGGACTTCCTCGTCCGTGAGATTCTATTTGCATGGAGTATACGTTGAGGCCGGAAGGCAGTTTTTTCGGGAGCACCTTCGTCCGCTTCCGAATCCCACTCAATTTCAGCCCGTCCAGAATCGAAAGAGATTCGAGCGCATAGAAAGTAGCCATGGGATTACTCAGCCAACCCGGTCGATCCGCAAAGCCCCCGTCCTCATTTGCCAGCGCATCAAATATTCAATACAAGTCTCCGAATCCTCAGGACTGCTACCCAGCATCTGAAGGGCCTTGAGGCCCGCCCACGTATAGGCGACATCGTCCAAACCTCCCAATTCTGGATCAGGCTGGTGAGTAAAACCTCCACTCGGAAGCTGACACGCCTGCAACCACTGAATGGTCGAAGACTGATTCTCCTTCACACGTCCCAATATTTCCAGTACTTCCAACCCCCACCAGGTGTTGAGAATATTCCCATCTCCCCCTTCCTGCGCGAGCGTCGTATTAAAACTACCGTTTGCTCTGCGACGGGCATCCAAATAGTCTACAAACGGCTGGGCCGGCGGAGGTAGTCTCAATAACTTTCGTGAAAGAAAGTGTTTCACCTCAGCTTGAAAATAGGGGTGCCCGTTTAACTCGTAACGTTTGTTGTAGACCCGCGGTTCCTTCAGCGAAGCCACGGATGCCTTCAATGCGCTCAGATCCTCACCGAGCCAGGCGAGCGCTTGTATATGCTGATAATCGAAGATAAACCGTCGCTCCGACAGGCCCCACACCTGCTGGGGGTGGTTCTCCCACGTAAATCGGATTAGGTCCTCCTTTCTGGGAGCTTGTTCGCCCAACAGATGGTAACAACCTACAACGAACATCGTCGGAGTCAGATGCGAAACCTGTTGTCCATGCCATGCATAGCCGCCATCTGGCCTGGCGAGACTTTCCAAATAACCTAGAACTGTTTCCTTAGTATCCTCCCCTAGAGACTGAGCTTTTACGGAAGAACAAAAAACTCCAGCAGCACCTGACACCGCCAATGACTTCAATGCGGTTCTTCTACTGATCGGATGCGATGCCTTGGGTTTCATGGCTAAAAGTATCTCTTCCGTTTCGAAAACGTTCAATGGCAAACGTCAATCAGTTACGAAACTGACACATTACCGAACTTGTTTCCTGATCGGATTTTTGAGATAGTTACCCCAATTCAATCACAATCGGGTAATTCACCACATCAAAATCATACATGAAATCCTTTGCTCTTTTCTTCGCCCTTACCTGTCTTCTGACCCATTCTGCTTTCAGCCACGGCAAGGCATCCCGCCCCCCGGAAGATGTCGCCCGTGAGATTACGTTTCCAGATACCGCAGCCTATAAGACCCTTGTCTTTGATCCCCATACCCACTCCGTATTTTCAGATGGGCATGTATGGCCCCGGATTCGTGTGGGGGAAGCCCTACGGGATGGATTGGACGCCATGGCGGTCACGGAGCACCTTGAATATCAGCCCCACCTCGAAGACATACCTCACACCGATAGAAACCGATCCTATGATGAAGCAACTGCTGCGGCTGCAGGAACAGACCTCATGGTAATTCCCGGCGCCGAAATCACTCGCTCGGCTCCGGCCAGCCATATGAACGCGGTGTTTATTCAGGACGCCAACAAACTGTACTCGGTACCGGCTTCCGATACGCCCTACTCCCCGACCGAGTATCGTGATCTCGCCAATGCTTGGCCGGCGCAAAACGCAGTCCAAGCTGCCAACGACCAGGGCGCTTTTGTATTCTGGAATCACTCGTGGTGGAGCCCTGATTTTCCAAATGGGATTCCCGTCATCCCGGATTTTCACAAGAATAATGCCCGTGATGGCCTGCTACACGGCATAGAAATCGCCAACGGTGCAAACTACTCAGAAGAAGCCTTTCAAATCGCCCTAGATTACAACCTGACCCTCATTGGAGTATCGGACATCCACAATCTCATCGACTGGGACTACGAACCCCACAAAGGGGGTCACCGCCCGGTCACGCTTGTGCTCGCCAAAGAGCGCACCGCCGACTCGATGAAAGAGGCGCTTTTCGACGGACGCACGGTCGTGTGGTTCAAAAACTGGCTCATCGGTCTCGAACCGAATCTTCAACCATTACTGGCGGCCTCTCTTAAAATCACGGAGGCAAGCTATGGGAAAAGTGAAATATTGACTGTTGAAATTACCAATAACTCGGACGCCGATTTTCATCTCAAAAACCTCAGTCCTTATGGATTTCACAACCACGGCCGAACCTTTATAATTCCCCAACACAGCACCGAAGAGATCATGGTCAAGACCGGGGATAAAGTAGATAAAGTCAGTTTGGAGTTCGAAGTTCTGAACGCATTCACGGCTCCTCAGAAAACAGCAATGCTCACGCTCGAAGCAGCAGTTGAGTGAGATATCGCACATCCACAAACCACCAAGCCGACAACCCGCTTCCTCCGTTGCCTGATATGCAACTGTGAATCGCCTAGTCCTCAACTAGCACGATTCGGAAATGGGGTTATACTGTGTGAATGACAGATATAACAGTCAAGGACGCTCCGGAAAGTCTTCAAAACGAGACCGCAGGTCTTCGGATAAACGAATCGTCCAATCATCTACGTAACTATGCGGTTATCGAAAAGAACCGGCTCAAGATACTTGCAGGTTGGTTCCTTCGCCTGAGAAATTTCGATCATAAATACAAGCTAGCTTACCACCTATATGACGCCTCTGAGCATGTTAGCTGGCTATTACTACGGCTTAAAGAAATGCGTGGCGGAAACCCCAATGCATCCGTCAGGCCAGAGTTGAAGAGATTTCTCGATGATGCTCTGCATGCCCAAACTGATGGCGAGTTTCTTTGCGGATTTTACGGGGTTCTCACTCAAGCGTTTCTAGACGCTATCAAGGAAGACCTCCGGCTCATGGATACTTCTGGAAATGCCAACGAGTGGCGTATCTTGAAACGAATTCAATCCAATCTCGAAACACAGGTGGATTGGTTCAATGGACTGCAACTTCAACTCAAGAACACGGCTTGGACGGATGCCCTACAGGAACACTTAAACCATATTGGCGGTATACACGGCCAAAGTGAAGCATCAGAACCTCCCATGAAGGCAAGTCGAGCATTCTTCGAACGCCCCACGACGATCCTATTCGAAACATCCATAACTATCGGAGAGCTAGAGCCCTATGAAAACCGACTAAAGATGGACACCAAACAAGCCACGATTGAGCAGTTCAAAGTGTTCTTCAACGAATTCTATGCGGCTGCACTGCTGGCCAGCATACTTTTTGATGCATCCGACAATGACTACCCCTGGGAATTCTTCGCAGACTTCAGCAGAC
This sequence comes from uncultured Opitutaceae bacterium, assembly GCA_964352065.1. Taxonomy (GTDB): domain Bacteria; phylum Verrucomicrobiota; class Verrucomicrobiia; order Opitutales; family UBA2995; genus UBA2995. The sequence goes on from CAYGQM010000001.1 coordinate 133,844, forward strand.
ATTTCTGGGATGAAGCCCGACACAGTGAATTTGGAGCTATACGCTTACGAGAACTGGGTGTGGAACCCGACCGGGTGAACCCCATTCTATTTGAGGAATCTCAGAACTTACCGATTCTCCATCGGGTAGTTTACCTGACCCGCGGATTAGAAGCCTACTTTATGCCCAGAAAACCAAAGCGCATGAAAGAGTATGAAGAGTCCGGGGACCTCCGAAGTCAGCTATTTGCCGATCAAGACTGGTCAGACGAAATCAATCATGTCCGCTACGGTTCTCGTTGGACTGACCACCTACTCGAGGATGACTATCGGGACGTCAACGATATCATCGATGAGGTGAAGAAACATCTCAGTGTTGTCCGTGGTTATGAAGTTACTGATATTAACGCACCTTTTTAATAACCGATACCACACTTTCTTCACCTTTGCTCATTAGGCATACGAGTCAGACCTTGGCCTCAAAACAACAAGAGCCGCCCCCATATACCAGTGAAACCTTTCACAATCGGTTAGGAATTGATTCGCTGTTTTAAAAACCCGTTAGCGGGATATTCGCACTGCAGCGTCATCCGTAAACCATGGGCTGAATAGCGAAAGACCTTCCTTCGATGCTCGGACTTTTTCTTCACTGATGGAAGAACCTGTCTTCGGATCGAACCATTCGACATCATAATTACCTCGTGGAGCATCCAGGATTAGCTCAACGGGGCCCTCTCCCTCCACGTATACCGCATACTGCTTTCCTTCCTGTGCAAGCCCCCGTGCAAAGACTCCAGGCGCATGGCGAATAAGATTCTGATCCGGCGCCATATCGATGAAGTCAAACCCGTGAATAAAGTCCTTCAGAAACTTCAGTTGTTTCCGGAGAGCCTTGCTCCCTCCTCCTGGACTTCCTCCCTCAGGGCCCTGATGTTCAAAGGTCCCATCTTCAAAACCCGCAACAAACGAGTAATCGAGGTTATTAAAGAGCCCACCCCCTGCCATCATGAAATGCCACGCCTGTTTACGATAGGCCTCATCTTCAGGTCCACGAAAACCCGACTCGTCGAAACCCACGACCCGGTCCCAACCCATATTCCAATAAGCCGCTTCCGGCCAAGCATAGTGAAAGTTAATAATGGAGATTTCCTCGGGAACGTCTGTGACTGGATATTTGAAATTACAAAAATTCTGCGCGATCAAGTGCTGCTTCGGCAGCTTCGATTCTTCATCCCATATCAACAGTGAGAAATGCCGCTGCCAGTCCAATGAACCCTGAGAAGCAGTATGCACATAACTGGTCCATTTTTTCTTATCGCTCTTATTCTGTGGAAGTAGATCCATCACCTCGACTTGGTTGTCTGACCACGGTTCATTTTGAATTTCAAAAAAGAAATTATCGAATTCATTGAGTTCCTCTACCAGCTTTCTGACATACCGCTCCTGATGGACGAGAAGATTATGATCCGTTGCCGGTAGCGTCTGAACCGTTTTTCTATCAGGTGCCTGGATTTCATTGATATTATTATCCGGATGAAACGGACTAAACTCCCAATACTCATCCTTATAAATCGACGAAAACGGTGTAATCTCAACGATGATATGCCGCTCTGCCGCCTGTTTCATGAAGTCGCGTAGACGCTCAAAGTAAGCGTCGTCCCACTGCATTAGGTCAAATTTATTTCCTCCGTTGGCATAACCCGGGGTATCTGAACGCTTCCAGGGCATAATCAACTTCATGGACTTTGGGGCCAAAGTGTTTTCACGAATACCGAAGCTGGACGGAGTTTCCACATAAGCCCCCATGAAAATACGGGTGTAGTTCATACCTTCGGACTGAAGCGTCTCAAAGTACCTTACGTAATCAAAATCCAAATTGATTAACGCTCCATAATGCTCCGCAGACGTGACCAATACCATCGGCTTGCCCTCATATTCGAAATACCGAGAATTTTCGGGATGTAGTCGAATCGGATCAGCGGAGACGAAGCGTACCGCATTCAAAAAAAGAAAAGTGAACCAAGCAAATTTACGGACTTCTAGCTGCATAACACTTAGCATGACGTTTCCAGCTCACCTTTCCATCAAAATTCAACGCGCCTGGATGTTTCCCTATTTACTATCCCAATTCAAAGACCAACAATCCCACACCTAGTTATGAAACTCCCCTATCTTTTCACACTCCTGCTCGTCGTCGCTGCTACGATCTCCTCTTCAGCGTCCGTAAAACCCAGACTCCTCGTCTTGACTGACATTGGTCAGGATCCAGACGATCAACAGTCTTTGGTAAGGCTTCTCTACTACGCCAATGAATTTGAGATCGTGGGACTCGTTGCGACGGCGGATAAGAATTACAAAAAAGAACCCGCCACCATTAAAGACTACCTGATCCACGAAGCCATAGATCACTACACAACGATTTATCCCAACCTACTACTGCACGATCCCGACTACCCGAATCCCGAGCAGCTTCGCAAGACCGTACGACCAGGCAACGCTTTGGGTGGAAACGAGATCCCCATTTTTGAGACCATAGGCGAAGGAAAAGATACCGAAGGCTCCAACTGGATCATCAAAATGGGTGACCTACACGATGGCCGACCCCTCAATATCGCGATCTGGGGAGGCGCCTGTGACTTGGCCCAAGCACTTTGGCGGCTTCGAGAGACGCGATCAGCTAAAGAACTTGCCTACTGGCTATCCGATATCCGCATCCATTCCATTGGCGATCAGGACAGCACCAACGCTTGGATACGCCAGGAGTTCCCCAGCCTTTTTTATATTCACGACCTGCATCCGGACGGTGATAAGTTCCAATCCGCCTACCGGGGGATCTTTCTGGGTGGCGACTACTCGACGCTCTCAAAGGAATGGCTGTATCAAAATATTAAGGACAGTCATGGACCGCTGGGAGCCTTTTATCCTGATAAAGCCTGGACGCAAAAGAACCCGCACGGCACGATTAAGGAAGGTGATACGCCGTCTTGGTTTTACTTTTTAAGGAATGGACTGCAGGATCCCGGACGGCCTGATTTCGGTGGCTGGGGCGGACGCTTTCAAAAAGAGGGGAACGTCTGGCGAGATTCGCAGGATACCGTGGACAATACCACCAGCTATCGGGCCACGGTCTGGCGCTGGCGCAGCGACTTCCAGAACGACTTCGCCACACGGGCCGACTGGGGCATACAACCCTACGAAAAAGCTAACCATCACCCTAACGCCGTTCTTAACGGTGACTCCAGTCATCACATTCTCTACCAGGACGTCCGCGCAGGAGAGACGATCACCATGAGCGCGGCCGGTTCTAACGACCCGGACGGCCAGACCTTCACGATACTCTGGTACCAATACCAGGAAGCCGGAAGCTACAACAAAGCTGTATCCATTCAGTCACCACAGCTACCGACTACGAAACTCAAGATTCCAGAAGACGCAGCCGGTGAGACTATTCATACCATTGTCGAAGTCCGCGACACGGGTACACCGGCCCTGGTCTCTTATCGTCGCATGGTATTGTCCGTGTACTAAATCACCGACCTTGATACGATCTGGTCAATAAATGATAGCTTTCACAAAATTCTCAGGCACCGTCGAACCCCCATCAATCCAAGGTTATTCCGTCCCTATTCCGTTGACCAAACACCACTACTTTACACAACGCCGCCCCGATGGGAGATAAGCTCTACAATCTGGTTACGAAAGGCGATAAATCCGCCGATTTTTCCAAAGATATATCCGAACAAGCAAGTGAGCAGGTCCCGGAAAATTTTGGGAGACAAGTCATCGCCTCGGTGGCCTCTAAGACAGGAGATCAACTGACAAAACCCGGTCTTATTCTTACCTGGTTGCTCACGGCCTTGGGTGCTCCCGCAATAACGATTGGACTCTTAGTACCCGTTCGCGAAGCCGGATCCCTCCTTCCTCAGATTTTCTTCGCCAACTTCATGGGGCGCTATCCGCTGAGGAAAACCTTTTGGGTATTCGGGAGCATTTTGCAGGGACTTGCCGTTGTCGCGATCGGATATTCGGCCCTTAATTTGGAGGGTGCTGCCATCGGTTGGACGACGGTGGGAATCCTGGCTATATTCAGTCTTTCCCGGGCTATCTGTTCCATCTCGTCAAAAGACCTTTTGGGAAAGACGATACCCAAAACCCGTCGAGGCAGATTGAGTGGTTTGGCCTCCTCGTTTTCCGGTTGGATCGCAGTGTTCGTTGGATTATATTTCGCATTCAACCGCGCCCAGGAACTACCTCTGCACACATTGGTAGGTATGCTCTTTGCTGCCGGATGTTTCTGGTTCCTTGGAGCATGGTTTATGAGCCGCGTGATTGAATATGCACAACCCACCAACAATGGCAGCCATCCACTCAAAGAGATGCTGGAGAGTCTGACTCTATTAAATCAGGATCCGGTATTCCTCAGGTTCTGCATCGCTCGAGGACTACTGGCGAGCACCGTTCTCTCCATGCCCTTCTATGTGGTCCTCGCCCACGGGGCAACCGGTGGACGAATCAAGTCCCTCGGACTCCTCATGATCGCGGGAAGCCTGGCAACGGCGGTCAGCGGGGTTGTTTGGGGAAAACTTTCCGATTCGAGCAGTCGAAGAACCTTGGCAATTGCCGGGACAGCAGCGGGCCTGATCGGTTGTATGACCGCCGCTATCTCGAGCTTGGAATTCGGAGCGACCTCAGCCGCATTTATCTACGGAGGACTTTTCTTTCTCATTGGACTTTCCCACACCGGCATTCGTAATGGACGAAAAACCTATCTCGTTGACTACGCTACCGCCGACAACCGAGCAAAATTGGTGGCCGTCAGTAATACTTTGATGGGCCTGGTATTACTGATTAGCGGCTCGCTCGGCCTCCTAGCTGAAGCAATAGGAGCGCGCGCCATCATCCTCGTCTTTGCCTTACTGGGATTAGCCGGAAGCGCCATCGCTTTCTCTCTCCCAGAAACACAAGACAGGTCCTAGCCCCAAAGACGAGACCTATCCGGCAAACGTATTGAATTTCCCTATACTGTCTTACCCGAAATCAAGTGATGGATTCATTTTGCATCACTTCTTGTAAAGTCTCGTTTCCAGGTAGGGTTTCACCATAGCCACATTTCCTTATAATAAATTTTCCTAACCCTGAAATCATAGTGAATTCCATAAGAACCCTCGCAGTCATCTTCGGCGACCAACTCAATCGAGACGCTCCCATCTTCAAGGAACTGGATCCTGACAAAGATGTGATATGGATGACAGAGGCCGAAAACGAATCGAAACATGTTTGGACTCACAAACAGCGAATCACGTTGTTCCTTTCAGCCATGCGCCACTTCCGTGATCAATGTGTCGCTGACGGCTACCGTGTGGAATATACACAACTCGACGACCGCAAGCAGACTGACAAGCTTTCCGAACGATTGGCCATCGACCTCCGAAAACTCCGCCCCAAGAAGGTTATAGCCACCCATCCCGGAGAATGGAGAGTTCTAACGGGACTCAAACAAGTCTGCGAAACGGAAGGGGTCGCACTTACGATACTACCCGACACGCATTTTTTTACTACTCCCGAGGACTTCGAGACCCACGCCAAAGGGCGAAAATCTCTGCGCATGGAATTCTTTTACCGCGAACTTCGCAAACGTTTCGGTATACTCATGGATGGCGATAAGCCCGAAGGAGGAGACTGGAATTACGATAAAGAAAATCGGGGCAATTTTGGAAAATCCGGCCCTTCCGATCCACAAGGTGCCCCACCCTTCAAACCCGACAAGATAACCCAAGAAGTCATCCAATTAGTTAAACGACGTTTCAGTGATCATCCAGGGTCCCTCGATTCTTTTTCCTGGCCCGTCACACGCCAAGAAGCACTGAAACTTCTAGAGACTTTCATCCAACACCGACTGACCGACTTTGGGAATTATCAGGATGCCATGTGGACCCATGAACCTTGGCTCTATCACTCGCTGCTTAGTTCCTCTCTCAACCTGAAGCTCCTTAACCCCAGAGAGGTAGTTGAGGCTGCGGAGCAAGCTTACACAAATGGTCTCGCACCACTACCGGCTGTCGAGGGATTTATACGACAAATCCTGGGGTGGCGCGAATACGTCCGCGGGATCTACTGGACCCATATGCCGGATTACCTCGAACTCAATGCAATGGACGCTGACCAACCGCTCCCTGAGTTTTACTGGACCGGAAAAACAGAATTGGAATGCCTGAAGCAAGCGATCGGCCAAACCCTCGAACATGGTTATGCCCACCATATCCAACGCCTCATGGTCACCGGTCTTTACGCCTTACTACTGGGAGTGAATCCGAAAGCGCTGCACGCTTGGTATCTCGCGGTTTATGTAGATGCCGTAGAATGGGTTGAACTTCCCAACACCCTCGGTATGTCCCAGTACGCAGACGGGGGCCTGATGGCATCAAAACCCTACATTGCTACCGGCAACTACATTCATAAGATGAGCAACTACTGCTCGTCGTGTCCTAAAAACCCAAAGAACCGCACGGGTGACGACGCTTGCCCATTCACCACCCTTTATTGGGATTATCTGATTCGTCATCAAGAGACTTTAAAAACCAATCAACGCATGTCCCTTCAACTGCGGAACCTGAATCGACTGAACTCCGGGGAGCGCAGCGCGATCGCACAAGCAGCCAATCTGATTCGTCAGAATCCCGCCCTCCAGAAAGTTTGAATCCTCGCTGAAATATTATAGAACGATCTGATCCCACATGAAACATCAAACCATACTCATTACCGGCGCGTCCGGCTTGATCGGCAAAGCCCTTAGCGAACAGCTCAAGAGCGCCGGTCATACGGTTAAAAAACTGTCACGTTCCGGCGATGGTCTTACCTGGGACCTGGAAAAGGGAACGATCAGTGATGGCGCTCTCGAGGGCGTCGATACGGTTGTTCACCTCGCAGGCGCCCCCATTGCTCAGCGCTGGACCGCGAAGGCCAAAAAAGACATTCTCGAGAGTCGCGTCCAGGGCACCCGATTACTCGCTGAGGCGATTCTAAAACAATCAAATCCCCCTGCGTTCATCAGCGCTTCCGGTGCCAACTACTATGGATTCAATCAAGGGGAGCTCTTGGACGAATCCGCTCCATCCGGAGACGGCTTTCTAGCAGAAGTATGTCGTGCCTGGGAAGAAGCCGCAGGAGCTTTGATTGATCATGGAGTCAGAACGGCATTCATGAGAACGAGTATCGTACTCAGTTCGAAAGGAGGTGCCTTGGCGAAAATGATAACCCCATTCAAAATGGGTGTTGGCGGTAGAATCGGATCCGGAGATCAAAAGATGAGCTGGATCAGCCTGCCGGACTTGGTGAACCTTTATCAATTTGTGATCGAAAATGAATCCATCCACGGTCCGGTAAATGCCGCCGCTCCAAAGCCCGTTAGCAACACGGTATTTACGAGGGAACTCGGAAAGGCTCTTGGACGCCCTACCTTCATTCCCCTTCCGGAAGCCGTTGTCAAAACCCTCTTCGGCGAGATGGGAGAAGAAACCGTGCTGGCTGACCTGGGACTTATTCCCGCGAAAGCAACCGCCCACGGTTTTCAATGGACCACCCCAGATCTGGCATCCGCTTTGCTTAAGGTCCTATAGAGCACCAGTCATTTTACATCATGCAACATCAAAGCCATATCTTCCAAAGACCCGATCTCGGTCTGCTTCTACTGAGACTGGCTGTCGGCGGTCTGATGATCCCTCATGGCATTGCCAAGATTCTGGGAAGCTTGGAACCCATCCAGAATATGCTATCTGCGAAGGGCCTCCCTGTATTCCTGAGCTACGGAGTATATCTCGGCGAAATCGTAGCTCCCCTCTTGATCGTTCTCGGATACTTCGGCCGCCCGGCTGCGATCGTATTCGCCTTTACCATGCTTTTATCGATCTATTTGGCTTACGGCCTAAGCGGATTCGGATTCAACCAATATGGCGGTCTTCACGTTGAACTCAACCTCCTCTTTCTTTTCGGCGCCTTGACTCTCTTCTTCACAGGATCCGGGAAATACAGTATCCGCAAAGGTACCAACAAGTGGGACTAAAACGATGAAGATTCCTCTAGGGAGCAGAGGTTTTCTTCAAGCCCAGTCCCCATAACCAGTAGATGAATCCTTCAAGCACGACGGTTGTTATAATAAAGGGAACCCAATGAGCGTCTCCAAATAAACCGCCCTTGATCTCAAACATCGAAACCAAGGCTAGAAGCATACCGATGAATCGTTGACCGTTTTCTCTCCTGAAATTCCAGATTGATTCGTTGCGATGCCGGAGTTCCTCCAATTTATTTTGCGTAGATTTAAGACGGTCCATCAGTCCGCGCCCCTCCACTCCCTTGGAATACAATTCTCTTTCCGTAACATAGTTAAAAATGTTCGGGAGGTACTGCCCGAGCTTTTTATCTGCGAGGTGGAAATTGATCTCCTTATCCCTTAAACGATTAAAACCCTTGTTCCGTGTTTGCCTATGGGAAAGGCTGACCTCCAACAGCCATTCCGCCTCCTCTACCATAACCTCGTTATGAATGAGCACCGCATGAGGAAGTACAATATAAGGACTAGCCCCTAACCGATCCCAACAGGCCTCCAACGATCTATCATCTTCCGAGATTGAGACCAGAGTCGCCCGGTGAATCCTTACAAAGGAGGAGTAATCGGCGAAAGTGGGCTCCAGAGTATCCAGAGCTTCTTCAATGTCGATTTCAGTAAAATCGAAGATTCCGGTAACGATCCCACAATAGGCCAACAACACTGCCTTTTTGTCGTTATCGGATTTCAACAACTCAATCAGCTCTTTTTGAAGCTTTCCGGTTTCATCTTCGCGGGCGCTGTGCGCAAGCGTTAGCATTTCTGAGTATTGAAAGCCCCGATACACACCATCCTCGTTGCATATTTGAATGGTACCTCCGCGCACACTCAAGGCCCCACTACCGGTCAAATCAGCAAAAAATTTCTCCGCAGGCTGAGCTTCCTCTCGGTCATTTTTGCGAAATAATATTCGATTCTTCAATGCAGTCTGTTCTGACCGCCCATCATACAGGTGTATGAGCTTAATAACATCGAACTCGCTAAAATACTCCCCTTTGCGAGGAGTAATTGCGATGTGCCAAATCGTTCTTTCGGACTTCGGAAAACGAGTCGCACTGACCGATACGGTCGCTCGCTGAATCGTTTCTAACGTCACAAGATTGATCGCCCGACCTTCCGTATGGTAAGTCAACGAGTCCGGAAATACGATTTCTACCGGTTCATGGCTAACACCAAACGAAACACTTTGACAGACCGTGGATTCTTGAAACGCGAGAGATAAAAGATCCAACTCCATTGATCCAAAGTCCGGACAATACTCGTACCCGCCATCTTGCGACGCCTCGTTGCTTGAACTCTCCGCTTCGAGGAGGTGTAGGCACACCGAGCAACGTCGCAATTCCAAGATGGGTTTCTCTTCCTCGAAATCCGGGATGTCCCGCAATGGAATCGGATGCTGCAGACTCCGCCTTACATTTAAGAAATCCGGGTCTTTCTGCAGATGCTTCACGCCAAGCGCTTCATAAAACTCGTTCAGAAATGAGAGAATTACGTTTCCTGGCAGAGATTTACAGGACGTCGCAGATAAAGGATAGCTGAGAAGCAAGAGGTGATCTCCACGACCTTCACCGCCATCCAACTGAGGTTGAACATAGGGAACATTCAACCACCTGAAACCCATACGACTCAGTGCCAGCAACCTTGCCCGTGGCGACATAGCCCCATAATTCTCAGGAACTTTGGAGGGATTTTCGGATTCCGCGAACACTGCCCTTATTGAATGTCCCTGCGCTTTTGCACCTTCGACCAGTATGTCGACGGCACGGCTTACCAGTTCAAGTCCAATACCTAGCTTACGGTATTCTGAATGTACGACGAGGTAAGTCAGTAATCCGCACTGGCTGTTCTGATAATATTCGAAAACCAATCCTCCAATGATTTCGGAAGTCTCTTTCGATTTTGCCAATAGCAGGTGCGAAACCGGCTGCGGCGGTGAAACATCCTGAGCAAGCCGTTCCCTCCATTGCTCGGGATCTTCGCGTTCTCGCTCATCTGTAAACGTCTCATTGTAGAGCTGAATAAATTCATCCAGACCAGTCAGCTCTGGTATTTCACGTAAATCCTGAAAAACAAATTGTTCGGATAGAGGTAACAACATGGAGAGCTTATTAAATCGTCAATTTCGCATAATCAAGTCGGTTATAACACCTGGATTGAATATCGCAGGAACAAATTAACACTAGCGGAGCATCTCCACTTTAAGCTTCCCTGGAGAACTTCTCAAGTTAGCCTCTCTCAAAGGTCGATTTACCCAACCCCTCTATCGCTTATGCAACTAAAGCAACCGTTTCTTATTTTTCTAACTGTCCTTTCATCACTCTCCTTCACCCAGGCTGCAGGATTCGTGGACGACTTCTCCAATCCCGAATTCGAAATCCGGCAAGCCCTGCGGGGTGAGTGGGTATACGAGGATGGCGTTGCTAGCTGTGTATCTGATCCAGTACTCTACAAAGAATTTGCCAATCATGGACCGATCCTGCGTTGGCCCGCCACCTTTACCGATGGCACGGTCGAATTCGAGTTCAAGCCTCAGGGATGCCAGCGGGTGGTGATAACGCTCAATGAAGACGGTCATGTATTCCGTATTTCACTACGCGAACCTGCGGGCACCAAAATCTTTGGTTGGATAGGAAAATCATCTAAAGAAAACAAAGCCCAGGACATTGCTAAAGAAGGCGTGCCGCCCATCGCGTCCTTGGAAGGCCAATGGACGAAAGTCAGGCTCGTCACCAAAGGCAATACGGGTCACATACAAATTGGCGACTACAAGGCCGAACTCAATCACGGTTCGATCGGTCGGAGAAAAGGCGAGTTCACGATAAGCTTCGCCTCTGGCCAATGTGCGATCCGCAACGTGATGGTGAAGGGGTAATGGTTGTTCAGAATCCAGACCTAAAAGCACCGAGGCTTTCCGATCGTCGCCAAAATCTCTCCCTATTTTTCTAACTCGAAGAGTTTTTCACCCGCTGCCTCCCATTCCGCTGTCGCGGCTGTTATCTGATCGACAATCGCGCTTAGCTCCCGGTTCAGATGGTGGGCCTTGCCCGGATCACGGTAAGTCTCAGGTGACTCGAGTGCATCCGTAATCTCTGACTGTTTAAATTCGAGTTTGGAAACTACTTCTTCCAAGCGACTTACCTCCTGGCGCAGTTTTTTGATTTCATTGGGACTGGGTCTGGAATTGGACGACACCGCTGGACCCACAGGCTTCACCTCGACCTTTGAAGCGGATTTCTTCTGTTCAGGACGAGCATCGGTAAAACCCGCAGTAATACCCGAGCGTGCATCCTTTGCCTTCGATTTTTCGAGGTAGTAGTCGTAGTCGCCAGCATAGGGTGTCAATCGACCGGCGTGAACATGGAGTACGTTCTCTGCCAGGGTCCGAATAAAGTGCACATCGTGCGATATAAAGATGAGCGTGCCCTCGTACTGCTTGAGCGCATGAATCATAACATCGATGGAGGAAATATCCAAGTGGGTCGTTGGCTCGTCCATCAGCAAGAAGTTCGGCGGGTCAATGAGCAGGCGAGCCAGATTAAGACGCGACTTTTCACCCCCGGAAAGGACGGATACTTTCTTAAACACATCATCATTACGGAAAAGAAAACTGCCGAGTATCATCCGGGCCTTCTGCTCACTCAGTCCATTTTGATTGGTCCGAAGGTCCATCATATTCTCAAGTACCGTCGCGTTGGAATTGAGGGTGTCAGTACGTTGCTGAGCAAAATAGCCCGCAGTCACATTCACGCCCAATTCCCGGGTTCCTCCCTGAATCTTTAAGGTGCCCGCAAGAATTTTCAAGAGGGTGGACTTTCCAGCCCCATTGGGACCGATGAGCACGATACGCTGCCCCCGCTCGGCCATGAAATTCAGATCCCGATAAACCACGTGATCACCGTAGGCTTGTTGGACGCTTTTTAATTCGACGACCTTCACGCCAGAACGTACTGGCTGAGGAAACCTGAAGTTGATCCGCATGAGCTCGCCTTCAGGGGCATCAATCGCGTCGTTCTGTAGACGACCGATCTGCTTTTCCTTCGATTTGGCTCGCGTAGCCATCGAAGCCTTCGCTCCAAAACGATCCACGAACTTCTGAAGGTGAGCAATTTCCCGTTGCTGGTTTTTATAGGCCGCCGACTGCTGGTCCTTACGCGCTTCTCTCTCCACCAAAAAGGCATCATAGTCGCCCGTGTAGCGATGGAGCGTACTACTACGCAATTCGAGGATCCCAGTGCACAATGCATTCAGAAACGCCCGGTCGTGAGAGATCACCACCAGACCTCCTGGATAATTCATCAGATACGTCTGAAACCAAATTAGCGCCTCGAGATCCAGGTGATTGGTTGGCTCATCGAGCAAGAGAAGCGCAGGCTCGCTGACCAGTAAACGAGCGATATGGGCCCGCATCACCCATCCGCCTGAAAACGATTTGGCAGGTTTTTCAAAGTCGTCTTCCCGAAAACCAAGACCGGCGAGTATCTTCTTGGCCTTTGGCTCCAACGTGTAGTCGATATCCCAATCATCGTCGTCAGGTTCAAGCTTCTGCCCATCGGTTGCAATATGGAGGATGGTATTTTCCCCAACTGGAGCACTTTCCTGAGGCAGGAAGCCAAAGTCTGCTCCCCGTTCCCACTCAATCAATCCCGTGTCCGGCTCATCCTGTCCGAGAATGAGATTGAAGAGTGTGGACTTGCCTGCGCCATTGGCACCCACAAGACCAAAACGATCTGTACGGGCAATAAAGAGCGAGACATTCGCAAAGAGTTCGCGGGCACCATAGGATTTTGAGACATCGGCAATTGTGAGCATAGTCACCTCTACCTGAGCCGAAGAAAATTCATAAGGTCAATGGTTTGCTCGAATTAGTTTCTCGCTCCATGCCCTCAAACGCATCGGGTACGAGAGCCTGAAGTCGAGTAAGACGACACCATCCATCCCATTTCCCAAGAACTTAAGGACCGGATTATTTTCTCAAAAAGATAAATACGGCTCCACCCAGTACGACCCCGACCCCGATCTTTAGATACAGATGTGATCCAGCTGACCCTTCTTCCGCTTCAAGAATCGCAGCCATCGTCTGCTCCAGCCTATTCGTTACCCCTTTGCGACGCTTATACAAATCCGGTTTCGCAAAGACCGTACCGTCGGTATTAAGAATCACAAAATTCGGCACACCTTCGACTCCATATTCTTTGCTTAGTTTATAATACTCCGCTTTTGCTTGAGGGCTTTGCGGAGAATTCATGTAAAGTGCTATTTTGAGTGGGATAAACTGCTTACGTCCCAGCCGCTTGAATTCATCCGTATTCAATACCTCAGCTTCCAGTTCTTGGCAGGGACCACACCAATCAGGCCCGGTAAAGAGAGCCAGAATCTTGCGACCTTCCTTCTGTTTCGAACGAGACTGGGCTTCAACCAGAGTATGACTCCACCAAAATGGTTCCACGCTTCTGCGCGACATGTCAGGAGCTTGGCTAATTGGCGCAACCGCTTCCTCTTTCACGACCGCCGCCGGCTTTTCCTCGGGTGCTTGCGAAGTAGACTGTCCGAGAGAAAAAGTACCGTCGAACGAAGCGACCTTACCATCCACCAAAATCAACTTACCCTCGGCGTAGTTGAGGATCTCCCTACGAGAGCTTTTCAAAACACTCTGTGGCTCACCGAATTGAGTGATGACTTGGGCACGTTCCATACCTACAATCTCCGTTGCATTCGCTACAGCGCTGATGAACAAAGAAACTAGCGCGAATAAGAGGATCGAAAACGACGGTTTCATAGTTAGAGATCTGTGAGTTCTCTAAGGTCAACCCGCCCCCTTACCGTAGCAGGTCCAATCCAGGATATGCCCTTCGTTTAATACATCATTTACACAAGAATCGGCTACCAAAACCCCAGCAACTAAGCAGCTGTCTCCACCATCACCCGGCTTCTCTCCACACGAACCGGATAAGTTCGCACGCGGATTCGCCCGGGTCGGGTTAACGACTTGCCGGTGGTTATATCGAACTCCCAGCCATGCCATGGACAAGAAATAATCTCACCGATCCGGCAGTAATCTATTTCTTCACCAGGTTTTTCACAACGGCTCTCACCAATCACCTGCCCATCTGAAAAGCGGGCACCAGCATGCGGACACATATCCCGCATGGCATAAAATGTGTCACCTTTCCGGACCAGTAACAAAGCTTTTCCTTCCACGGTTACGGAGTAAGGTTTACCCGACTCGAAATCGTCGGTGGATCCTACGTCATACTCGGTCGAAGTCATAAAAAGCCTCCGCGTTCTTCGATCGTATCTTATTCTTCAGCTCATCCGGAATCACCGATGGCAATGCCCGGTCAGGCGCATCAAAATCCCAGTGCGGGTAGTCGGATGCATACATGAAAAAATCATCCCGCCCGATCATTTCAAAAATATTGAGCAAAAACTTCGGATTCGGGGGCTCCTCCATCGGTTGAGTCGTGGATCGGAAATGCTCCAGGATATACTCACTGGGAAGTTTCTTCAGCCAGGGCACTTCACTGCGGAGTCCCATGTAATTTTTGTCGAGGCGCCACATAAGAGCCGGGAGCCAAGCGAATCCACCTTCCAGCAAAGCCACCCGCGTTGACGGGTAACGCTCAAAAATCCCCTCACACACCAAACTCACAATCTGCGTCTGAAATGCCTGAGTCATATGGGTATGATCTTCCAAATAAAATGACGGCCAACCACAGGGCGTAATCGGATGGCCACTGTAGCCTCCAAAATGAATGCCGATCGGCAAGCCCACATCGCTTGCTGCTTCAAAGATCGGATTGTATTCGCGCCTTCCATACGGCATCGGCGAACGACAGAGTAATAGAATCTGAACAAAGCGGGGGTCCTTTGCCACCCGTTTGATCTCCCGAACTGAAAATTCCGGATCATTGATATTAACGACCATGGATGCCCGCCAGCGCTCATCCACATCCAACCAATTCGCCACCTGCCAATCATTGACCGCCCGGGTCAATGCATTCCCAAAATCCAGGTTATGTAAATAAGACGTGCCGTAGAGCGGGTTCAGGATCGCACAATCGATACTCCAGGGATCAAGCAACTGCTCGGCCGCAAATACAGGATCACTCCCAGGCAGGCCACCGTTCGGCGGCCAGGCGTCCCGTCTAGACGCCATTTCAAACCCTTTCGGGTAAGGTGCACCACCTGCTGGTGATTTGAAACCGGATTGGTCAATATACGCCTTCCAGCGTTCTGACAAAAAAGGTAACAATTCGGCGATCGACCCCACGGTGTTATGAACATCGCAGTCGATCAGTGTCCGTGTCGCCTGACTCACAGACGCCTCAGGACTTTTAATCGTATCTTGTTTTATGGATGCCATCAGTTTTCTCTACGCCAATTTGATCTTCATTCAAATAGAATCACCCAATATCGCACGATTCAAGAAGCAAGCAGATTACCTCTACGTAGTTCGCTGCAGAATTTTATTGTCCAATTCAATGCTACCGCCGTATCTGCTTAAGAATCAGCCCAAAGACGCGCGCCACCAGATAAAAGATAGCGGCCAATAGGTTACCCACCAAGAGAAAGGAAAACCACATAGTACTGACATCATCACTCAGGTCCTTCCGCCGGTGAATGTCAACCATCGCCCACACCCAGAGGAGCGACATACAAAATGCGATGCCAAATATCCATCCCATACCCATTTGTTGATACTAACACATTCCCACCCTGCCTTTTACAGCACAAACTCGCTACTCTCGCCATACTCCGATCCAAACCCTGCACAGTGAATGGAAGCTTGTTGCCGCCTGCAACTTCTGAAAGCCTGCTCCGAACAAGACGGTCGTTTGAAACCCCAAGAATCTGTTCCTTTCGTCTATAGAATGTTACTCAGGAGATAATCCTTCAAAAACTTCCGCGCTTGTGACGCTCTGAAAAGGCTGAAAGGATTTTCTCTCTCAATGGCTTTCTATGCGTAACAATCTACCAGTACTTGCCCAAAGTCGTTGGCTTCGTTTTGGAGTATTTACCGCCTATTATGTGCTCCAGGGTTTGCCGTGGGGACTGAATGCAATTGCCCTACCGGCTTGGCTATTCGGCCAAGGTATGGGGAAAGAATCGATCGCCAGCTTTGCCGCTATCTCCGGACTGCCTTGGGCTCTTAAGCTGTTTGTAGCACCGCTAATGGATCGTTTTTCCTTTCTTCCCATGGGCATGCGAAGGCCTTGGATCATCGGTGCCCAAAGCCTGATGCTCCTTACGTCCGGCTTTCTGTTTTTTATAACGAATCCCCTTGAGCAATTCTGGTGGCTGCTGGCTATCTGCACGGTATTGAATATCTTCGCCGCTACCGAAGATGTGGCAGTCGACGGACTGGCAATCGCCATTATACCCGAAAACGAACGAGGACGAGCCAATGCCTTTATGGGAGCCGGACAGGTTATCGGAATCTCTATCACCGGCTCTGCCGCGGTTGCGTTACTCAACTGGAGAGGTCTTCCAGCGGTTGCAATGTTTCTTATGCTCACGATAGGGCTTTTGGTTATCGTATCCATTCTGTTCCGGGAACGAGTGGGCGAACGCTTGTTACCTTGGAGCCAAGGAAAGGCCCATTCAGACGTGGTCAAACCGGAAGCGAGCATTCTGACACTCTTCAAAGATCTGATCCAGGTGTTGATTCTGCCGATGAGTTTACTGGTTATGGGAGTTATTTCACTGCAACGGATAAACTACGGCCTTTACAAGGTATGGGCCCCTGATCTCGCCATCAACGTATTGTCCTACAGTGACTCCAACTATGCAAACTGGGTCGCCACCGTAAGCCTGATCAGCGCCTTCTGCGGCTTGGCGCTCGGACCCGTTATCGACAAGCTCGGCACTCACCGGGCTTACACCTTTACCCTGTTATTCGCAGCCTGCCTCTATGCCGGACTTTTTCCATTTATGGATACCATGATTCGCCCTGAAATAGCGGTGGTCGCGCTATTTCTTGTCTACCTGACCAGCACGATGCTCTTCATTACGTTTATTTCCCTCGCCATGTCCCTATGCCGAATCGAATTAGCCTCCACACAATTCGCTTTCTACATGGCTCTGGCCAATCTGGGCATGTCACTGGGTTCAGCTCTTTATCCGGTGGTCTTTGATCTTTTGGGAATGAAAACGATCCTCCTCGCACTCGGTGGGATCTACGCTTTTGCATGGCTACTGATGGGGCGTTTTGATCCGGCCACCCATAAAATAAGACTGTCCAAACTAACCTAAGACCCAGGCTGCGTAACGGCTTATCACCCCCATCGACATCCGAAATTCGTACTCGCTGAGGTCTTAATTATACCGCAGTCTACCTCTCGTTTTATTTTAAAACCGAATTATCTTTTATGCTACCAACTCAACACGAAACTCCGAAAGGAACTGTAACTCTTCGTCTCGCTGCCACCGAAGACATCTCTCATTTAGTCGAGCTGAACAAAAAGTGTTTTCCCGCCATGGCGGAGGAGAATGTGGTCTGGACCCGCGGGCATCTGGCTGCCCACCAAAAAGTATTTCCGGAAGGGCAAATCGTCGCCGAAGTAGATGGCACCCTGGTCGGCGCAGTCGCCTCGCTCATCGTCAGTCTGGGCAATGACCCCTACCGTTCTCACACCTACTCGGGAATCACGGATGGTGGTTACTTTTACAACCACGACCCTGAGGGCGACACCTTGTACGGAGCGGATGTGTATGTAGATCCCGACATCCGTGGAATGGGGATCGGAGCCCTGCTCTACGAAGCCCGTCGTCAACTCTGCAAGAAACTCAACCTGAAACGGATCCTTGCCGGAGGCAGACTCCACGGATACAAGGAGCATGCGCAAGAGATGCGACCCGAAGAATACATACGGGCTGTAGAAACTGGTGAAATCAAAGATCTCGTACTAAGTTTTCAATTACGCGAGGGTTTCGTTGTGCGCAAGACGCTAAAAAACTACATCACCGATCCCAACAGCAAGAACAACGCATCCCTCATTGAGTGGCTGAACCCCGACTACGTACCGGTGGATGACGACACCCGCAAAGTGCGCGTCGCTTGTGTGCAATACCAGGTTCGCAAGGTAAGGGATTTTGAGGACTTCGTTGAGCAAGTTGAATACTTCGTGGAAACGGCGCATGACTACCGTGCAGACTTCGTGGTATTTCCTGAGTTCTTTTCTGTCCAACTGCTATCCCAGGATAAACTTAAAAACCTGCCTTCCCGGGATGGTATCGAGCGCCTAGCGGACCTGGAGGAGGAATTCATGAAGGAGATGAAACGCATGGCCTGCGAATACGGCATGCATATTGTAGCCGGCAGCCACCCCATGCGTCGGGGAAAAATTATCTACAATGCCTGTCCCGTATTCTGCCCGGATGGTTCAGTATTTATCCAACCCAAGATTCACATCACCCCGTCTGAGGTTAAATACTGGGGCATTACCGGGGGCGATACCTTGCAGGTTATCAACACGCCCAAAGCGCGTATCGGAGTCCTTATATGCTACGATAGTGAATTCCCCGAAGCAGCTCGTTACCTAGCGGATCAAGGAGCGGAAATCATTTTTGTGCCCTATTGCACCGACGATCGCCCGGCTTATCAGCGCGTGCGAATCTGCTCTCAAGCGCGCGCCATTGAAAACCAGATTTATGTGGTCACCTCCGGAGTTATTGGAAATTTGCCTAGCGTATCGGCCATGGACATACACTATGGACGAGCGGGTGTGTTCACGCCCAACGATTTCGAATTTGCCCGAGACGGCATTCAGGCCGAGGCAGACAGTAATGTGGAGATGCTTCTGGTAACCGATCTCGATATCAACGACCTCTATCGTTCCCGAGCGTCGGGCAGTGTAAGGCAGCGACTCGATCGACGCAACGACCTCTTTGAATTCAACTACAAGGGTAAGAACGAGCTTTCCGGATTGAACGACAGTGATAGCACACCTCTCGACATAGTAAGAGAAGAAGAGGAGCAGGAGTAGATAGCCTACATCCCCAACAAACTGCGACCCAGTCTGAATCGAGCAAACGCGAGTTACTTTATGGACCTCGGGATTTATCGCCTTTCGGGTGAACCTATCTAAAGAAGGAAGCAGCGCTGCCGTATTCAAAAAATCATCACTACGGTATGACCAAGCCGGATCGCTCAATCAGGGAACCATCCAGATAATGAAGCCGCAAGCGCGACAAGACATAATCTACGATGGCCTCCGTATGATTGATCTCACTCTCCAACAGGTCACGCTGAGCGTTGGCAATGGCATTATTCGTCGCTTCCCCATGCTCGAACTTGATCTTCTGGGTCTGCAAGGCCTGGCGGCGGAGCTCTAGGGTCGCTGTGACTGCTTCAATACTCTGCAGATTTGTCATGCAATCAATGTAAGCCCTTCGGATCTCACGATTGATGATGTCCCTTAGATTATCCAGAGCGAGAAAGCTTTGTTCTTCGATCAACTGGTCCTGCCGAAATCGCGCCTTCTCCGCACGCCTACCAAGCCCCATCGCGTAGTTGAGTCCGAATACCGCGTATTGCTCGTCATTGTCCGTATCGTTTCCGTCCTTAAATGAGTTGGAAAACTCTGTATTTCCCAAGGTGATGAAAAAATCCAGTCGCGGCAGCAGGCCATTCTTGGTCGTAATCAACTCGACCTGGTTTCGCTGAATTCTCAGCTCCGCCTCCAAGATCTCCGGACGCTTTTGCAAGGCAATAGCCACATAAGATTCTACCGCTCCTGGTTCATCATAGATTTCCTGTGGATCGTCGATGGGAACAATCACCTCGTCCCAACCCCGTGGAGCGATTGTCTGATAATTCATAATCGATACCAGACTCAACCGTTCTTTATCGATATTCCCACGGGCCTGAATCAGTCGCTCCCGCCGGGAGGATACTTCCGCCTGAACCGTCGCCAGTTCGATCTCCGGGCGTTTCCCATTTAAGATAAAGACTTCCACCTCGCGCTGGTGCTCAAGCGCCAGCTCGTAAGATTCCTGAAACACTTTCTGCTTTTGTTGTTCGAGGAACAGGTCCCAGTAGGAAACCGTGACATTAAAAATCAGGGTCTCTATAAAGCGTCGCAGCTGCTGCCGTGAAATATCGGTACCGATTTGTGCCCTCCGAATGTTGGCCAGGTTCACGTCCCTACCCCGTCCCTGCAAGAGTGCCTGGGTAATCTTGATCTCGGCACCCACGGAATCGGTATAGCGCTTGTTATCCTGATTTGCGGCTGTCGGTTCGTCTCGCCTGTAATCCACATCCACATCGATCCGGGTACCCGTTGAAAACCGCTTGGTGACTCCCGCTCCCACCGTAACATCATTCGCCGACCGTTCCACTCCATCCACTGCCGTCACTTGATCATCGGCAAAGGTGGCTCCGGCACTCACCACCGGGTCGAAGTTCGCCAGAGCGATTTCCTCTCCTAGTTCCACGATTTGTGGATCCAGCCGCTCGATGCGTAGAGACGCATTATTATCGAGGGCGATCATCAGCACCTCATCCAGGGTCAATCCTGAACCTTCAAGCACTGTATCATCAACCGGAGTTTCCTGCGCAACAACGCCACAGATTCCATTCATAATCAGGAATACCAGAACCCGCTTAAGCATCTTTCGTTTTCCTTTCAAAAAGTGAATACACCACCGGCACGAGTATCAGAGTGATAAAGGTCGAGCTCAATAACCCTCCGAGCACTACACGCGCCATCGGCGCCTGCGCTTCACCACCTTCACCCAACCCAATAGCTAGTGGAAGCAATCCTAACACCGTCGTAGCGGTAGTCATAAGAATCGGTCGCAGCCGACGGCGACCTGCTTCCACCAAAGCTTCAAACAAAGCCACCTTCCGCTCCCGCAGTGCATTTGTCTGATCCACTAACAAAATCGCATTGTTCACCACAATTCCGGCAAGCATCACACAGCCCATATTTGACTGCATATTGAACGTAGTACCAGTAAGGTAAAGCATCCACAGGACCCCGATCGCTGCCATGGGAACCGAAAACATAATCACAAAGGGGTGTTTCAAAGATTCAAACTGGGCGGCCATCACCATATAGACTAGCATCACCACCAGGACCAAACTCATCATCAGATTCCGGTTCGATTCTTTTTGCTGCTGATAATTCCCACCAAGCACGACACTGAAACCGGAGGGAAAGGTCATTTCATTCAACGTTGCTTCCATCTCTTTCAGGATGAAGGACTCGCCCTTATCCACACTGAAATCCACATCCAATTTGATGATCCGTTGCCGGTTATCGTGTTCGATTCTGGCCGGACCTTCGTAATCCACGATATCGATAATATTGCTGAACGAGATCGGTTCATCTGACCGGTTATTCACCGTCATACTTAAAATATCCTCCGGCCGTATCGTATCATAGTCCTTCACCAGAAGCCGGATCGGGTATTCAACGCCGCCTTTAATGTAAAACCCCGCCGTCTGCCCCGATAAGGTGGTTCGGATTTCGTCGGCCACCGTTCGAAACGGGATACCCAGCTCGTTCGTCTTGATCTTGCGTATCTTGACCAGCTTTTCCTGACGCGTGCGATAAGCCGGAATCTGGACTTCCTCTATTCCGGGAATCTGCTCAAAGGCATCTTTGACTTGCGTAGCCACAGGCTCAAACAGATCCAGGTCATACCCACGAATTTCGATTTCCACGAGGTCTCCGGAAGAGTTCGGCAATCGGGGCGTAAAGGGACTTCTCGGAACACCCCCTCGAACGAGAACGCCCGGCATGGTTGAGAAGCGTTGATAGATCCGGTTATAAAGCTCCCGCGCAGATTCCTTGCGCTCCCCGGGAGGTGTTAACAACAACCCTATGCTTGCCCGGTTGTTGTCAGAATCATCCCGAATAAACGTCAGGGTATGTCGCACTTCAGGAAACTCCTCCTTGATGGTGTTTTCGATGGAGATCATCGTTTCCTTCATCTCATCCATCGGTGTTCCGCGTGCCACATAGGCACTGAGCTGAATCTGGTCGGAGTCAGCCCGCGGCATAAACTCCACGCCAATCCGAGGAATCAACAGAGCCGAGCAAGCCAACACCAGACACACGATGAAGATCGTCCACCCTCGGGATTCAAGCGACTCCTTGAGGACGGCTACATAGATCCCTTCGATTTTATCAAACCCACGGGCGAGCACACCCCAGAATCCTCGTTCGACCTTCTTTTCGGGATCATCCCGACGACGGATCACCAGGGAGGTCAGCGTCGGTATCAACAAGATGGCAGATGCCAACGACACCAACATCGCGAACGCTACCACGATCGCCAACTCTTTGAAGAGCAGGCTCGTCACTCCCTCCAGAAATAAGACCGGTAGGAAAACGATCAGAGTCGTAATCGTACTCGCGATGATCGATGACTGCACTTCACTCCCCCCCTGTATTGACGCTTCCTTTACCGAAAGACCTGTGTGGCGCAGTCGTACAATATTTTCCAATACCACAATCGCGTTATCCACAAGCATGCCGATACCCAGCGCCAAACCACCGATGGTCATCAGGTTTAACGACAGTCCGCTGAAGTAGATCAACCCAAAGGTCGCAATCACTGAAATAGGGATCGACACTCCGATCACCAGGGTACTGCGGAAGTTTCTTAGAAAAATCACCAACACGCAGATGGCCAGAAAACCACCATAAAGAACCGAAAAATTCACGTTCTGAATCGAGCGCTCGATATATACGGCCGTATTAAAGACTTCAGTGATTGTGAAGTCCCGGTTCCGTTTCTGGAGCTGCTCGATCACCTTCTGAACCTCACTGGCTACCTTCACCGTATTGGCACCCGGGGTCTTACTGATCGCCAGGCGTAATCCACGAACTCCGTCGACATAGCTCAGAGAGGTGATACGCTCCGGTTCCATGGAGATCGTAGCCACGTCCTTCAGAAACACGACCCCGGTGGGTAGACTTTTGACGATCGTATCGCTCAGTTCCTCCAGCTCGATCACGTCGGTCGAGATCCGCATCCCCTGTTGCTGTATACCTGTCTGTATCTTTCCGGCAGACATACTAAAATTCTCTCTGCGTATGATGTTTGCGACATCCGCTACCGACAGCTTCAAAACCTTCAGCTTTTGCAGGTCAAATACCACATGCACTTCAAGATCCGTCTCACCCAGAAGGTCGACCTCTCCCACACCTTCGATACGGGTCAGTATGGGAAAAACCTCATCCTCCAACTTCCGGGTCAGCGCGGCCTGATTCTCCTTGGTCGTGACTCCATAAACCAGTACGGGTAAATCGTTCGGATCATATTTCCGTATGGTAGGCTTGATCACCTCCTCCGGTAAATGGCGCTCCACACGATCGATCAATTGCGACACATTCCGAATCGCTTCGTCCAAGTCCATCCCCCAATCAAAGACCAAACGAATCTGGCAACTACCACTTCCTGAGTACGACTGAATGAAGCGCAATCCCTCCAGCGAGTTGAGCGCATCTTCGATAGGCTGCGTAACCAGTTTCTCCACATCCGTCGGCCCAGCCCCAGAATACCTCGCAGAGATCGATAAGGTCGGAACCGAAGTATCGGGCATCAACTCAATCGGTATTCGGAAAAAAGACACCGTCCCTATCAACATGATGATCAGGGTCGCCATGGAAACAAATACCGGGCGACTGACTGTAAAGGAGGAAATATTCATCTAGCCCTGCGTCTCTTTCTTCGAGTTCTCCCTGGTTTTTTCCCGAGCCTCCTTCTTCTCCCTGGATGTCTCTTTTTTCTTACTCTCGACCGAAAGGAGATCGCCTCTTGCGTGACGAACCAACTGTCCGTTCCTGATCATCTGCTGGCCCACACTGACCACCGGCAGGCCGATCTCGTCCACATTAATTATTTCGGCATTGCCGTCTACGACATCACCGATCTGTACCGGCTGGAATCGCACCCGAGTCTCTTCGGGATCATAGAGGTATACCCCATTCCTATCCTGGCTCTCGACGATACACTGCTTCGGCAGCATCTGAACACCGGTTCGGTGCTCGAACACGACACTGGTCCGGGCAAACATCCCCGGGCGCAAACGCAGGTCCCGATTTCTCACCCGGATCTGAACTTTGGCCTGACGGGTCTGCTCGTTCAGAAACGGCGCCACACGCTGGACCTCCCCCTCAAACTTTTCACCTGGGAACGCATCTACCTCAATCGATACGTTCATACCTGACTTGAAAAACGGGTATTCTGACTCGCCGACAAAAATCTCCGCTTTCAACACCCCCACATCAATGATGGTGGCAATCGGCTTGTTCTGGTTGATAATCTCACCTTCATCTACAAAACGCTCGGCCAATATCCGGGTTCTCGGCGTACCGTCCTCCGCCCATCGGGCTTCGATTTTCGCATAAGACCAGGTCAGCTCCGACAACTCAACAGCGGTCTTCTGATTCTCCAAGCTCGCCATATCCACCTCGAAGCTCAGCTTCTGGCGTTCAAAGTCATACTGTGCCTGCTCCAATGCAGATTCAGAGATCACTCTCTCTGCCCGGAGGGCTGTCATCCGATCAAATTCCCGTTTGGCCAGATCGATGGCGATCTCCTTCTGGCGCACCTTTGACTCCTCCATTTCGAGGCGAACCTTTGCCTGCTTGAACGCGAGACGATACTGGGTGTCGTCGATCCGGCCTATGATCGCCCCATTCTCCACCACATCGCCGATATCGTAGTTCATTTCGACAACCCGACCCGCAACCTTGGAATTCACGTCAAACTTGTTAGCCGCGTAGAGCGTGCCAATGTACCCTTTAATCACGTCGTAGTCCAGGGTCACAACCTCCGTCGTATCAATCGTCACCAGAACCCGATCCAACCGCGTGCTCTTCTTGGTCCTTTCACCGATAAAAACAAAGACCGCCATAAACAACACCAGAGCGAGGGTAATCAGGAGGTATCTTTTCTTAACTGTAACTTTGCTCATAGCCTTAGGGGATGATTCACAAAACTTTGGGGGCCATTTCCTAGCCGTCCATCATAATCCTCACTCAACTTAAAGTTAGCTCATAGAGTACGGCACCACAGCAACAGCCATTGGCACCCCAAGAATAAGTGCACAACCCTCGATTCCGATTGTAATGGTGTTCGAAGGTTGATTTCGGAGTAGTAGTTGATCTGTATCGATTTCGCGATGAATAGCTTTAACCAGGAAGGTGATATTCTAAACGTCCGTTCAGCCGTGCAACGACTCGGGCCCGCGGCGGCATTTACCGAATTAATCGCCGCCAACAACGCGCTCATTCGGTCGCCTGATTTGGACATAGGACGGAGGATCGGACGCGAAAGAACCGCTATCTATACCGAGCTGGTCCGCGTCTGGGCGGAGGAACAACAAACGCAGTTTGGTTACGACAAACCGTTTGCCGTGGTCGCTCTCGGAGGAACCGGTCGGGGCGAGATGACTCCTTACTCGGATACCGACTTTGCATTTCTATTTGATGAGGCTCTGGAAGGCAGTGCATTTCTTCTGGAGCTGCAAAGACAGGTCCTCCACACCGATTCCTTCGAACAGCAGTATGGCTTTCAATGTGAGGCGCTACCGTTCTCTCTCGACGATGTTCCAACCCTCGAAGGGAAACAACTCAACTCGTTTCTCGATATGCGTGCGGTCTATGATCCCGATGGCCTGACCGAGGTATTCCTCGAACGCATTCGCAGCACCTATAACCCCTTCGATCACTTTCTCCACGTCCGGGAATTCTGGCGTGAGCAATGGGAGGTAGCATCCCTGAAAAGTGAGGACTTTGACCGATTCGACATCAAGAACGACGGGCTACGAGTCTTCCTCGCTGGCATCTGGACCCTCGGGGGCAATGAATTTCGCCACAGCCATGAGATATATGAGACCCTCGAAGACAAAAGGGATCTGGAGGCCTATGAATTCTTGCTGCGTATTCGTGCATTTGTACATTCTCAATACGAGGGGAGCCGACGACCGGGAAACGCCGGAAACCACCCCGAGGATATTATGACCTTCGATGACTTTACGTCGTTCGGGAGGATGCTTGGTCCCGAAGCCAGTCGGGAGGCGCGGTTTGAATTTGGAAATGAAGTGCGATCCCGGATGTTTGCCGCCCGCCGCAGAATCGCCATCTTTACCCGCAGCGTCATCCGCCAAGAGCTGAAACGCACCCGAAAAGTCAGTCGAACAAGTCCAATCGTCTATGGTTTGGGCGGTTTGTTTCTCGATGCGGACTTACAGAATAGTGACCGGTTCGAGAAGAGCCGGCTCGTATTATCGCTTCTCCTCGCCGCGCAGCGTTTCGGAACCCCGATCGACCACATGGAACTACACGATGGGTTTGGGGATGCCGGTGACTGGTTGGAGATCGTTCCCGAATTGGCAGCCTTGTTCTACGAAGAAAAAGGAAGCCTGGCCGATACCTTTGAGTTCTTGTCGCAGGTGGTTGGAGCAGAAGAACGGTTGTTCCCCGGCTATGGGAAGTTTGAGTCGTCTCTGGATGGGCGCATCATGATCGAGCGCCAGAGCCTCCGCGGAAAACTGCAGCGAGAAAAATTTCGTGCCCTGGAAGGCTTTCTCGAACGCGGACGGGTCATGCTGGAAGACGGCACCTGCCTGAGCCGTTATCGTGATCCGAAATCCGAGATCAATATCGCGGTCGAAGCAGCCTTGCTCGATCCCGATCACATCGCGGCTATCAAGCTTGCTCTGAAAACGAAACGGCTGCCACTTACCGCTTGGGACCAAACACGAAGAGCCGATGATTCGTACCCCTTACACGAGCGATTCCATTCGGGCTTCTCGGAGATCCCACTCAAGGAGTACTACACGCCGTTTCTAGAACAGGGCGGCTTCTCAAGGACCGTGATCGAGCTCGTAGAATTCTTAATCGAACAGCGCAGTGTGTTTGTCCGCACCACTCTGGCCGGACCGAACGACAAACAACAAGTTCAGGAATTCGCAAACCTGTGCGGTTCGGAAGAACGACTCCGTGCACTGTTTGTCTTCTACTCGGCAGACCATGTTGAGTGGGACTCGGAGAAAAAAATACCCGCACGCTGGTTCAGTATCCGTGAATTATATACGAAGACGCTGCTGTATTTTCGACCGGTATCCGATTCCTCCCGCTACCTTGCCGCCTCCGGCTATTCGATTGAGGAGCAGGAAGTGCTCAAAGACTTCGGTCAGGATTTCTACGACGGCATGTACCGCCACTACGCAAACCGCTTTGGTCCACATTTGTTGCGCCTTGCAGACGACCCGACCTGTGATATTTGCAAATGCGCCGTTTCCAGAGATGGGGCCTCGACCGTTCTCGGGGTGGCCGCCCGGGACGTACCGGGATTGGCAGCATTAATCACAGGGCTTTTATGGCAGCAGGGAATCAGTCTCCGCCAGGCCCATCTATTCTCGTCGATGAAGCACAAGCTCGCCATGGACTTTTTTCACCTGGAGCGCATAGGCGAAACTTTTCCTCAGAACCTGGCCAAATGGATCGAGGAAAGAATCCACGAGGGCTCAGACATAGAACAGATAGTGGGAGCGCCGCCACCCGCCATCGGAGGCAAAGTTACTTTGACGGAATGGCGTCCTACGCAGTTTTGTTTAAGATACGAAGGTGATGAGCATGCCGAAGGGTTGATCTACGCGTTGACTTTTAAACTCTTTCGCCACCTGCAAGCCGATATTTTCGGAATGACCGCTTATAAAACACGCACCGGTCCCTTTGTTTCGCTCTACTTCAACCTCCCCACGACTCTTTCTTTCGAGGAAGGAAAAACCTTGGTCGACCAGCACTTTACTTGAAGCCTGGGATTTCGCCCGGACGCCGGTTAGAGCATCACCAGATTCATCTATATACGTTTCTGCGCACGCAACTCGACCCGCCGCATAGGCATAGAATCAATCAACGCATACACGTTATCCCATGAGAAACTTGAAAGCGTAAACCGGCGCTTCACCCCACCATCGAGGCCAATCAAAGCAACATCCATCCCCGACAACTGTTCCACCAGCGCAGCCTTGAGGTCTTCATTCACCCCCTGCTTTTCCCTGGATCCATAGACTTTAATTTCCTCATTAGTTATAGCGATGACTACCAATCGGTATTCTTTCAACTTACCCATCTGCCGCTCGAGTTCAGCCTCGAATTCAGTTAGGGAAGCTTCGTCCAGTTGAGCCACCACCACACGGTTTTCCCATCTAAAGCCTTTTAGAGAATTCGCTTCGGAAGCATGCGCTGCTGAAGCCATACCAATCAAGAGAACCGCATAGCCAAATAAAGAATGCCATCGTCCTTTTTTAATCATTCGAGATTGTCGCTTCCCTATACGCTTCAGTTGCCTCCATTAAAAGAGACATCGTGCAAAGAACTACCGTTACTATAATCATCACTGATTCTATCATGCATCATCATACGGCTCTCGGCTTCCAACGCAAACCGACTAATACATAGGAACCTGTTCAAAACCTCAACGCACCGGTTTTTTCAACTCCTTCCCCAGCGCTCAGCCAGACGATCACACGAAATGCGACATGACGATCTCCACTGGGAAACTGCGACCACTGACACGGTAAACCACCTTTTGTTTTGATCTTCGGTGAATTCCGGGAATTACAATAGCGGTGTTCGATCTACCGCGACAACGTGAGTCATACCTCCCTGTTTTCCAAAATCCAGACAACAACATGAGTTCTCGTTGACACGACAACAGCCAGAAGCGCATCCTGACACCTTTTGGTAAATGAATTGCGGATGCGATCCCACCCGACACCGGAAAGGAGATCACCTCCGGAATCCGCACCGAAGCGTGCTAACCCATAAGGGTAAAGCGGAAAGTTAGCACCTACCCATCCATGACGAACGTTCTACTTTTTTCCTGCAGCGCACTCTCGGCCTTATCCTTTTTGTGGTATGCGATTGACTGCCTGACGACCGTACGCATGAGACTGGAATTTGAGCGCTATGGGATGGGTTCCTATCGGGTTCTGACCGGAATACTTCAAATCTGTGGCGTAGTGGGTCTCGCGGTAGGCTACACGATTGCGATCATCGGAGTTCTGGCAGCAGCAGGTCTAGCGATTCAAATGCTTCTGGCACTGGTCGTAAGGGTACGGATCAAGGATGGGTTCCTGCGCTCGTCACCGGCAGTTTTCTACCTCATACTCAACGCTTTCCTCGTTTATTTATACCTGCAGCGAATATGAGTAGTAAGCCAGAAAAAGGGAAAGCAACAAGACACAGGCGGCGGGAAAGGACTTCAAAGGCGCATCTTTTATCTTCAGATGCATAGCGATTGCAGCGACCATCAACACCGTCAATACCAGTGCGGAAGGTAGTATCGTTTGCGGCAAGAAAATCCCGATCAGGAGCCCCACTGCCGCAGCGATCTTTAGAGATCCAACCACGCCTACCGACCACGCTGGTAGTCCATACTCGGCGAATTCTTCCTGCATGGTTTTAGCCTTTCCACCCCGGTAGATAGAATGTTTGTTAAACCGCAATCCCCACACATTGAGAATTCCCAAGCCTACTATTAGTTGACACACGATTGCTAGATAGTCCATGGCAGTCCGTTTCGATAAATTTTGATTCTTTAAGTTAAGTTTTCGTATCCCCTCTCAAGACGGTTGAGCCAGACTCTTGTAACCTAGCAGGCCCTCCTGCGTAAGTCAAAGGATTCAACGCTGACTTTCAGGTAAGCAGGCCAGTCACAGTTATCGAATGAACGTCACCAGAAAACAGGAATAACGTTCTTATGAAAAAGGTGAGACATTGGAACCCACAGGAATTCGTTTACGCAATTCCTACCAATGAGGATGGAGTCGTGAATTCAGAATCTTTTCCGCTCCCAAGGTAGCTCGAGGGCTATGCTTACTTCTTTTTGGCGATCACTTGCTTAGCTGCGTCTGCCTGCTTCTTTTTCGCGTCCGCCCGGGAATCTTTAGCTTGTTTCTGGGAGGAATTCTTTTGTTTGGATTTTGGGGACTTGTCGCCCATGATGATGTCGTTCTTTCGACGGTGGATTAGAACCAGGTCACGGAAATGTTTCCTTTGGTACCTTCAATCTGCCAGACTATTCGGCTTATGTAAATGATGGACGAAGAAAATATCCGGTCTGCTTTTCGCCGTTCCGAAGGATAGCTCCACGAGGCACTGTTTTGTTTTGAACGCACCGTACGACAACGAAGGGTACCGATTCATGATTCCGTTGATTCTTCAGTTCCTGCGCCAAGACCCTCTCGTAAAACAACTAAAGACGGTTACGCCCGTGTTGCAAAAGTTACACCGACATGACGAAGGTGACGCCTGCGTTAAACCTCGAGAACAAGCCCATATTCAGATTGCGATTCGCATAAATACATCACCCCTCTTAATAATCATGTCTAAATACTTAAAATCGCTAGCTTCACTTACACTTCTAATCTCACTTTCACACAGTTTGAAAGCTGAACTTACCCTCGATCTTTTGGGCACCTACGAAACCGGTGTGTTCGATGGAAGCGCTGCCGAAATCGTAGATTACGACCCCAAGACCCAGCGCCTCTTCGTCGTCAATGGTGCCGCCTCAGAGATTGATGTCCTGGAGATCTCTGATCCCACGAATCCCGTATTTCTATTTCAAATCGATGTAAGTGCCTACGGAGGCAGCCCCACGAGTGTGGCGGTCGATCCCCGCAAAAGGTATAGCGAGATCGCAGTTGCCGTCGCTGCCGATCCGGTAACCGATCCCGGTAAGATTGTGTTCTTTACTACCAATGGCGGATTCTTGAATGCGGTCACCGTGGGCGCCCTACCCGACATGGTTACCTACAGTCCCAAGGGAAATCAAGTGGCGGTCGCCAACGAAGGGGAACCCGCTGCGGGCATAGACCCGGAAGGCTCGATCTCATTGATCGATATCAAGAAAGGAGCGACCAAGGTCAAAGCCAGGAATGTGAATACCATCCGCTTTTCCAGACTCGATAGAAAAGGCGCTCCTGACGGGTTGCGACTATTTCCGGATGCAGCTTCCATTGCTCAGGATCTGGAGCCCGAATACATTGCCTATAGCAAAAACGGAAAAACACTTTTCGCCACGCTTCAGGAAGCCAATGCAGTTGCCATCGTAGACGCCAAAAAAGGAACTTTGGAAAAAGTCGTACCCCTGGGAACGCAAGACCACAGCATTGAAGGTTACGGTATCGATGCGAGTGACCGGGACGACGCCATCAACATCGCCACCTGGCCGGTGAAAGGCATGTTCATGCCAGACGCTATCGCGAGCTACACCTACAAAGGCAAGAGCTACTACATCACGGCTAACGAAGGGGATGATCGCGGAGAAGACGAACGCATCAAGGACCTGGTTCTTGATCCCACCGCTTTCCCAGACGCCGCGGCGTTGCAAGAAGACGAAGCACTCGGTCGACTTGGTGTCTCCACCATCGACGGAGACATTGATGGCGACGGAGACTACGATGAACTCTTTTCCTACGGTAGCCGTTCTTTCACCATCTGGGACGAAAAAGGCCGCATGGTTTTCGACAGTGGGGATGATTTCGAACAGATCACCGCACTGGTATTTCCCGACAACTTTAACGCCAGTAACGACGAAAACGATCCAGAAGGCCGCAGTGACAACAAGGGCCCCGAACCCGAAGCCGTTACCGTTGGGAAACTAAAGGGCAAAACCTTTGCATTCATCGGTCTGGAACGCATCGGTGGAATCATGATTTACGACGTCACCAATCCCTTTGCCGTGAATTTTGAAAGCTATACCAACAACCGGGACCTCACAGCAGATGTTGAGACCTCCGCAGCCG
Organism: uncultured Opitutaceae bacterium; assembly: GCA_964352065.1. Taxonomy (GTDB): domain Bacteria; phylum Verrucomicrobiota; class Verrucomicrobiia; order Opitutales; family UBA2995; genus UBA2995. The sequence goes on from CAYGQM010000001.1 coordinate 165,699, forward strand.
GTGACCTCGGACCGGAAGGCCTCAAGTTCATTCCCGCCCATATAAGCCCAAACGGCGAACCTTTGTTGATCGTTGCCAATGAAGTGAGCGGAACCACATCCATCTTCCAGATCGTTGACGTTAAGTAATTCCTAGGTTCAAAACAGATTCGATTTCACACTAAAAGACCCGTCAGCCTGGCGGGTCTTTTTGCATTCACTAACCACGGTCGATACTTTTACTTTCAGATGAAGGTATTATACCCTTTATACTCAATCAACCGAACACCCTCTTCCCACTTCCTATACCATAAAAAAGGAGCCCAAAACAGGGCTCCCATTTGAAATTTGTTTCTAACGGATGAATTAAATCATCATCCACGCTTTCCCGTATTTCGTCTGCGCAGGAACACGAGCGCGACGAGGAAACCTGCTCCAATCAATCCGTAAGTCGATGGCTCAGGAACCGCTGCTCCACCGCCTTTCAAAGATAAGCGGGCTTCACCATAAAACGCAAATCCCCCATATGGCTCCGGATTCACATCATCAGAGTAGGCATATAGCTCTAAGAATCCGTCATCAGGATAAATTTCTAATTCTATATCTTCAGGCGCCAATCCAAGAGGTGCTGGCCATGCAGCATCTACCAAGCCGGGGATGCTATTATAAAGCCCAAGTAATTCTGCTAAGGTTGAATCTTCAGCCGACCCTAGATAGGAAAATAAACCTTCAATAACACCCGCCGGAGCGGCCTGTCCCAATTCCCAGGAGTTTCCATAAACACCCTCTTCTATACTGTCGTTAACGCCGTAAATATATTCCAAACCAATCTCGAAACACCAGGTGTAAACTTCGTACGGGTCTATATAATCGAGATCTGCATACAGAACTCCCAGGATGGCACCGGCATCGAGCTCCCCGTCAAAAAATTCACCTTCTCCTTGGAACCCTAGCTCCACAAAACCTGCGGTGTCTGGATGAAGTGGACCTAGTAACTGAGCTTGAGACACCGTTCCCCAAAAGGTCAGAGTCAGAATAATCGGTAGAAGCAATATTTTTTTCATATAGTTTGAGTGCTTAAATGACATCGCCTTTTCATTCTATCGAAAGTCCGTCACAGTGACTAGCGGGTCAACCCATGATTCTACCTGTAGAGAAACTGATAAGAGACTCCCAAAACGATCCTGTTTCATTCAAGTAGTATCTCTCTAAAGGCTAGAGTATTTTCATTAAAAAACTAAACCGTGCCTGAACTCATGCATCGTACGTATTTATGGTGGGACATCCCGGCCTGAAACTACGTGCGCTTCGCGAGAGAATCACCTTCGGCCCCTGATAACGCTCGTTACATTTTTTCACAGATGGACGTCGATTCATACTGATCCAACCACAAAAATACCACCGCGGAGCTTGCGGCGGCACACCAACAAACCCTTGGTAAATAATGAAAACTGACAGAGCTTCTTATCCCATACTGTTCAACTCGCACGGAGCTGTGAGGGCACAATCAAAACCTATAAACCCAAACTCCGCGCACCGGGTAAGTCTTTGAGTCATATAACGTGGGACCAGAACCTCATCCAATCGTGTTATTCTGTTCGCATCCTGATCTTAATCGTTATCCTGATCGTGACCCTAAACCCAATAGGTCTATCGTTAAGCCACGGGCAAACACCAACCAATACAACTCCTGGACTCCTCTTCTTATCCTAGCGTACGAGTCCCCAGGTACGGGCGGCATAGCCCGATACGCTACCTGGGGCCTTGCCTAACCCGTTCAGCACATCGGGCTTGCTGAATTGCTCTTCGAAGGCTGCGACGTTCCGCTTGTAAAGCGCGAGCCGTTCGGCCTTGGCCTCAGGTTGGAGGAAGGAATGCTTCAGACTGTCCCGCCCCAGTTGCACAACCTCGTCCCAAGTCAGATCAAAGGTCGAAACCGCCGTGAAATATTCGTCCGTCATATTGGAATACCACATGCCACGGTCATCGGTATTCAGACACACCGGAATACCAAAGCGCAGGTATTCAGGAAATGGATGCAGGGTAACATCCGGTGTGTATTCAAGCAGTTGGTTACTCACCAGGTTGATCTCCACCAGGTTCTGCCCCTGCCGCATGAGCAGCATCGTATCCGGATCCGTGATCAGGTTCACACCATGGCCGATACGGGTGGCCCCCAGCAAGAGCGTGTCCCGCACATGCGCATTGGGTTCATCGACTTCACCGGCGTGGATGGAGATGCCGATCCCCGAGTATTTTCGCCGCATTTCGCGATAGGTATCGAGGAATCGTAATGGATACCCTTTATCGTTGTCCTCACGACCCGCCATATTGATTCCGACCCAGCGGTCCCGATGAGCGTCGAGGAAGGCATAGGTCTGACGGACGCGGTCTTCCGCATCATCCGCAAATCGGAGAACCGTATTGAGAAAACGAACTTCCACACCCGTCGCGAGTGCATCCTCCTTTGCCAGACGTTCTTCGTACCGTGCCGCCATGTCGCCGGGCTCGACGACTGAGCCATCCGGGTCACGCATTCCAAAAGAAGGCGCTTGGAGCTCCAGATAGATTAAATTCTCAGCACCAAAATGTTTCATGTTCTCGACCAGAATTTCCGGAATCACATGAGCATCCAACAATAGCTCATTGAGACGCACCCAGGTCAGTTCGAAAAATTCGTCCCGGCCTTCACCCGCTTTGTCCAGCTTCACAGACGACATCCAGGCGTCGCGCTGCGCGACTGTCAGCTCATCCAAGGGCGTGAATTCCGGCTGACAACAAGGAGCCAGCGTTTTCCAAGTAGCCTCCCGGATCGTCACGAAATATACCGTATCGATATTTTTGCCCCGCCAATCCATACCGCAACCTCCACAGTTCAAAATCTTGGTTCGGGTGTAGAATCGTTGCCCTCCGTTTCGCTGCGGGTCTGTAGCCACCGCATACCACCACTCGGGCCATACTGCACCCGCAAGGTGGTTGTGCACGTCCCCACCCTTGGGAACTTGGTAAAGTACCTGATAGAGCTGTTCAGGCGAAGCAGTCGCCTTTAACGATGCCCAACGATCGGAAAAATCTTCAGCCGACGACCACGCAGGAATCAGTAGAAGGAAAACAATAGAAAAACGAAGATAGTAAGTCGCCATAGTCTGAACCCTCAGCAGCGTCTGTGCCACGCAAGGGAACAGAACCACCACGATCTCTTAGGTCATCTAAGTTCGATGAAAGTAAGATTCACAACCCGTCTCATTTTACGCCGAGAATACCGGCAGGTCAGGCTTTTAAGAATACAGGTCGACCTTCATAGGTAGCTGTTCTCTCCCTCCCAATCGTCACCCTTATCTTAATCGTTCTCCTGATCATAATCAGAATCCTCAATTCATCGGAACCCTATATAGCCCTGGTTTAATGCCCCCTGGGATCCTCCTTAAACAATCGGCAATGGCTTCCTGCCTCCTTCGTTCCTCAAATCAAGGATTCAGCTTAAGGTTTTTTGCCTTTATCCTCATCCAGTCCTTCAAAAAACGCGTCCTTGCTTTCCTTCAGCGTGTGTTTGATCTCGCTCCAGATTTCTTTGGATCCCGATTCCAGACCTTGCCCGGCATCGCTGGCGGCTCCCTTGATTTTCTGGAGCTTCTGTATTGCTTCATCCCGTTTCTGTTTCAGTTCGGACATCCTTTCGGCATATTCCTCTTCGACTACGGCCTTTCGTTTTTTGACTGTCTCCTCCAACGCATCAATCTCCTTATTCCATTGGTCTAAACCGTCTTTAAGTTTGGTCACCATTGCATGTCTCGTGGTCGTCATTATCGGGATCCTTTCTTCCAGTTTATTTCCGCCTGGTCTCAGGCTTGGACCTTAATGTTGTAATCGGATCCGTAGGGAATGTCGACAGGGAATTTCGTCAGAGGGCCCAAGATCAATCAGGGCAGTGTAGACAGCGATAAGAAAGTAAGGACAACTCCACTGCCATAGACCTTTATCCATAAAATAAAAACGGCCATCGGGAATGCCGGAGCGGTTCAATGACTGTCCTCTAATCTTCATCTTCGGTGCAGCACCCGTACATACCCGAAGGGATCATGAGAAAGCTAAGTCATGAAATATTTGGACAGGCTTGGTTTATTCCAGGCCCGGTTTCCTGCAGCCGTCAGGCTTTATCTTCGAAGATATGGATTTCCGGCTTTTCCCGGACTCCGGCTTCGTCCATCGCAGCCTTTAGCTCTTTGGATCGAAGAAAGACTTTCGCCTTGTCTACCGATTCCCAGGTGAACAGCACGCACAGATTATTGGGTTGACCGGCGACATTCCCGATCTTGAAGGACTTTTCTCCCCCGGCCTTTCTGGCTTTCTTGAAGGCGTCAAAAGCGACCTTCCACTTGGCGTAGTTCTTAACTTTGTGTCTGATGAATACTCGAGTCATTTTTCCATCCTGTAAACGACTGCAAATTGACGCAAGCAAAAGCCCCGCCGCGCTCTGTCTTCCCATAGCCAAAAACGCATATCCCGCCCGTTGATATCTTTATGGCATAGACGGGGTTCACCCATAGAAAGCGCTTACCCACTGACCTATCTACACGGATACGCTTCAACGCATCCCCCTCTTTCGTTACTTACTTCTTCTCGTTTGAAACTGATTATTCGTGCCAAACCATTTGCCCGGTTACCTTTTAGTTTTCTTAAAATGAATAGGGTTGCTGACGAAGGCTCGCAATCTGCTTTGCTGGTTGAATCATGGCTACTTCACGTGCGCACACCTTGCTACTATTCTTGTTAATGCCTTCGATGACTGTGCTTTCCGCAGAGAATCGGGAAGCCATTCAGGCTTTTGCCCTGGGGGTTCCCAAGGCGGAGTTACATATCCATCTGGAAGGAACCTTGGAGCCGGATCACTATTTAGAACTGATCGCGCGCAACGGCCTCGAGGCGCGATACACGACCGTCGAGGCGGTCCAGGAAAGACTGCTCGACCAGCGGGACCTGAACAGCTTTATCGAGGTATACGAGGAATTGCTTTCCGCCATGCGAACCGAGGATGATTTTTACGAAGTCGCCCTGGCCTATTGCCGGAAAGTCGCTTCACAAGGAGTGGTCTATGTGGAGATGTTTTTCGATCCTCAAATGCATACCATCCGGGACGTCCCACTGGAAACGGTAATGGCGGGACTCCTGCGCGCCCGGACTGAAGCCCTCTCGTCTCTTGGACTGACCCTGAACTTTATCGCTTGCTTTAATCGTGACCGCTCGGCCGAATCGGCGGCCCACCACCTCGAAGAGCTGGTAGCCTGGCAGGAGGTCATTCTCGGCATCGGTCTGGATAATCCAGAGGAAATCGATTTTCCAAAAAAGTTCGCACCGGTATACCAGCGGGCAAGTGACTTAGGCTTTCGCCTGACGACCCATTGTGATGTCAACGTTCCCAACACCCTGCAGCATCACTGGGATGCGATTCATCTCCTGCGGGTGGAACGTATTGATCATGGACTGAACGTGATCGACGACCCGGCCCTCCTGGAACTGGTCCTCGAAAAGGGTATCGGCCTGACTGCCTGCCCCACGCTGCTTTACCTCGATCTTCCAGGCCGGATGGAAGCACGCAGCGGAGCCGTGAAGGCGCTGCTGGAAGCCGGTGTCCCTGTATGCGTCAATTCCGATGATCCAGGAATGATGCGGAGTCTTTACGTGGGCGATCTCCTGGCACTTACCGTGGAGGCAGCGGGCCTGTCACGGGAGCAGGCCCTGGAGCTTGCCCGAAACAGTTTTCGCATCGCCTGGTTATCTGAAGAGGATAAGGCACGCTACCTCGCTTTGGTCGATGCTTTTGGAGTCAATCACCCAGCGCCTTTTTAAGGGTGTGAACTGGTCGCCACTCCTTACTCAATCCTCACGGTTTGTTTCCATCCCTTAGGGCAGCTGCAAGTTCTGGGGTCGATGCGAAGCACACGCCACGATGGTTCATGAAAGTCGAATCCGGACGATTCAAATCGAGAAGCCGTCCGGCAAAATCCCGCGCATAAAGCCCCGCTCCCTCAAAGAGACACACCGTTGCCGCGAAGTCCCACAACGAACCACCGCCCTGCTTCGATTTGGGCTTTTTGAAATAAATAGCAGGCCCCTCTTCGAGAACCCGGCAGGCATTGAGCACGGCACCCGCACCTTCGATCACCTCAACCCCGGCATAGCCCTCGGAGGCAGCCACCGCTTCGACTTCACGAATTAAAGTCTCGCGCTCGGGATGCTGCGAGAAGTTACAATCACAAAAGAACTTAAGCGGACCCTCAGCGCGGAAAGACGGCTTGAATAGCTCTGCCCCGATCTGGACGCCTGTCCCCTCCACGGCGCGATAGAGTTTGCGGATGACCGGATCGAAGACAACCCCGAGTACCGCGCGCCCGTCCCTACGGACCAAGGCTATCGACACGGCATAACCCGGTAGGCCCCGCGTAAAAGGCAGCGTGCCATCCAGCGGGTCAATACACCAAAAATAGTCTCTCTTAAGGCGCGCCAGGTCGTCTTCCCGTTCTTCGGTGAGGACGGCGATATCGAAGCGCTCGACTGTCGGCGCGAGGAGCTGGAGAATGATCGCCTCGCTTCGTTCATCTACCTCGGTCACCACTTGGGAGGCGAGGCTATCGCCGGCGGACTCGATTTTCTCACGCACCTCGAGATCGCGTTCGCGGTAGCTGGCGATGAGAGCTCCGGCTTGGGTCGCCGCAAGACAGGCCTGATCGGCGAGGTATTGCAAATCGTCAGGGGTCAACTGCATGGGCGTTCACTTTCTATCTGCGCGAGGACCTCGGATGAAAGCCGCTCGCTGTAGCTGTGGATCTTCCAGTGCCCGGGACTCCACCCTTTCAGGAAACGATGGAAGTCCGTCCAGGCGACCGGATAGAGTAACCGCCAATCGGCTTCGAGGGCATCCGGATCGACTGCCGACTCACGCTCCGCGAGGGCGGCCCGCAACGCGCGGAAATAATGATTGAGCAGAGTCGCTTCCTGGCGTTCGCAGTCCTCCTCGCCCAAGCAACTCCCGATGAAATAGGCCACATCCTTCATTCCACACCCCAGCCCGACATATTGAAAATCCACGGCCGCGACCGAACCTCCGTCGGGCGAGAAACAAAAGTTCGGCAACTTGGCATCCCCATGGATCAGGGTTTGAAAAGGACTCTGCTTGAGCTTGGCGTCGATCGCGCTTGCGGCCTTCGCCAGCGCCGGGTCCTCGGTGGCGAGACACTCCAGTTCATCCGGTCGTGTATCCAGATGCCAATACGTTCCGCACTCCCAAAGCCCCTCGGCTGAACTTCCGAGGAAGGTCGCATGGAATTGGGCAAGCCACACGAGACAGGCGTGCAGTTCTACCGGCTTGACCGCGTTGCGGCGACCGCCGTAGCCCGTCACGTCAAGATCTTCAAGGAGGAGAATGACCTCGTCGCCCTTTCTCTTGACAGCAAGGCACTCCGGGACCCGGGAGCCCACCCCACAGCGCTGGGCGTAGCTTTGATACCAGGCCGATTCGACCTGATAAGACTGGAGCTTGCGCAGGTGCGATAAATCGGTGTTCCACCCACGGGGATGAGCCGCCGCGGTGGGCGGAGAAACATGCTTCACGATCACTCGCGCCCGGTCGGTCCCTTCAAGGCCATAGCGTAAGATCGAGCCATACCCGCTCCACAAACGTTGTAATACACCCAGCTCCCAACAGCGGGACGCCCCGGTTACCTCACAGATCCATTGCTCTTGCTCTACCTCGAGTGCCATGGAGCGCTACCCTGTGACAGACTCACGATTTGTCAAAGCCCCAGACCACCAACCCACGCCTCTGGAGTTTAGCAAATTCATAAAACCAATCTTATTCGAGATCATTATCGATCGATTTAACGACCAATGCACATCGAGCAGCGCTGATATTTAGTTTTGCAGAATCGGAAAGCTTTTCACTCGTGCTCTTGTTGTTCTGCTTTCATGAGCCCATCGGCAGCGAGGCCTATCCAACTCAACCGCATAAGACGCAGTGGGTGCCATCATCGGTTTTCTACGGAACCAGAGGCCATGCGTTAAGGCTGCTTTTGTCCTTGCGGTGATTCCTTTGAAGCCAAGCCCCACGGAATGGTCAAACATACTCGTCAAGACGTTGGATTCCGATCTAGGCAACTTGAAATTTCGTAGAAAAAAAGGTATCTGATACGCATCCTGAGAACCGTAAAAGACCGTCTCAGCCGTATGATTAAAAGCATAGCTTCGTGAAGGCCGCGGAGCGGTGACACTGGCAACCGTTAAGACTAAGATAGGTAATCTCCTCGTGTCCCTGATCGTAATCGTTTTTTAACTACCGGTAAGCTTGCGACACCCCATCTACAAGCCCTTGGGTAAAACCCCTCGAATCTTAATCCTGATCGTAATCGTAATCGTTATCCCGTTCCTGATCGAATTTTGATTCACCAAGAAGAATCTTTTCCTCAGTACTCAACTCGAGCAAAGACGCCAAGGCGGGATGACTAACCACAGATGGCACAGATGAACACAGATCCGATGCACCGTATTCCTGCAGCTGTCACTCTGTGCGCCCTGTGCCTCCGTGAGAAAAACCTGTATTTCAAATCTTAATCCTGATCTTAATCGTTATCCTAATCGATGTTTAACCACAGAGTTCACAGAGGTTCCTATTCAGCCATACGCAACTCGCACAGAGCCGCCAAGGCACCAAGGTGGGATGACTAACCACAGATGGCACAGATGAACACAGATCGGGTGCACCCTATTCCTGCAGCTGTTACTCCGTGCGCCCTGTGCCTCCGTGAGAGAACCCAGTATTTCAAATCTTAATCCTGATCTTAATCGTTATCCTAATCGATGTTTAACCAC
>CAYGQM010000001.1:174638-176650 GCA_964352065.1 uncultured Opitutaceae bacterium
AGAGTTCACAGAGGTTCCTATTCAGCCATACGCAACTCGCGCAGAGCCGCAAAGACGTAGTGAAACTCCTAATACGGGTTAACTCACTCCCCTCTCCTGAATTTACTCCGTGAGAAATACTCTTCTAGCCATAGGCCTTCTAGAGGCCTGGTATAGATTCAAAACAGGGTTTACAGAATTTACTTTTGAAGAGCGATGGACCCTATTCAATATTTCTTAATCCGACACATCAAAACAGAAAAACAACTCTTGATCACGCAGGTAGAGCTTACCGTTGGCGATCACCGGATGCGTCCACACCTTGCCGCGTTCGCTTCGCTGCTCAGACTGCGGTGAAAGCGTAAGCCGCCCTCGTTCATTCCAGCCGTCAGGAGTTGCGTCTATCATTATAACCGTGCCTGTGTCTTCACCGAGGCAATACAGTTTTCCATCTGCATAACCGATCGCTCCTTTGCCGAGTGCATCCTTCTCCGCCCACACCTTTTCGCCGGTGAACCAGTCCTGACACACCCATCCAACCGCATCGGAATAACCGTATAGATAATCCCCGACCCGGATAACACCACCATGGTGATTTTTCATCACTTTATTACTGTGAACTTCCGACGGCGTTTGATTGCTATCGATTTCGACCTGAAGACTACCCGCTCCGTAACCCGCGCTGATATACACCCGGTTGTCATGAACGATAGGCGTCGGGATAACGGCTACCCGACCGCCTCTAAAATCAGCCTGCCACAATACGTCACCATCCTCGGCTGCGATTCCCGAGAACGTGTTCTGGGTCAGCTGCACATACTGTTTCACCCCCTGAATCTCCGCTGGCACAATAGACGCATACTGAGCGTTGTCTTGCCAACCCTCCGTCTGCCAGACCCGCTTACCTGACATTTTGTCCAACGCCGCAACCGTCCCTTTCTCACCACCCGGTGTGCAAATTACCAGGTCCCCATCAATAAGCACTGACTCCGTATAACCCCATTTCTGAAGTACGCCTCCCAAAGACTCCATCGTCTTTTTCCAAAGGACTTTTCCGTCCGTCACCGAAGCACAAATCAGCAAGCCCGGACCACTCATGGCATAGACACGATCTCCATCCACCGACGGCGTTCCGCGAGGACCATCGCCCCAGGCATTCTCCAGCTTCTTGCCCATGGAGGTTGACCAGAGCGTCTCACCGGTCGCTTCATCCAGGCAAAACAGGTACTCCTTATTCTTCTTGGCACCCATGATGAAGATTTTGCCATCCGCTACAGCCGGTCCTGAATAACCCAGCCCCACGTCCTGCGAAAGCCAGACCTGCTTCGGTCCACCAGCAGGCCACTCATCCAACAAATCTGCCTCGCCCGAAACACCGTTTCTGTCGGGCCCCCGGAACTGCGGCCAATCTGCGGAATAGGCACCTTGTATGGCAAAGCCAACCATAAGCAGCAACGAAACGAACAATGATTTATTCAACTGTATCATAAGTAAAGAGGTGTTGAGGTGATAATGGTGAACGGGCTCGATTTCATTAAGCCCACGAAATCCGGTCGAGCCTAATTGGTCCCCAACCCAGCCCTATGACGAAGTAGTGAACCACGTTAATCTCAACTAATTAAGGAAAACCGATTTTTACTTAGGTTCCCTGAATTCCGGGCGCAGCTCCACGCGGGTGCAACGCCGTTGGCGGTATCCGCAGGATCTTCTAGAGAAGGCTGGGCTGATGGGCCTCGACCAATCATTTTCTATTCGAACAAGCATCGTCATTCTCTCCTCCTAATCCTCATCGTTATCCTAATCATAATCGTTATCGATTTTTACCACAGAGAGCACCAAAAACACTACCGAGGAGCTCGCGACGACACATCTACCAGCCATTGGGTAAAGCCCCTCGAATCTTAATCCTGATCGTCCTCATAGCTACCAATTCGTTTTGATCAAACGCACAACTCGCGCAAAGGCACCAAGGCGCAAGGGTGGGATGACTAACCACAGATGGCACAGATGAACACAGATCCGATGCACCGTAT
>CAYGQM010000002.1:0-77478 GCA_964352065.1 uncultured Opitutaceae bacterium
CTAGGATGCCAGAAACTGCTGACTTGTTAACCCCCTTTGGGCAACACGCCCTCAATAATCAATTTGGAGGCTTTCTTGACAATAGACAATTGAACCCATTGGCTGTCCCTTTCCGTGGCGATGGTGAAGTGATCCACCCGAACGACCGGGAAGGGGAATTTCATATCACAGTCTGATATCAAAGCTAAGCGGTATTCTCACTTTTGAGCTCGCTGGTTTTCCATCTTTAATAGCCGGATCAAATTTCCATTGCTCAACAGCCTCTATAGCTGACTCAGTCAACGCAGGATGAGGAGAATCTTCAATTTGTATTCTGGTGGGATTTCCTGTCTCATCTATTATCATGATTACGGTAACTTGGCCCGTAAAATCCTGTAGGAGTAATCCTTGAGGATATTTAGGATCAACATAATGAATGACTCGAGGTTGTCTGCTTTTTGTCCCTCGAAGTTCAAGCTCCGCGTCGTAGTTCTGCCGTTCCACGTATTCGCTGTCTATCGCCGTAGTTATAGCTGTTTTCAAAGGGACACCATCGATACGGTGGAGTTTCAACGCGTATTGAGCCTTGTAGTTGTCCTCGGCTTTTGTGAGAATAGCTATTGTCCAGTCATATGCTTGTTTTCCCTCTCCGGCTTCGGCTGCATTGGCATAATAGTAAGCTATCAGCATTTGCGAATTTTGGTGGCCGTATTCCGCCGCGAGCTCCAGCAGTTCCGTGGCTCTTTTTTTTCCCTCTGGCGACTTGGCCTCCTTCAAGGAGAGTAAAGATAGCCTGTATAAAGCCTCAACTTGTCCATCCAATGCGGATTCTTCCAACAGGTTGAATGCTTTGCGAATATCCTGTGGAACGACATCACCCTTGTACAATGCGTCGGCCAGTGCGGATTTGTAGGTCGAATCATTATCCATGGTGGCCAAGGTTAACCATTCCAATGCTTGAATCGGGTCTTCTGCTACTAGCTTACCTTCATTGTATAAAATATAGAGAGCCGCCTGTGCCTGGTGAAATCCGTTGTTCCCTAAGGATTTCATTATTCCTATAGCCTCCTCGACATTCTGTCCCACTCCCCAGCCTTCCAGAAGAGCAGTAGCTTTGTAGAAAGTACCCCACTGACTGCCCATCCCTTCTGCTTTTTTGTAATAGTCCAAAGCAAGCTCGTAGTCTGATTCCACCAGAGTTCCCTCTGATATCAATCTGCCCAATTGCGCCCAGGCATCCGGCAAATTTTGATCAGCTGCTTTTTGATACCAGTTATAGGCGGCCTCGGGATCCGGATCAGTTACCAAGCCTTTTTCCAGATACGTCGCCAATTGATACTGGGCAAGGGCGTCTCCTGCTTCTGCCGCTTGACTATAATAATGATAAGCTTCGATTTCGTCTTTATCCACGCCCAAGCCCTGGGCCAGTAGGTCCGCCGTTCTCCGCTGGCTTTCAGGGTGGCCCTGTGCGGCAAGTTTTTTGAACTTTTCAAAGACCCTTTGATGATCCTCTTTCGATTTTGCATCGGCCAAATCTTTTTCCGCTTTTGCAAATGCCACTGCCAAATCTCCATTTGAAATCCCTGGTTGTTTGCCATTCTTCGGTAAGTCTGGAAATTCGCGGGTGACCTCCACCAGTCGGTTGTTGGACCCAACCACTGAAATCTGCCCATCTGGCTGTTTCTCGATTGTGTTTGCCGCACTTCCTTCGGGAATCGGGCTTTCAACCATCGTGGCTTCCGTCTCGTAAACTTGGGGCCTCAATAGATCACCAGTTTGAAAAAGATAAATTCCTGCCAAGGTGATTGAGACTGCTAGACAGACAATAATGGCAATTTTCATTTGGGGACGAGCACTATACTTTCATTTGTAACCGTCTATCAAGCCGGGAGTCTCCATCCAATTCTCTTTTCGAGTTCATCGAAGCGGTCGATGATCCGGAACCGTCGTTAAGGCTGTATAAGTAAAGCCTCTTTCTTCAGGTTTTTCTCAAAATAAGATTCATCGCTTCCGCTCGCGCGGCTGGGTCTTCTCTGAAGATGCCGCAGACCGATGAGGTGATCGTGGTGGCTCCGGGTTTTTTGATGCCGCGCATGGACATGCAGAGGTGTTCGGCTTCCAGGACGACGATGGTGCCCAGGCAATCAAGGTTTTCTTGGATCGCCGTTGCGACCTGCATGGTTAGGCGTTCCTGAACCTGGGGTCTTCGCGCGTAGCCATCAACAAGCCGAGCGAGCTTGGAGAGACCGGTGATCTTGCTGCCGGGCTGAGGAAGGTAGCCTACGTGGGCCTTTCCGAAAAAGGGGATGAGGTGGTGTTCACAGATTGAATAAAACGTTACGTCCCGTACGATGATGATCTCGTCATGATCCACGGCAAATGACTTATCAATGTGAGTCGAAGGATCTTCAGCGATACCACTGCAGATTTCACCATACATGCGGGCCACCCGGGCAGGGGTTTCTGCGAGTCCGTCACGATTCGGATCTTCGCCGATCGCGATTAATATTTCTCTGACAGCGTTTTCGATGCGTTGGTAGTCCATGGCCTGTTATTTATACGAAGTAATTTCGTTTAATCAGTTAACTAAGGAAGTAGGCGCTTAGATACAAGCTGACTTGTAATTTAGCGTCTTCTGGTATGCATCAAAGAGCCCAGGGTTTAAGAACTCCTTACTCCGGGGTATTGGTGGGGATGGCGGTATTAAGACGAAAATTGTAAGCGCGATTTGGTTTGTATCTCTCAAAACCAAGTACTGGCGCGCAGAGCGGTCTACACCTATGCCCCTATCCGGGCGAACAGGAATGAACCTGAATGACTTGACCTGCTAACCAACCTGACAACTATTTTCCCTCCGTTATGAAAGTACTTAATAGGCTTCTCCTCATCGTTGCTGTCCTGGTCCCACTGTCTAGTCCGGTGGTGTTCGCAGTGGGTGAAGACGTAAGTCCGGAGGCGACCGAGGAGATTCGGATTGTCGCCGCGAAGGATATGCTGAGTAAGGAGCCGGATACCGTGGTGCTTTATGCGAAGGGCCTTTGCTGTCCCTCCTGTGGCATCGGAGTTCGAAAGATGATCAGCCGTTTGGATTTCGTGGATCGGAAGCGTTTCAACAAAGGCGTGGAGCTCGATACGAAGACCCAGCTGGTGGTTGTGGCCATAGCTGAATCGGAAATGCCCGACCTGGAGTCTTTGTCTGAGGCCATAGTGGATGCGGGCTACGACCCAGTCCGCTCCTACCGCTTAACCGATGGAAATTTGCAGACGGACTCACTGGTTTCTGGAAGCTAAGGCCGTGTGTAGAACCACGCTTCGCAAGAGTTTCGGGATCTTATGGTCTTGGGTCCTCGTCCCTTCCGCGTTTTCTGATTAACCCATCTTCAACGAGATGCCGCGCTGGGATCACGGCTGGGGCGTTCAGTTTGTCCAGGAATTAAGACGAGAGGATGACCTGCTATCAGGTGGTGACGTGGTGGCATCCGGATTTTCTGAAGAGGTGGATATACTCCATGCCGAAGGTGTCTACACTTGGGATCGATCGATTCGCATGACGGTGAAGCTTCCCATCGTTACCGATGCAAGTCGTGAGCTGCCCGACGGGTTTGGAGGAAAGCTTACTCAAAAAGATGACGGAATCGGAGATGCCACACTAGCCCTTCCACTAAAGAAGTACTTCAACCTCGATGGACGGAGTGGATCCTGGACGCTAGCACCGCAAGTTCGAGTACCGCTCTCCGGGGATGACGAATACGAAGTCTACGATGGTGCTTGGGGTGGGGGACTCTCGGTCGGCTACGAAACTGAAACGTACGATTACCTATTCGCGGTTGGGCTAAGCGCCTGGACCTTTGAGAGCGGTGAACCCTTTCAGACCTCCGCCCATGTGGATGTCGGGCGCAACTTCCGGATCTTTCGCACCTCAGGGCATGTTAAATGGGAAACCGATTTCATTTACGAAGACGATGGATTGGAGAAGCTATTGATAGGTCCCCATGTGTATTTAAGAATTAATGACCTTCTACACGCTCAGGTCATGTATAAGAAAGAAGTGCATTCGCGGCGAAACGCACTGGATCATGGCAATGGAGAACTCGTGAGGCTGGGCGTGGCGTTTGTCTATTAGTGACCTCCTGTCAGTTTGTCACGATCGACAGATCCGTAGCACCTGACGGCAAGTCGATTGAAGCGCTGGGTGACAGGCTTCCGCCTGGATCAATTTCGAAAATCGTGATGCGATTGGCGCCAGATTCGCTGACGATAAGATAGTTTCCATTAGGTGAAACTTCCAATTTCCAGGGGATATCACCGACCTTGGTTCTGTCGGCATGACTCAGCTTGCCATCGTCCTCAATCCGAAATATAAACACACAATCCTCATCACCGTTGAAGTCACGTACTGCGACGAAGAGCAGTTTTCCGTCGGGTGTAAGTGCGATGTCAGAGGCGTGCAGGTCTCGTTTACCCTGTTCGAACGGAGAGCGCCGCTGCATGGTAGTTGCGTGTTGCCGGTCAGTGAGCTGGCCGTCAGGTCCAATATTATAAACGCTGACTCCGAGTTGCTGCTCGTTGCTGAAATAGGCGATCGGTAGGTCGGGATGGTAAGCGATATGTCGGGGTCCAAACATTGCGGGTGGCATCGCGTTGAACGGTTCCAACGGACTTAACTTTCCGGTCGATTGGTCGAAGGCATATTGAAAGAGCGCATTGTTGTTTTTGACACAGGGGATATAGGCAAAACGATTGTCAGGTGTTGTCAGAATACAGTGGGCTTCAGGCTTTGGTGTCTTCATCGAAAATGCTTTTCCTCCCAGCATTCCTTGCTCGTCGATGTGATAAGTCGAGACGGCTCCGGTACGGTAGCTGACGATCATGAAGTAGCGGCCATTGCGATCGACGCTGGTGTAGCCGTGTGGATTATCGAGGCGTGTGGTTGAGAGGAGGCGCAGTTTACCGGCATCAAGAACTTCGAGAGATGAGGCAGCTGTCTTATCGCCATCACCTGCCGTAACGATCAGGTATTTGCCGTTGGGATGGACGGCGGTACCGGCTGGACTGAATGGTAATTTGAATGGCGCTCCCTGCTTGATCGCCACACCTTCAGCAGAAGGCGTCACGTGGACACTCAGCAACTGCTGATCTGTTTTGTCGGGTACGAATATCGTAAAGGAATCGACTCCTGAGGCGTGGATGAGGGGTAGTATTGTCAAAAGTAAGAGGAAGCATTTACGAATCATAGTTAGCTTGGGTTTGGGCGCGTTATCTCGCTGAGTCCTGGAAGTTTGGATTCAGTTGGAATGGGTTCCTTGTATGGAGTCTATCTTTGGTCGGGTGGGTAAGACGGCAAAACGAATCCTTTACTTCATTGCTTCCCTATAAACGGCTTTGGCTACCAGGGGCGCTACGGTCCTATCCAGAGGCGAAGGCAATACACGATCTGCAGTTGGGTTTTTGATCGAGTTGGCCAGGGCGTGGGCGGCGGCCAGTTTCATTTCCGGAGTGATTCGGGGAGCGTTGGCATCGAGAGCTCCACGGAAGATTCCGGGGAACGCTAAGACGTTGTTTACCTGATTGGGAAAGTCGCTGCGACCGGTTCCGATGACGGCCGCACCCCCTTCACGGGCGAGGTCTGGCATGATCTCCGGAGTCGGGTTGGCCATCGCCAAAATGATTGGGTCGACTGCCATGGTACGGATGTCATCGGGGGTGAGGAGGTTTCCTTTACTTACGCCTACGAAGACATCGGTTCCCACGAGGATATCGTGCAGACTACCAGCTCTTCCTTCCCGGTTGGTAAAAGAAAGGAGCGCCTGTTTCTGAGGATTCAAGTCGTTGCGACCTGAGTGAATGGCGCCTTTGCTGTCGCAGATGATCACGTCCGCTACGGGCGTGCAAATGTTGCGATCCTGATCAATGCAGCGGAGAAGCTTTGCGATGGCGGTTCCGGCAGCTCCGGCACCGTTGATCACGACTCGCAGGTCTTCCGGCTGTTTGCCTACTACCTTGGCGGCATTGAGCATCGCGGCTAATAAGACAATGGCAGTTCCGTGTTGATCGTCATGAAAAACGGGTATCCCCAGATCCTGTAGCCGATTTTCAACTTCGAAACAGCGGGGGGCGCTTATGTCCTCCAGGTTTATACCCCCGAATACAGGTGCGATCCGCCGGACGGTTTCGATGATCTCCTCAGTGTCTTGAGTGTCGAGGCAGATGGGAAAGGCATCGATGCCGGCGTATTCCTTAAAGAGCAGGCATTTTCCCTCCATGACAGGAATCGCTGCGAGGGCTCCAATATTGCCGAGTCCCAGAACGGAGGATCCGTCGGTGATCACGGCCACGGTATTACGTTTGATAGTGAGGTCGCGTGCCCGGGCCGGGTCTGCGGCGATAATATTGCAGGGTTCCGCTACGCCAGGTGTGTAAGCGATGGATAAGTCATCCTGTGTTTCAATGGGAAGCTTGGTACTGATCCCAATTTTTCCGCGAAGTTGTTCGTGGAGTATGACGGAGCGTTGACCGAAATCTGGTAGGTTTGGCATCGAATTAATGGTTATAAATGGAGCATGATAGGTAGGGTTTTCAAACTATTCCTTAATTGTATGAGAGATCGTACTTTTCATTGCCTTGGTTTCTTCTTTTGATCGAACGTTCAATCAGCCATTTTCAAAAGCGAGAAGACGGAAGGTGATAAAACGCAGAAAGAGATCCCAGCCTGAAGAGGAGTTTCAAATGGCTCCGATGATCGACATGGTATTTCTGTTGCTGGTATTCTTCATGTGCGTAAGCACTTTGGCGAAAGCTGATAAAGCCGAAAAGGTTGAGCTTCCAGAGTCGCATGCGAGCGAAGTCCCTGAGGATGTGTCGGCGCGTGGCGTAGTTTCAGTCAAGGAAGATGGTAGTATTTTCGTGGGCACGCAATCAGTAAGCCTCGAGGTGCTTAAAGAACGTATCGGTGGAGAGCTTAAAAGGAACCCAGAACTACAGATAACGGTGCGTGCGGACAAGACGACTCCATTTGGGGAAATCAAGAAAGTGTTGAAGGCCTGTGCGGAGGTGGGGGCCTATGAAGTCATCTATGCGACCTACGAAGCAAGCAGTTGATATGGCACGCCTTAAAAAGAAACCCGGACCCAAGCCTTCGATACCCATCGCTCCGATGATCGATGTGGTGTTTTTGCTACTCATGTATTATCTGGTAACCTCAACATTGGATAAGCAGGAAGCGGATATCTCCTTTCAACTGCCGGGGGTGGTTGAGCAATCTGAACCGGTGGACATGCCGGATGAGCAGATCATCGAAATTGATGACGCAGGTCAGGTGGTTGTTAATGAGTACGCCTACGATACTCCCACGTCATCCCGCTTTATGGAACTGACGGGAATGCTGACACGTTTTAAAGAGGCCAGTGACGCCAATAAGATCGAAGCTTTAGTGACGATTGCGCCGAGTGATCGGACGACGCACCAGACGATCATCAAAGTCATGGATGCCTGTTCGACGGCCGGTATCAAGGGTGTGAATTTCGCAGTGAATGAAGACTATTAGGCAGACAGACAGCTAAATAATAGTCGTTGTCATCGCGATACATATTGTTTTGTTCTTCGTCCGATATGAGTGAGTCATCCAAACAAGCGACCTGGGGCGGCCGGTTCTCAAAAGGGCCGGCGGAGCTTATGTTGCGTTTTAGTGAATCCGTGTCTTTCGACCAACGGCTCGCCCTCTTTGATATCCAATGCAGCGAAGCCCATTCGGCGATGCTTGCGGAAGTGGGGTTGCTGACGGTTGCTGAAAAAGATGCGATTCATCGTGGGTTGGCTGAGATTCGTGCGGAGGTCGAAGCGGGTTCCTTTGCTTGGGAGGTGCAATTCGAGGATGTTCACATGAATATTGAGCAGACTCTCACGAACCGGGTGCCTGAAGCGGCAAAGCTACATACTGCCAGATCGCGGAATGACCAGGTGGCAACGGATATGCGACTCTTTTTCAAGGCGGCATGTGATGCATTGGAGACAAGCCTAAAAGCTACCATGAATGCCCTGATCGATCAGGCAGAAAGGAACCAGAGCGTTTACATTCCCGGTTACACGCACCTCCAACGGGCGCAGCCTGTGAGTGTTGCCCACCACTTGCTCGCCTACGTCGAGATGCTGGGTCGGGATTTGGACCGCGTGGCAGCCGTGAAGGATCAGGCGAACTGGTGTCCCTTGGGCTCCGGTGCGATTGCTGGTACGACCTTGCCGATCAGCCGGGAAATCTCTGCAAAGTTGTTGGGCTTTGTGGACGCCGATGGAACCCCGCGGGTCACCCGGAACAGTATGGACGCGGTGAGTGATCGGGACGTGCACATGGACTTTACCTACGCCTGTTCACTGATTGGCCTTCACCTGTCGCGGCTCGCTGAAGATTTTATTCTTTGGTGTAGTTCCGAGTTTGGGTTTGTAGATCTGCCTCAAAATTTTTGTACGGGATCGTCTTTGATGCCCCAGAAGAAAAATCCGGATGCTATGGAGCTTGTACGGGGAAAATCTGCGCGGATTGTGGGTGATTTGCAGACCCTGCTGCTCATGGTTAAAGGCTTGCCGTTGACCTACAACCGGGACCTTCAGGAGGATAAGCCACCAGTGTTTGATGCGTTGGAGCAGACGGTCCTGTGCCTGCAGGTGGTGGAGGGTGTTGTCTCCGGGTTAACAATGATGCCTGACAAATGCGTTTCAGCAGTGGCCGACCCGGCTTTGCTGGCGACGGACGTAGTTGATTATCTGGTGAACAAGGGAGTTCCGTTCAGAAATGCACACCATGTGATAGGTGCTTTGGTGGCGTTGGCTGAAGAACAGGGCGTTCCTTTGAACGCGCTATCGCTGGCAGATGTTCAAGCGGTTGATGCGCATTTTGAGGCTGATTGGGTAGAATGTTTTAGCGTCGAAGTGGCGATGGGCGCGCGTGAGCAGACGGGTATGCCTGGCCCTAAACAAGTGGCATCGCAGATCGATCATTGGAAGAATCGGTGCGGCTGAATGGCGGTTTGTTCGGGCGTATTCGTTACAATATTGTCACCCCATAGTCGCCGAGAATCCGGTTTTCTCGTTGCATCGGCCTATATCCTGCTGAATTCTCGAAAGCAGCTATGTACTTCTGGCATTACCGGAACGACAGCGCTCCTTACTCTTCCATCACACTTTTAAAATCTTATGAATCAACTAAAACAAGCGATCGGTTTTGATCCTGAAACCTCCAGCCCTGCCGAGGACGATAGCAAACTCGTTGAATTCGTGAATCTCAAGCTGGCGGCCCGTGGATTTCCCACCTTCGGAGACCCGGATGACTTTCCTTTTTTGAAGCTGGGTGAATCTTTGCTTGCGAGCTACGTGGAAAAAAACCGTCTGCTTAAGAACCACCTCTGTCCCGTCGACCAGCGGATTCACAATTTTATAGCTGGCTATTTGGGGGATTTAGCGAAGGAAGTGGGAGAGCCAACATTCGTACCTGCGAATAGCCTGGTGTTGGAGCGTCATGGCCTTGCCCGGGTCCTTTCCCTGCCGCCGGATAAAGACACGTTTGCATCGGATATTATAGATTCGTACCGAACGGTGAACGGTGTACTTCATAACCCCAAGAGTGATCGTCGGACAACGAAGGGCGTTTTTCATGTAGCCGAAGGAGGTTTTGCGGTACCGGCGGATAAGAAGGAAGTGCCCAAGATAGCGTTCGCCCGACTGTTGAAAGAAGCGCTGAATCCGCCGAAAGAACTGATGCGCTTACCGTTTACCTCAAGTCAGGAGCAACATGCAGAGCTATTCGTATCTATAATGTTGAGGCCGGTTGTTTGTCCCCATGTGGATGGAGCGACCGCAGAAAAATCCATGGAAACCCGCTTCTTTGCGCCGGGTAACTTGGTGAGCAACCTGGATTTCGTGGAGTCGATATTTGGAAACGCAGGCGATCCCTATTTGCCAGACAACGATTCGCAACTCGATCTGGATCATTGGTCCGGTCATACGGGGGCAGTTATATTGGCACCACAGCTGGTTAGGATGAAAAAGAAAGACCTGGGGTTACCGAACATCGCGGATGCGACTGATCGTCAAAAGAAAGACGGCATGTGTTGGGAAACGGAGGATGAATTCTACAATGATGGGGGCGCATTTAAGATCACGTGCCGGAATGAGAAGGGGATCATCGTAACTCTGATCGCTGATAATTATTTCGGGTACTGCAAGAAAGAGGTAAAGACCCAGATCAGCTATGCGGCCAACCTGTACGGCCAGGTCGAAGAGGAGCACGCTGGCGGGGCGGTTGCGTTTCCCAGTTATGATTTGGGGGAGGAATTTCATCTAAGCCACTATTTCCCTGAAGTCCACCATACATTCAATGAAGTGGTCGAAAACTTTGGTGCCTGCATGGATGTAAAACCCGAGGGATACGCTGTAGATAAGAAGTATCCGAGTATCGTATACGTACCTTCTGATGTACATATCGAACTCCACGACCAAACTATTTCCTGGGAAAAGGACGGCGAAAAACAGCAGATTCATCTGGTTCCGAACACAACCTATGTATTGCCTTCTGGATACAAAGTTGAGATGGGGCGTCCAGCTGCCGGGCGACGCTGGCGATTATTCGGAACGACCGCTGAAGGCACGTTCTGCCATAAACCCTGTACTGTATCGGGGGGCGGTAAATCGGAAATATCCAAACCGATTTCCGACGCCATGGTTTCCGGTCCTGTGTTTGTAGCCGATTTCAAAAGTGACTTTGATCGGGTCGAAGAGATCGTGAATCGAGATTATGGGCAACGTTTTGTCGATTCGTCACGGAACCGTGAGAAAGGGCGCCCTATCTTGAGCACGGAACGCTCACTGGGATCCGTAGTTAAATTGTTCACGCCGTCACCTGTCTATACGGATGAACACAACGATTATATAAGCTCCATACCGCGATACATTCGCGACCTGGTATTTGTGGTAAAACGGTTTTGGAAACCCGATTGGGGAGAAGACTGGCGCAGACGTTTTGGTGTCGATGTTATCAATGGCATGTCTGGGAATGAATTGAAGTACCGGGACACCCGGTTGATCACTCACTATCTGCGTGTAGGGTTTACGCCCGACGGATCCTGGCGGACGTTTAGCCTTCGAAAAGACTACAATCCTTCGCGAAAGATCCAACGGGAAGATGATATTACCGCATCGATTACCATTCCCGTTTCAGGTGAACTACAGACAAACAGACGCTATGCTCATCGAGGAATCAAATTTACCAGAAACTGCGAATACCGATTTTTCCAACGCCCTGATGATGCAATCGTTCGAGGTTATGACAAACAGGCGGAACTCGACTTTTCAGGCTCGAAGAATTTCTTTTCCAATTACGAGCCCCTCTCACGCGAAAAAGCGATAGACATCATGAAAGATGCTATCCGATTCGATCAGTTTACTGAGCCGACTCAAGCGATGATCAAGGCGTTTGTGGATGATGTGGATGGTGCCGACTACATGGTGTGTACGGCATTTCCTCGTATCGTGGATGGCAAGCCGACCAAGAATCCTCGTTATCTCCAGACTCGGCCAAACCTTATCAATCCTCGCAATCTTTACTTGGCTGATATGGGTGCCCGTTTGTTTCGCAAAATCCCCTTGGACAGGGAAGTTCCCTTCCCGGTAAACGCAGTCTTGGCTGGTCGGAGAAATAATCCGCCCGATGTCGAAGCAAAAATCCGTCCGCTGTGTGTTTACAATCCACTTCATTACCAGGAGTTGCCGGAGTTATTTATGGACTTCATTGCGAGTCTGACCGGCAAGTCTCCATCTACTACTGGAGCGGGTTCAGAGGGTGCTTTGACGAAAGGCCCTTTCAATGCGTTGCCTCCGATCATCGATCTTAACAATTCACTGGTATCGTATCTGGTATCTGGGTACGCGGGGTTCTCATCAGCTGCCGGGTGGATTGGACCCAAGTATCGAGTTGATCACGATATCAGTTTGTTGGTTCCAGAGATCTGGTGTCGTATGGCACCGGAAGAGCAGGACGTTGATTACCTGTTGGAGAACGGTCATTTAGAGATTGTAACAGATTTTGAATACGAGGGTAAGACCATTGCTGGTAGCCGGTTGGGGTATCGAATAACCAAGAAGTTCGTGCATACATTTTGCGGAAGGATATTATCCAATCCGTCGACTCTGTTTACCGAAGACATGCTGAAGCCGGAGTTACAGGATATGGCTATCTATGTGGATGGGATAAACAATATCGTAGAGACTCAAAAACGGGTGGCTCTGTTGTATTTTGAAGATAACTCGGTCGAATTGGCCTGTCCGCCGCTGAAAGCGCTACTTCATATCATGGCCTATGGAGAATATGAGGGCAAGACGTTGGCGGATCCGGAAATTCGAGAGTTGTTTACGGCTGAGAATTGTTTCAAAAGTGATTGGTATCAGGAGCGTTTGATTACGCGTCATGAAGTCAGTGTTAAACTGGCTAAACGCTTTGTATCAGGTCTTCAGGCATTTCTTGAAAAAGAGGAATACCAGGATGAATGCAAGCGGTTGAATATTGAAGAACGTTTGGCGGCAGCAAAAGCCTCGCTCGAGCAGATCAAGGCTCAGCGTTCACTCGTTTTATTCAAAGGAACACTGGGGACCGATCCTTCGGTTATGACCTCCTAGATAACCAATCCACTAAGAAATTTGCCTACGAAGAATGGCAAGGCGCTGCATGTCATGATGCGCTACGCTGGCGTTTCGTTTTAGTCGACTGGGAGGTATGGCAATGAAACGATCGTACAGATCGTTGAAGAGGCGATGGATCGCCCATAACCACCGGCGAAGTTTTTGAGGGACCTTACATGAATCGCAATGCTAAGTCTGATCAGAATACTGATTCTGTCTGGTAGCTATTGCGGGTATAAAGCTGTGGGATCTGAGACGGGTTGGAGGCAGACGGTGCCGATACAACGTTGGTACCCAGACGGTTGATTCTCCAAGTCAGAGAGTATGCTGAAGCGACGGGCCCAAGGTTGTTTGCGCAGGACTCCCTGGAGTTTGTCGAAGTCTGTTACGTCTTTGGCTTTTATCACCTCGATGCCATTTTGATCGGCCATAAATGCACTGAGTGCGTGCGGTACTCCAAACGGATTTTGTGCGATGAGTGCCGAGTAACTGTGTCTAAGTTTCCCGAGTTCCTTTTCGTAGATTCCGTTGGCAGTGAGGTAGTAGAGCGATGAGAGTACGTGGAGCATGCCGGCATTCCCCGAGGGGGTCGCATTGTCCCACCACTCTTTTTTCCGGGCGATCAGAGTTTCATGGTCATTGGAAGTGAAAAAGTAGCCTGCGGCATCAGGGTCATCGAAATGCTTCATGACACTGCTTGCAATCGACTCGCAGCGTTTCAGGTATAATTTTGATTCTCCCGGGTAGTAGAAATCCACATACGCCATTAGGCTAAGCAGCGCCTCTGCGTAGTAGGCGTAGTCATCGAGGTAGGCATTGAGCTTTGCCTCAGAGTAGTAGACCGCGTGGAGGCGGTCTGCTTCATAGCGGAGGTTATCCCAGATAAAGTCAGCGGCGATCTTGGCGGCGTCGAACAGGTCTTTGCGGTCCAGCGCGAAACCAGCCTCGGCAAGGCCGCGGATAAGCAGGCTGTTCCAAGACGTAAGTTGTTTCTGATCAAGCCCTGGCCATACTCGATTCTTGCGATGTTCGTATAGCTTTGCACGGGCATCTTTCAGCGACTCTCGAAGCGAAAAATCTGATTCCGTGAGTGCTGGATTGGAGAACCCATGTTCGAAATTACCGGTGTCGGTGATATTATACACGCTGCAAAACTCAGTACCCAACTTGTCACCCAGCACCGACTTGATCTCTTCTGGTTTCCAAACATAAAATTTCCCTTCTTCGCCTTCGCTGTCAGCGTCGTAAGCGGAATAGAAATTTCCGGTGGGGGCGTGCATTTCGCGCAACGCCCAGTTTGCGGTTTCTTCCACGATTGCTTTATAAAGCGGTTTTCCAAATGTCGTCCACGCTTTGGCGTAGATATCCAAAAGCAGCCCGTTGTCGTAGAGCATTTTTTCGAAGTGGGGGATCAGCCAGTATCGGTCCACGCTGTATCGAGCGAAGCCTCCGCCTATCTGATCAAAAAGACCCCCGTGAGCCATGGCTGTAAGGGTGGTATTGATCACCTCATCGATTCGCGCTGCATCGCTCTGTGAAGGGCTGGCAGGTCCGTCCGTTTCGACGGGTCGGTTGCGGGCCCGTATCAGGAAATCGAGTGTGGTGGATGGCGGGAATTTGGGTGCCTGTCCGAATCCCCCGAATTCATCATCGTGCCGTTTTGCGAACGCCAAGGCTGCCTGTTGCAGTGTGACCGCGTCAACGATGCCCGTGGCCTCAGTCGATGGCGTGTTGGACGCCAAGAGATTTTTAATGATGCTGTCGGCATTCTCCTCCAGTTGGTCCCGGTTCTTTTTGTAGAAATCGATAACGCGAATAAGCACCTGAGGCCATGGAACCATACCGTTGCCGCGATCCTCCGGAGGAAAATAAGTGCCGCCAAAGAATGGTTTTCCATCCGGTAAACAGAATACGTTTAGAGGCCAGCCCCCATGTTGCGCGATCATTTGCACTGCTTCCATGTAGATCTGATCGACATCGGGACGTTCTTCACGGTCGACTTTAATACAGACAAAGTGCTCGTTCATGAGGCCGGAGATGTACTCATCCTCGAACGATTCGTGTTCCATGACATGACACCAGTGGCAGGAGGAGTAGCCAATACTGATAAGAAGCGGTTTGTCCTCAGCCTGTGCCTTTTTAAAGGCCTCCTCACTCCAGGGATACCAGTTGACCGGGTTATTGGCGTGCTGCTGCAGATAGAGGCTTTTTTCGTTTACCAGGTTGTTGGGCATGGATGTCGGTGGGTGACCAGCTATTGGAAGCTGCTTGGAATTGGTACGCTTTAGTCGCGCCCATATAGCTTATCCTTAGAGTAAGCTGTCCAATTTCTTTATGGAGCCACCTACTTTTTCAAGCTCGATATGGTAGCGTCTTATCGGCTCTTCGCCTAAATGGCTAAAATTGATGAGGTCCTGTTTCAACTCTCCGCATACGGTTGTGAGGTCATTCAGTCCAAGATTTCCAGCCACTCCCCTCACATTGTGCAGGATCCACGATTGTTGCTCTGTGGATCCATTCAGCGACTTGAGTTCGTCCCATGAATTCTCGTAGTCGTCCCAGAAACGGTGCAAGAGCCCTTGCAGGAGATCCGTTTTCCCCAGGCACTGCTTCAATCCGTAAGCCACGTCTACACCTGGCAATTCCTGCGGTACCGTTACGACTAACTTGTTCATGAGAGATCTGACTGCTGGTTGAGAAACTTTACTTTAAGCTTCAAAGGGTGTGTCGGCAATAAAGAGGGTTTTTTAGCGCTTTGTCGACGGTGAAAATACCAAAATCTGAGATTCAACTGGAAAATGCTTTCGCTGGTAGCAGGTATTTCCCAGACTGATTTCTCATGCCTGAAATCCGACTCTTACCCGACAAAGTAGCCAATCAAATCGCCGCTGGTGAAGTGATTGAGCGCCCAGCGGCTGTAGTTAAAGAGCTCTTGGAGAACAGTTTGGACGCTGGCGCGACGCGGGTGGAAATTGAGTTCAAGAACGGAGGCCGCTCTTACATCAGGATCGAAGACAATGGTGATGGAATGACGAAGGATCAGGCCCTTCTTTCGATTGAAAGGCATGCTACCAGTAAGATTCGGCTGGCAGATGACCTCCTGAGTATTGCGTCTTTCGGGTTTCGGGGGGAGGCTTTGCCGTCTATTGCCAGTGTCTCGAGATTTCAGTTGAGAACACGGACAAACGATAGTGACAGTGGCACGGAGTTGATGATCAACGCGGGAAAACTGGTGCATGTGAAGGAATGCGGAATGCCTGCCGGAACCCGCATCGAAGTGTCGCATTTGTTCAATTCGGTACCCGCTCGCCGGAAGTTTTTGAAGGCGGATGCTACAGAAGCCGCGCATATTATCCAACTGGCCCGGATATACGCGATCGCGAACCCTCAGACGGCGTTTACCTTAATGGAAAACGGGCGGTTGGTGTTTAACTCGCCGGTATGCCCGTCCTTAAAGGACCGTGTGCAGGAGATTTTTGGAAACTCGATTTCAGCTGGGTTGGTTCCCATTGATTCGGAAGAATCCGAGTATCGCTTGTATGGGCTACTTAGTGAGCCGGGTAGAGGTCGTTCGACGCGTCACGAAATGATCACGATAGTAAACAAGCGTCCAGTCACCAGTCCGACTCTCAATCAGGCATTGGTTGAATCCTATCATGCTTACCTCCCACGCGGCAGGTATCCTGTGGCGTTTCTTTTTCTGGAGCTCGACCCGGGTGCGGTCGATGTCAACGTTCACCCAGCCAAACGCGAAGTTCGGTTTAGGGATGCTGCCCGGGTTCGTGGGTTTCTTATTCGGAGTGTTCTGGACGGTTTACGAAAGCTTACTGCCGCGAATAAGCCTGTAGAAATCGTCGGTAATTGTCCTGCTCCTCCATTGGTTCCACCGTCTCCGATTAGGGCGTCCGCGCCCATAGGAGCTGCCAGTGAAAGGTCGGTTTCTTCACTTCCCGGCCGTACAGCTGCGACGATGCCGACGGCAAGAGTTTTGTCTCCACAAACGTCTGATTCCAAAGAGGTGCCTGAAAACCCTTGGGAGTTGGGATGGAAATTCGTCGGCCATGTTCAGCGGGGATTGGCGGTGTTTGACTCGGCAAAAGGCATTATTGTGCTTGATCGGCGGGCCGCTCACCAACGCATTTTGTATGAAGAGCTTGAGCGGCAGTATCAGAATGAAAAAGTTCCGGCTCAACAGCTGTTATTGCCTGTGCCGATTGAGCTCGACGCTCTTGCGGCTTCCTTGATGCTGGACCACCTGGATTTTCTGAATCAAAGCGGTTTTAAGGTCTCTGAATTCGGGCGGAATTTCTTCAGAATAGAAGCGGTGCCTGTGTGGACTACCCCCGAAGAAGCCGAAGCTCTCATGGTAGACCTCGTCGGTTTAATGAAAGACGGTAAGTTGCGCAAAAACAAGCCAGTGGAGGCGTTTGACCACATCGCCCGCTTAGCTTGTACTAAATCGGTCCGATTGGCTGATTCAGTGAGTGAGCGCGAAATGATCTCCTTGGTGACCCAGTTGTTTCAGTGTAAGAATCCTCTGATCAGCCCCCTCGGAAAACCCACCCATTTTGAATTGGGAAAGAACGAATTGGATCGAAGATTCATGAGATGAAGAACCCTCATGCAGCATTCTGTTCATAAAAAGTATTAAAAATTTTAGGGGAAAACTCTGTTTTGATGCTCGTCTTCGCAATCCAGCTCTTTAATAAAGCCTTCAAAACTCGGGGTTCTACTCATCCGGATCACCCTCAAGCTCAGCAAACAGATTTTAGTTAAAAGACTATGAGTGTCAGTAAGTCATCGACCAAGAACAAGAAAGCCAAGAACGGTTTTCATTTCAATACAGACGATACGGTGGAGGGCATGAAAACCTCTATCCTGAATCACCTGAAATTTACACTGGCTCGTGATTTAAGCACTGCCGCAAAACGGGACTACTGGGTTTCTACCTGCATGGCTGTTCGGGATCGTATACTGGAACGCATGATTGCGACTCAGGAAACCCACTATGAGCAGGACGTACGACGGGTATATTATCTGTCACTGGAATACCTTATGGGACGGCTCCTGAATAACAACCTCTTCAATACAGGCCTGGAAGGTCAGGCCCGCCAGGCTCTCGAGGAACTCGGCTACAATTTGGACGAAATTCGGGAAGAAGAACCGGATATGGGGCTGGGTAATGGAGGCCTCGGCCGGTTGGCAGCTTGTTTCCTGGATTCGCTGGCCAGTCTGGATTATCCGGCCATCGGTTATGGTATCCACTACGAATACGGTCTTTTCAGACAGGAGTTTGTGAATGGACACCAAGTCGAGCATCCGGATAACTGGTTGCAGTTTGCCAACCCCTGGGAGGTCGTACGCCCCGAATACTCCATGGAAGTTCGCTTGTATGGGCGTGTTGAAAAGCACTTCGACAATCTCGGCAATCCAACGGTAGCCTGGGTAAACCCTCAGGTGATGGTAGGAGTTCCATTCGATATTCCGATCTGTGGTTATGGTGCCAATACTGTAAATTTCTTACGTTTATGGGCTTGTAAATCATCCGAAGAATTCGACCTCGATACGTTCAATCGTGGAGGATACGTCGAGGCGGTTCAGGAGAAGGCGGTGAGTGAAACGATCTCCAAAGTACTGTATCCGAACGATGCCACAGAGAGCGGAAAAGAACTTCGTCTGGTGCAACAATATTTCTTCGTATGCTGCTCGCTGCAGGATATCATTCGTCGCTATAAGTTGAATCATTCAGGTTGGGATGAGTTCTCTGATAAAGCTGCTATTCAACTCAATGATACTCATCCTGCACTGGCGATCGTGGAGCTATTGCGTATCCTGCTTGATGAGGAGCTATTGGCTTGGGACAAGGCTTGGGACATCATTGTTAAGACCTTTGGCTACACAAACCATACTCTCCTTCCTGAAGCGTTGGAGAAATGGAGTGTGCCTTTAATGCAGAAAGTGCTGCCGCGTCATCTCCAACTCGTGTATGAAGTAAACCAGTGGTTTCTGGACACCCAGGTTGAAGCGAAATGGCCAGGGGACGATGCCAAGAAATCCGCACTATCGATTATCGAAGAGGGTGATGTGCAGATGGTAAGGATGGCCCACTTGTCAGTAGTCGGTAGTCATAGTACTAATGGAGTAGCGGCTTTGCACACCGATCTGCTGAAGAAGCATCTGTTGAAGGATTTTTTCGAATTGTACCCGGATCGTTTTAATAATAAAACGAATGGAATTACTCCACGACGTTGGTTGTTGGCCTGTAATCCAAGGTTATCGGAGTTGATTTCCGAAAAAGTGGGTAAGGATTGGCCATTGGATTTGGATCGCTTGCAAAAACTGGCTCCTTACGCCAAAAAGGCGGATTTCCAGAAAAAGTTCATGGACATTAAGCGGGAGAACAAAATGGAGCTCGCTGGGATCATCAAACGACTTTGTCATGTGGATGTGAATCCGGATGCGTTGTTCGATGTTCAAATCAAACGCCTGCACGAATACAAGCGACAGCACCTGAATTTACTCCATATTTTGACGCTCTACTACCGCATACTTCAGAACCCAGATTATGACATGGTTCCGCGGGTTTTCATTTTTGGGGCCAAGGCCGCGCCGGGCTATTATCTGGCAAAAACGATTATCAAAGCCATCAACTCCGTGGGTGAAGTCATCAATAATGATCCCCGGGTGAAAGATCGTATCAAAGTGGTATTCCTTCCAAATTATGGTGTTTCGCTAAGTGAGAAAATCATCCCTGCATCGGATCTTTCCGAGCAGATTTCCACGGCTGGTAAAGAAGCCTCTGGAACTGGTAACATGAAACTCGCTTTGAATGGATCTTTAACCATTGGAACGCTGGATGGAGCCAATGTGGAAATCCTGGAGGAAGTGGGGGAGGACAATATCTTTATCTTCGGTTTGACTGTCGAAGGCGTCGAAGCGTTGAGGGAGAAGGGCTATAATCCTTACCAATACTACTACGAAAATCATGAGCTTAGAAATATTGTGGATTGGTTGGGCAGCGATTCCTTTACACCTACGGAGCCCGGAATTTTGGCTCCCTTGAGGCACAGCCTTCTGGATGGCGGAGATCCCTTCCTGGTGATGGCTGATTATGAAGCCTATATCAAGGCTCAGGAGGAGGTAGATAAGGTTTTTCGTGACAAAAAGCGTTGGGCTCAAATGGCGATCATGAATACCGCCCGAGTTGGAAAGTTTTCGTCTGACCGAACGATTCACGAATATTCCAAAGAGGTCTGGGACCTGGCTGCGGTGAAGGTCGATTGATCGGCTTTTTGCAGTTGGAACCCATGACATTAACCCCAGTCCAACCAACCGTATGGCATACCCCAAGACACGGCTTTTCCTGAATTTTCCCAACGACAAGGTGCGAATGACGCCCTTGATTCTTGCGATCCTGTTCATGATGCCGTCTTTGGTGACTGCGGATGTGGAAGCTGAGCGTCCTTTCAATGTAGGGGACCACTTTTATTATGATATTCGTTGGGGAATCCTGAAAGTAGGGGAAGCCGAGATGTTAGTCGAGGCTGCTGGCGAAGAAAACAAGGGAGATCTCCGGTTTGTCCTGCTCGTGCGAACCTCGTCCTGGGCGGACACATTTTACAAGGTGCGAAATCGAATCGAGAGCTACACCGATGCGGAGGTCACCAAAACGCTTCATTATGTGAAGAGTCAGCGAGAAGGAAGCCGTGAACGGGAGGTTACCGTTACTTTTGATTGGGACAGCAATACCGCCCAGTACACGAATTTCGATGATAAGATGGATCCGATTTCCATTCCGGTAGATTGCCAGGACCCCTTTTCGGTCATATTTGCCTTCCGCTTGAGGGAGTTCAACTTGGGAGAACGAATCAGTGTTCCGGTAACTGACGGAAAGAAAAGTCTCGTGGCTGAAATAGACGTTCTCGAAAAAGAAACGATCAAAGTGAAAGCGGGAAGTTTCGATTGTTTACGGGTCCGGCCTGATGTTAAGGATCTCGGTGGAATTTTCAGTAAGAGCAAGGATGCTCACATGGATATCTGGTTTTCTGACGATAAACATAAATTGATCGTTAAAATGTCGAGTTCGGTGAGCGTGGGACGCTTTAAAGTTGAGTTGAGAGATTATGTACTAGGGGATTCTCTTTAGTTCTCACTTTATTTCTAACCGGTATCTGCGGGAGTCGATAACCTCCAGTGTGCTAGTAATCAGCCGCTTAGGTAGTTTGCTTCAGGCAGAGCCTTTCCCAACTCTTTTCACTAAAGAAACAGGCTATGCTACTCAATCGACAGAAAGAGATTCCTGGCATTGATGATCCTGAAATTGCGCGGAAGACCGAGTATCGGTTGGTTGAACTGCTGTTTCAGAATAGCGAGTTTGCGTTGTACGCTTTGGTTGCCCTTGGTTTTGGGTTCTGGTGGATATTTACAGAGTCGAATCCCTATTTGTGGCCGTCGATCTGGTTGTTTGGGTTTACCCTTCTTCAGCTGGCTCGACTTTTTCATGTAAGAGCATTTCTCAAGCGAGACAGTCAGGACAAGGAAGTATATCGTAAACACATTAACCTATTCTGGTTTTTAGCGTTTGCGACAACGGTGTTTTGGTCGTCTGCACTGGTCTTCTTCCAGGGGCCTGGTAACGACCAATTCATAACGGTTTTTGCTCTCGTTACAGGAGGAATTGCCTGCGTCGCAATGTCTTCGCTGGCGCACTTCCCCAAGATCTACCCGACCTATGTCATCGGGATGCTGGTCCCTGTTTCATTGTATTACATTTCGACGGGATTGGTCGAAAATATTTTTGCGGGTGTTACAGCGATCTTGTTTATCGGATTTGGAGCTTTCGTTTCTCGAAGATTCCGTCGAAACGTTGCGCGTTCGATATCACTTGAGCTTACGAATCTTAAACTGGCAGAAACGCTTCAGTCTGAGAACGACAAGGCGGAGCGTCTTAATACGGATCTGCGCCAAGAGGTAGTGAAGCGTGAGCAAACGGAAAAAGATCTCAACAAAGCGATCGATGAAGCCCGAGCAGCCAGTAAAGCCAAGGGTGATTTCCTGGCAGTAATAAGCCATGAAATCCGAACGCCTATGAATGGAGTCATGGGTATGCTGGATCTGGTGACAGATACCGAATTAAGTAAGCTTCAAAGGGACTATTTGGAAACTGCGAGTAAGTCCGCCGAAACACTCCTTCGATTGTTAAACGACCTGCTGGATTTCTCGAAGTGCGATCAAGGGGACTTGCCGATGGAAAATGTTGCGTTTCTTTTGCGTGAAGCGGCGGAGGAAGTGATTTCGCTAATGGCAGGCCGGGCTAAGAAAAAGGGACTCGACTTCGAGTTCGCTTGGGACGAAACCGCTCCGGAATGGGTATCTGGAGATCCGATACGGTTTCGCCAGATACTGGGGAACCTGGTTGGCAATGCCGTAAAGTTTACACAATCGGGATCTGTTACCGTTTCGTTATCGGGTTTTAAGCGCGAGGGAGAACTCACCCGTTACTATTTCGAGGTTGAGGATAGCGGTATTGGAATTGCCTCTGAGGCTATTGAAGGCTTGTTCGAACCATTTACCCAAGCCGATTCATCAATGACGCGCAAGTATGGTGGAACTGGACTCGGCTTGGCCATTTCCCGCCGTCTTATTCGATTAATGGGTGGGGATATTAAAGTTCTTAGAAAAGATACCGGAGGGACGTGCTTCTGTTTTGATATTCTCCTTGCAGAACCGGGTCCCTTTGAGATCGAGCGTCGCCTGGAGTCGAAGTCAGAGGGGATGGTGGATTCGAAATATTCGGGCAGAGTATTGGTGGTTGAAGATGACGCGGTTAATCAACGAGTGATTCGACTTCTGCTAGAGCGTATCGGGCTCGAGGTGGTCGTGGCGGAGAACGGGAAAATCGGATATGAAAAAGCCATCCGTGAGTGTTGGGATCTTATTTTTATGGATTGTCGCATGCCGGTAATGGACGGCATCACTGCGACCAGGAAGATCCGAGAAAATGAAAGGGATCATGGACTTTCTCATACCAATATCGTGGCTCTCACCGCGAACGCGAAAGCCTCCGATAGAGATGCATGCCTCGACGCTGGAATGGATGATTTTCTGGCTAAGCCGGTTCGCAAAGATGGTCTCAAAGCCGTGCTTGACGCCTGGTTTCCAGAGGCCGCGATTGTAAGGCCTTAGTTGCTTTGGTCTTTGCGAAGAACGTGAATCGTTATTTCTCCGGGGCAGTAAAAACGGATGGGTAAGCGGCAACCTCCGGATCCTCGTGACGTGTAACCTCTCACGGTTTTGTATTTCCAGTTCTCGGCCAACATATAACTGGGGCAATCTCCGTTATGCATCACGATGATTCCTCCGGGCAAGCAAATCTGCCCGCCGTGGGTGTGACCGGCCATCACAAAATCATAGCCCAGCTCAACTGCTTGCTTGTGGGTCTCCGGGGCGTGAGAGAGCAGAATGCTGAATGCATCTTCGGGAACGGTTCCGCGAAGCTTCTCAAAATCATGGCCTTCGTAGTAGTGAGGGTCATCGATTCCTGAAAGATATAATGAGGCTTCGTTTTTTTCGAATTTGACTGTCTCATTGATCAGCAAAGGAAGCCCCATGCTTTCAAGTGCCGGTATGAGTTCAATCGGGTCGTGATTCCCCAGGATTCCGTAAACCGGTTTATCGATAGCTCTGCAGACTTGGTCTACATAATTCAGGCAACCGGTAATGCTTCCTTTGGTGTCATCTCGATAATCTCCAGTGATGACGGCCAAATCGTAATCCAAGTCGGTCAGGTGTTCAAGAATTGCGGGCGTTAATTCAGGATCCAGATCGAGGTGCAAGTCAGACAATTGTAGAATTCGAAGACCGTCGAGGCCGGCCGGTAGATTTTTGAAGGCCAACTCATTGATAACCAGTTTAAGGTCGAGAAAGTTTCTTCGGCCTCGATTGTAGAGTCCGGTGACCTTTAGGAGAAACGCGACCGTTTCGAAGAAGTACGGGATGCGGTCCGGGTTAAGTAAGTTCTTTCCCTGCCAGACCTGTTCGCTTTCCTGCTCGGCTTGTTTTTCGAGGCGGTTGATTAATGCTTTCTCGCCAATACGGTCCGCCAACTCCTGATAGACTTCGGGATCGAGGAGCACGGGTGAATGTTTCGAGTGGATTCCGGGCATGCTAAAAGATCGTTATGGGAGTGGGGTTTTTCGAAAACAACTTCTAAATGTTTATACTGGCCATGCCTGCTATTTAGTGAAGAGTTTGGTCCTCACGTTTTTCACAGCTATGTCCGATTACTTACAGGATGCCTTTGATCCGGTTGAAGATGCCATCGCAGCCATTGCTGCCGGTAAAATTGTCATCGTTACCGATGATGAAAATCGCGAAAACGAAGGAGATCTTATCTTTGCGGCTGAAAAAGCGACTCCTGAGTTAGTAAACATGATGATTCGGTATTGTAGCGGAGTCGTGTGCGTACCCTGCTCAGAACCCCAATTGAGGCGTTTGGGAATCAACCCAATGGTGGCCTATAATCGCGAATCCTACCGAACCGATTATACGGTTTCTGTCGATGCGGCGGAGGGTATTACGACGGGCATCAGTGCTTTTGATCGAGCTGAGACTATTCGGCTTTTGGGTAGCGGAACGAGTATGCCCACCGATTTTGTGCAGCCGGGACACGTATTTCCGCTGCGATCACGCCCCGGAGGTGTGCTCGAACGCAGCGGCCATACCGAAGCGGCAGTTGATCTGGCTGAGCTTGCCGGTTTGTTTCCAGCCGGCGTGCTCTGTGAAGTGGTAAATGAGGATGGAACCATGGCGCGTCTGCCTGACTTGGTGGAATTCAAAAAGCGTTTTGATATGCCGCTCATATCGATAGCGTCATTAATTGAATATCGGCATAAACGAGATCAGTTGGTTGAAAAAGTCGCAGAGCGGCCATTTCGATCTGAATACGGAGATTTTAATCTCATTGTGTACCGCAGCCGCGTTGATCAGCGCCACCATATGGCTTTTGTCAAAGGGACGATCTCCTCGGAGCCAACCTTGGTAAGGGTCCAGAGTGAAAACCTTCTTGAGGATGTATTTCGTGAAACCGGAGGTGACGGATTTGAAAACTTGAGTGCTTCATTTAAGCGTCTTTCCGAAGAGGAAAACGGTGTTTTACTTTACATGGAACAAGCTCATGGGGGGCTAGAGTTTAAACAGGGAAAGTTTGAGGCCTCAAAAATGGGTTTTCGCGACTATGGAATCGGTGCGCAAATTCTGGTTGCGCTTGGATTGAGCAAGATCCGACTGCTTTCCAGTACACCCCGTAAAGTGGTCGCTCTAGAAGGTTACAACCTTGAAATAGTAGAACAAGTTCCGTTGAACTAGGCGGTCCTTTTAAAGCATATTACTCATGAGCACCTTTAAACCTGACTATGATCCGATCGATGGAAGTTCCTTTTCATTCGGGGTCGTCTGCTCGCGTTTCAACCCAGAGGCCGTGGAGGCGCTTTTGGAAAATACCCTAAAGACTCTGCGGGAATCAGGGGTCAAAGAAGAAAATATACGCGTCATGAGAGTGCCTGGATCGAATGAAGTTCCTTGGGGCATTCAAGTGCTCGCCGGAACGGGAGAGTTTGATTGTTGTATCGGATTGGGCGTGCTTTTGCGTGGGGGGACCGTTCACTTTGAGGTAGTCGCCCAAAGCGCCTCCGACGGTTTGCAAATGGTCGCCCTCAATGAAATGATTCCTGTTATAAATGGTATTGTTGTTGCGGATACAGCTGAACAAGCTATCGAAAGAACCAAGGGCGAAATTGACCGGGGTCGGGAATTCGGCGAAGCCGCCCTTGAAATGGCCAAGTTAAAGAAACATTATATTTCATTCGATGAGCAAAACGCCTAGAAGACGTGAAAATCGAATTGCAGCGATGCAATTCCTCTATGCGTGTAGCTTAAATCCGCCTACGAATCTTGCGAGTCAGCTAACGCTTTTCTATGATGATAAAGAGCGGGAGCGTGATTTCTATGCGTTCTCTGAGGAGTTGATTGCCGGAGTGCTCGATAACCTGGAAGAAGTAGATGCGGAGATCAAAGCGTATGCCGAGAACTGGGATTTTGATCGAATAGCGAAGATGGATCTGGCGATACTTCGGTTAGCGATCTATGAACTTTTAAAGCGCTTGGATATACCACCGATCGTTTCGATCAACGAGGCCATCGATCTTAGCAAACAATTCTCAGGCCCGGATTCGAAACGCTTCATCAATGGTATATTGGACAAGATGAAGGGTAAGATCCAACGCCCTTTGAGAGAAGCTTCTGAACTGTAGATCGACACCTTTACTATGTTTGGACTGTTTAAGAAATTCAAATCGGGCTTCGCTCGAACCACGCAATCTCTATTTGGTGCAGTGGGTGGAATATTCGGGAATAAGAAACTGGACAGTGATTCCATTGATGCGCTGGAGGAAGCTCTTTATGGTGCCGATTTCGGTGTCGAAACGACAGAGGACATCATGGCGGAAATCCAGAAGGCCTACAAATCCGAAAAAGAACTACGTGGACTGGATGCTGCCGAGATTGGTGCCCGAGTTCTAAGAGGGGTCTTGGAAGGCTCAGAGGGCACCTTTGATCTAGAAAAACCGGAACGCGAAGTCATCATGCTCTTGGGCGTAAATGGCTCGGGAAAGACTACCACGACTGCAAAGTTGGGTAACCTATACAAAGAAGATGGGCGCTCGGTATTGCTTGCTGCGTGCGATACGTTTAGAGCTGCAGCAAACGAGCAGATCAAGTCATGGGCAGATCGCTTGGGCATTGACCTCATTGCGAGTAAGCATGGTGCCGACGCCGCTGCGGTAGCTTTTGACGCCTATCAGGCTGCCGAGAGTCGTAATCACGATCTGGTTATTCTCGATACGGCCGGGCGTTTACATAATAAAAGTCACCTCATGGGGGAGCTTGAGAAGATCATTCGGGTTCTCAAGAAGAAGGATGAGTCAGCACCGCATCACCGGTGGTTAGTGGTCGATGGGAGTATTGGGTCTAATTCAATCGAACAGGCGCGTGTTTTTCATCAGGCCATCAGTCTAACGGGTTTGATCATCACTAAATTGGATGGCACCAGCCGGGGAGGAGCTTTGGTGGGTATCTACCGCGAGCTCAACATCCCGATCTATTTTGTTGGCCTTGGTGAACAGCCGGATGACCTGCAGCCGTTCACTATTGATAATTATGTGTCGGCGGTCTTTGGTCTTCAGGAAGAAATTTCCGAATGAGTTGGTATGAGACATCAGTAGAGGTTGAGCTGGGAGATCGCAGTTATCCTATCTGGATCGGCAGGCATACTGGATTGGGTGTCTTGGAAACGGCGGCTTCCCTGATGGCTGAAAAACGAAAAAGTGTGTTTGTGGTCGATGCGGGGTTCAGCGAAAAACAACCAGCTTTCCTTTCGGAGATACAGAAATTGGGGGCGGTGTTGGTTTTGCCGGCTGGCGAGACGACCAAGAGTTTGTCTTTCCTCGGACAGGTGTATGATTTTTTAGCAGAGCATCGACTGGACAGGTCTTCCTGTCTCTTTGCCATAGGGGGGGGTGTGATCGGTGATCTTGGAGGATTCGCTGCAGCTAGTTACCTTCGCGGAATCGATTTCTATCAAGTACCGACGACATTGTTGTCGATGGTCGATAGTTCCGTAGGGGGCAAGACGGGAATAAATATAGCCGCAGGCAAGAATCTTGTAGGGGCTTTTTTTCAACCACAGGGTGTTTTCTCGAGTACCGGTTTCTTAACTACGCTACCCAAGCGTGATTTCAATTCAGGAATGGCGGAGATTATCAAACACGGTATGTTGCACGACCTTGCTTTGTTCGAACGCCTTGAAACCTTAGAGGTTCTCGACGCCACCCATGAGGCTATGCCTGGCATAATTCGAAGGAATTGTGAGATCAAAGCGGCGGTCGTAAAAGCCGACGAAAAAGAGCAGGCAGCTTCGGGGGGAAGGGCATTATTGAATTTGGGTCACACGTTTGGACATGCAATCGAGAATGTTGCAGGCTACGGAGAGTATTTACACGGGGAAGCGATTGGTATCGGTTTGGTCATGGCCGCTGAATTATCTCTGCGTCTTGGTAATCTGACAAAGATTGATGTGGAACGGGTCCGCGTGTTGGTCGGCCGGTATCTGCCTACCCACCTTGAGGCGCCGCTTGCAGTGAATGATCTGATTGATGCGATGCATAGAGATAAGAAAGTTCATCGGGGAACCTTACGCTTCGTTGGGATGAAATCGATTGGTCAGGCCTACACAATACCCTCTGTGGACCGTTCGGTGGTCCATTCGATTTTATGCCAGTACGGTGCAACTTAGTAGGGGAATTTCCCCTACGGTTTGGCTGCAGTTTTTTATTGGCTATTAATTAAAATTTAACGGTATCATTTGTTACATGTCATCCGTCGATGAAAGTATTGTTCGCGAGTATTTTGAGCAGAACGGTTTCCTGGTTCGTCAACTGCGTAAATACCAAGTGCAATCGCGAAAAAAAACTGCGGATGAAGAAGTGGATCTATTGGTCTACAACCCCTCGTTTCAGCCGAGGTCGAGGAAACCGGATTTTATGCTCTTTTCAAGTGAATTGAAGTACATACACAAAGCAGTGGTGGTGGTAAAAGGGTGGCACACCTTGCGATTTACGCCGGCGATGTTGAAAAGTAGCCCTGAAATATTTCGATTCCTGGAAAAAACCGTCGTGAAAAAAGTGAGTGACCTCTTTTTTGAGGATCCGTCAAAGTCTGAACCGGGGGCTGCCGAACCGGAAGATGATCTTATGAAGATTCTCGTATTACCCGGCTTGCCGACTGAAAACCCTTATCGGGAGCAGAGTATACAATTGCTACAGGACAAGGGAGTCGACGGAATCATCTCTTTCCGATCAATGCTTTTGGACATTCTGACGAAGATCGAGATTAACCGCAATTATCAGAAGTCTGAGATTTTGCAGACACTCCGTATTTTGAAGAACTACGACCTACTGGGGAATCCTCAATTGGAGTTGTTCAAGTAAGCTATGAAAGATGAAAAAGAGCTTCCGTTGGCTGTGACGAGCGGGGATCCGGCTGGTGTCGGACCAGAAGTCATACTTGATTGGGCGAGATCCTACTCAGGTGACCGGGAAGGCTTCATTTTTTACGGTCCCGAAAATTGGGTACAGCAGCTTCGTGAAATGGGGTATGGAGGCCGAGGCCTCGGATTCGCGGATTACAGTTACATTCCGGGTGAGCCGGATCGGGAAGGGAGTTTGATTGCCCGTGACGCGCTGATGGAGGCTGCCCTGAGTTGTTCCCAAGGTCGCTGCTCGGGGGCAGTAACGGGTCCGGTGAGCAAGGATCTGTTGCAACGAACTGGTTTCGAACATCCTGGGCAGACAGAGTATTTTGCAAAGCAATGGGGTGGGACACCTGGAATGTGTTTCGTCGGCAAGAAACTCAAAGTGGTCTTGGCGACGTGGCACATCCCGCTGCACGATGTCTTTCACAAACTCGGTCCCGTTGATATCATTCGGGCTGTGGAGCACGCCGATCACTTGGCCAGATGTTATGGGAGCTTGTCGCCAAAAATAGGGGTATGCGGATTGAATCCTCATGCGGGCGAGGCCGCATTATTGGGGTCTGAGGAAGAAGAGTGGATTGATCCCCTACTCGAGGATTTGCAGGCAAAGTATCCGGGAGTATCAGTGGCTCTGCCGGCAGATACGATATTCTGGCAGTCCCTTCAGGGGCATTTTGATGTGGTGGTGGCGCTTTACCACGACCAAGGCTTAATACCCGTGAAAACACTTGAATTCGACCAAGCTGTGAATGTTACGCTGGGACTACCATTTATCAGAACCAGTCCCGATCACGGAACTGGTTTTCAGATAGCGGGTAAGGGTCTGGCTCACTCAAGTAGCTTTGCGCACGCAGTTGAAGTCGCTCAGCACCTTGTGCGTTACAAGCGAGTGACTGCTTGTTAAAGGTCTATTTAGAATCACCGCCTTATGGCTAATCCACTTGATTCTCGGTGAAAATGCATACAATGCTGCTTAGTTCATGAATACCACTCTTCCAGAAGGCGTTCGTTTGGGTAATGACCGACTTGTCAAACTCACCGAATCCGCTGCAGAAAAGATTAAGGAGCTTCAATCAAGAGAGGTCCCTGATAGCATCCTGCGTATTAAGATATCTGGCGGAGGTTGCAATGGACTGAGCTATAAATTGAAGTTTGTCACGACGCTCAAACGGGGGGACATCATCGTGGATTCGTTCGGTGCCCAAGTCGTGGTTGATTCAAAAAGTGCTCTTTACCTTCGGGGAACCACGCTTAATTATTCTCACGCTTTGGTGGCTGGAGGATTCAAGTTTGAGAATCCTAATGCCAAGTCGAGCTGCTCTTGCGGAGAGAGTTTTAGTGTTTAGTTGCCCGTTTAATGCGCTTGCAAACCGCGATTTGTACGTGCTTGAATCCAACTTCCACGATCATTGAATGATTGAACGGACTATAATATGGTAACTGCATTCGTATACAATTCTGTCCAAAACAGCTAATGGCTGTTTTGTCGAACATGTGTTCTTGTAGTCGAAGCTTTCGGAAAGTTATCACCCTCTTGCTTAATCTAACCCAGTATTACTGTTAATGCCAAGAAAAGGCTCCCGCCCAAGAAGGAACTATGTTCCTAGAATTCGTAAAAACGAAAAAATTCGTTCCCGTGAGATCCGAGTGATCGGTCCTGATGCCAAACAGATTGGCGTCATGAGTCCCGCTGATGCTTTGGTCATCGCAAAACGTGTAGGTTTAGACCTCGTTGAAATTTCACCTTCTGCCCGTCCTCCAGTCTGTCGCATCCTCGATTTCGGGAAGTATCAGTACGAGCTGTCCAAAAAGGAAAAGGAGAGTAAACAAAAGAAAACCTCTTCCGGTAAGGTTAAAGAGGTTAAGTTCCGGGTGCGCATTGAGGAGCATGATTTCATGTTCAAGATCAAGCACGCCGAGGAGTTTCTTGGAAAAGGGAATAAGGTAAAGCTGTCTCTTATGTTCCGCGGTCGTGAAATGGAACATAAAGACTTGGGTTTCGAGACGATCAAGCGAGCGGTAAAGGAACTCGAGCAAATGGGGCATCAAGATTCTGAGGCCCGGTTGTCCGGGCGGATGATCAGCACAATGTTGTCTCCTTTGCCTGAGAAGGACCGCGTTTACCGATTCAACAAAGAAGAGGAAGAAGACAAGGGAGAGAAATAGTTTCTGGTCTTTGCCTGAGCCATGGATGCAACGTTACGGCAGTTGGTAAGCAGGCGACATTGGATGCTTGGATTATTGGGTTTATCCGCCTTTCCGTTTAGTTCTTTTTCAGACCCCCCGCTCGCGAGACCCGATATTACACTCTACAATACCGCGTACATAGACTTAGCCAAAGTAGCTGGACAGCTGGGGATGAAATATAGTTTGTCCAGGGATCTGGTGGATGGAGTATTTTCAAGTCAATGGACCA
The DNA here is from genome assembly GCA_964352065.1 of uncultured Opitutaceae bacterium. Taxonomy (GTDB): domain Bacteria; phylum Verrucomicrobiota; class Verrucomicrobiia; order Opitutales; family UBA2995; genus UBA2995. Next base: position 31,146 of record CAYGQM010000002.1, read on the forward strand.
AAGTTCGCTTCAAGAAAGACAGCCGGTTACTCCTCCTAAATGATTACAAAATTTATCTGGGCTTCGCAGTGGCGTATCATAAGGGCCGTTTGTATCTATCGATTCACGATTTGGACAAAACGATAAGACCGCTTCTGACGCCCCAGGTTTTTACCAATAGACCTCAGTTGAAAACGATCGTTATCGATCCGGGGCATGGAGGAAAGAATCCGGGGTGCATCAATAAGAGCTTGGGTATGATCGAAAAGGACATGACTCTGGATTTGTCTCGTAGGCTTCAGCGACTGCTTGAATCCCGAGGATACACGATACATTTAACCCGCGATTCAGATATTACGGTTGAGAACAGAAATCGGGCTCTGTTTGCCAATCGTATGAAGGCGGATCTGTTTGTTTGTGTGCATTTCAATGCGGTTGAATCGAGATCAGTTAAAGGTATCGAAACCTACACATTTACACCTCGCAACCAACCGTCCACGGCTCGAAGCCGCATGGTAGAGGAAGATCGCAAGGCGTTTCCAGCGAATGGCTTTGACGCTTGGAGCACGTTATCTGCTTTCTATGTGCAACGTCAGATGATTAAGTCGCTTGGAGGAATCGATCGCGGGCTCAAGAAAGCTCGGTTCTCCATGATGATTGATCTTAACTGCCCAGGGTTTCTGGTTGAGGGCGGATTTTTTAGTAATTTCGAGGAAGCGAGTAAGATTAAGACGGTTAAGCACCGAATTCGACTGGCAGAAGCAATTACCCAAGGCATTACGACCTACCATAAAACACTGCAACGGATTTCAAGTCCGGCCTGAAGATGAGTGTCGCGGGATTATTTTGGATCGGTTTGGGCGGGGCTCTTGGGTCGATTTTGCGGGCATTGATTGCGGTGACGGTGAAATCTAATTTCCCTTGGGGCACTTTATTGGCAAATTTTGTTGGATGTCTGATCATTGGACTGGTGATCGGTCACGAGTCTGTTACGGCAGATTGGGCTCACCATACAAGGGGGTTTGTGGTTGTGGGGTTTTGTGGTGGTTTTACGACTTTTTCGACGTTTAGCCTTCAAACGATTAAACAGCTTGAAGCCGGGGATCTCATCGGCGCGGTTTCAAATATTTTGCTCTCTCTCGTCGTGTGCTTGTGCGCGGTGTGGGGTGGTATCAAAATCGCAAAATGGATGTTTCAAGGAGGATAATCCTGTTGTGCCTGATTCTGGGCTTTGTTTGCAACGGGTCGAGTCAAGCGGATGCGATATCTCCTGAGAACGTCGTGGTGCTCGTTAACAAGAACGATCACGGCTCCATAGACCTCGGTTATTACTATGCGTTGAAACGGGACGTTCCGATAGAAAATATTGTTCACTTGGAGGTATCGGGGGATGAGCAGATCTCGTGGGATGCTTACATTGAACAGATTTATAATCCGCTCCTAGCTTGGCTTCTTGAGGCGGGGTGGTTTGAGGGATTCGGCTCGGATCGAAAAGATGCCTTCGGAAGAACCATCAATCTTGTGGAATCTCACCGGGTGGATGCGCTGGTGATTTGTAAAGGCGTACCCCTGCGCATTAAGAATGACCCAGCCAAGTTGCCTCCGAAAGACAGTATTCCGAAAGATAGAATTCAGTTTTATTCTGCTCGAGCCTCGGTAGATTCGGAACTCGCAGCGTTGCCGTTTCCGAAAGCCAGGATTGACGGATTCTATCCGAATCCTATGTACCGTCGAACGGAGCCCAGAGAATTGTTTGATGTAAAACCGCTGGTGGTAGGGCGTCTGGATGGTCCGACCTACGAGTCTGCCACAGCATTAGTTGACAATGCGATTCTGGCGGAGACCGAAGGAATTGCTGGCAGGGCCTATATCGATTTAAAGGGTCCGCATCAGGCTGGCGATGATTGGTTAGAGGCGACCCGAAAAATTCTGACTGAAAGAGGATTCGATATTGATACGCATGAAGGCGGAGGGCGTTTCAATCTGGTAGATCGGTTTGATGAACCGCTGTTTTACTTTGGGTGGTATACCGGTGGGCTTGAGGGTCCATTCACTCACTACAATTTCAAGTTTCCACCTGGGGCGATAGCGCTCCACATCCACAGCTTTTCAGCGGCGACGATCAGGAACGGGCACCAGTTTTGGGTGGGCCCTCTGGTAGCGCGAGGTGTGACAGCAACCTTGGGGAATACCTCCGAGCCTTATTTAGGACTTACACATCAGCCTCATTTCTTTGTGGAAGCGCTCTATAAAGGGATGACTACCGGAGAGGCTGCCCTCTATTCGATTATGGGGTTGAGCTGGGTTGGGGTATTGGTAGGAGATCCGCTTTATCTTCCACCCTTGGGGCTAAAGATGTCGCCTAAAAATGAATACGATGTATTGCTTACCGCAAATCGCGCTCACAGTGCAGGTGACGATTCGGCGTTTAAGGCAGTCGTCTACGAGCACGAAAAAGCCCAGCACTTTGCTACAGGTCTTTGGTTGCACCGTTACTATTTTGATTTGAACAACCAAGAGAAGGCTTATGAATACCTGCAGTCAATCGCTCGCCCATCCGCGGAGGAGACTCGGAACTGGGGAATTCTACTGGAAATCGCAGAAGGGTTTTACAGGCTTGGGTATGGCAAACCGGCGGACCTCATCATTGAAGACCTTCTGCGTCGGACTGACTCAAAACGTGAGCTTGAAATGCAATTGCTAAAACGCGCGATCGAGTTTGCCGAAGAGTATGAGCAATCCGAATTGCGTAGCAAGTGGGCGCAACGCTTGGAGATACTTACGGCCCCACCGAAGAAAGAGAAGAAGTAGATTAAACGTTTTCTACGATGGCATCGGCCAATCCGTATTCGATGGCTTCCTGTGCATTCATGTAGAAATCCCGGTCCGTGTCTTCTGTAATCTTCTCCAGGCTTTGCCCGGAAGCTTCCGCCAGAATTTTGTTTAGCTCTTCACGGGTGCGTTCCATTTCCTGAGCCTGGATATTAATGTCCACAGCTGGACCTTGAAAACGTCCCTGAATGAGCGGTTGGTGGATCAATACGCGGGCGTGTGGATAGAGTAGGCGATTTCCCTTGGAGGCTCCGCTTAGGAGAATGGAGCCCATGCTGGCTGCCAGCGCAGTCACGATTACTTTGATCGGCGACGTAATCAGCTTCATGGTATCGTAGATCGCCATGCCGGCGGTGATGCTTCCGCCGGGTGTATTGATGTAAAACGTAATTTCTTTTCCTGGATCACTCCACTCGAGATAGAGTAATTTCTCAGTCACCTCTCGAGCGGATCTGTCATTCACGTCCGTCCAGAGAAAGACCTTCCGTTCTTCTAAAAATTTCTTTTGAACCGCCTCGGTTAAGGGAGTCGGATTTTTTGATTCCTGTTCTTCAGACATAGGTAGGTATGAAAACCGGTATTGGCGAAAATTCCAGTGGAATCTGGACTTTATTTTAGGCGGAAATCCCGCAACGTGGGGATACGGCCTCAGTAACTATGCTTTTTTTAGGTTTTTCGGGGTATCGGGTGGTTTCACGCCTTCAAGATCAACCACAATTTGCATTACTAGAGCTACAAACGGAAACAACAGTATCCACCCCAAAATAGCCGCAAATAGATGAATGTGTCCCAAGGCCTTGGCTATTGCTCTGACGCCACGGTAGCTATAATCGCCATCAACGTAGATAGCTCGTTCAGGCAGACCACCCGGAAAGTTTTCAGCAGGCCGAAACTCCAGGCCGATCGGGTTGCGTGCCTCGAACCAATGTCTCATGCGATTGCAGGTATCACAACTCTCAGCGAAGTACATAGTCGCGCTGGTTTTGGGTTTAATTGGACGGTACCTGGGTAGGAAAGGCAGAAATCTATTCTTATAATGCTTCCATGAGTTTTGGTAGCGCAGTGTGAGATCTACGTTCTCTGAGGGGTTTGCGACACCCAGGGCGTAGAATAGGACCATCGGACCTGCTGCTGCGAGGGCCCAGCTCTCCAGATACCACCCATAGCAAATTAGAAACCCGACGGTTGCGGTTTGCATGGGATTAACAAAATAGGCGTAAGGTCCGGAGACGACCAACCTCGTCGGCGGATCGAACGGAACTGGTGTGCCATCTCCCTGATTTGCAAATTCAACAACAGCCAGTAGGCCGAGCCACGCGAATCCGAACAGGAATTGAAGTTGGAGGGCAGCAAGCACCCAGTGCCTATCTGGAAATATAAGGCTCCTCCCTTCAGCGAGTTCCAGAACTATCGTCGGTAGCACCAGAAGTAGGAGAAATGAAAAGATGACAGCTTGGCAAAAGACTCGACCCCACAGATTCCGCTTATTGAGGGTCCAACGGTAGTTCAACAATCCGGGAATAAATGCTAGAACGATGGCCAATAGCTCGCCGATGAGCCACCAAGAACCTAGTGTAACCGAGGGCTCTAGTAGCGGCATTAGAAGAAGGTCAAGGAGTAGTGCTAAGAGGACGAGCACCAGTCCGTTTTGGGTGGGAATGAGCGGAAAACACAATCCCCAGAGAATCGCCCAGCCAAGCCATGGAATTAAGGGCATCCCTGCGAGGGTCAGTTCAGTTGTATGGAAACTCCACCAACCCAGTTTTACGGCGAGTAGATTTACGAAATACAAGGCTGTGAAGTTCCAGAGTAAAGCAAGAGTCAAGGGTCCAGCGATTTTCAATCTGGGTCTAAAAAGCATCCACAACCCCCAAGCCATTACCATGGGCAGGTATAACATCAAAGTTTCGTTAATCGCGGGTGTTTTCATCGAACCAGGTCTCCAGTAGGTAGTCTGCTGTCTTTCCAACTGCGAATTTTTGCAGGGGCCCAAAGTACCAGATTGGGTCCAGTTTGCGTGTGTAGTTAATCGTAAGGTTCAAGTCCACTTGGTCACTTTCTGATCGCGTCCAATCAAGGATTGCTGAGTCCCATCGTAGCCAGTGTCCGACTTTGGTGCTGTCTTTCAGGAATCGATATTCCATTGTATTGGTATCTAATCGATAAGCCTTAACCACTAACTCATTTTCCAGGTCGGTGGGGCCACTAAACCGGATGTTCAGAACCGTGCCCTTTCTTCCGATCTTTTCAGGCGTTGGAAAACCGAGTTTGAAAAACAGGGGAACGGATTCGTCCAAAAGCGGCCCGCGTTCGAGTTGCTCCTCAAAGGCGTTTTGTTCAATGTGGACGGACTTGGTCGCGGTGATGCTATTAAAGCGGTTCCAGGAGTTGAACTCATGAATCCCTTCCGTTGAAAGGAGGGCAATAGCAACAATTCCACAGCAATAGATGGGCGGATTCTTCTTCAGGAATCGCTCGGTGATGGCGACGGATATGAGAGCAACTGCGTAGAATATCGGGGCGGCCATTAAGATACAGATGATACCTTCCCACAGCAATATGCCCGTCATAAGTAAGAAAAGCGTGGTTCCTTTGATAACGATCGTACGAGGAGATTTCCCGGGAGGGGAGAATATTAGAATCAAGGAAAGGGCGAAGGGGATTCCGATAAACATTAGTCCAGTATGACCGTATCCACTGAGTACGATACTTCGGTAGAGGAAGCTGGTAATGGTTAGAGCCAGTGTTAGAGTCACGAGAGTCCAGCGTGCTTTTGCTCTGTTCATTTCGATCGCTTTTTTGTGAGGGAAATAAAAAGGCGGGAGATGTATCGTCTCCCGCCTTCCTTTGTTAATTCGTTGTAGGAAATTCTTCGACAGCGTGGGGGCGTTTGGCTTTTTTTCGCATTTTCGCGATGTTGAACATGTTGAAGAAATGCATCCCTCCCAACACGATCAGAACAACACCTACTTTGGTGGCCACATATTCGATCCCTTCCACAGAACCGATCGGTTTCTCCCCGAACTTCAGGAAGAGACTTACGAACCCAAAGTTGATCAAATAAAATCCCACCAATAGGAGATGGTTTACTGAGTCCGCCATTTGTTCGTTTCCGCGGAAAGATTCTAGGATAAATACCCTTCCGTTTTTATACAGTGTATTGCCGACCCAGTAGGTCAGTCCCACCGCGATCACAATGTATAGTGCATAGGTTATTATGGCTGTTGTGTTCATTTTGTTCTCCCTTTGCTTGAGGTTATTTGAAAAGTTTTAATACTGCGGGCACGATGTGGCTCTTCTCGGAGCGGGACGCTTTTTCGAGCAGAGAGTTACAGAGTTCTACGAAGTCGAGCAGGTCTGTGATCTGTTTGTTAAATTGTTTGGCCTCCTTGGTCTTGATGGCTGTTGTCTCTTCTGCGCAACGCTTCAGTACGTCGATCGCGGGTTCTACTTCCCTGCGTTTGCGCTCTCGACTAATGATACAAAACATTTTCCAAACGTCTTTCTCGGCTTCAAAAAATTCCATGCGTTCACCTTTTTTGACAACGCTGCGAATAAGGCCCCAGCCGACGAGGTCCCTCAGATTTGTGTTGGCGTTGCCTCGACTTATACTCAGCTCTTCCATGATCTCATTGGTGCTCGTGGGTTCTTGCGCTACCATCAGCAGCGCGTGTATCTGCGCCATCGTGCGGTTGATGCCCCAACTGGTTCCTAATGAACCCCATTGTGCAATGAATTGATCTTTGGCGTTTTCTAGAGCGGCATGTTTCGTGTTATCCATAACTTTCAGTAATTACTGAAAGTATGGGAACAAAAGAGTCAACCCAAAAGCGCAAATAACTTAGGTGTGCTTAGACAAGTCCCAGGATCATCTTACCTTCTTCGGTAATCATGTCCTGGTTCCAGGGCGGGTCCCAAACGATATCCACATTGGCATCTGCGACGCCTGGCAACGACATGATCTTACTACGTGCGTCGTCTGCGATGACTGGCCCCATCCCGCAACCGGGTGCCGTTAGAGTCATTTTCACTTCGACCTTGTGAGTCCCGTTTTCGAGTTCTTCCGAATCACAGGAGTACACTAGACCCAGATCTACAATATTTACGGGAATTTCCGGGTCATAAACCGTCTTGAGTTGTTCCCAAATGGAATTCTCTTCCAGAGGCGCAGGTTCAATTTCCTTATCCGGTCCCTCCTGCGCTTCGCTTGGGATATCGAGGCCCAATGCGTCTGCATCGGCTCCGGCAATTCGGCTCATGCCAAACTGTGAAACCACCGTGAAGGTGCCGCCCAATTGCTGTGTGATCGTGACGGACGTCCCGGAAGGAATCGTTAACAGGTTTCCTTCCGGAATAACCCGTGCTTCAACGTCGCGATTTAGTACGATTTGTTCAGCCATATAGGAATCGATTTCTCAAATAGGTTACTGTGTCCGCGAAGTACTAAACATCTCCAAACTTTTGATGAACCAACTCACGTTGGTAGTCGGCGAGTTCTTCATTGCTTATCTGTTCCAGAATCTCCTCAAAGAATCCGAATACCAATAGCTTCTGTGCCGTCGCTTTATTGATACCTCGAGTGAGTAAGTAAAACAGCTCCTCGTCGTCAATTTGACCAGTTGTAGCTCCGTGACTACACTTCACATCATTTGCTAGAATCTCCAGACCAGGAAGCGAGTTCGCTTCAGCGGATGGGTCCAACAGCAAGTTGCGATTGGTTTGATAGGCATCCGTTTGCTGTGCCTCTTTCGCTACTTTGATCAGGCCCGAAAAGATGGTCTTGGATTTATGACGAAGGGCGTTTTTGAACAATAGGTTGGATCGGGAATTTGGAGCGTTGTGGGATTGAAGGGTCCGCTGATCGATTTCCTGTTCATGATGGGCAACAGCTAATGAGAAGATCTCTGCATTGCTTCCTGCTCCATCGATAATCGTGTGTCCTTCGTTGCGAGCGTGCTTGCTACCGATATTTAGGCCGTAGGCGCGGATGTTTGCGTCTTTTTGAGCAACGGTCGTCAGACGGTTGAACGAGATAGAGGCTTCGTTCCAGTTTTGAATGTAGTGATATTCTACGTTAGCCCCCGGGCCTGCGTAAAGAGTGCTCACGCCACAGGCTAGCTGGGTCGTTGTCTTCTCTTGCGATCCGTAGATGTCCACAAAGGTCAGTTTGCTATTATCTTTGGCGATAACCAAGGTGTGAGGAAATACAGCGGTACCTTCGCCGCTTGCCCAATGGTAACTCACAAAGGGTAGCTCTACTTCCACATTTTCAGGTATGAAGAGTAGGGTACCGTTCCTATTGAGCGCAGTGTGGAGTGCGGTAAACTTTTCTGATCCCAACTCCGATTCCTGAGCCATGAAAAACTCTTCCAAGATCTCAGAGTGTTGAGCAAATGCTCTCTCTAGAGGCTCAAAGATGACTCCCTTTTGGCTCAGTTCTTCAGGCAGTGCCTGCTCGGCGATCAGATCGTCGTTTCCAAACACCAGTTTTCCGGCCGTAGACTGGATTCGGTCCGAGGCATTTGCTAAGGACTTTGTAGATTCGGAGTCAATTTTAGACGCTAAACGAAACCCTTCAACGCCAAGACCCTTCACATTGGCGAAACGCCAATTTTCCATTTTCCGACTGGGCGCGGGCAGGGCCAAGTAGTCAGCCCAGCTCTTCTCTTTTTGTTTAACAAGCCAGTTTGGAAGCTCGGTATGGCGGGCCAGAAAGTGGTCAAAAACCGCTTCCGACAAGAATTCAGATTCACTATTCACTGTGACCATGGATTGCATTTGAAGATATCAGAGGAGGTTGAATTAACCGACGGAGCCTTCCATCTCCATATCGATGAGTCGTTTAAGTTCTACGCTGTATTCCATGGGGAACTGTTTAACCAAATCGTTTACAAAACCGTTGACGGCCAAACTCATCGCTTCGCCTTCGCTCAAGCCCCGTTGCATCAGATAGAAGATCTGCTCTGCACTAACTTTGGAGACACTGGCCTCGTGCTGAACAGAGTTGTCGTCTCCCCGAACGGTAATCGCCGGATAAGTATCGGTGCGGCTGTTAGTATTAATAAGCAGGGCGTCGCATTCGGTATTGTTACGACAGCCTTTCAAATGTTTCGGAATGTGTACTTGGCCGCGATAGGTGGAGCGACCCTCACCAACCGATATACTCTTAGCTATGATGTTACTGGTGGTGTTATCCGCTGCATGAATCATCTTTGCGCCGGTGTCCTGATGCTGACCATCCCCAGCCAGAGCGATCGACACCACCTCTCCCCGTGCTCCACGGCCTTTGAGAATTACGCCGGGATATTTCATGGTCAGTCGTGAACCAATGTTGCAATCGATCCACTTGATCTCGGCATCCTCTTCGGCTAAACCACGTTTCGTAACGAGGTTGAAAACGTTGGCGCTCCAGTTTTGAACCGTGATGTATTGAATCTTGGCACCTTTCAGAGCGACCAACTCTACGACTGCTGAGTGTAAGGTCGTCGTTTCGAATTTTGGTGCGGTACAGCCTTCCATGTAGGTGACTTCGGCGCCTTCATCGGCAATAATGAGCGTGCGCTCAAATTGTCCGAAGTTCTCAGCATTGATGCGGAAGTAGGCTTGCAGGGGTTGCTTCACCTTAACCCCTGGTGGAACGTAGATGAAGCTGCCGCCCGAAAAGACCGCGCTGTTGAGTGCGCTGAATTTATTGTCTCCGGTCGGGATTACCTTCCCGAAAAACTTTCTGAATATCTCGGGATGTTCCTTGAGCCCTTCGGTAGAGCCCACAAAGATCACGCCCTCTTTCGAGAGCTCGTCTTTCATTCTGGAATAGGCTGCTTCACTATCAAACTGAGCCTCAACCCCAGCTAGAAACGCACGCTCCTGCTCTGGAATACCCAATCGTTCAAAGGTTTCTTTGATGTCATCTGGAACGTCATCCCAGGTGCGACTGGGTTGTTGTCCTGCTGAGAGGTAATAGCGGAATTTGTCGAAATCTATGTTCTCTAAATCCTTGGTCGCCCAATTGGTAGGCAGCGGTTTTGACCTGAAAACTTCCAGGGCTTTTAAGCGAAATGCGCGTACCCAATCGTGCTCACCCTTTACGTCGGCGATGTAATTGACTGTCGTTTCGTTCAGACCTACGCCTGCATCAAACTTGTATTTAGTATCGTAGCTAAAGTTTCCTTTTTCTCTATCGATATCGATGGCTGTTTCAGTAGTCATGGTAAAATGGTCGCTTCCTGGGTTAGACGGTTGTTGTGAGCTCTTCCTTGATCCAGTCGTAGCCACGTTCTTCGACTTCAAGGGCGAGTGATTTGTCGCCGCTTTTCACGATACGGCCATCCCACATGATGTGGACATGATCCGGAACGATGTAATTGAGCAGACGTTGGTAGTGGGTAATGACCAAGATGCCACGATCTGCGCCACGCATGTGGTTTACGCCGTCCGCGACAATCTTCAAGGCATCCACATCGAGGCCGGAATCCGTTTCGTCTAAAATACAGTAGTTGGGCTTCAACATCGCCATTTGCAGGATTTCGCAGCGCTTTTTCTCTCCACCAGAGAATCCTTCATTCACTGACCGACTCGTAAATTTGCGATCTATTCCAAGGCGTTCCATCTCGGCATACAGCTCTTTGTAGTAAGCTACCGCATCGATGTCCTCTCCTTTGGGCAGTCGCGAACTCTTGGCAGCCCGGATAAAGTTCGCGATGGAAACACCAGGGATTTCGATCGGATACTGGAACGCCAGAAATAGTCCGGCCCGGGCTATTTCGTCAACTTCCATATCCAGGATATTGATGCCATCCATGGTGGCAGAACCGCCCTCAATCGAGTAATCTTCGTGACCTGCCAAAGCTTTTGCCAGGGTAGATTTTCCGGTGCCATTGGGCCCCATGATAGCGTGTACTTCTCCTTTGGGGAGAGTGAGAGAGAAATTCCGGAGGATCTGCTTCTCTTCGATACTAACGTTCAAGTTTTCGATTACTAATGCGTTCATTTTTCGGTGATAAAATTAAAGTGACTTTAATAAGAGATGGGTTGCCTAGGCTTGCGGCATACTTCCTCGGAAATTGAGTTCGATACTGGATACCGACGCTGTCTGAGGTAGCAGTTCCTTAAGCTTGGAGAATAGCTCTTCCGGTAGTTGCACGTCCATGACTTTACCGCTTTTGTCGCAGTAGAAGTGGGCGTGCGGCTGCAGATTGGGTTCGTAGCGTGTCGACTCGCGCTCGAAGTTCACCTGACGGATAAGTCCACACTCGTGGAGGGTTTCCAAACAATTGTAGACGGTAGCCAGTGAGATAGTGGACATTTCTTGGCGACTTCGTGCGAAGATTTCATCCGCAGTGGGATGGTCTTTCGCTTCCGCGACAACACCATACACCACCTCGCGTTGGCGAGTGGATCTGAGTCCGGATTCCGCCAAGGTTTCGTTTAAGGTGACTAAGTTTTCTTCTGTTATCGGCATGATATTGAGACTGAGTAACAAAAGGGAATTGGAATTATTCTAAAAAGCAACCCGTAATTGAGAAAAAGTCTCAAAAAAGAAAAATCCCGAGATCTCGGGCGTCGCAGGAGGTTTATTCCCTCTCAGCAAGCCAACGTTCGGCCTCAATAGCTGCCTGACAACCCATTCCTGCAGCGGTAATGGCTTGTCGATAAACGTGATCTACACAATCGCCTGCCACATACACTCCTTCTATGTTGGAGCGTATTTGACTCCCGGGCTCAGCGAGGAAATAGCCGTTTTCGTCTGTATTGATCGCATCTGCAAACGCCTTGGTATTCGGGATGTGCCCTATGGCGATAAATGCACCGGCACAGGGGATCGTTTTTTCTTCGCCGGTTTTCAAATTCTTCACCGATACGCCGGTGACAGCCTTTCCTTCGGCACCTTCAATATTGGTGACTGCGGAATCCCAGCACATTTCGATCTTCGGGTTGGCTAGAGTGCGATCAGCCATGATCTTGGAGGCTCGCAGCTCGTCCCGTCGATGGATAAGAGTTACCTTGGAGGCGAACCGGGTCAGAAAAATGGCTTCTTCGCAGGCAGAATCTCCGCCGCCAACAACGACTACATCCATATTTCGATAGAAAGCTCCGTCGCAAGTGGCACAGGTAGAAACGCCACCGGTACCAAACAGTTGTTTTTCAGAATCGAGGCCGAGCAGGCGGGGCGAAGCACCGGTCGATATGATCACGGTTTTTGCTTCGTAGGTTTTGTCACCTGCTTTGAGGACTTTTACGTCGCCTGAGAAATCGACCGCATCGATCAGGTTGTTTTCAAAACGGGTCCCGAAGCGGGCCGCTTGCTTCCGCAGATTGTCCATTAACGAGTAACCATCGATTCCTTCGGGCCACCCAGGGAAATTTTCGACCTCTGAAGTCGTCGTTAGCTGACCTCCGGGTTGATTGCCTTCGATGACCAGCGGGTTCAGATTTGCTCTTGCTGTATAAATGGCAGCAGTCAGGCCCGCACAGCCCGTTCCGACAATAATTACGTTTTCCATAGGTTGTTTGTGATAAAGAAAGTCGCTAATAAGAGGGCTTTGTTATGGGAGGTCAAAGAATTTTGATATCCGAATCAGAAGCGTTCCAAGCGATCAGTTATTAAGGTGTCTGCGAAGCTTGTTCATCACGAAACGATAGGCCTTTCAGTCGGGTTGGTGGTTGATTTATTCTCGAGGCAATGCCAGCTTGCGGTAAAAAGATGCCCGACACATTTTCCATCATTGATAGTCATTGCCACCTGGAAAGGTTTTTTCTGAAAGGTGAGCTGGACGCTACCCTGATTGCAGCCCGGGATGCTGGTGTTGATCGCTTGATCACCGTTGGTACGAGCGTCGATGACTGGAGCCTATACGCCGACCTGGCTCATAAATATCCGGGAGTGATTGATTACTCAGTCGGACTGCATCCTTGCAGTGTCGATAAGGATTGGGAACAGCAGGTCAGGCGATTGCGAAGTTATTTCAATCCGGGTGAGGTCCAACCCGTTGCTCTCGGTGAAATAGGCTTGGATCACTTCCATTTACCCAAGGACCGCAATGAAGCGGAGGCCCTGAAAGCGTGTCAGGTAGCTGCGTTGCGGGCGCAGTTGGAGATTGTGAGAGAGCTGAATTGCCCAGTGATTATTCATTCTCGTGGAGCATTCAATGAGTGTATCCAGGAGTTGGATGCGGCTGGTATAAATTGGAGTAAGGTGGTCTTTCACTGTTTTGTCGAGGATGTGAGGGCAATGAGGACCCTCAATGATCGCGGTGCCCGTGGTTCGTTTACCGGCATCATAACGTTCAAAAACGCCGAAGAGATTCGGGCTGCAGCGCTTGAACAGGGTCTGGAGAGATTCATGGTCGAAACGGATGCTCCGTATCTCGCTCCTGTTCCGCATCGAGGGAAACCCTGTCAACCCGCTTACACGGCACTGACGGCAAAATTTTGTGCAGACCTATTCGGCATTCCGGAACCTGAGCTGGCTGGAATCAGTCGCAAGAATACAGAATCTTTTTTCGCTTTGAAGTGATCTAGCCTTCGTTGAACTTGCTTTTGAAAAGTTCGTCCATTTCATCGAGGACCGTTTTGGCACCAGGCCCGCTTGCGATAAACTTGAGCTTCGATCCTTCACCAGCAGCCAGCATCATCAGGCCCATGATGCTCTTGCCATTTACGAGTTCGCCGTCTCTTTCCACGTAGACTTCGGCGTCGTGTTTGTTAGCGATGCGTACGATCATTGCGGCGGGACGGGCGTGAATTCCCATCTTGTTGATGACTTCAACCATCCGTTCTTGTGATTCGCTGTCTGCTTCTTGATCCATATTTTCGCAAGGGTTTCGGGTTCCCAGTGGACACCCTTCCTTAAAACGAGTCGAGTAAAGATCGAAAGGATAAAGCGTCAAGGGATATTCTTGAGATTTGGGAAAGGTCCTTGAAGATTCGCGGGAAACTTAACGCAATGTGGGGGAGGAGTTTTTCATTTTCCTCAGAAAGTTCATGGATACGAAGCTACAGCCAGACCTAATGATACCAGACCTGTGGCAGCAGGAGGCTGTCCGGCACCTGCTGTCCGGTAAAGATCTGGTAGTGCATGCTCCTACGGGAGCGGGGAAGACTTATATTTTTGAGCTATTTGCGGCGCAGGGGCTCAAACGGCAGGCAATCTACACGGTGCCTACCCGTGCATTGGCGAACGACAAACTTATGGAATGGAGGGAGCAGGGCTGGGATGTGGGTATCTGCACGGGTGACATCGTTGAGAATCCGCAGGCCAAGATTCTGGTCGCAACCCTTGAAACGCAAAAGGGTCTTTTTCTGAGAGGGAGAGGTCCGGACCTTTTGGTGATCGATGAATACCAGATGCTGGCGGATCCCGTAAGGGGTGTGAATTACGAACTGGCGTTGGCAACGGTGCCCAGAGGCACGCAGTTGTTAATTATGAGTGGAAGTGTTTCCAACCCGCAGGATTTGGTGAGTTGGTTTCAACGACTTGGAAGGGATGCAGTACTCCTACGGCATCTCCAGCGTTCAGTACCGCAAGAGGAAATATTCATTGAGCAGCTGAAGATCAAAATACCCGCCAAAATTCGTGGTTACTGGCCTCGCGTGGTCGCAAAGACCCTGGCTGCCAACTTGGGCCCTCTCTTGGTTTTTGCACCCCACAGAAGCGCCGCTGAGACCCTTGCTCGTCAATTGTCCAAGGAGCTACCGGTCGACGAATATCTCATGTTAAGCCCGGAACAGCATCGAATGGCAGGTCGATCGTTGTCGCGCCTTCTCAAAACCCGCGTGGCATTTCATCATAGCGGGTTGAGTTACCAGCAAAGGGCAGGTGTTATAGAGCCCTTGGCAAAAGCGGGCCAGTTACGCGTGGTTGTCGCTACGATGGGATTAGCGGCCGGGATTAATTTTTCTATGCGCTCTGTGGCCGTGGCCGATAGCGAATACCGGGTAGGTCATCGCATCCAGCGGGTGAGGCCGGACGAACTGTTGCAAATGTTTGGACGTGCGGGACGCAGGGGCCGGGACTCACGCGGTTACACCTTGGCGGTGCCAGAGAAACCCAGGGCACACATGGCAAGCGCTCTGAAACTACGCCGGGTGAATCAGGTTGATTGGCCAAGTATTATTGGAGTGATGGCAGCTGCGTTTGATCGCGGAGAAGATTCCCTTCAGGCGGCGCGAAAACTCACTGAGAGACTATTCAGTGAGCAAACGGTTTCGCTGGGACTTGAACGGTTTATTGCCCGTAAAGAAAAGAACCGTTTAATACAGCCTCACTTAAGAGAAGCCAGGAAGGAGCGAACGATTGAAGAGTTTATGAATTCCGGCGGAGTATGGGAACGAAAACGAGCTTCGGTAAAAGCGCCTCTTGGGGACGTCTTGCTCTATCAAGACGGGAGGTGGGTGCCAGCGCTCTCCGTCGATAAAACCCTGAGGGTGCCAGGTGAGGGACAAGTCTGCATAATCAGTGAAAAACCAACAAGAAAGTACGGACGTGAAATTCCTTTGGCTACGTGGGCCAAAGAGGAAGATAAGAAAGATGTCGTATTGACAAAGTGGTTACGCAAGAAAATGACGAAGATGAAGCCGGCCGAAAACTCACGGCCGACCTCAAGATTTTGGTATTTTGATCCTTTCGAAAAGATCCTGCTTCCACAGATACCTGCTATGACCGGTGGAGGAAACCTTGTCGAAGTGGTTGATCGAAAAGGCACGCTCTATGGGCGTATCGATTATTCGGATGCGCTTGTTTTCTCGATGAAAGATACAGAAGGGAACTTTCTTTTGGGTGGCCCTCGAAGAGAACGCGTGGTTCAGGATATCGGATCGTTTGCGGCTCATGTGCAGGAACAGGAATCGGGTGACATGGGTGGGCTTTCGCCGACGCAGGCATGGTTTCGCTTGGGTTTGATCGATTGGCAGGGACATCCTACTCAACGGGGAAGGATTTTCAGCTTCTTCAACTATGGAGAAGGCCTAGCGATTGCAGCGGCTTTAGAGGAGAAGTCTTACGAGATTTCTGAGCTGGTATTCGATATTGCAAACCTCAGGGCCGGGCATCGTTTTGTGAATTTTGAAAGCTTCAGTTCCCGCTTGGGAAATGTATGTCGTGCCACTTACGGAAATTCCACCTTTGAGGGGTACCTTGAAAAGGGGATGCCGTCTGACTATGGAGACGGGGCGGCGGAGGTATTGGTAAAGTTTGAGGCGCAATCTGGAGATCTTAGATCGGATGATGAATTGTCCTTGGGGGATGTGGAGCGGGTGAGACTCGAATGGATTAGTTTACTGAGGCATATCACTATGGCTCCCGACTATGAATGGGATCGCTGGCGGGAATTTCAGGCGGAAGCCCAAAAACTATTGTTTAGCCGTGAAACGGAGCAGACGTTGATCGATATTCCTCCGCTTACTCCGGCTCAGCGTCAGCGCGTTGAGCATAGACTTCGTATCAATAAATAGTATTCTCATGGTTGACTTGAATTTGCCAATTTCGGAAATGATTATTACGACTTAGTTTTTATGCCTATATACGAATTCTACTGCCCGGATAACCATAAGCTCTATCAGTTTTATGCGCGTAATGCAGAGCAAGCTGAGCACATTCCCAAGTGCCCGGATAATCCTGATTTCAAGATGGTGAAAAAGGTCACTGGTTTTGCGATAGGGAGTAGTGAGAAACAGTCCGGTCAGGCAGGTGGCGAGGCGGGTCCTGACATGGATGATCCGAAAATGCTGGCTGCAATGGCTGAGATGGAGAAGGCAGTTTCCGGAATGGATGAGGATAATCCGGACCCGCGCCAAATGGGGATCTTGATGAGGCAAATGGCTGAGATGACGGGCGAGCCCTTGTCCGGTGAGATGGAGGAAATGGTTCGAAAGCTCGAAGAGGGTGCAGACCCCGAGAGTTTGGAGGAAGAATTCGGCGACTTGCTGGGCGAAGAAAATACAGGCGACCCCATGGTTGATTCAGCCGGCCGGAGTGGTGGCTTTCGAGGCCCACCATTAAAGGACGATACTCTTTACGAGTATGATTAAGGAAGGTCGAGGACTCGATGGTTAGTGATGGCCATCTGCCGGAATTTCTTGAGAATCGAACCGTCTGATTCAGAAGACAGCTCCTATGATCGCATTTATATCCCGATACACAAACTGGTTGCACACGAAATGGCCTGCGGGGCTTGTTGAAAAACTACCGGAAACGGGTGAGGGCGGGACAACAGCGGTTTCCGGTGTCCGGATAGTGGGTGACTTAACCGGTATTCCGCTACTCAAGTTCTCGGCAGATTCAGGTGCCAAGGCAGTTCAGGCGATCCTTGCAGAGTCAGAGTTCCCCTCGCAACGAGGAACGGAAGGTGTATTGGACTTGGTGGTGATTGGGGGAGGGGTATCCGGTTATGCTGCTGCGATTGAAGCCAAGAAAACTGGATTAAATTTTAAACTCTTTGAAGCAGTTCAAGACTTCTCGACCATAGCAAATTTCCCTAAAGGAAAACCCATCTACACTTATCCCACGGGCATGACTCCGGCCGGGGAGCTGCAGTTTAAGGCGGATGTGAAGGAAGGTTTGATGAGGGAACTGGAGGAGCAGCGCCAAGAGCATGGCGTGGGTTCGGAGTTGTTGAAAGTCGACCGTATCGAGAAAAAAGGGGATCGTTTGTTGCTTCACTCCAAAGGTGCGGAACCGATCTCAGCCTTGCGGGTTATTGTGGCGATCGGACGTAGCGGAAATTACCGTAAGCTGAAAGTGCCCGGGGAGGATCTGGACAAGGTGAATAATCGCCTGCATGACCCCAAGGACTATGGAGGGAAAGAGGTACTGGTAATCGGAGGAGGGGACTCGGCCTTGGAGACTGCCATCGCGTTGGTCTGTTGTGGAGCGCGGGTGACACTGAGTTATCGGAAAACCGAATTCTCCCGACCGAAACCGGAAAACATAGAAAAACTCAATCAACTTTCCCGTGATGCCTCTTTCCCGACAGGCATCAGTACTCCCTCTTCTGATCGCACGACCACGGCAGCCCATTCTGGGATGCGTGGCGACCAGCCTCCGGGATCTCTTAAGCTTTTCATGGGGAGCGAGGTAAAAGAGATTACTGAGAAAGCGGTGATCATTGAGAATAAGGGAGGAGAATGTCAGACGTTAACCAACGATCAGGTATTCGTTATGACCGGGCGTGAGGCGCCACTTGATTTTTTTAGACGTTCTGGATTGAAAATAACCGGAGAATGGACCCGTAAGACATGGGTGGGATTTCTATCATTTTTTGCGTTCTGTTTGTTTCTCTACCATTGGAAGAGCGGGGGATGGCTGAACAGCGTATTCCAATCGAATGGGTGGTTCCCGTTTTTCATCCCAAGCGCCGATCCGCAAAGCTTGGTTGGGTCGGTTATCAATGCGTCTCGAGATCCGGGATTTTACTACTCCATTGCTTACTGTACCTGTGTCGTTGTATTTGGAGTAAGGCGTATTCGTCGGCGAAAAACGCCTTACGTGAAACGTCAGACGCTTACATTGATGGCCATACAAGTGGTGCCATTATTCCTCATTCCGTATATATTGTTACCGTGGATGGGAAATAATGGAGTTTTCGACTACGGGTTCGGAAAATGGTTTGGAGACACTTTCTTTCCAGATGCGAGTTACTGGAGGGCATTCGGTTTTATATTAGCCTGGCCCTTGTTCATCTGGAACGTATTTACCGATCAACCCATATGGGGGTGGTTGATTATTTCGCTTATTCAGACTTTTGTCATCATTCCTTTGATCATCAGACGGTGGGGTAAAGGTGCCTACTGTGGTTGGATTTGCAGTTGCGGCGCGCTGGCTGAAACGTTGGGAGATGCCCATAGGCAGAAGATGCCACACGGGCCGTTTTGGAATCGGTTGAATATGGTGGGACAGGTAGTGCTGGCTGCGGCGTTGATACTATTTTTTCTGAGAGTGGTGGGATGGCTTTTTCCAGAGAGTATTGTTCCGGTTGTGTACGAAGGGTTACTATCCAAATTTCCAATCCTAAACTACAAATACCTGGCGGACTTGTGGCTGGCCGGTATTCTGGGAGTCACTTTCTACTTTCACTTTTCCGGACGTATCTGGTGTCGGTTTGCCTGCCCGTTAGCGGCCTTGATGCACATTTACACGCGGTTCTCGAAATTCCGGATATTTGCAGAAAAAAAGAAATGTATATCTTGCAACGTCTGCACCTCGGTTTGCCACCAAGGGATTGACGTCATGAACTTCGCCAACAAGGGAATCCCAATGGAAGATCCCGAATGTGTGCGGTGTTCAGCCTGCGTTCAAAGTTGCCCAACGGGTGTATTGAGTTTTGGGCGGTACGACGGGAAAGGGGGCGTAGTGCTCGATAAGCTTGCAGCTTCACCGATTCAGATGAAGGAGGGCCGTGTTGCAACGCTGGATGGCTTTCTCAAAGAGGTAAATGAATTGAGCTAACTAGGGCGATTTTTGCAGGTTTAGCGGTATCGCTGTAAATTTAGATTGAAAGCTTCGAATTTGGATAAGCCGATGCTTTCACAACTTCCTGCGGTAGGCAGGATGTTTGATACGAAAGAATCATGAGATCTACCTTAGAATCAGCCCAGTATTGGTTTTCCCAAAATGCAACGTCCGAAAATATCACCACAGTCGGACTCATTGTTGTGGGTATCGTGTTGGTCATAAGTATCTACAGGTTGCTCAAATCTTTCCATATCACGATGGTTATCTTCGTGGTTTGTATTATCGGCTGCGGTTTGTTTCTTTACTGGGTACATAACCGGAACGAGCCAGAGTTCATGACACCTGCCGTCGAAGCTGTAGCCGGTTTCCTTCCCAAGAAGGGTGAATTGAGGGAAATAGAAACACCGGATTGATCCGGAGGTTAGCGGAGGGTCAAATTGAACAAGCCTCTGGCGAATGTTTGGTTGATTTTTGTTGATCGGTTTTATAGCCGGAGGGCTTCATTCGGTGCCAGGTCGCAACCCATGAAAATTTGTCTGTAACAAACAACTTCTATTACGAATCGTGGCTGAGCGTGTGTCGCCGGGGTTCAATCGCTTGCAATCGGAGTTGTCTGAACCATCTGGTAGTGCGGCTTTATAGTTGAGAGAGCGAAAGCGTTTGAAGGACTACTTACCGTGGGGTGTGAGTTCAGTCTGCTTGGAATCCGGTTTCCGGAGTCTTATCGTCTTGCGTTCGCCGTTTTCTGAATTCTCTTCTGCTTTGATACCTCCAATCACAGGAGTATCGGGGGATTCGGCGGGTGAAGAAGCTTTTGAACGTTGGAGACGAGATGCCAGCTTCGCTTTGATCTCCGCGGAAGAAAGTTGTTTGGGCGCCACACCTACCACGGGCGTGGTTTCGGACGTATTGGGAGCGAGCCGATCTCGGCGGGCCAGACGGCTTCGGATAACATCCTTTTGTTCTTCAGAAATTGGGTTTGCAGGAATTGCGTTTCTTGTAATCGGTCGTTGTTGAGCTGGGACGGTGGCTTGCACCGACGACCTTTCCCCGGATTTAGGTTCGCTTTCAGCGGCGACATCAGGCTTTGAATCTTCGGCAGAGTCTGCTGCATTTTTGGTTAATTTAGGCATTTTGGCCTGGGCTTTCGGCCGGACGGGGATCGGGAAATTCTTTTTCACAGGCAGATTCTTTTTAGTCGCTGGAACCGGAGGTGGAGTAGCAGCAACCCCTTCCTTTCCTGTGATTTCTTCAGATACGGGATCACCTGTTTCCTTGGATTCCGATGCTTCGTTTTTCTGCCTTTTGGTGGCCGCTTTATCGATCCTCATAAACGAGGCTACTAAAGTCGCCAGAAATGTGGCTAGCGCTATTGCGGTGGGAACGAGGTATTGTTGTGGTCCCGGCTCGAAGCTTGTTCCGAGTACCTGATAAGTTGATACAGCGGCGAAGATGAGGTATGCGCCTAACGTCCAAATACCGCTACCCGACCATTTTAGGGACGGTTTGACGACAGCCATTGCGATGAGCAGGGAAATAAATGCAGCTGCTGTGGTAGCTTCGATCAGGATGTGCTGTATCTCCTCAAGCATAGTGCTCAGGAGAGTCAGAAAGACAACGGAGGTGAAGAAATTGAAGAGGGCCAGACTTACAAACACCAGACTCTCGAGTTTTGGAGCTGGCTTCTTCGGGGTTTTCTCTTTGTCGGCTTTTGGACCTTCTTTCTTCGATCTCGGCTTCCTTTTTATATTGTTGAGAAAAGAGGGTTTCTTGGACCTAAGATTCTGCGAGACTACGACCGAATTGGATTGGGTTTCTTGCACGGGTAGGGGGATCGGTGGAACCGTCTCTCCGGTGTCATCATAGATCACGTAGTTGAAGTTCTCCTTTTCATCCTCTTTCTGTGTGGAGCTTCGTCTTATTTGAGGTTTTCGACCCGAAGAGTCTGAGCTATCAGAATCCTCGATCGCGGATATTTCGACGTTTTGCGTATCGACTTCCGGACTTAAAGATTTTTTGGGGTCAAGGTAGGATTTTGGAACACTTAGCCAAATCGAATAGGCTTCCCGGCTGATAGAATTTTTTATGAACGCGTAGTTCATAAGATTCTCTAGAGCCAACGTATCTAGAGTCTTTTGAATGCTTCCCAGAAATGGGAGTAGGAAGCCCTTGTCGCCGCCCATTGGTTTATAAGAAAGCTTCTTCTCCACAATGTGTGCTTTGACCAAATCGTATTGATCGGGGTGTACGATGAGACTGACCGTCATTGTCGTTCTGAGTTCTTTATCAGAATCTTCGTAAAGGTCTTTATTAATAAAAAGAATCGCTACATTAATTCCCAAGAGTCCCAATTCGGTGGTGAAGCGTTCGAGATACTCTGTGGGATTTAGCCTCACCCAAGCCCATTGAGCTCTTGCAGTTGGGGGTAGTTTCTCTTTTTCGTCGAAACTACTTAGAGTTCCTGGTTCAAAGGGTAAGGCTTCCAACTGTTTCGGCGTCAAATCCGAAGGTAGGATGAACTTATTGGAGCTCTGTTTTTTACTCTTCATCGTGGTAGGCCTTGCGGTTCGGGGCTGCTTTAGCCATCGCAAAGAATCCCGTATTTGTAATCATTATTAGAAGTAACCAGGCACCGGCCGTAATCCAGGGGCCCTGGGAGTCTTTGAAGGGTCCTGCCTCGGTTTCAATTTGGGCTTGTTGGGTCGCTAAGACTCGCTTTTTCGCAATTTCCAGCTTTCGGGCTTTTTCAGCTTCCGCTTTTTCTTGAATTGCCACCCAATAAGCGGGGTCCCGTATTTCGGTGAGTTTAGCGATGATACTGGCCTGCAAAAGTTGTAGTTCGCTGCCATCGAGTAGCCAGTCTTTTGAATGAATGTGGTCCTGTGCTGATGAGACCTCTGATAATGGTTTATCAGAGAACGCGAGCTGTTCCCAAGTTTCGGGATCATGTGTAAACGTTTTATCCAGTGGAAAGTCGAACACCATTAACTCGCTCGCACCGACTGGAGGTTCGGTCCCGAGTTGATTGATTCTGTTGAGGGGTGCTGGAAGGAAGTTGGAGTAGGTGTAAATCTGCGATGAAAGAAAGTCTATCAATGCCTGGTGGTCGGTCTCGGAAATCAAGATCTTCGATTGAAGAATCTGCTTCCTCAGGATATCTTGATTGCGTTCTCGTGCTGCCTGACTGGATACGTTGTTGAAAGCTGTTTTCCAGTAGTGAAAGTAAGTTTCGTTTTGGATGATAAAAGGGGTTTTTTTAGGGTTTTGGACCACAGAGAGTCCCATTTCCTGAGCTTTGGACTTCAGAAGCTTTAGTGAGGATAACATCTCATTTACTGTGGAATCTTTTCCGGGAGTAATCTCTTTGAATACGGAAGCGAGGCGTTTGAGTTGATTGAGCGCTATCCAGTCTTTTTCGGATTTGGTGAATTCGGGAAGTTGAAAATCCAGTAGTTCATCAAAAAGTGCATCTCCCGGTCCCAAGTTGCTGCGGTTGGTGTCATTTTCCCAACGTTGCATGAATCCGCTGGGTGTCAGTAAGGTCAGTTGCCGTTCCGGGACTTCGTATTCACCATCGTTTGTTGAAAGATAGTGACCTGAAAATCCAGCCCTCACAGCGACTAACTCGCCACGGGTTAGGAAGTGATAACTCTGGCTATATTCGATACCCATCGTTTCCGTGATTTCCAGAAACCGATTGTTCAACCCTTCGCGAGAAGTTACCCGAACAACCTTACTGTAGTTCTCAGAATCTTCCGATGGGATAAAGTCTTTGACCAGAACGGGTCTCGAGTGGCTTTTAAGATTCACAAAGTAATGAATTCCGTCCTCGGTTTCGTGCGAGTATACGATGGGTGCTACAATCAATTTCCTTTGATTCACCCAAACTTCCTTTATTATATTTTGCAGGTCGTTTGCGGAAGCCACGGCAGTAGACTGGAAGTCGCTTGCAAGTATATCCTCTTTGACGATTCCGATATGGCTAGGGATTTCTACGACGTTCTTGAGTATCTGGGAGTTTTTATTCTTACTCCACTTGCTGGGGTGTATTTCTCCTGTTTGATAATCTCTGTAAGACTGGCGAACATCTTTGAGAGACTCTTCAAGATGATATTCAAAACCGGATTTGACTAGAAACTGAGATTCAGGAACTTCTACGATTTTACTGAATCCGCGTAGGTTGTAATCAATAATTAGTTTACCCTTTTCTGTTTTCAAAACCTCGTAATATTCATCGCTGTTGAATGGAAGGTGTCCTTCATTGAAATTGAGGTAGGCGGTGTAGGTAACTCCGACGCCTCGATATTTCTTTTCGGCGACCTGGCGATCCCGGTTTTTAAAGGGAAGCAGGACAACTTGTGGTTTACCACCAAGTTGAAGCATGATTATATAACCGTCTTCCGTCTCCAGTATGGGATCAAATTTTTCTGAACGAAATAGAGTTGTTTCGTATTCATGTTCCAAAGTGTATACATACACATAGTCTTCTTTGGGCTTCGCGTAGGCTTCCACCTTCTGTCCATAGCTTTGGGAAAGAATCGAGAGTGTAAGCGTTGCAATCACAATCAACTTGGTTGCAACGGACCGGGTGGCGTTGATGGTGTTGTGTCCTGATGAAGGAAGCATAGCGGAGTGAATATTCGTTTTATAAAACAAACGGATCAGTTCAAAGTTGAGAACGGGTGATAGGATGCTGGAAAAATACGATTAAGAGATAAACGGCGGAGCATGCCCTTTTACATGTCTTGAGAATCCCAAGGTTCATTTTCACAATTAATTCAAATGAACCCGGCATCGCGGGCGCTTTACTTTGTTATACTGGTTTTTGGGATCCGAGAGATTTATATTTTCTGTGACGGTGTTCCTGAGGTCGCATCGGTAAGCTATCTTTGCCTATTTGCGATCGATAGTAAGGAATTGCACGGGTTCCGACTCAAATTCATTATCGAAATGAATTGCTTTTATAAGATGTCTGAATTTCTTAGTGGCCTCTTACATATTTGGGACGCTCAGAAACAAATATCAGTTCACTAGTTCCAAAAAAATGTATCCCTAAACTAAAATCGATATGCCCAATAGTAAAATAAAAGAAATAGCTGCATATAAAGCGAAAATAGCGGCTTTAGAGAAAGCAGTTGCTGCAGAACAAAAACAAAAGTTGGCCGGTTTGCACAAAGAAGTCGGTTTCGAAACAACAGAAGAGCTCATCGCTGCGTTGCAAGCAATGGTCAAACCAGCCCGCAAGAGCAAACGCGGGGGTGCGGCCAAAAAATCAGGTAGAGCTAGCCGTACGCGCATAACACCGGCTATCAAAACCGGCGTTGGCAAAGCGGTTGAAGCAGGGAAGAAAGGTGCTGAGATTGCTAAGGAATTTGGTATCTCGATTCCTTCTATCCAAAACATCAAGAAAGAGCTTGGACTCGTCAAGGAACGAGGTGCTGAGTCCGCTCTCAAGAAGTCAGCGAAGAAAAGAGCTAAGAAATAAACCCCATTTTATTTTCATATTAAAAGAGGCCGGGATTCTGGCCTCTTTTTTTTATCCTACCTCTTCAGGAACGTGTTCGTCGATCGCGTCATACTGCATACGCCAAAAGTTGTAATATTCACCTTTCAACTTTAGCAAAGAATCATGGGTACCCTGTTCGACTACGCGCCCTTTCTTAAGTGCGACAATCTGATTGGCTTTCCTCACCGTTGACAGGCGATGTGCGATAATAAGGACGGTTCGACTGCTCATTAGATTATCCAATGCTTCCTGAATTTTTCGTTCGGTCGCCGTGTCAACGCTGGAAGTCGCTTCATCCAGTATGACTACTTTGGGGTTCTTGAGGAGCACGCGGGCGATCGTAATGCGTTGTTTTTCTCCCATGCTAAGCCGGATTCCCCGTTCACCGATAACAGTTTCCAATCGATCCGGCAGTTGCTCCACAAACTCATGAATATGAGCCCCGGAAAGGGCTGCCCAGATCTCCTCCTCACTGGCTCCTTCCTTTGCGAGTAAAAGGTTATCGCGAATGGAGCCATCGAATAAAAACGGATCTTGGGCTACGATCCCGATTGAGCCACGAAGGGCATTGAGCTCGATATCGCGAACATCCACACCGTTGAGTTCGACCGATCCGCCAGTGACATCATAGTAACGCAACAAAAGGTTTGCGATGGTGGACTTTCCTGCACCGGTGTGTCCGACCAAAGCAGTCACTTTACCGGAGGGCAAACTCAGATCGAAGTCTTTTAAGATGGATGATCGGGTTTCATAGGAAAAAGAGACATTCTTATATTCGATCTCAATCTCACCTTCGGGAAAGGGCTTAGAAGGGACGGGACTCTTTATAGGGATATCGTGGTCGAGGATCTCAAAAACGCGATCTCCGGAGGCTTTGGCTGCACTGATGAGATTGTTGAGACCATTCAGTCGGGAAATCGGCTCCAGTAGAAGACCGCTGTATAGGAGGAATGTGGTTACTTCTCCGATGCTGAGAGTACCTTCTATGTATTGATATCCACCGATGCCCAGGACAGCGATCATACTCAGGCTGCTTACGAAGCGTGTGTTTGAGCTGTAGTAAGCCCATCGGTACATTGCTTTCAAGGTTTTGACTCGAAGGTCTTCAGCCTGATTGTTGAAGCGTTCCTGTTCCTTTCCTTGAAGAGCAAATGAGCTGATGAGTCGATGACCGGCGATGTCTTCCACCAAAATTCCGTTCATGATACCCGCGCTCTTTCTGACTTGTTTCCAGTTTTTGCGATTTATCTTAAAATGAGACATCGCAAGGAGGATAAGGAGCGGAATCGGCAGGACGACGAAAGTTGCGAGAAATGGATTTGAGACAAAAAGGTAGATTGCGATACCAAGCAGGGTGAAGATGGCGGTGAGTCCGCCTTCTGTTCCGTCCAGAATTGCGCGTTCAACGTTCACCACGTCTTCGGTTACGCGGGAGGAGATCTCTCCTGCTTTGCGTTTATCGAAGAAACTCACCGGTAAGTTCATCAGCTGGATGTGCAAAGCTCCGCGGATGTCGATAAGCACCTTTTGTTCGATGACGTTGTTCAGTTTGATTCTTAGGTAATTGAGGAGGTCGCGAAACAGGTATGCGCCGGTAATACCCCCTAAACCTAGCCACATCAGGTCTGCTTTCTTGGGCACGATTACGTCGTCAATAATATATCCTACCAGATACGGTATGCAGAGCAGAAAGGCTGTGCTTCCAAGCGCCAGAAGCATGTTGATGACAAAGAGTAGTCGGTATCGGGTAAAATATCCTGCAATGCGTATAATACTATTTTTTTCTGCCATCCTGAGTTTCGCGTGTTGAGTAACAAAAACGAAAGCCGCCTGTTTACAAGGCGGCTTTCGCTTAAGAAATGTTCTGGCGCCTAGTTGCTAACTTGGACCGGGACTTCCAGGGGAGAGTATCCGGGAGTTTCAACGTAAAGGACTCCGATCCCGGGCGTGCCACCTTCCAGTGGGACACTGACAGACTTACTTCCGGCGGGTATCATCACTTCTGGAAGAATGACGCTGTCAGGAATATTCGTAGTGATTTCGACCGGCAGACCGCCCATCGGCGCTTCATTCGGAATCGAGAAGATCATGGTTGCTCGCCCACCGGAGACCACGCTGATCGATCTCGGCAATACCTGCATTTGAGCGGCATCAACGCGGAACGAACCCACTACAATTTCTCCGGACTCACCGCGGACGGTTACGTTGTAAGAACTGCCAGCAGGCAGGCTGGGCACAAAGAAACTTAAAGCATTAGGTGAGAAAAACTCGGAGTTGGCTCGCTGGCCTCCCACGAAAATTTGATCCCCAGGAGAAAACCCGCGACCGACCAAACCAATTTTCGATCCGACTGGACCCCGGTTGGACTCGAGGGTTACTACGTAGCGGTTAACCAGGTTAAATTTCAAAAGACCGTCTGAAGGGAGCGTGACAGATTTCACCTTGGTCGCGTTGGCGGTATAGACTTCATATTCGATATCAAAGTAGTAAACCGCAGTTCTTTGGCCTGATGGCATTTTGTATTCGTAGTCCCAGATGTGTTCACCAAGGGGACTCGGCGACATCAGGCGAGATTCGCCGTCGATCACAACTTTAGGTCTCAGAGAGCCTTTAACTACCCCCAGGTCCTTCTTTTCGCGGATTTCAACACTCAACGTGTAGATGTTCGACGGGTTTTGCGGAAACTCCGATGGTGTAAGGTTTTTGATGGATTTTGCGCAACCCGACAAAATTAGAACCGCCGCAAACAGGGCGAGAACTGAAAGGTGTGATTTGATTTTCATAATTAAAGGTCGATCCTGATAGTGTGATTTTTAGTAAACTACAAGAGTTTCCATGGATAAGAAAAGCATTCTTTAGTTCCTTATTTCTTTAGTAGTGGGTCATATCGGGCTCGATAGCCGTTGCCCAGGCGTCGATTCCACCGGCCACATTCACTGCATTCTCGAAACCCTGGTTCCTGAGAAAGGACATAACCTGCCTACTACGAGACCCGTGATGACAGAGTATCAACAGGCAATGGTCTCGGGGTAATTCTTCCAGCCGGGCAGGAATCTGTCCCATAGGTATGTCCGTCGAACCCTCGATTTTGCAAATACTGAGTTCTATAGGTTCACGGACATCGAGCAGGGTGGCGCCGTTTTTAAACTCGAGCGCGGCAGTAGCCACATCGACTTCCAAAGGATATGCTCTTTCAGACATAGACCCGAAAATGTTAGTCACTGCCGGTGACGCAAACCGTAACTCGAGAATAATCCTACTTTGAAGTCACAAAAAGGCTTTGCCCCCCTTGGGTTTAGAACCATCAATGGCTGAGTATTTAATTATGAATAGTCGTTACATCATCATTATGGCGGGTGGCCGCGGAGAGCGGTTTTGGCCGAAAAGCCGACTGGCTCGCCCGAAACACCTACAGCCGATCGTAGGAGATCAAACCATGCTTGCGCAAACGGTTGATCGGGTTTCGGCGCTGGTGCCTGCTCAAAATCTTCTGATCATTACGAATGCAGAACAGCGGGCCATTATCCTCGATGACCTTCCACAGTTGGCTCCGAGCCAGGTAATCGGTGAACCTGTCGGCCGGGATACCGCTGCTGCCGTGGGCCTGGCAACGGTGTTAGTCAGGGCAAAGGATCCGGATGCCACCTACGCGATACTGCCCGCGGATCATGTGATTCACGATGGAGAGGGCTACCGGTCAGTTTTGGAGAAAGCCTTTACAGCAGCCGAAGAAACGGAGTCGTTGGTGACGATTGGTATAAAGCCCAATGAGCCTGCAACCGGCTATGGGTATATTCATGTGGGTGACATTTGCTCTGAAGTGGCAGGCGTTCCGGTTTACAATGTTCAGCGGTTTGTTGAAAAACCGGATCTGGAGACTGCGAAACGTTATCTCGAATCCGGGGAGTATTTTTGGAATGCCGGAATGTTTATCTGGAAGGCATCGGTGATTGATGAAGCGTTAAAGGCGCATACGCCGGTGCTTTATGCAGGTCTCCAGAAAATTTCCAGTGGATTAGCGGCTGGTGAATCGGTCGAGGCGCTCATGGAATCCGTATATCCGACGCTCGAGAAAATTTCAGTGGACTTCGCGATCATGGAGAAAGCCTCGAATGTGACGATGGTTGAGTCAGCGTTTGATTGGGACGATGTGGGTGCCTGGCCTGCGATCGAGCGCCATTATCCTAAGGATGAGTCCGGCAATGTTTCCAAAGGCGATTCCGTATTCGAACAGGCTTCGAGAAACATCGTAGTGTCTGAAGACGGGCACTTCACTGCGGTTATAGGTGTGGATGACCTGATTATCGTTCATACAGCGGATGCGACGTTAGTTTGCCACAAGGACAAAGCGCAGGACATTAAAGGGGTTGTCGCCCAATTGGGAGCCCATCCAGATTTCAAGCGCCTCGTCTAGCGGAATAGAACGGTGAACTATTTGGGTATTGATTACGGCGAGAAGCGCATCGGGCTGAGTTTTGGCGACACACTCGGACTGGCGATTCCGATTGAAGCGGCGGTTGAATCCACCGAAGAGGCGCGCTTCAAACATATTGAGCAGACGATATTGCAAAGAAAGGTCACTCACCTCGTTGTTGGGATGCCGTACAATATGGACGGGTCCACTGGGTTTAAAGCGAAAGAGGTGGAGGCCTTCATCGTCAAATTGAAGGATCGGTTTTCACTTCCAGTGGCAACGGTCGATGAGCGACTGACCTCTCACCAGGTAGAACAGCAGTTAAAAGCCCAGAATCGTAAACTGGATCGCAAGTCGGGTGAGATTGATTCCCGGGCCGCCTCGCTGATCCTTCAGGATTATTTGGATCAGGTCCTGGGTCAAAACCTCGAGTTTCCGATCGACGACGGGTTATGAGTCGGTGGAAATGCCTATGCGCCTATGACGGTACTGACTTTGCCGGTTGGCAGACTCAGCCGACGCTGGATGCAGTGCAGGATCGAATCGAGGCTGGTTTGGCAAAGATTCTAAAAACGTCCGTCCGTATTCAAGGAAGTGGGCGGACCGATGCAGGCGTTCATGCTCGGGGGCAGGTATTTCATTTCGATGCTGACTGGAACCACGATCCGTCTGCTCTCTTGGCCGCCTTCAACGTGCATCTACCCAAGACTATCCAGGTCATCTCAGTTGAGGAAGTTGCGCTGGATTTTCACGCCCGTTATTCGGCGATTGGTAAACGCTATGAATATCAGATCGTTTTGGGTCAGGCGGATCCGTTTCTCACCCGTTTTGCTTTGTCTATTCCTTATCGTTTGGACGTGGAAGCGATCCGCGAAGCAGGGGCGCGCTTAGTTGGCACACACGATTTCTCTGCGTTTTCCGCTGACAATGGGAACGATACAGAGACAGAGAACCCGGTTAAGGAATTCCGCAGATTCGAGTTGGAGCTTCACGGGCAGCGGCTGAAACTGACCTTCGAGGCGAGTGGGTTCATGTATAAGATGGTACGATCTTTGACCGGAGCCCTGTTACGGGTGGGACGGGGTAAATTAAGCAGCGATGCCTTCCATCAGATCCTGATATCGGGAGTGCGCACCAAAGATGTGGTCACCGCTGGGCCACAGGGACTCTTCCTGAACGAAGTCAGCTACCCTGAGTGACGGCGAAACACGCTCCACGCTTGGAGCTTGAGTTTTTGGGGATAGTCTTGCGAAATGAGCAACGTCCAAACTGGTTGATGGTTTGGCACAAACTCCCAAACGAAACACTCATGTCTGGATTTTCTAGAGACGGTTTTCATGTCCTGTTCAATAAGGACGAGTATCAATACAGTTTCAGAGGTTTGAAGATATTGATGGTGGCTTTTTTGGCGCTCCATCTCCTGGCGGCTGTGTTGGCTCCGGCGGCCTATAAGAGCTTTGTGTGGTGGAATATCCATTTCCCAAATGTGCTGAACGCCCATCTCGCCAGTATCCCGTTTCCCGTATACTTCGATCGCATCCGCCTGGTCTTACTGGTGTTTTCGATTCCCTGGTTGTGTATCCAGTGCCGTCTCTTGTCATTTCGTAAGCTTGGATACGCTGGAGACTTTCCCTGGTATTCGTTTTTTCTCCGTTTTTACATGATCGGATTGATTTGGGCAGTCTTCGTATTGGGGGTACTCATTTCGGTAGGAGCGTTGGAAGTGGAATCCTCCCTTACCTTTTGGGGACTTTTCGGAGGTTTGATAACCGCTTTCCTCGCGGCATTGTGGATCGCATCATTGGGGGAACTCGTGTTCAGGAGTTTATTGTTTCGGATGTTCTACACGGCTTTCACGCCGGTGATTAGCGTTGTGCTTTCCTCTATGTTCTTTGCGTATTTGCATTTTAAAGAGCCCCTCGGTTTATGGAACTATGATACGCCACCTGCGGATGTGACTTGGTTGGATGGGTTTTCTGTCGGTTTTGGGGTGATCACTGGTATAGTGGGACACTTCGATTTCGTACTCTTTCTCAACCTTACATTCGTGGGTTATATTTTAACGTTAGTGTTCCTGAAGACTCGCTCCCTATGGGCGGCTGTGGGGCTGCACGCCGGGTGGGTTACGCCGATTTTGTTGTTTCTAAAAATTGCGGTTCGGGATGGCGTTGAACCCTCTCTTTGGTGGGGATCTTTCCGTTTGGTTGACGGTTTGTTTACCACCACATGCCTGCTGTTTTTCGCGTTTTATTACACGAGGGTCTACAAAGCCCGTTTGCCAACTGGTTATTCCTGATCCTCATGGGCCTCAGTATCACAACGCTCACGCGCTCGTTTCTGGATGTCGTCTTCCCACGGAATTGCGCGATCACAGGGGATGCTGTCGAAGATGACAGCCCCTATCGATTTATCAGCAAGTCGGTGGCCTCCAGGATATTTCGTGTGGATCCGCCCCACTGTCAGACCTGTGGGTATCCCTATTTTGGCGCGGTTATGGCGAACGACCGTACGTGTCCGAAGTGTAAAGAACTGAAACCCGTTTATGGGCAGGGGAAAACGGTCATCCTGGTTGAGGGAGTGGGACGCGAGCTTGTCCACCAGTTCAAATACGAAGGTGCGGGCTATCTCTTGCAGGACTTTTTTACGTTATTTGAGGCCTGCCCGGGCTTGAAAGAGTACGTAGATCGGGCATTGCTCGTTCCGGTGCCCTTGCACCCGCGGAAATTAAGGGAGCGTGGATTTAACCAGAGTGAAGCCCTTTGTCAGGCGCTCGTCCGACTGCAGCCGTCCGCACAATTGGCAAACATACTGGTTCGGACCGTAGATACTCCGAGCCAGACACTTTTCAGCAGAAAGGAGCGCATGCGTAACCTTCGCTCCGCCTTCAAAATTAATGGATCTAAGAAAGAAAAGAATGAAGGTCGCTATGTCATTGTTGATGATGTGTTTACCACTGGATCTACTTTAAATGCCTGCGCCCGCGCGCTGAAAAAGGGAGGCATCAGCCGTATTGACATTCTTACCCTGGGCCACGGATAATCACCCGACTATGCCGCTTTTTAGTAAGCCAAAATACTCGACGGTCACCGTCAAAAAGAAAGATATCCCTCGTGGGCTTTGGACCAAGGATCCAATCACGGGAGATCTAATCTATAACAAGGAGCTCGAGCAGAACCTGTTGGTCGCTCCGAAGAGCGGGTATCATTTCCCGATGGATGCTCCGGCTCGTATAAAAGCGATCCTGGATGAGGGAACTTTCAAGGAATGGGATGCGGACCTCCTGTCCGTCGATCCTTTGTCTTTCACTGATAGCAAGCCCTACAGCGAGCGGCTTGAAACCTACCGCAAGGTGACGAAACTTACAGACGCCGTCGTGAGCGGTTCAGGCAAGATTCTGGATATCCCGGTGGAGGTATCGGTCATGGACTTTCGTTTTATCGGAGCGAGTATGGGGTCGGTTGTGGGCGAAAAAATAGCGCGCAGTATTGAGCGGGCAACCGAGCGGGGGGTTCCTTGCATTATCTTTTGTGCTTCAGGCGGTGCCCGTATGCAGGAAGGTATTTTAAGCCTTATGCAGATGGCGAAGACGAGCGCCGCGTTGGCCCGTCATGCCAAAGCCAAGCTGCCTTATATTTCTGTGCTCACGAATCCCACCTATGCCGGTGTTATGGCAAGTTTTGCCTCGTTGGGAGATTTGATTATCGCTGAGCCGGGAGCTTTGATCGGTTTTGCCGGTGCCCGGGTGATTAAAGAAACGACCAAGGAGGAATTGCCCAAGGGCTTTCAAACGGCCGAATTTTTACTCGAGCGGGGGTTAATTGACCAGATTGTCCATCGCCACGAATTGAAGGAGCGTTTAAAGTCCTTCCTTTCTGTGATGTGGTCGGCTGAGCGGTCAGCGTAGGTATTAAAGGCGGTATAGAACCGGTCTTTTTTGTGAACTTTTCTCAAACCAGAGACTACCTGTACAGTCTGCGGAATCGAGGGTCCACTTTCGGCATCGATCGCATGCAACGGTTTATTGATGTGCTGGATCGTCCGGACCGGTCCTATCCGGTTATCCATATCGCTGGGACGAATGGTAAAGGCTCCACGGCAGCGATGTTGGAG
The DNA here is from genome assembly GCA_964352065.1 of uncultured Opitutaceae bacterium. Classification (GTDB taxonomy): domain Bacteria; phylum Verrucomicrobiota; class Verrucomicrobiia; order Opitutales; family UBA2995; genus UBA2995. The sequence continues at coordinate 64,437 of CAYGQM010000002.1, forward strand.
CAAATTTTCCGATCCGCCGGATACAAGACAGGTTTATTCACTTCGCCGCACCTCGTCTACCTTGGGGAACGCATTCAGGTAAATCGCGTGCCTGTAACGCCGGATCAGATCACGTCATTGATAGGAGAGCTTGATATCCAGGCCGCGCTGATCGGGAAAGAGAACGCCGATAATCATCCCACGTTTTTTGAGTTTATGGCCGCGATGGCCATGGTCCATTTTAAAAACGAAACTGTCGATGTGGCGATTATCGAAACAGGGCTGGGCGGCCGGCTGGACGCTACCAATGTGGTGGATCCTTTGGTTTCCGTCATCACCTCTATTGGCTTGGACCATACCGAGATTTTAGGGGAATCTATCGAGGAGATCGCAGGAGAAAAAGCGGGCATTATCAAGCCGGGCCGTACCGTGATTCTGGGACGGGTTCCCGAGGGCGCCGCGCAAGTCATGAAGCAGGTGGCTACGGAAAGATGTGCGCCGCTGATGTCGGTAGAAGAAAAGTACGGGGACTCGTTGGAAGACTACCCGGAGACAAATCTTCATGGGACGTTTCAGCGTTGGAATGCTGCGACTGCTGTTACAACCTGTGAGTACCTTGAAGACAGATTTCCTGGAATCAAAGCGGTATCAAAATCAGCATTGCAACAAGTCGAGTGGGCGGGACGTTGGCAGATAGTCAAACTTCCCTGTGGGCGCACTTTGATATTAGACGCGACGCATAATCCGGAGGGCTCCCGGTTTCTGGATGAGAATCTGGAGCACCTCGAGTCTGAGCTTGGTCGAAAACCGTGGGTAATTGCTGGAACTCTAGGGGTTATGCGGGCCCAGTATCTCATTCCGGTGGCTTCTCGCCATGCCAAAGGACTTTATCTGGTGGAGCCGGCACAGCCTCGTTCTGCGGGTTTCGATGTGCTCAGAAGTTATATTCCCGCGGACGTCAGTCTCCCTGTGGAAGACTCAAGCATCGATCAACTGTTTCCAGGGAAGGGTATTTGCACGGTTGGAGAACCGGGAGATACCATCGTGGTTACCGGTTCCATCTATCTGTTAGGAGAAGTGCTTGAACGACTTTCCGAACAGGTTAAAGAGGTGGGAGCCTCCTTTCAGGATCTCTTCTAATCCTTCATTGTCGGAATGTTAGAACAGCTCCAGGAGTGCTTTCGTTTCAGGTATGTCCTTGATGATTTGCTCTGGATCCGGTCCGACTCCGATATACCGGAGGTTTACCAATGTGTCTGGCGACGTTCCTTCGTAGGCGACGCCACAAGTTGCTTTCACCATACCGGCAACGTAGCGCTTAGCATTTTCGGGTAGATCTGCCCAGCTCCGTACGGTTGAAATGTCCTCCGCCCAGCCCTCGTAGTCTTCGTATAAGGCTGTCAGTTCAGCACGGTAGGCCTCATCGCGGGGAACGTGATTCACTCGATTGCCGGCCTTATCCTGGTAGGCCACGCAAATCTTCAACGGTCCGGACCATTCGTCATTGTGGCTCAGTGCGTCCAGCTTGTTGATCACGAGGTCCTGAAAACCGCCATACCTCAATGCGTCTCCCTTTTCCACTGCGTCGTACCAACCGACCATACGTTGTCGGCCGGTGGAAGTGCCGAATTCCAGCTTTTTCAGAAAGTTGCCCAAGTCGTCGTCGTCATCGAACTGGGTAATAAAAAGATGGGTGCCGACTTTGGTATCGTAAGCCTTGGCTACGCCGATCGTGTGCACCTTCTGAACCGGTATCCCTGCAGAGTTAAATATTTCAGGAGTAAAGCTGTGGGATGCGGTGACGTTGGGGCTGAATCCGTGGCGTTTATCGAGCCAGTAGGCCTGGCCGAATTCACCGATAATGTATTTCCCGTCTTCCAGAGCTTGAATAACCAGCTCGCGGATATCTTTCACCTGAGCGACCAGTTTTTGCCCGGCTTCCCAATACACGTCGACCAGCGTATCAACGTTGATCGTGAACGGTTCATGGCCACAGAATATGCCAAAATCGAATTCACTCTCGGGGAAAATACCGGCCTCAATACTCTCCTGATTGGCTCTTATTTCTGCAGCAGTCAAGGTGGCGAAGAGCTTCGACCACTCTACCTCTGGAAGTTGACACACGTGTTGGATGGTGCGCACCGCGCGGTCACATTTTTGAGCCAGTTTTTTCGCAAAGCTTTCTTTGGAATCGCGAAACATCGCGTAGTAGATCTGCCACTGCCCCGTTTCATCCTGAAAGGAAGGGGTAATACCGCGGCCGGTAGAGCCACGCGGGGTTTCCCCGAGTATATTCGAGCGGTAATATTCGAAAGCCAGGTCAAGTAGACGGTGGGTCAGGTCAGAAACCATTGTCCGTTCGTCAATTGCGAGTCGATTTAGGATTTCATAACCTCGGGCTTCCAATGGGATCGCCTCCCACAAAAATTTCCGGGGATCAGCGACCACCCCAGCTCCGATTCCCAGGTGGGGGACATCCTTGGCAATCACGCCTGCAGGAAGGAGGTTCAGCTTCAACCCTCCAGCCGTGTGTCCTGAATTGGCGCCTCCGTTTACTTTGAGGACGATGGCTACCGGTGCTTCTTGTCCGGTGGTATCTTTCAGTTCGGAAATGGCCTCATAGATGAGTCTACCTTTTCCCTCGTCACCGAAACTGATTCCGGTATCTGCGATTATCTTACTAGAGAATTCGGGGGTCGCCATGGACAAATATGTTGCGGTGCTATTTCAGGCAAAGCGATCTGGTGTAGCTTCCGGCGTCTTTCTAGTAAACAAAATTCGTTTTCGAACCCGACATTGGTTTCCGGTTTCTGGCATATTCTATGGGATTCTTAGCTTTCCTTCGGGGTCTTTATTTCGATGACGTCGTGAGTTGTGGATTCGCGTTGCCCGGCAGGAGAGACTCTGATGTAGCGGGCACGACGCTTGAGATCCGGGAGAGTCGGTGCTCCCAAATAGCCCATTCCAGATTGGATGCCGCCGATGTATTCCGACAAGATTTTATCCAGCGGCCCAGACATCTCCTTGAGGGCTTCGATACCTTCAGCAGCCACCTTACGGCCGACTTGTTTGGTGTCATGTCCGTAGCGGGCGGCCGATCCGGCCTTCATGGCTGCATGGCTACCCATTCCCCGGTATTGCTTGTAAAGCTGCCCGTTGATTTCGATCATTTCGCCAGGGCTTTCCCGACAGCCGGCGAGCAGACTGCCTAGCATGACAGCGTCCGCCATGGTCAGTGCTTTGACCATATCGCCGGATTTTGTGATTCCACCATCGGCGATGATACTGACACCGAGCTTTCTGGCTTCGCGGCTACATACGTGAACGGCTGTCAGTTGTGGGATGCCGACGCCTGCGACGATACGGGTAGTGCAAATGGAACCGGGCCCCTGTCCGACCTTAACGGCGTTGGCTCCGCAACCGGCCAGAAATTCTACCCCAGCAGCGCTGGTTACATTGCCGGCAATGATGGTAAGGTCTGGAAACGCTCCGCGGAGGAGCTTGACTACTTGCCCCATTCCCAACGTGTGAGCGTGGGCGGAGGAAACAGCGATCGCGTCAACATTCTCCTCTACGAGATTTTGAATGTGTTCGAGCGTGGCCTCCCGGTTGATAGAACCATCGGGTTCACGGATTGCCGATACGGCTGCACCGACGCGGAGGCGGAAATTGGAATCGCGGCTGGGTTTTAGCAGCGAGTTCTTTTCAGCGGTGATCTGTTCAACATCGCTGAGCGTAAACAACCCTTTGAGATGATCCTCATCATCGATCACAAGAATCTTGTGAATGCCGATATGCTCGTTGAAAAACTCATCGGCCGCCGAGATGGGATCCCCGTGGAGGTTCTTTTCATTGAGGGTGTACAAGCGCTCGCGGGGCGTCATTGCCTTGATCACATCGGTATTGATGTAGCGTTGGCGGACTACCGAGCCAGAGAGCAGGCCCATCAGCTTTCCGCCTTCGTCAACGACCGGGAATGTGCGGAAGTTGTAGTTTTTCCGTTCAATCAGTTCCAGCACATCACCGATTTTGAATGTAGGGCTGATGGTGACCGGTTCCTGAATCAACCCATGAATATGGTGCTTCACCCGGGCGACCTCCTTAACCTGCTGCTTGTTGGGCATGTTGTAGTGGATCACTCCCATGCCGCCATTGAGCGACATCGCGACGGCCATTTCTGATTCGGTCACCGTATCCATGTCGGCGGACAGGATGGGAATTTGCAGGGTAAGGCTTTCGGAGAGCTTAGTCTCCAGGTTTGCCTGACGGGGTAGTATTTCAGAGTAGCGGGTGGCCAGCGAAATGTCGTCGTAGGTCAGGCCGGTGGGCGCGTTCTGTTGGAAAAATTGGTCGGCCGGAAGGTAGTATTCTCCGTCCAGGGGATGTTTCATGTTTTCCATGGTCGTTTTTCGTAGCTAAAATTCCTGGTGTCAAATTATTCTTGTTTCTGTACTTTGGCACCAGAATTTCCTGCATGAACCTGCGTTTCGACTACCTGCCTTATCGGCGAAATTTTATAAATCCCTTGGCGACTGCTCATGGGAGTTGGCAGGTTCGTGAAGGTATCATCATTCGTTTGGAGGATGTTGATGGTCAGGTCGGCTTCGGTGAAGTGGCGCCGCTTCCCTGGTTCGGGACCGAGTCGTTTGAGGAGGCGTTGCGCTGGTGTGAAGCTCAAGAGCAGGTGTTGGTTCACGGAACACTGGATCCAGGGTGGCCGTGTTGTGCCTTTGCAGTTGGCAGCGCACTGTATCAGCTGGAGGGAGAATCGCTCTGGAAAAAATTCTCCGTGGCGGCATTGCTGAAGCCTTCCGATCGGATAGCTGAGTATCAGAACCGGGGTTATCGTACCTTTAAAGTTAAGTTGGGGGTTAATCCAAGGGACATTGAAATGAACCGTGTGGAAGCCTGGTGTTCTAAGTTGGATGCGGGGGAGTGGCTTCGGCTGGATGCCAATGGAGGATTTTCAGAACAAGACTTTGCTGCCTGGCTGGAGTTCCTGGAAGGCAAACCCGTCGAGTTTCTTGAACAGCCACTGGCTGTCGGCCTTGAAAATAGAATGCTCGAAATGGCGGAGCCTTTTTCCACTGTGATTGCGCTGGACGAATCTGTTTCCGGAAGGGCGTCGTTATCCCGGTGGTCAAGCTGGCCCGGTCGTCTCGTGGTTAAACCCAGTCTACTGGGTGACACGTCTGGCGATGTGCCTGCAGGAATCGTCGGGTCCTCTGTGTTTGAGACGTCGTTCGGATATGAAGCAGCTCTTCAGTTTTTGGCTCGTCATCAAGATTCTGATACGGCTTTGGGATTCGGAACGCCCGGTTACTTTGAAGATGATGGGTGGTCGCTTCACAAGCAAGGGCCTGAGCTTTGTGCCGGGGAGGTTACAGTTGCGCAGTTACAGGCATTGTGGGAGGAAAAATCGTGAGGGTATTTCCGCAGAGCTTGGAGGCGGTGCTGAAGACCCCGTTTTTGATTGAGCCTGAGTGGTCGCGCTTTTCGAAACGCTTGATTGGTTACCTCGATGAGATTTCTGAGGGCGATACGGTTCTGGTCGCGTCGGTGGATTCATTGGAATCGCTGGCGGCGATGTTTGCAACGATTGTTAGAAGCGGTCGGGTCTTTCTCGCTAATCCACGGTGGAAGACCGCCGAATGGCAGGTGGTAAGTGACCTGGTTTCATTCGATAAAGTGTATGGTCCCAGTGAAGTTTCGGCTTCAGCTTCCCAAAGTAGGCATGTCGGATTGGCGCAGATCATGATCCCGTCGGGCGGGACGTCCGGGCATCTTCGGTTTTGTGTTCATAACTTGGATACGCTCTCTGCAGCGGTGCAGAATCTCTATGACTTCCATGGAGGAAGTTCACTGAGTAGTATTTCTGTCTTAGGTGTTTACCACGTAAGTGGATTGATGCCGGTAGTTCGAGCCTGTTTGACCGGAGGGTGTGTTACCTTGGCCGAGTGGGAATCGTTGCGATCAGGTAAATTTCCACGGGTACCGGAGAGTCATGCATCCATTTCGCTGGTGCCGACCCAGTTCTCCAGATTCATACATTCGGATGCGGGCCTGAGATTCTTGCATGGATTGGATAGCATTTATCTGGGAGGGGCCGCGGCAACGCCTCAATTGGTGAATCTCATCCGTTCAGAAAAACTGCCGGTATTATTTGTTTATGGGATGACCGAAACGGCTGCAATGGTGGTTGTGGGGTCCCGGGCAGACACCGACGCTCTGGGTGCTGTCTGGGGCAGGCCACTGCCGGGGGTGATGGTTACTATTTCTGAAGCTGAGGAAATTCGGGTCAAAACCAAGTCGTTGTACCAGGGATATTTTCCCGATGTGCAACCGGTTGAAGAACACTTCACCGGGGACCTCGGATGCTGGACTGCCGATAATCAACTGCAAGTGCTGGGGCGGAAGGATTTCATGATTAATACGGGAGGGGAGAAGGTGAATCCCCACGAAATCGAACAGTACCTCGAGACATGGTTGCCGGGCAGCAATATGGCGGTAAGTTCCAGGAGGAGCGACGTTTGGGGGGAGGAAGTCGTCGCTGTGGTGGAGGCAACAATGAGTGTCGAGCAGAAGAACGGCCTTCTCAGCAAACTTACCCACCAACTTGCAGCCTACAAAGTTCCCAAAGTTATCCTGGATGGGGTGCCGATTCCGCGCTCATCTTTGGGTAAGGTAAATCGTGCGGTTCTCAAAGAGACGATTCGTAACCGAATATCTTAAATTTTCCGTGCTTTTTTCAAGTGCCTCATGGCATAGTCCGTCGATGGATAAGGGAGATATTTCCGATATTTTAGGCGAGATCGCTACGTTACTTGAACTCCGGGGCGATAATCCATTCAAGATCCGCGCCTACCAATCCGGGCAACGAGCCCTGGATACGTTGGACGAAGAACTGGGAACTCTGATTGAAGAGAAGCGTCTCGGCGATGTGAAAGGAATCGGCAAGGCGCTGACGGATAAGATCATCACCCTGCATGCCGACGAACCGTTACCATTTTACGACGAGCTCAAGGCGTCTATTGAACCTGGGCTTATCGAGATGCTGGAGATTCCGGGGCTCGGGGCGAAGAAGATCAAAAAGCTTTACGACGAATTGAAGATCGCAACCATCGAAGATTTAACCCGGGTTTGTGAATCCGGTGAAGTGGCTGAATTAGCTGGGTTTGGTGCGAAGTCGGTGGAGAAAATCCTCTCAGGGATCAAAAACCGTGAGGCCTATTCCAAACGTCATTTGTGGTGGACTGCGAATGAGACGGCGCAACCGATTTTGGAAGGCCTTCGGGCTCTGCCTCAAGTGGAGCGGGCGGAAGCTGCCGGTAGTCTTCGACGTAAGATGGAGACGGTGGGTGATCTGGATTTTATTGCAGCCTCAAACGACCCGGAGCCGATTATGGACTGGTTCGTAGCATTGCCGGATGTTCAGGAGATCACTGGCCACGGGAAAACCAAGTCCAGTCTCCGCTTCGAAAGTGGTATGCAGGCGGACCTGCGGGTGGTTCCCCCGGAGCAATTCGTGTTTGCTTTGCATCATTTTACGGGGTCGAAAGATCACAACGTAGCCATGCGCAGTCGGGCGTTGTCGTTAGGCTACAGTCTGAGTGAGTGGGGCTTGAGGACGGAAGATAAGGAGGAGATGGCGGTTGATTCCATCGAGGATGAAGCACAGCTGTTTAAGCTATTGAATCTGCACTTTATAACACCGGAACTTCGGGAGGGAATGGGTGAGATTGAGGCCGCGGAAGCGGGTGAATTACCTGATTTGGTACAAGTGGAGCAGTTGAAGGGGGTTTTTCACAATCACACTCATGCTTCCGATGGGGAAAACTCAATCGAAGAGATGACCCAGGCCGCTCAGAATCTCGGTTGGGATTACCTCGGGTTGGCCGATCACTCAAAAGCGAGTTTTCAAGCGAATGGACTGGATGAAGTGCGGGTGGAGGCTCAGATCGAAAAAATCAGGGCGGTGAATGAGTCCGGCAAGTTTAGCTGCCATGTCTTTAGTGGTATTGAGTGTGATATTTTGAAGGACGGGTCACTCGATCTCGCAGATTCTACGCTGGAGAAACTCGACTACGTCGTTGTTTCTGTGCACTCGAGCTTCACGCTGAGTGAAGCTGAAATGACGGACCGCATTATTCGGGCTATCGAGCATCCGTGCACGACGATGCTGGGGCATCTGACAGGCAGGTTACTGCTGAGGCGGGAACCCTACAAAGTGAACTTTGAGAAGGTAATCGACGCCGCGATTGCGAATAACGTCATCATTGAAATGAACGCTCACCCCTGGCGTTTGGACATGGATTGGCGTCATTGGAAGAAAGCGGCGAAGAAGGGTTTATTAACCAGTGTAAATCCTGACGCCCACAGTGTTTCGGGCTTCAAATATGTCGCGGCAGGGATCAATGCCTGTCGCAAAGGCTGGCTGACCGCAGACTCAGTTTTTAATACCTGGCCAATCGAGAAAGTGCGAAGCTACCTTGCCGGTAGTTGACCGGAACTAGAACAGGTCTCTCGCGTCATGCAGGAGCGAGTAGAGTAGGATCATGTTATCAGGCACGACCAAAGTCCCGTTTTGATGCGGGTACTTTTGTAGGAGGCGCTCTTTCTGAGGTTTTTCCAGCTCGTCCAAACGGATCAGCCGCATGCTCCAATCGAAAAAATAGGGTGTGTTGATCTGCTCGTAGGCGATCAGCTCAACATCGGAGTGCCGTTCATCCTTTGCAATTTTCAGGTATAATTGGTTCACGTAGCGAACGGGCCCCTCCAGCACCTGCAGGAATTGATCTCCCGACATGAGCAGGACGCCGACGATACCATCCTTTTTGTTGTTCTTTTCCGCTATGGTTGAGATTTCTTCAAGGGTCTTTCTCCCCATGGCGGTTGGGTGTGCTCGGCTTCGATATATGAGTCTACAGCGTTTCATCGGTTTTCTTATGGGTGGGGGTTGAAGTTACTTTAAGGGCAATCTTTGAAGTGCGTGTATTTGCTTAGGATAGGTTTATTTGTTATCCAAAAATGAAGCAAGATCAAGGCCAAGCGCATATTGAGTCCAGGTAATCCGCCGATCCGTCTCTCAGCCACCCATCCAATTGTGCTTGTGCCTTGAGTTGTTGACCCCGATTTCGAGGAACGACGATGAAACCGCTTTCGGCCCCTTGAAAGGCCGTCATGTCGCCCCAGAGCTTTTCAAACTGGGATACTGGAAATATATCTTCCTGCGCATGTCCCCAACGCTTCTTTACTTCCTTGATTGTGATATAAGTGGGCATCCGGTTCGCAACCTGGCGGATTTTTTCCGCAACGAGGGCCTCATCGTTCAGGTCGGATCGTTCCAGCTCAAAGAGGTCCAACAGTCGATCGATCGAGATCCAGGTCGTCATCGTGTTGTAATAAGACAGCTTGTACTCCTCCTCCTCGGATGGAAGGCATAAGCCCTCAACCAGTCTTGGAATACCGTTGATACGAGCCAGTCCGCCGCCTCGGTCTTCGTAACGGCGTGTGATGACCTCGAACGAAAAATCTTTTCCGGATTGGATGTGTATCCCGAGAAACGAAGGATCTATATTGGCGCCGAGGGTATCGATGTTGTGAAGCATCAGGTACTTGAGTTGCGGGCGTTCCTGAAGCATGGCTTGCAGGGTCCCGTTGCGTAGCAGAGTGGGAACTTCATACCAGTGGCCGACCGGGTGAAGACATTGTAGCGGAAGATTATCCCGGTAGTCGCTTCCTTCGCCGGAATTTCTAGCCCAGCTTGCGAGTGCGTCCCGGACGCTCTCCTTCATTTTCTGGGCCCGTTCGTCGAGGACTTGTTCCGTGACTTCCTCCCAGGCAAAGCGAAGATCCCTTTCGGTCGGAATCATCCGTAGGCCGATGTATTTCCCCTTGGATACGTAGACGCTGCCCTCGTAGCCGTAGTTCTCCACACGCTTCAGATAATCCTGAATGGGGGCATGGGTCAGGTAACTGCTCGTAATGACGTGCAATGGGTAAGTACCGTGGGTTTTCCCGACTTTTCGACTTTTCGCCAAGTGGGTTTCTATAAACGAACGGTGGCGACCACCCAGTTTGCAAAACGGGTGGAGACCTTTGACGACCCCTGCGCCCTCGGTCCAACGACTTCCGACGCCGGCGGCGAGCGAAACGACAGCGACCTCTCCATTCTTGATCGCCTGTTCCCCGGTGTAGCGGGTGGCTCCGTCCACGGGAATACGACCGTCGTAAACGTCTTCGTACTCCACGTCTTCGATGGTGGTCGCAGGCGAAAAACGATTTTGGGCAAGTCCGATACGCCCGGATTGGAGCTGTTGCCGGATGGTTTCGTGTTGGATCGTATCAAATCCATTCTCCTCCAACAACAGATCCAGATTACCGCTGATTTCCATTTTGGACTCTGTGTCCGGCAGTAGTTGTTTGAAGAATTGTGGAATCTCTTTTTGGAACTGAACGTTGTCGTCGCAATTGCGGGTAAATTGCTGGAGCTCTGCCAATCGATCGGAGGACAAGTCCTTGATGTCTTCTTTAACCAGGTTGGGAATAACCTGTTTATAGTAAACGGGCGGGAGTAGGGCTGCCTTGCCCTTGAGGAATTCACCGTAGGTTCCGTTTGGATTGATTCGAAATTCGTAGACGACCGGATCCATCGCAAACGGCAGCGATTTTTCCAGGTCCCGTTTGGTGGACTGCATGATCGCGTGTATTTCGGGCAGTGCATCCTGCTTGATCGACGGATCTACGAAAAAGCCCATACCGCCGCCTGACATACCTCCCAGCATCACAAAACCCCAGAACTTCTCACCGAAACGTCCCTTGATTTTTTCGATAAGCTGCTCCGTGTAAAAGGTGGTCGCCCAGGGGATGATGGTTTGGATTGGGTCGAAAAAGTTTTGAGTCGTCAGTGCAGCAAGCTGCTTGATGTCACCCGTTTTGAGGCAGTCCACGATCTGATCAAAAAGCTCAATCGCCAGTTCCCTGCCTTCCCACTCGTCGTTGGATCGCAGCAGGTATTTTTCGGTGACCATTTCGAGAATCGGGCCAACATTCTGAGCCATCCCGCCGTGTACCAGAACCAGGCTATCCTGAAGTTTCTGAATGGTATCGTCGGTGATCTGATCGTTTAAAAGATGGTGCCTTGGCAGCAGGCATCCACGGCTGATTCCGTATTCCGGATCCTGTTCCTGCGCCAGTTCTCCAAAGATCGTCTTTATCCCGGGCCATACGCCGCCGGAGTCTTGCCAGCCACCACCGGATCCGCCCAGCCATTCTCCGAGAATGGCGCGTGCAGCGACGATGCGGCGGTCCTGTTCTTCGAGGGCACCGTCGAGAAATTTCGTTTGGCCTGTTGCCCGCATGCAAGCTGAGATCAGGCAGGCAAGCAGGTTGGTGGATACGGCGAGCCGCGACCCTTTGGGGATGTCCCGCACGTGGCTTACCAGTTCGAACCCTTTGCCCGGCCCAAGCAGTGCTTCCAGCACGCTTTCCAGGGACTGACCTGAGCCTTCGATTCCCGGAGGCACCATGCCAGCCGCAATGATCGCGGCTTTGACCAGCCCCAGATAGTCCATGCCAAAATTAAACAGGTCCTCAAGAGAGGTCACCTCGCTACCGGTCTTCAAATCCAGACTGATAAGGCGGATAACCGGCTGGTCGATGACTCGAAAGAAACACTCGACCGGGGGTAGCGGCATTTCGTCGCGGCCCCATACGGCAAGGTCTACTGACACGTTCAGGACTCGCGCGGCTTCGGGCAGGTCCATTCCGAGGAAGAAGATATCGCTCCAGCCACTGTGGGTCAGGTCCATCCGGACGGGGGTCGTCTCGTGAATGATCGGGTAGGGCTCAGATTCGGATGCCCGGGCGAGGAGCTCCTTGCGTACCCGCAGGGGGTGGCTGCTGGAGTGGCCCATACGAAACATCCATTGGTTACCCTTGACGGACCGCACACTGCGGCGGACCTGGTTTGCCAGGTATTGCAGTGCCAGGTGATAGTAGGCGTAGGCGAGCGCACTCGAAAGGGTATCGTTGAGGCCCACGGTTTCCTGTTCGGCGAGAAAGAGGTCTATCCCTTCCTCGAAACGGCGGTTGAGAATCAGGTTGTTGGCTTGAAACGAGAGCAGGCCTGCCTCGGTCGGATTGTAGTACTTGGGTAGGTGAAACCGGTGAAGGGCATACAGGAAAAAAAGAGCCCGGACTTTCTCGTAGAGGCTTTCCTGAGCACGCCGGAATTGGTCGAGCGCATCACATTCGGAGATCAAGTCCTCAAATGAAAGGTCTTGGATCGCTTCGTCGAGGGGAGTATCCCGCACGGTCTTATCCGGCGAGGTGATGATGGTAATGAGTTCGCTCATAGGGGATTCGCCTGCGGTGCAGGTCCGCAGAGGGCTTAAGGTCAGCGCGGTTTGGATTCCGCCAGGAGCTCTACCAATTGGGTTAATATTTCTTCGCGATGCCTTCCATCCAGAGCCAATGCCATCTGGGCGGTTAGCATACCATAACGATTTTCCAGGTCGTAGCGTCTCCCTTGAATTACGGATGCGAGGTAGCGTTCCTGTTTGGTAAGTATTTCGAGCGCCTCTGAGAGAGACGGAGCAGCGTTTTCCTCTGCGAGCAGGCTTTCCAGGATTTCGAAGATCTTGGGGGTCAGGATGTGCATGCCAAAGAAGCACAGGTAGTGACCGGTGCGCAGTCCCGGGACCATGATCTCCTGTTCTGCCTGCGTGGGAGTTGGTTTTTCCAGGATTTTGTCGATGTTATAAAGGCTTTTGCCTTCGGAGGATAACGTTCCACCGACGGCTCCAAAATCCAGAAGCTTTCCTTCGTGGGTCGCCTGAACGGCTGAGACGGATGAGCCGAGCGATTCAGCGGTTTTTACGAGTTGGGTTGCACAACTGTCTGCCGAGTCACTCACATACAGGTGATCGCTAACCATGAGGAGGAAAGGCTCTCCCTCGACAAATTGCTTTGCGCAGTGAATCGCGTGGCCATAACCCTTCGGCGTTTTTTGTTCGATAAAGGTGAGTTTCGCATTGCTGACGTCGACTCTTTCCTCGAACAG
>CAYGQM010000002.1:77578-79915 GCA_964352065.1 uncultured Opitutaceae bacterium
GATCTCTTCGATCAGCAGGTTGAGAGCGGAGCGGGGGTAACCTTCGCGATCTACCAGAGTCTGGAGTGGCAGGTGACGTTGATTGCGTCCGGCCGCAGTGATGACTGCTTTTTGGATCTTCATAAAACAAAAATTAGTAGGGTCGGTCTTCTCGAAGCAACCTCTGTTTCCCGGATTTCATTTGAAACTGAAAAAATTAACAGCCCGTTTACGAAAAACACAGAGCGGTATTGTGTAGTTCCCTACAGGGTGAGTTGGGAAACCCAGTCTTTTTCTTTTAGATACCAGTCCACCAAACGCTGGACTCCCTCTTCGAACGACACTTGTGGCTCCCAGTCGAGCAGGGCTTTGGCCTTGGAGATCTCAGCCCAGGTGTGCATCATGTCAGCCTTGATGAAAGGCTGGTAGTCGATCTTCGCCTTTTTGCCCAGGTGGGTTTCAAAGGCTTCGATCATCTTGGAAATAGAGATGGGATTATTCCCGCCTCCCAGGTTGATGATTTCGTATCCGACGTCTTTCAGTGCGGCGATAGTGCCGCGCGCGATGTCGTCGACATAGGTAAAGTCCCGGCTTTGAGATCCATCGCCGAATAAGGTGATCGGCGTGCCTTCGTCGATCCACCGTACGAATCGCAATGGGGCCATATCCGGGCGACCGGCCGGCCCGAAAACCGTGAAAAACCGAACGATGGATACGTCAAAACTATGCAGGTGGTGATAAGTGTAGGCCATCACTTCGGCGAATTTCTTACACGCTGCATACGGGGAAATGGGTTCGTTCACAGGAAGCGATTCCAGAAACGGCATTTTTTGCCCGGCGTAGAGTGAGGAGGTGGAAGCGAGGACGAGTTTGCGGACGCCGTGGGCGCGCATGGCTTAGAGCATGTTCAATGTCCCTACGGCGTTTGTCTCCACGTAAGCATGGGGATTCTCGATGCTGTAGCGGACGCCCGCCCGGCCTCCCAGATTGATGACGGCATCCAGTTTGTGGGCTGCAAACAGGGTTTCCAAATCTTCCCTTTTATCGAGATCTACCCGGTGAAACTGAGAGCCTTTTAACTGCGTGAGTTGTTTCAGGCGCCAGTGTTTGAGCGCTACATTATAGTAATCGTTTATATTGTCGATCCCGACAACGGTATGACCTTGATCGATTAGCAGTTCGGCCGTTTTCCAACCAATGAAACCGGCGCAACCCGTGAGTAGCACATTCATGCTGCGAAACGTTGAAAGCAACGAATCAAAGATGCAACTCCCTTAGTGCAATAGATTTGGCGTGCCTGTTCTTCGGGAGGCGCGTCGGTGGCCAGACCTATTCCTTTCTTGCCAGTTGCGTCCTGCTCTATACACCTTTCCCCCATGTCCAGACGCAAAGGCATTATCCTCGCAGGGGGCAGCGGCACCCGGCTTTACCCTCTCACGTTGGCGGTTAGCAAGCAACTCATGCCGGTTTATGATAAGCCCATGATCTATTACCCGCTTTCTGTACTGATGTTTGCTGGGATACGCGAAATACTGATCATTTCAACGCCCCATGATTTGCCCAACTTCAAAAAGCTCATGGGGGATGGATCCCAATGGGGACTCTCGTTTGACTATGCGGAACAGCCCTCGCCTGATGGGTTGGCCCAAGCGTTTCATATCGGCGAATCCTTTCTCGACGGTTCTCCGGCAGCCCTGGTTCTGGGCGATAATTTGTTCTATGGTCATGAATTTGCGCATACGATGCAGCGGGTGGCGGAGCGTGTGGACGCTGCGACGATCTTTGGCTACCATGTTGCCAATCCCAAAGAGTATGGCGTGGTGGAATTCAACCAGGAAGGCAAAGCGATCTCACTTGAGGAAAAGCCGGATACACCCAAGTCGTCTTTTGCTGTGCCGGGAATTTACTTTTACCCATCCGATGTATGCGCCCTTGCGCGGGATCTGAAACCCTCCCTCCGGGGTGAGCTTGAGATAACGGACCTGAACCGGACTTACCTCGAGTCCGGACGGCTGTTTGTGGAACGGCTGGGACGCGGTACTGCTTGGTTGGATACGGGGACGATGGAGTCCCTCCTCGATGCCGGTAATTTTGTATCCATCATCGAAAAACGCCAGGGTAACAAGATTGCCTGCCCGGAGGAGATTGCTTTCGAAAAGGGTTGGATATCGAGGAGTCAGTTGACCGCCGTAATCAAAAACCTCGGCAAATCGAGCTACGGCCGATACCTGAAGACCCTTTTAAAGCAATCGACGTAGGTTCCGAGCGCAGCGACAAGACCGGCTCTGCAGGAGACCGGAACCATTGCTTTCGAAAAGGGTTGGATATCGAGGAGTCAGTTGACCGCCGTAATCAAAA
>CAYGQM010000002.1:80015-171356 GCA_964352065.1 uncultured Opitutaceae bacterium
GCAATCGACGTAGGTTCCGAGCGCAGCGACAAGACCGGCTCTGCAGGAGACCGGATCCATTGCGTTTGAAAAGGGCGGGATGCTTCCGGGGTGTGGTTGCCTCGCGTTGCATTTTGCGGTGGAGAGAATGCGAGAACCTGCAAATTGCATGGAAATACGCTGTGGGATCCAGTAAACAGGCGTTGGCATGGGCATTGCGACTGGGGGATGGGTAAACCAATAAAACGAATAGCCAAAGATTCCTATGATACGCAGTATAGACTATCTCATCAACAAACCGATCCATGCAATCGATGGAACTATCGGTAAGGTGGATGATTTTTTAGTAGATGAACACAACCACCAGGTAACGCACCTGGTAGGCGACATCGGGCAGTGGCCGACGTCGGAAAAGGTAGTGATTTCGAATCGGGAATTTCAGCAAATGGTACCTCGGGGCGATGTTCCGTCGTTTCCTGTGAGGATGTTGAGCGATCAGGTCGCGAAGGCGCCTGCCTATGACTCCGGAGTTGTGGTGTCGGCTGGACCGGGCGAGCAGACGCATGGGCAATCGTATTGGACCAGCCCCTACGAGCATGGGGCGGTGAGTCGTTTCGTGGGCGATGAGGCTCCGGAAGCTTATGGGAGGTCCTTTGGCCGTGAGCCCGATGAGCGTCCGGTGATGTCGATACGGGAGACGGTGGGCTTATCGATTGAGGCCATGGGAAGTGCATTCGGCTGTGTCAGCGATTTCCTGATGAATGATTCCAACTGGAAGCTTCAGTATTTGGTGATAGACTCGAACCGCTGGTTACCCGGAAGCATAAAGTACTGTGTCCATATGAAACGGATAGGACAGATCGATTTGGAGGGTAACGTTGTTCATTTAAAAATGTCGCGAAGCCAAATCGAAGAGCTCCCAGAGTATGAGCCCGATGAGGTCTTGTTTTAGTCAGAAACTTTAAATCCTTAAACCAAGTTATTATGAGTGAACCCATCTATAAAAAAATTGAACTGGTCGGAACCTCCGATGTTTCTATCGAAGCGGCCGTGAATAACGCGATTGCCGTCTCGAACCGATCTATCCGCAACCTGAGTTGGTTCGAGGTGGATGAGATACGGGGCCGTATCAAAGACGGGCAGGTCGATCAGTGGCAGGTCGGGCTGAAGCTTGGTTTTTCAATCGAGAACACAAACGTCACTTCGTTGCCCCAAATGTCCGAGGAATTGGGCGAAATCTCGAGCGATCCGGCATCCAGAAAAGTACCGGGAACCGAAGTCAATTAAATGCCTGCTTTACTACCCACTCCTACCCCCCGCCCGGAAACGGCCGGGCGAGCTCTCCGGCAGTGCTTGGGTCGGGAGTGAGCCCTGATCCTTTGACTATTCCAACAAAGCGTATAGAGTCGGACTCCCTCGGGCAAGTTACGTTGCCTGAGGGAGCGTGGTATGGAGCCTCCACACAGCGGGCGATTAACAACTTTCCGGTGAGCGGGATGGAAATGCCGAAGCCGTTCATCGCGTCGGTGGCGTTAATCAAAGCGGCGTGCGCTCGTGTCAACGTCGAGCTCGGCCTGCTGGATGTCGAAACAGGGGATCTCATTTGCAAGGCCTCTGGTGAGATCATGAACGGGGATCTGGATGGCCAGTTTCCCGTCGATGTATTCCAGACCGGGTCTGGCACATCGACGAACATGAACCTAAACGAAGTGATTGCGAATCGCTGTAATCATGATGTCGCAGGGGCAAACAGCGACCACGAAGGGGTACATCCTAATGATCATGTGAATCTTGGGCAGTCCTCCAATGATGTGATACCGAGTGCGTTGCATCTAAGCGTGTCACTCGCCTTGAGAGACGAATTGGTACCGGTTCTCAAGGATCTACAGGAGGTTCTGAAGTCTAAATCCGACGCCTGGGCGCGAGTGACTAAACTGGGGCGTACCCACCTTATGGATGCAGTTCCAATGACGCTCGGACAGGAATTTTCTGGCTATGCGCGGCAAGCCGAAAAGAGTGGGGACCGGTGCCGACGGGCGATCGAAGCTCTGAGTGAACTGGCGATTGGGGGAACTGCGGTGGGTACTGGGCTCAATACCCATGAGGAATTCGGTGCTCGGGTATGTGTGGTTCTTTCGGAGGAATCAGGACTGTCTCTACGAGAGGCTACCAATCATTTTGAAGCGCAGGCTGCCCGGGACGACGCCGTCGAAGTGGCGGGTCATTTGTCGGCAGTTGCCGCTTGTCTGACCAAAATCGCGAACGACGTACGGTGGTTGGGGTCCGGTCCGCGAAGTGGGCTGGCAGAGCTCAAACTACCAGCCACCCAGCCAGGGTCATCGATCATGCCAGGCAAAGTGAATCCAGTCATGTCTGAGATGCTCGTTCAGGCATCCCATTATGCGATCGGGCTGTGCCAGACGGTGACGCGGTGCGGGCAAGATGGACATTTGGAGCTGAATGCTACTCTGCCACTCACCGCACACTGTCTACTCCAGTCGATTCGCGTGCTTTCTAACAGTGCCCAGGTGTTTAACGAGCGTTGTCTTGTGGGCTTAAAGCCGGACGAAGACCGCTGTCGTGGTTATGCCGAAAATGCGTTGGGACTCGCTACCGCGCTTAATCCCCATATCGGCTACGATAAAGCATCCGAAATCGCCAAAATAGCCTTCACGGAGGGAAAGTCCATTAAAGCGGTGGCCTTGGAAAAGCAGGTTCTGGATGAAGAAACCCTCGACCGCATCCTTGATCCCGAGACGATGATTCGTTAGGGGCTTAGTTTCGATGAGAGTACGTTGACTTACTACACCGTTGGGCCGCAATCGCCAGGATCGCGAACCAGGTGCTAAGCACAGCCGGATTGCGAAACGGAAAATCGATCAACGCATGCACCAGCGTACTTCCGAGTCCCGCCAAGAGCATCAGGGTAACCGGATCTTTCCACCGGCTGGACCTGAATATGATCCAAAAGAAATACCCCGGAATCGAGAAGAGGATCAGGGTCCCGACGATGCCGAGTTCAATCAGGAATTCCAGGTAATCGTTGTGGGCGTGTTGCCAGAAGAAATTCAGCTCTTTGCGTTCCATATATAAGCCCCCTAACTGGTCTCGTTCCGCTTCAATATCCTGAAACTTACGAAAACCATGACGAAAATTTCCGGCGCCCCAGCCCCCAATGGGTTTGTCCAATAACATATCCAGCTCTGCGGCGTAGGCCAATTTCCTTTGTTTGTAGGAAAAATCTTCAGTGATCGTGGTGTTGAGGGTTTTCAGATACCGCACATCCTCTGATTTCAATAGGAAGAAAGCGGTGATCCCGAGGAGGACTGCGATGCCAGTACCGCCTGACAGGATCCACTTCATTGTTGTACTGGTGGCTCTTAATTTTCTGAAGATAAGCGGTGCGAAGAAAGTCAGAACCCCAACGTTGCAGGCAAAGCCGAATCGTGATTTGGAAAAAATGACTGCCGCCGTCGTTATGCTGGCCGCGACAATAAATAGTAACCGAGGGTTAGACCGGAGTCCATTCGATGGTCGATAAGGCAGGAGAAAACTAGCCAAACTTGCAGCGACACCCAGATTGAAAAAGGCTGCAGCGTGGTTCTTGTAGAGGAAGGTTCCGTAGAAGAGTGGAAACGCCTCATCGATTGCGCTGAAAAATCCCAGGATAGAACGGCTGTCCAAATGGTATTGGACCAAGGCGACGATGCTGATCGCGAGAGCATTGAGTGATATAAGCGGTAAGATGAACTTCCGAAGAACTCGTTCTTTTAACCGGTAGACGTACAGACCCAACCCCGATGCCGTTAGCAATATCATCAGGGTCCTTAGAGGAGATGAGTCTGAAATGTCGGATCGAATGGAAGAAGGAAGCCAGGATATATGATCCATCGGGACTAGACTCCAAATGCGGAGACCTGTTTCCCACTGCTGCACGTAGCTTGGGTTGAGGTATTGAATCAGTAGATAACAACTCAGTAGTCCCATCAGAATGAGCGGGATCCGCGTGTTCCGGGGATTGCTGAGGCACGCGTATCCGCTCGTTACGAGTACCACTAAAAAGCTGATGAATTGAGTTTCCAGAAGCTGACCGCCCAGTATCCATGGTTGGCCCAGAAGTACGAGCATTGGAAAGGCGATACTCGCTCTAAATGCCCACCTATCTGCTGCCGTTCGCTGACTCATTGCCGTAAACCCTGATGTCGTATCTCAAGCTAGAATAAATGAGAATTGTAAAATCGATTCAAATAGTTCATTTTAAATTGAACTATTTGAATCAAGAGGTAACCCTGCCTGTTTTCAAAGGGCACCTGTGAATCAACCGACCTCTGCATATGAACCGCTCCCGGAATGGCGCATCTCCATGATCGAATTGTTTGTGGGAGGCGCTCAGCTTATTGGGTTACCCAAGTCTGTTGGGCAGATCTACGGGTACCTTTATTCGGCAGTAAAGCCCACCACGATGGATCAGTTGATATCTGAGCTCGGCATAAGCAAGGGATCAGCCAGCCAGGGATTAAAGTTCCTCCGACAGTTGGGAGCGATAAAGACTCAGCTTGTGATCGGCGATCGCCGTGATCACTTTGTAGCAGAGGTAAAATCCAAAAAACTCATGGGTGGATTTATCAGAGAAAAGCTTATCCCCGCCTTGGACGAAGGGGAGGAGCGCATCGGGTTTGTCAAAGGGCTACTCGCTGCCGATGGATTGCTCGAAGATCAGCTACACAAGGATCAAGTCACGAAACTTGAAACCTGGAATAAGAAACTGAGAATGGCTCTTCCGTTAATAAATAAGGTATTGGGTGAGTAATACACTAAATTTAGGATTTGGAGACGTTAGGGCTACACCCGCTCATTTTCCATTGGTTGAAAGCTATGAGAAAATGCTCCCATGTAATCGATGAGTATATTGGTAAAACTCTGGAATTCTCCGCTTGCGACTTCATGGTTTAATTTGATTTCTCAGTCCCTGAGCGTAGTTTTTGTACTGCCAGCGGTTATTCTTCATTTTGAAGATTCAGAGTTAATCGTGTTCCTTCTAGTCAATTCGTTTGTTGCTCTTCAGGGAATGTTTCAGTTGGGGTTTACCTCGAATCTATCACGGATGTATTCGTATTCGCTTGGTGGGGCTAGGCTTTTTGATGAAAGAGAAATAGAAATTAATCAAGAGGGTTACGATTCGATAGATGCTAACTGGACTGATATAGCTAGAATTTTTAGTGCCTCAAAAAGTATCTATGTATTTCTAGGTTTCCTGAGTCTTATTACCTACATTTCAGCAGGCTATTTTTCCCTTAGAGGCCCGGTAGATTCTTTAAATGAATACAGTGCAATTTGGTGGATTCTACTTTATGCGGCTTTAGTCACTTCTACTCGGGTATTTTGTGGCTTATATGTCTCATATGAAACAGGAATAGGTAACGTAGCATTCCTTGCACGCTTGGAGTCAGTATGTTCATTACTAAATGTAGCCCTAACTGGTTTCCTAGCGTTTATTACTAAAGACCTGGTTTTGGTAATCCTTTCTTCTCAAACGGGTTCTATCATCTTCATAATGGTATTGGCGCTTCGAAAAACTAAACTGGCTGAAAAAGAAATTTCTCCAGCAGCAAAGAGAAAATTTGATGTCGCAGTTATTAAAAGGGTAATTCCGAGTGTGTGGCGGTCTGGAACCGGCCAAATAGTTGGAATTCTTTCATGGCAATCTATACTAGTATTCGCAGCGCAGCACCTGCCCACGACGATGGGTGCGAGTTTTCTACTTACGAACAAAATTTTCCAGACAACTAATGGGTTTTGCATAACACCGTTATATTCGGCGCTACCGGAATTGGGAAAATACTATGGGGCGAATAGTGTGGTGAAACTTAAAAATAGACTCATCAGGATCGCTAACTTATCGAACATTCTTTATGTCATTGCAGCTCTCATCTTAATAAGTTTCATCGAGCAACTCATGTATATGCTAGGAAAGGAACAAGGGGTATTGACTGGGATCAGTCTATACATGCTATTAATTTCGTGGTTTTTCCGTAAAGAGGGAACCCTAAACTATCAGCTTTCCAATTTATTTGATCGAGTATTTTGGCATTATGCCTCGATTCCCTTTTTTTTGTTAGCTGTGATCGTGTGGAGGTTCTCAGAAGTTTATGAAGAAACTGTGAGTCTGGTGTCGTTAATCCTTATAGCAACGTTCGTTTACTACTTAGGATCTTTGGTGAGCTTCTATATTACATGCAGAAACAAAAATCTATCTGTTGTAAAATCCCTTTTTTTATCAAGTTGGGCATGGTGTATGATCTTAGTAACAGGAGTAGTTATTTATGAGTTTTTCGTTTAGAATAAAAACTTATGTCTTTTCCGTCATTGCGGTACTTATGGGATTCCCCGTATTTGGCGTTCAAGGTACGTTTACTGTTGGGAACCTAGTTGTTCCTTTGCTAGTTGTAGTACTAGCAGTTACAAACCCTCGATATAGATCTTTTCACAAATGGAGTATTGTTGGAGCATTGTTTTTAGTGCTTCTCGCTTTTTTAGACTACATTAACGGAGTGGAGGCTTATGAAATAGCTAAAGCCTTATTGAGAAACAGTCTTCTCGTGTTGCTGCCTGTGATCAGTTATGAGCTTTGCTTGAGATATGGTGCCTATAAAATCTTACTATGGCTGTCCTTGCTCGGTAGTTCAACCTATACTTATTACTTACTGGGAGGAGGCTTATATGAACTTGATCTTAGTTTGCTCACAAAATGGCGATCTGGAGTCTCTGTTGGATTGTTGGTTTTTCTAATCCTTTACAGATTATTGAAACAGCGTCATTTACTAGCTTTAGCACTGGTTTCCCTAGGGGTAGCATATCAGGTCATGTTTAGTTTTAGATCTGCCGGTTTTACTTTTATTCTTAGCGGTTTATTTATTCTAATTGTTCCGATATTCAGACGGATTCCGATCGCTTTACAAGGAATGGTGGGCGTTCTATTTTTAGTTATTTCTGGAACTTTCTATCTAAATTATTCAACTGACATAACCAAGGAAAGTTCTAAGTGGTTGCTCCAAGTTAATTCAACCAGCCTTCGCCTAGAGGGAATGGGAAATGCTGTGGTAGATATTTCAAAATCACCTATCAAAGGATACGGTTATCTAATGAAAGAAACGGCGGTTCTTACTGACTTTGGTTATCGCGAAACCTACGTTCATTCCTATCTGTTACAGATGCCTTTGGAGTATGGCCTTTTGGGCTTCTTTGTGACCGTGCTATTTTTAATTGGTCTGGTAAGTCTTTTTAAAGTGTACAACAAATACCGGTACGGTTCTATATCTTTGAGTAGCTTAATACTAATCACTCCATTTGTCGTGTTGGGATTTTATCATTGTGTTTTCTCACTTTTTTCAGCCCGGGGGTGGGAGTTTGGTATTATCCTTGGCGTAGTATACTATTTATCAAGAGTTCCAACGAATGAAAGCTATCATAAACCTTTCTAAGAATGGGCAACTGTGTAATAGGTTGTTTTACACGGGAAAACTATATGCATTGGCCCTGGAGAATGATTCGGAGTATTACGATGCCAGTCTGATTCAATACTTTGATGGATTCGAGAACAGAACAATTATTAGAAAATGTTTAGGTCTGGATACATCAAATCCGATTATTTCAAAGTTAATCTGGATTGTCGGAGTGTGTTTCCCGGGACTCGTGGGTCGGTTAAAATTCGTGGAAGGGAATGGTGCAGTATCAGTACGAGCAGCGTTGGAAAGCGTTGCGAATCGGGATTATGTTCTCGTGAAAGGTTGGCATTGCCATGGCGGTGACCTGCTTTCTAAATACCGGAGTCAGATTCTGAAGCACTATAGTTTGCGAACGAGTATCTACAAAAAGATAAATGACTTACTGCCAGAATTAAAAAGAGATGGGAAACGGCTGGTCGGATTTCATTTTAGAGCTGGAGATTACAGAACATTCAAGAACGGAACTTGGTTTGTGGACCTTGAGCAGTATATCAAATATGCTAGGCATCTCGTAGATAAACACCATTGCGATGTAGTCTTCGTTTCTAATGAGAATATTAGCGACCGTCTTTCTTCAGAAGAAAATATAAGTTACTTTTCTGGTAGTATGTATGAAGATTTGTGCTTACTCTCGAATTGCGATATTCTTGTAGGAGTTAAAAGCACTTACCTTTATTGGGCTGCTTATCTAGGCGAACTGCCGATTATTTACATTGATAATGTAAGCTATGGGGATATCATAGGTATCCAACACCATCGGATCTGGGATACCATGTGAGTAGTTGCTTAATATTCTACTTATTCTTCCTATATAAACAATCGGGGAGCGATAAGTGCTTTCTGCTTGTGCAATCAAAATCTAGGGGATGAGGAAATGACTGAGCATATGGCTGACCATCGATTTTGTCGCTTCTGTAGAACGTGAACTCAAGTGCTGGAGGGATAGACAATCCTTCTTTGTTAAAAAAGTTTGCACAGTTATTCGGATGTATGTGGACGCAGGTGTGAGTTTGACACAATTTTTCGAAAGCCCGACTTGCGAATTTGTAAAACTGACCATTCCAAAGCTGATTGAGAAGATGAAACTCAATTACGATGATCCTAAACCTACTCATAAGGTTAGTTGATATATTGAGTATAGTTTCGTATTCGAAGCCCTCGATATCCATCTGTAGTATCAAGTCAGAAGAGCTTTCCTTAAGAGACTTGTTTACCCAATCATCGAGGGTAATGAAGTCTCCTCCAGTGTAGGCACCAACATAAACCTTATCGAAATGGAAAAGTTCGTGCTGTTCCGGGGTACCGTCAACTGAGTTATCTGCCATGAACACTTTAATGTTTCTTTCTGCACAGTCTCGTTCGAATCCAGATACATCGTTAACTCCAGGCGAAAAACAAGCTTCGATCCCTATTAAGTCATCGGGAATTAAATAACCGCCATCTCCGTTCGGGCCAAATCGAATAAGTCCTTTTTCCGGAATTTGAGGATGTAACATGTTTAAGAGGCGAACGATGTCTTCTCTTTCGGTTTTACCAACTGGAAAGGCGTTGATGATTGAAAGGATATCTATGATTAGTGGTTTAAGTGCTTTTTTGAGCATCGAACAGCGGTTAAAGATTCATGTCGGATAATTTGGTGTCTGAAGGGTGAAATAGATACGTTGAATGAAAGAAGATTCTGGAAAAAGATCGATGTCGACAATTTCCGTAATCGATTGAAAATCTTTGGGATGTGTATCTGGAATTTCTGTGATCCGTTTTCTTGCGGGCAAAATAAAATAGCGATATTTTGTTGATGGGTGAATCAATGTTAAAGGTTATTTGCGTGAATCTAAACTCAGGGACGGGTTTATCCAGAACGTTGGCGTCATTAGCAAAGCAAGAGTTTAAAGACTTTAGTGTGTTAGTTCAGGATGGGGGATCAACGGATGTTTCTCTGGAAGGGATTCCATCTCTATATGGCCTGGATATTGAAGTGATTAGCGAAGCAGATACGGGAATAGCAAATGCCTTTAATAAAGCTCTATCTAGAGTAATAGAACCTTGGGTGCTTTTCTTAAACGCTGGTGACGAATTGATTTCAGATAGTGTTTTAAGAACGGTTAGCTCTGTATTACTGGAATCCTCGGCAGATGTTGTATATGGGTCCTTTCATGTGAGACAATATGACGGTGAAATTTCAGTAATCGACACAGATGTAGAAGATATGTTCAGGGGGTTAAGTCGCCTAAACCATCAGAGTTCGTTTTTGCGGACCGAAACGCATAAACGTTATTTCTACGATGAGAGACTTCGTGTAGGTATGGATTACGATTTGTGGCTTAGGATGTTAAGAGATGAGTGTACGTTCCAAAAAATTAGCATTCCAATTTCCCTCTTCGAGGTGGGAGGTAGGAGTAGTGCGCTCAGGGAAGCTTACGACTCTTTACTATGGCACGAGATAATACTAAAAATAAATTTGAGAAAATCGTTTAGTTTATGGGAGTTGATTTTGCTTATCTTTAGACTTCTGAAAAAGAGAGTTTCTTATGTTATCGAGAAGACTATTGGAGTAATTAACTGGTATAAGATACGTAAAGCAATTCGTCGTCGTTAGCATCGGTAGAAAACGATTATGATCATACACAAAATAATAGAGAATTAATCAAGGTTTGTTATTAAATACCCAATTATCAGTATAGTTAGAAGCTATCTATTCAATTTGATAGAATCTCAGATTGGAAACATCACGAAATTAGTTTGGAAGATTTCCTAGATGAACCTTCTCATTGTTAACTCATTTTTTGGTAACGCCAGAATTGGAGGAGCAGAGGAGTCGGTTCGGTTGCTGGTTGAAAACCTACCTTCTAATTGTAGGACTATGGTTCTTTGTTTAACGGGTCCCGACACTCCAAGGGAGACTAGTAATGAGGTAACAAGGGTTGAGTACCTCAAGCGTAATGCTGAATACCTCTGGAATCCCCAAGTAAGAGTTCAGCCAACTGCCAAGTTCAAGTGGCACTTGTATGATGCGTTTGGCGGTAAGCAAGAGCGTTCAAGTCTCGAGCGCATACTTGGAGAAAATAAGTTTGATTTGATTCACACTAACAATCTGGCAGGGATTACATCTGCGCCATGGTTGGCAGCCGCTTCTCATAGAGTACCCATGATTCATACCCTCAGGGACTATTGGTTGCTCCACCCGAATTCTACAACCGCCAGCAGCGCACGATTTTTGGAAAGGGTTGTCGTTTCACTTTTAAGGTGGCGGATAAAAGGGCATTCGAAGAATGTTCAGTGCGTTGTCGGAATTAGTAAAAGTGTGTTAGATGCTCATTTGAGCAGAGGTTTTTTTAGAACTTCTATGATACGCAAGGTGATAGGAAATCCTTACGGAGATTATGGTGTTCCTGAATCGCCGAAAAAACTAGAGGGAAGCGCAGGGGTTCGTTTAGGCTACCTTGGGCAGATCACCAAGATCAAAGGGGTAGAAAACTTGATCAATTGTGTAGTGCCTTCTGACGGAGTGTCTCTTGCCATAGGTGGGAGTGGTTCGGCTGATTACATAAAGAAACTCAAGGAGTCTTCAAATGCACGAAAAGTTAACTTCTTGGGGTGGGTCGAGTCTCGCAACTTTTTCTCGACGATTGATGTCCTGTGCGTTCCGTCGCTTTGGGAGGAACCCTTTGGTAGAGTTGTCGTAGAGGCCTTTAGTTGCGGGATTCCAGTTCTAACGACTAACAAGGGTGGTATAGGTGAGATCGTAAAAGATGGAATCAATGGAAGAGTTTGTGATTTTGGAGATGCACAAATATTTCAGAAGACATTGCGAGGGATGACATCGCCTGAAGTTTATGAGGGACTTAGCCTTAATGCTTTAAAAACGGCCAAGAGATTCACCAAGGAAAAGATAGCCAGCTCTTATCATGATTTGTATCAAAAGTGTATCGAGAGCCATGCGAAAGGTAAGGCCGACTCATGATAAAAGGAAGTCAGCAGTATATCGCGGTGAATCCATTGGCTTCGAAAAATGGAACTGGAATGTCTATCGCCGGGGATTTTGTTGTGAGTGTGTTTGGAGAGTGCGCAGAGGGAAAAACCATCAATCACTTATTTCGTAAACTGAATGATAGTGGGTTGCCTGCAGTTATTAAAGTATTACTGAGAATTGCTCTTTGTAATGTGTTACCATTGGCCTATCCCAAGATTTTGTTTACCTCGCACCACGCTCCACTGTGGAGAACTGGTTATCATGGTTTTGTTCTGCACGACATCATTTGCCTTAGGTATCCAGACCAGCATCCACTTCAGACAGTGTATTTTAAACTGTTGCTCGCCCGGCTCGTCGAATCTGCCAGTTTTATGATATTGATCTCGAACTGGACGCAGTCTGATTCGGAAAGCTATCTGGGTAAAAAGCTGAAAACTCCCACAAGAGTCATTCCCTCAGTGTGCCAGCAATTGGGAAGAGCGGTTGGTGAACCTAATTGGATAGATCGTAGGTCTAGCAGAACCCTATTTTTTCTTGGAGGAAAATATACCCATAAAAATCTGGATTGCGTCCTTAGTGCGCTTCTCATTTTGAAGAAAGACTACAACCTCTCTTTCAATTTGATCGCTCATGGGATCGACCCTTCTCTGTGGTGGAGAGAGCACGGAGGACTTGGGGAATATCCGCTTAAGGATTCTGTAACCTGGACTGAGTATGCGTCTGTCGAAGAGGTGTCGAAGGCGTACTCGGAGGCGACAGCTTTTGTCTATCCAAGCCTTTATGAAGGGATGGGACTGCCGCCATTAGAAGCGTTTTCAATGGGTTGTCCCGTTCTGGCAAATGACATCCCTGCAGTTCGTGAAACTTGCGGAAACTCCGTTTGTTATTTTGACGGAGGAAACCCGGAATCCCTAGCGAATTTGTTATTTTTGTTGGATTCTGGAAAGCTGGACCTAGAGATTGCCCAGAAGATGGAAAAAGTGCCAGGAATACTGAGTAGATTCTCTGAAGCGACTGTCTCAAAAATATGGCTGAGACTTCTTAATGATCTGAATGAAGCACACGATAGAGATAATTATTCCCACCTATAACGGAGGGGAATCCTTTAAGTCTTGTTTAAAAAGCCTCGAAAGCTTTCGAGACTCTATTACGATCGTCGACTCCGGTTCGACGGATGGTTCTCTGGAGTTGTCTGAACGATTGGGCCTTAAAGTTTTGAAAATTAAACAATCCGACTATAACCACGGTGCAACCCGCGAATGGGCGAGAAAGAGCGTGGTGGCCGATGTGATCGTCTTTCTTACGCAGGATGTTATTATCAGGTCTTTGGATGCCATACAGGTGTTAGTAGAACCGATTACAACGGGAAACGCTGAAGCTACCTATGGACGTCAGGTTGCGGTGCCCAATGCCGGTTTTTTTGAACGATTTCCGCGTGAGTACAATTACTCCGAAACGAGTCATATACGTTCGATTGAAGATATACCCACATTCGGATCCTTTACGTTTTTTTGTTCGGATTCTTTTGCGGCATACTCTCAAAAGGCTTTAGATGAAGTAGGGGGCTTTGGCGCAACGCTTTCCCACGAGGACTATTTTGCCGTTGCTAAAATCATGAAACGGGGAGGGCGAATTGCTTACGTTGCAGAGGCTGAAGTTGTGCATTCGCATTGCTATTCTCTTTGGCAGGAATTTCAGCGATACTTTGACGCAGGTTATGTCCGGGCAGTGAATCCATGGGTAACGGAACTCGTAGGTCATGCTGAAAACCATGGCTCCCGGTTTTTTAAAACGATGCTTTTTCGTTTGGCGAAAGAAGACCCTAAGTTAATCCCTTATGCGTTTATTCAGACATCCGTAAAATGGTTGGGTTTTAGGACGGGCTTCGTTATGTTCAAGGGACCTACGTGGTTAAAGAAGTTGCTCAGTGGACAATCCTACTATTTCGATTCCAATCATTATATTCCCGGCAAGAACTAATGAGGAAGACAAAGAAACTCAGTCTACTGATCCTAATTTCATCTTTGCTTTCGTTTTTTTGCGTGTATCTGTGGGTCGGCTCCTTATCAGCGTCTAAAGCAACTTCCATCCCGGATCTGGAAACGATGTTACCTAATGCGATCCCCGGGTGGTCGGTGGAAGAATTACCTGTTGGCGAGACCGAAGAAGTTAAAAGGAGAATGGGTAGCATCCTCAATTATGATGCAGCAATAGTCCGAGAATACTCCAAGGGACTTACAAAAGTGCAGGTTTACTTGTCCTACTGGACACCTGGAAAAGCTCACTTCCGCCTGGTCTATGGTCATACACCCGATGTTTGCTGGGTCAATGGTGGGTGGAGTTTGGACGTTCGGGATCCTGCGTACAAATTCCAATTGGATGGAGACCCTGCTTTAACCTTGAAGACGGCTCAATATCGAGAATTCGTTATCGGTTCGGAAAGGCTGCGAGTCATGTTTTGGCAGCTTTTAGATGGAGAACCGTTTACCTATGGGAATTACGGTGAGCCCCCTGCAACCGCCATATTTACAGATATTCTTTCACGCGGGTTTCATCAAAAACCTGAACAGTGGTTTATACGTATTTCCGCTAACAGGGACTTCGAGAGCATTCGAAATGACCCGGGATTTCGTGAACTGATGTATTCTATGCGCCAATTTGGCCTTGGTAGCGGGCCGCCTGCTGGACCTCAATAAGCGTTCTTCTTCTTAAAAAAGGTCATTAACAGAATGTATAGGTCCAGCCAGTAGGACCAATTTTCGATGTAGAAAATGTCGTATTGGATGCGTTCGATCAAATCGGTGTCGCCCCGGAATCCATTGATCTGAGCCCAGCCTGTAAGCCCCGGTTTGACGATGTGTCGAACGCCATAGTGGGGGATCTCGTTGACAAGTTTTTCTACGTGAAAGGTTCTCTCAGGGCGTGGCCCTACCAGGCTCATGTCGCCCTTCAATACGTTCCAGAACTGGGGTAGTTCATCGAGGTTCCAGCTGCGCATGAATTTGCCAATTCTAAGCACTCGGGGATCTTCTCTCAGGGTACTCTGGCTGACGTGGTCTTCCGCTTCCGAGCCGTTGATCATACTTCTGAGCTTGAACATCTCGAATCGTTTGCCCCGCTCGCCGATGCGTGTTTGGCGAAATAGGATAGGGCCTGCATTTTCTTTCTTTATGAGGAGGCCGAGCAGGAGGATCAACGGGGTGGAGAGCAAGATACCGAGCAGGGCTCCGCAAATGTCGATCCACCGTTTAATGATCCGGTTGATAAACCGGTTGATCGGCAACTCCTCGATTCCGAGTATCGGAATACCGGATATGGTCTGGAGTTGAAGGCCGGACAAGAACACCTGGAACGATGAAGGCGTGATCTTGAAGTCGACATGGTATTTTTCACAGAGGGCTGCGATGTCGACCATGCGCTCGTTGGAGACGTCTTGTTCTGTGACGATCAGAATGTCTGTTTGCGTTTCGTCCAGTATGGAAGCCAATGCCGATTCATTGCCAAGGTGTTGCAGCGCTTCCGCTTCGCCGTCTGGAAGTTCATCAGCGATGTAACCGGTCACGAAATAAGGGAGGTGTTCGTCCTTGTTGATGGCCTCCGATATCTTAAATGCAGTGGTATTCGCCCCCAAAATGACCACCCGTTGTTGCAGGTCGGGCAGCCAGGAGCTCATCGTCAAAACCTTGTGGAGAAGCCACCGCCATACGATCAGGACAACGATAACGGAGAAATAGGAGAACGCCACGAAGACCCGGGAGACCTGAGGCTCGAATTTGATAGCCAGAGAAAGACTCAAAAAGAGGAATAGCCAGAAGGTGCTTCCTTTGACGATCGACGTCACGTTGCGGTGAAAGTGGAGTATCCGCCGATTGCTATACAGACCGAGGTAGGCGAATGTGGTCATGAAGAAACCGATCGCAATGATCAGAAGGGGGAAATAAGGCTCAATCTGCTGGTGAGGGTCAGCGTTGCCGTAGTTTACGAGAAAGGTCTTGAATCTCAGTGCATAGGCTAGCACCAGCGCAAAAGCCGTTGCGCCGAAGTCTCCGACAAATTCCAAAGCGAGTACTTTGTTTTGTGCGTTTCTAACCGATCTTCGTTCGACCATTCAGAGTGAAATACGAGGCTGCCATCGCAGGGAGAGTCATGAAACTTGGCAACCCTAATTCTTTCTTCGAAATGGCACTGGAACTTTGGGGGGAACTGGGTGACTTTGAGTGAAGGGTCGATTCGTAATGGTACGGGATCGGCTCGTACGGTCGGTCAGATGGAAAGAGAGGAGCGAGCATTTCGAGAGCAACGGAGTCGGCGGATACGGCGCGTCAAGCGTTGGTTGCGCCCGCTGCCCCGTCGTACGAATATCCATCGCTACCCGATCCTGAACCGGTTCTCCAAGTTTGCGCGCAAGCGGGCTTACCTGTGGAGTTTCCGGGTGGAGCACGCCGTGCCGGCCATCTATGCGGGGTGCCTGCTTACCCTGCTGCCATTGTTCGGAATTCAATTCGCGCTGACCCTGGTGGTGGCACTGTTGTTTCGGGCCAACCTGCCGATAATCGCCGCCCTACAGATGTTTTCCAATCCGGTGACGGTGATTCCGATCTGGTTTTCGTTGTACCAGATCGGACGTTATTTCCTGTCGGTGTTTAGTGTGGATGCGCCGCCGTTGGCCCATGGGGAGGTGCGGATTATCCTGAATAACTTCATGGCGGGAAACTGGGGTTCGAACTTCGAGCACGTTGCGCTGGTCTTTGGTATTACGAGTCTCGGGTCGCTGATCATGGGCATCTTCATCGGATTCATACTGAGCATGGTCTATCGGATCGTTGCCCGACGAACGGCCCGGAGTTATGCGGTGCTCCACCACAAGCTAATGGAGAGTCGCAAAGCGAAAGCGGCGGCCGGATCGATTCCGCAGGCGCCGGTGGGGCAGCCGAAAAAGCCAGAGGCTTGAATCTAGTCTTTGCTGCGGCTGTTGGCCCGGAGGGTCGGTGTCTCCGAGATATACATATCCCGAAACGGCGTATCAATCTGCGGGAGGAGAAGCCCTGCGCGGTCCACTTTCTGGGCGTCCAACAGTTCCTGGAAGCGCTCCAACCTGCCGGGTCCCCGCAAAAGATCGGAGACGGCGACAACGGTCGGGGGCGGTTGTTCGTTGTTCGCCGCACCTTGGCCGTAGCTGGCCTGAACGAACCAGGCGTAGGGCTCGCCGCTGCTAATCTGGCCGCGTTTGATCTGTTCGGGAGACAGGTAGAAACGGAAGGAGTGAGTGTCGCGTTCGAGGGTGGGCGCTTCTACCTCGACCCAGAAATACTCCAGCTGGGGCTTCGACTGGGTCCCGAGATTGTGAGCGAGGGCCGCGAATAGTTGAACGTCGTCGAGAAACTGGCGATTGGGGGCGGCCGGATTGGAGTTGTTTCTTACATCAAGCCTGACCTCCATGACAAACCAGTTGGCACCGCCGATACGGGGTTTGTCCCGGGAAAACCGGACATCGGCAATCCGGATATCGGCCTGCGACTGTGCGGAGAGCCTCGAAGTATGGGTGAATAGAAGGATCGCCCACAAGGGGAGGTAATAAAGGAAGCGTGGGAAAAGGGTCTTTTTAGACATGTATCAACAAGGGATTGAAACCGATCGTTCAAAAAAGGCTTACAGAGGGTTGTTTCGATTTTCAAGTCACTCTTGATTCGAGGCTTCCAACTTCCGACTCCTATCTCCTATCTTCTGGAGATACGATGCTCCCATTTAAAGTCAGTGTATTAATCTTTATCCGAAATGAAGCCGGGGAACTGTTACTCCTGAAGCGTAGCAAGGCGCCAAACCGTGGTTGCTGGAGCCCCATCGGAGGGAAACTGGAAATGTCCCGGGGCGAGTCACCCTATGAATGCGCGATCCGGGAAGCCCATGAGGAAGCCGGCCTGGAGCTGGTGGAAGATGATTTACACCTGTTTTGTATGATCTCCGAAAAAGGCTATGAGGCAAAGACCCATTGGCTGATGTTTCTGTTTGATTGCAAAAAACCGATTGCCGGGCTCCCCGCTGATTTTGATGAGGGCCAATTTGCCTTCTTCAAGGAGTCAGAGATCGACGACCTGCCTGTTCCTGCAACGGATCGGAAGCTGTTGTGGGACATTTATCAGCAAGGCCGCACGGGATTTACGGCGTTGCGGGCAAACTGCATCAACGGATTGCCCGAAGACGTAGTGATTGAGCAGTTCAACGATTGAGATGTGCCCTTCCGAGACCCGGGTAGGGAGCGGTGGGGAATTTTTGGAAGTATCTGTGAATCAGTCGTTAATTTTCAGGCTGGCAGACACTGATTCTGCCTGAAATATTCATTCACACTAGGGTTGAACTTTCGCTAACCGTTCCTACGCTCTGGCCTCTTAAATTACGGCACATTGTGACTACGACAAAGAAAACCACCAAGAAAAAGTCTGCTAAATCAAAGCCAACCGACGTCAATGCGGGGCTGACCAAGGAGCAGAGAATCGAATTTTACACGACCATGGTTCGCATACGGCGCTTTGAGGAGCGTTCTTTGCGGGTTTACCAACAAGGTAAGATTGGTGGGTTTCTCCACCTCTACATTGGGCAGGAAGCGGTTGCTGTGGGCACCGTATCGGTCATGGGGGAGCACGATCATGTGATCACGGCGTATCGTGACCACGGGCACGCACTCGCAGTAGGCATGGGCATGAATGAGTGTATGGCCGAGCTTTACGGCAAATACACCGGGTGCTCCAAGGGCAAGGGTGGCTCGATGCACTTTTTTGCTCCGGACAAGAACTACTGGGGTGGCCACGGGATCGTAGCCGGGCAGACTCCGTTGGGAGCCGGTATCGCTTACGCTCTCAAATACCAGGGGCTTAAAGGCTCCTGCCTGTGTTTCATGGGAGACGGTGCGGTCAATCAGGGCGCCTATCACGAGGCCCTCAACCTGGCAGGACTGTGGGACCTTCCGGTTGTCTATATCATTGAAAACAATGGTTACTCCATGGGTACGAGCCAGGAACGCTCGTCGGCTGGAGAGATTCTCGCGAAACGTGCTGAGGGCTACCATATCGCTTGGGATATTTGTGACGGACACGACCTCGAAGAGGTGCGTCAAAAAACGGCTCAAGCGATCGCTCGTGCGCACGATGAATGTAAGCCAACCATTCTGGAGATTGATACCTACCGTTACCGCGGGCACTCGGTAGCAGATCCGGACAAGACCTACCGGACCAAGGATGAGATCGCCGAGTATCAGCGCACTAAGGACCCGATCAATCTCTACCGGGCCAAGCTGATCAAGGCGGAGGTATTTACCGAAGAGGAGGCAAAGGAGATCGATAAGGCTGCACGGGCCGAAGCGGACGAGTCGGTAAAGTTTGCCGAGCAGAGCCCCTTTCCACCCGTAGAAGAAATCACCCGGGATGTGTATTGGGAAGTCGATAACCCGGAGCATAAGGTCTCGCAGGGGCGTATTTTCTTCCAGGACCCACCCACCCAGGACTGAGGTTTTCAACACTCAAGGATAGAACCATTGAATCAACTTATTTTAAATGATGCAGGAGCGGGTCTGACTCGCAGTTAGCTTGCTGACTCCTTGCTCCTCGTTACTCAATTCCAAGACATATGCCCGAAATAACTTACAGAAAAGCCCTCATGCAGGCCATGAAGGAGGAAATGGAACGTGACGAAAACGTCATGATCATGGGGGAGGAAGTCGCCCAGTTCAAAGGGTCCTACAAGGTAACTGAGGGGTTGCTCGAGCAATTCGGTGAAAGACGCGTAATCGACACCCCCATCAGTGAAGCCGGATTCACAGGGCTCGCAATTGGTGCTGCGATGATGGGCCTGCGACCCATCTGTGAATTGATGTTCTGGAGCTTCAGCTATGTGGCATTTGACCAGATGTTTAACAATGCTCCCAACTTACGCTACATGTCTGGAGGATTGGCCCATGTGCCGCTCGTGATACGTGGCCCTGCCAACGGAGGAACTAACGTGGGCGCAACTCACTCGCACACTCCCGAAAATTTTGCGGCTAATACACCCGGCCTGAAAGTCGTGTGCCCGGCGACAGCCTACGATGCCAAGGGACTTTTGAAAGCGGCGATTCGCGACAACGACCCCGTGTTTTTTATGGAGAATACCATTCTCTATAATGACAAAGGTGAAGTGCCTGAAGAGGAATACATCATTCCTCTGGGTCTGGCTGACGTGAAACGCGAAGGCACGGACCTCACCATCGTTGCGCACGGACGGGCCACCATCACCAGCCTCAAAGCTGCTGAGATACTGAAGGCGGAGCATAATATTGATGTGGAGGTGGTGGACCTGCGCTCTATCCGGCCCTTGGACGAGGAAACGATCTTGAAGTCGGTTAAGAAGACGAATCGCGTGTTGCTCGTGGAAGAAAACAAACCTTTCTGCGGAGTGGACGCCCAGATCTCTCATATGATTCAAGAGAAGGCGTTTGATTATCTGGATGGACCGATCAAACGTTTGTCTGCAGTGGATGCACCCGCTATTTACTCTCCGCCGTTGGAAAAACTACAGCTTCCCTATCCGGAACTTGTAGTCAAATATGCGCTGGAGACCCTACGTTAACGGACCGATTTCTTTACAACCAAACTTTTAATACCGACTTATTATGGCCACAGTAATTGATATGCCGAAGTTGAGCGATACGATGAGTGTCGGAACGCTGATCAGCTGGCTCAAGAATGAAGGAGATGCAATTGAACCCGGGGATCTAATCGCCGAGGTGGAAACGGACAAAGCAACCATGGAGTTGGAAGCGTTCGATGAAGGTGTCCTCTTGAAACAAGTGGCAGCGGTAGGCGATCAGATTCCTATCGGAGGTATCGTTGCGGTGATTGGTGAAAAGGGAGAAAAGATAGATCTTGAAGCCCTGACCGGTGGTGCCCCCAAAGCGGAAGCGCCCGAGGAGGCCGAAAAGTCAGAGGACACAGATTCTTCCGAGCCGGAAGCCAAGGCAGAAACACCTGACGAGAAGGATGACACATCCGAAGAGAAAGAAGTCGCGGCGTCGACTGAGGTATTGAAAGCCCCCCCATCCGACGGTCGGGTAAAAGCTTCTCCGCTGGCTAGAAAGTTGGCTGAGAAAAAAGGAATTGATCTGGCTACCGTCAAAGGTACGGGTCCCGGGGGTCGTGTTGTAAAGGCGGATGTGGAATCTGCCAGCGGAGCTCCTGCGGCATCCAAGGTGTCTTCAACCAGTGCTCCCGTTTCGATTCCTTCATCCCGCACGGGCACCGCGATAGCCGAGGAAGGCAAGCTACCACTCTCGGGCATGCGCACCGTCATTGCTCAGCGGTTGATGGAATCAAAGTCGCAGGTACCTCATTTCTATCTGGAAACCGATATTGATGTAGCGCCATTGATGAAATTGCGCGCCGATCTGAACGCTTACCTGAGTCAGCTGCCGCCAGAGCAGGGAGGTATCAAGCTGACCGTGACTGATTTTATTTTGAAGGCCACGGCTGAAGCACTGCGCCGGGTCCCTCAGGTGAATTCCTCCTGGGGAGGTGACCATGTCATGCAACACGGTGCTGTTCATATGGGCGTCGCGGTTGCCGTTGACGATGGGTTGGTAGTTCCTGTTATTCAGGACGCCCACGCCAAGGGCGTTCGTCAAATCAGTGCGGATCTAAAAGAGCTCGCTGGTAAGGCAAAAAACAAAAAGCTTAAGCCTAACGAAATGTCCGGTAGCACTTTTACGGTATCGTCTTTGGGGATGTTTCCCATTACCGGGTTCTTTGGTATCATTAACCAGCCGAATGCAGGTATCTTATCTGTGGGTACTGCGGTAAAGCAGCCGGTAGTGGACGCCCATGACCAGATCGTGGTCGGCCATCGTATGACGGTTGGCGGAAGCTTTGATCACCGGGTAGTGGATGGTGCCGTCGGAGCGATGTTCCTGAAGGCTCTTAAGGAAATCCTTGAGACACCGGCGTTGATCCTGCTTTAAGTTCTGAAAAAGGCGGTAACTAGCCGAGTGACAAGACCTTTGACCCCTTGGAGAATACGGTAACGGTTCCCGAGGACTCTGAGATAACAATGGCCAATGAGTTCGTCGTCGCGGTAACGGCTGCGGCGGCCACATGTCTGGAACCGAGGCCCTTTTGAACTTTCACTTTCTTGGTCACCGGCGCATCGAGGTACACCCCGGCAGCCTCAACCACCCCCTTGCGGTCGATCAGGAATCCGCCGTCTAAGGCAGCGAATTCGCGCATGGTTTCTACAAACTCCGGGTCGTAGATGCTGCGGGACTTTTTGGGATGTCCATGGCAGGGATTTAGGATTAGTGGGCGCGCAACGGAGTTGAGTTCATCGATATCGCCGAGGAGAAAAACAGTTCCTATGGGTTTCCCTTCGCGTCCCTCTTCTGAGAATCGCAGGGCGATATCAATGAGCCGGATGAACTCCTGTGATATGGGGAGTCGGCTCTTTTTATGACCGCCCCCACTCTTGAACCAATCAAAGTCCCGTTGTGGATTTGCAATCAGCAAATTGTCGATTCGCTTGGACCCCGAGACACCCACCAGGCACACGATAGATTCGTCTTCTTTTACGTAGCCATGCATGACTGACAAAATGAGCGCGAGTGAGATCTGGTCCATGCGCTCAACCGGACTGTAAGGAATAACGACGAGTCGGTCGCCATCCTTTATGTCTTCCTGCTCCTTTTCCGCATCTCTGGACACCCAGATGATACTTTCATCTTTGCGATGCTGATCTACCGTTTTCCGGTCGGTGATGAGTTCGCCGATCACAAGGACTGTTTTCATTCCCAGTTTTCTTGCGAGGTCAAAACCGTATTCAACCAGCAGCCGAGTCTCTTTGATCTCGGTCTTGGTATCTGTTTTATGGGTTGGCGACATCCTGAAATGAGTGTTTGGCCGGTATCGTGATTCTGCAAGTGCTATAAGACAGTCATTCAGTTTTATCTAGTTCAAACCATAGTGAGTCTTTCGTAACACCGTTTCCAACGTTTGATCGTATTTCACGACGTCGGCTCTTACTGGTCGTCAGTAGGATGCTTGCGTAACTGATCTTCCAAGGTTTGATTGCTGTCACCTCGACGCCGTTTGAGAACTTTCTGAAAAAACAGATTATTCGGAACCTGCATGCGGTAGCCGTCGGTGGTCTCCAGAGTGGTATAGAGGAAGTTCAAGTCGATGGCCTCTCCGCGGATGTCCTCCCCGGGAAACTCCAGTCGATCGCCGATACTGAACGGGCGAAACAGCAGGATCATGAGTGTGCAAGATATGTTACTCAATACGCTCCACACCGCAACGAAGCCGATCGCTACCATGGCGAGGGTCGTGGATACGACGGTCCATAATCCACCGAGATTGAAACCGAAGATACCAAGTAAGAGAATCGCGGTGGCCCCCCAGATGAGCCAGTTCAGCGTTTTCTTTACAGGATTAATCTCCGAAGCCGTCAGTCGCGTTCTGTGTGTCATGACTTTAAGGCCTCGGTTGGTCGCGATACGCAGAAGGGCCGCACCGGCCAGTACAAGTAGAGCGGAGGGTAACACGGCTAGGAGTGCGGGGAGTAGGTCATTCAATGTCTCTGATAAGTTTGTGTCATTCATAAGCGTATGGGTTGAGTGTGTCTGCCTATCGTGTTCGGCTTTAAAGGTATGCCATGGATAAGGCCGTTCATTTCTAACCGGACTGATTCGTTCTTTTAGACTTTTCCGTCGGGTAGTTGCAGTGATTGTACCACATTTATTTGGAGGCCAGGAAATCGAAATTCTAGTCCGGATAAGTTAGGATATAAAACGGATGGTTACCTAATGGCCCTATTACAAAGCTGTCCTTGAATAACCCATACGATCAGTCGTGCATAATGACATGCCTGGGGTTTGCGGATATTGCAGAATGCATGAAATTGAATGATAAAAGCGAATGCGTCCGGAGACTGGGGGTGTTGGCACATCAATTGCGAATCGGAGGAGAAGGCGCAATGTGGGTCGAAGGTGACCGCGTAGCAGCCACCGGACAGGAAATGACAGAAGCAAACAAAAACGTATTAAGGATTGATAGGAACTGCAACAGTAAGGTCCACAGTGATGCGGTGGGAATTTTAGTGGATGGCGAGGATTACTTTGCGGCCGCGCGTGATGCCATGAAAAAGGCACGAAACCGTATCGTGCTTGTTGCTTGGGAGTTCCACAGTCAAACTAAGTTGATTCATAGTGATCCTGCCGATGGCTTACCGACTGAAATTGGGCCGTTCCTTAATGCACTCCTTGATCGCAATGAGACCCTGGAGGTTTACATCCTGGTGTGGGACTACAGTCTAATATACTTGCAGGAGCGAGAGTGGAAAGTCTTCTCGCAGTGGTTAAGAGACCCACACCCTCGATTACAATTCGTGACAGACGATACGGCACCGACAGGGGCGTCTCATCATCAGAAGCTTTTATGTATTGATGATAGTTTGGTGTTCTGCGGGGGTATGGACATCAGTATTTCCAGATGGGATTCACACGAGCATCTAGTGGAAGATGCGCGTAGAGTAAATCCGGATGGCAAGTCCTATGATCCGTACCACGATGTTCACACCGTACTTAGCGGTAAAGCAGCGGAAGCTCTGTGTGAGCTTGCCTATGGTCGGTGGGAGAATGCAACCGGGGAGGCCTTATCAACGATCGAAGGGCGCTGTTATGAAGAATTGTGGCCGACTGGCGTTAGTAAGGTTTTTCAGGATATCGAGATCGCTTTGTCTATTATATACGCCTCACCCACGGAAGACCCATCCCAAATGGATCAATTGCACCTCGATCTATTCGAGGCGGCTGAGGATTTTATCTTTATCGAAAATCAATATTTTTCTTCAAGTGTATTGGCGGAAGGGCTCGAGAAACAGTTGCGAAAGAAAAATGGTCCGGAGGTAATTATGTTACTTCCGAAGACGACGAGTGGGTGGTTGGTAGAGAGCACCGTGGGTCTCTTGCGAGATCGACTACTTGAACGATTGGAAGAAGCTGATACCTATGATCGATTGAGGATCCTGACTCCTATGACGCGAGAGGATGACGGAACTGATACCTCGGTCTATATTCATGCGAAGGTGCTGGTAATCGATGATAAGATTTTAAAGATCGGTTCGAGTAACCTGAGTAATCGGTCCATGAAGGTTGATTCTGAATGCGACCTCACTTTTGAGTTCTCAGAAATGGATACCCGGGTCCGGGATTTCCGCCGGAGCTTGCTGGCAATGCATCAGGATAGAACGGTTAGCGATTGGGGTGACGAAGAGGAAAACTCGAAAGGATTGGTCGAGGCTTTGGATGGGCGTAGTAAAGAAGGCTCCCGCTGGCTAGAGGACTATGTTTACGGATGTGATTCGGATATAAAGCGCCGGTTAGCAGATACTCAATTGTTGGATCCGGACGACCCCATTGATCCTCAGTACTGGCTGGATAAGTCTTTCAAAAAAGAAGAACGACCGTTTGTGTGGAAACGCATCGTGTCAGTTTCCGCCAGTTTGGCGGTGGCACTGGCACTCGTGTTTGGGCTTATCTGGGGATGGGGTGAGCTTTTGGGTAAGGAACAGACGGTTGCGTGGCTTGACCAGATTAAACAGTATTCGTGGGCCCCCTTGCTCATCTTTTTCGGAGTTGCAATCGGAGGTAGCCTGGGGGTGCCTCTCAACATCCTCCTGGTTGCGATCGTAGTCGTTATGGGAACCTGGGCGGCCTTGATCTTCGGAGTGGGAGGGGCGTTGGTGAGCGCTATCCTTGGCTTCTTTGTGGGGCGATTATTAGGCCAACCATTAATGAGAAGGCTAAAATCGGACCTGGTCGAAAGAGTAAGTAGTAAGTTGGGTGAGCGCAGCTACAAATCGGTGGCTCTAATCCGATTAGTACCGGTGGCTCCCTTCTTTCTCATCAACCTTTTAGCAGGTGCCTCAAAGTTGAAGTTCAAAGATTACCTGGCAGGCAGCGCTTTGGGTATGATTCCTGGGATGGTGGTCGTTATTTTTCTCGCTGATCGAGCGGGTGCGGTAGTCCGGCGACCAGATTGGGACACCGTGATTCTTTTCGCTGTGGCCTTGAGTATCTTGGTGGGAGGTTTGTTTTATATTAAGAAAGGGTTGAAGCCGGAAAACTCCGGTTAAATTGGATGTGTGTTATTTCACCGATAGTAAGACTACTCACATACAATATCCATGGCTGCGTCGGTCATGGTGGTAGATATGATGCAGGTCGGATTCTTGATGTAATTCAATCCGTCGATGCGGATATCGTTTCGTTACAGGAAGTTTATGATGATACCTCCAAGGATAGACAGTTTCTTAGAGAATTGGAGGCTCTTCCGTATCGACACCTGGAATACGGTATCACACTGATGGATACGAAGCGTGGAGCGTATGGAAATGCATTGTTGTCGAAATGGCCTTTGGCTAATCTGGTGAAGCGCGCTATCGGTATTGACGGTTATGAACCGAGGGGAGCGATGCGGGGAAGGGTGATACATCCTCATGGAGTGTTGAGTGTGACTGCTTCGCACTTGGGATTGAGGCGTAAGGAGCGACTCGTTCAGTTGAGCCAGTTGTCGGACCTCTTCAATGATCCGGAAAACGAAAAGATCGCTCCAGACGTATCTTGTTTTATGGGAGACTTCAATGAATGGCGCCGTTGGGGAACTTTTTTGTCGCGATTGAAACTTGAATTTGGGGCTTTGTGCAGCCTTAGAACGTTCCCCGCAAGGTTGCCTGTGTTTGCGCTTGATCAAATATACGTGAAACCAGAGCAGGCCATTCTCCGTAGGTTTGCCGTCAATAATAAGCTTACCCGAACGGCGTCTGACCACTTACCACTGGTTGCTGATCTTGATCTTTCCTTGGCCGCAGTTGACCTAAGGGCGTAAATCAGTGGCTCGAAATTGCAGAATGCAGTCCGCATGTTCCCGCCGGATTGCGAAACGCAACGAAGAATGCTCCGAAAGGGGAAATAATGAGGCTGGCATGGCAGTTGCGTGATCTATTGGCATGAGAAAATCATTCGAAGCCATGAGAGAATCCAACCAATCCTCGTTAGCTCCCGAGTCGGGTATAAGAGTATTCGACGAGGCCGAAGGTAGGTATTTTCGAGTGCAGATTACAGGGAAGTTTACCAAGGAGGATTACAAGTTAATAGGTCAGGCAACCGATCGTCAGTTGGAAGAAAACGATGGCATAAGAGTGTTGTTCGAATTGATAAATTTCGAGGGTTGGACCATCGGGGCTGCGTGGGAAGATTTATTGTTGAGCCTCAAGCACTACAGTAATTTCGAGCGCATTGCGATTGTGGGAGATCGGAAGTGGAAGGGCAGTCTAACGCCGCTGAGCAAGCTGTTCACCAGCGCCGAGGTCCGATTTTTTAGCAATCTTGAGTTGGCCGACGCACAACGCTGGATGAAGGAAGCCAGTGCTGTGAGCACTCGCTAGAACTGTAACAAAGATTCAAACCGTTGAGTTAAACACTAAAGAGAAGGAAGGAATTTGTGATGTTGAGAAGTATAAAAAATTTAACCGGATACCCTATCGAAGGGATTGATGATTCTATCGGGAAAGTGCAAGACTGCCTCTTTGACGACAATGAATGGACCCTACGCTATGTAGTGGCGGATACCGGAAGCTGGTTACCCGGCAAACAAGTATTGCTGTCGTCCATTCACTTTGAGAAGCCGGAGTATGGATCAGAGAACAACTGTTTTCGCGTGGCTCTTGGCGTGAGGAGAATTGAAGAGGCACCGTCTCTCGACACAAACGCCCCGGTCTCCAGACAGTTTGAAGAGGAGTTTGCGCGGTATTATGGGCAGAGGGTCTATTGGGAAGGTGCCGCAGCGATGGGTGCCTCCACGGGGCCAGTCTACGATCCGCCAAAACTCGACGATGCCGATAGCAGGGCACAGAATTTCGAAGATGTCCGACACAAGAAAAAGGTCGAAGAGATCCACGAGAGTCGCCTGAGGTCTGCC
This sequence comes from uncultured Opitutaceae bacterium, assembly GCA_964352065.1. Classification (GTDB taxonomy): domain Bacteria; phylum Verrucomicrobiota; class Verrucomicrobiia; order Opitutales; family UBA2995; genus UBA2995. Next base: position 107,462 of record CAYGQM010000002.1, read on the forward strand.
AGCGAGGTGATCGGGTATGCGATTCGCTGCTCTGACGATGAATTCGGGCAGGTAGAGGACTTGATACTGGATGACGAAACCTGGCGGATTAGGTTCTTGGTAGTCGGCACCCGGAGTTGGCTTCCGGGCAGAAAGTTCCTGATCGACGTGAACTGGGTCGACTCGTTCGATTGGGCCGATCAGAAGGCGACGGTGGGTCTCGCCCGTAAGCAGATCGAAAGTTCTCCCAAGTATGAGCCTCATCGTTTGGTGAACAAAGACTATCTGGACAATCTCTATGACTACTACGGCCGGTCTAGTGAGCAGAAGGGTTTGTTAGCCAAACTCTTTTAATGTGGTTTTCAGGGAAGGGCTGCGGCTAGCAGCTCGATGTAAGCATTTCGCAAATAAAAAAACAGAAACCAGAAAGGAAATCGATATGATAAACGAAACGAAAGTTATGTGTAAAAGTGTATCGTCGATATTCTTGGGTTTGATCCTGAGTTGTTCGATACATGCGCAGAGCAAGGAGGTACCAGACGATTTTGCAATCACCGGAGCGGTGGAGGATGAGTACCTATTTGATGATGCGGTGCCACTGAATGACATCGACGTGTATACAACAAAAGGGGTTGTTCACCTTGAAGGAAAGGTGTCAAACCTGTTAGCGAAGGAACGGGCAGCTACCGTCGCAAAGACGGTTCGAGGTGTTCGTTCAGTAGCGAATCGGATTGAGGTTGAAATCAGTGATCAAATTTCAGCCGATACTTTGGCGGACAACATCATTGCCGCATTGATTGCTGACCCAGTAACAGAATCCTACGAGGTGAACGTTGACGCTATCGGACTAGGAATAGTCACTTTGAGTGGAACAGTGGATTCGTGGTATGAAAGGGTCTTCGCGGAGAAAGTAGTCGCGGGGGTATCAGGAGTTACTTCAGTGGTAAATAACCTGTTTATCGATGAGACAGAGAACCGAATGGACCATGAAATATTGGCGGAGGTCGAACATCGATTGAGGTGGGATACCCTTGTGGATGAAGTGTTGGTAGACGTGTCAGTAAATGAAGGAAAAGTCGAATTAGCCGGATTCGTTGGAAGTGCTGCTGAAAAAGCACATGCCCGACTCAATGCGTGGGTCGATGGCGTGAAAAGTGTAGATGATTCCGGACTCGAAGTAGAAGGATGGGCTAAGGATGAGGCCTTGCGTGAGAACAAGTATGTTACTAAAACAGACGACGAGATTGCTGGCGCAATTGAGGACGCATTGAACTATGATCCTCGCACCTTCTTGTTCGACATCACGCCGCACGTGGCAAACGGTTGGGTAACTTTGAGAGGAGAGGTTAACAATCTGCGCGCTAAAGGTGCCGCTACGAATATCGCTCATAACACCCTTGGCGTGATTGGTGTATCGGATCGCATGAAGGTACGGTCTGAAACTCCTCCGACGGACGCTGAATTGAAAAAACTTATTGAAGGTAAGATCGAACGCGACTCGTTGGTAAATTCCGAAGACTTGTTGGTCGAAGTTCGGGACCGGAATGCCTTTGTAAGTGGGACGGTGGATACGCAGTTCGATAAAGCGCATCTCAATTCACTACTCCACAGCGTTAAGGGGTTGGAGGAAGTGAAGAACCGGGTGGCCGTGGCAGATACGGAATCAGTAGCCATCTACAATCCGTATGTCTGGGACACGTATCCGTACCCATGGTCCTATGAAACGCACTACAGAGGCGTGGTAACTGCTGATGTCTATGGACTATCCAAAAGCGATGAAGAAACCGCTAGAGATATCGCACAGGAACTCTACTGGAGTCCGTTTGTAGATCACGACGATATTGAAATCGTTGTAGAAGACGGAATCGCTACCTTGGTCGGAAGGGTTACGACCCGGAGAGAAAAGGAAGCGGCAACGGAAAATGCCGTAGAAGGTGGAGCCCGAGGCGTTATCAATAACCTCATTGTTGAAGGGTAGTTTTTATATAACCAGACATGCCCCTATGGCATGAGTACTGCCTAGGCAGTTGGGCAAGTTTATCGAGGGCGCGGGCAGCGGAGAGAGCTGTCCGCGCCCTTTTTTTACATGTTACTAAGCCAGTAGAGGCGTTGCCGCTCTAGCCTTCAGCCCGTCGATCGGCATCCGAAAGTATGGCCGCCTTCATTGTCTCGATGGCGGCTTGAGTCATCGCTTTTTTCGCGTCGAGTTCGGCTGGTTCGTCGACAGCTTCCTGGCCAAACAGGTAGAACTTGATCTTGGGTTCGGTGCCACTGCCACGGACCGCGTACTGATATCCGTTTTCCAGAGTTAGGAAGTAGAAGTCCTGTTTCGGGATTCTATTACCGTCGGCGTCATGAAAAACCTGAACGCCGAAGTCTTTCATCTCGGTGACCGCTATGCCGCCGATTTCTTTCGGGGCATCAGTCCGATAAGAATCGAGGATGTTCTTGATCTTCTGTGCGCCGGCTGCGCCTTCGTAGTAAACGTTCCCCAGCGTTTCAAAAAAGTACCCGTATTTGCAATACAGAGAGTCGAGGTAGTCGAGAAAGGTTTTACCTTGGCTTTTCAGGTAGGCAGCGATTTCGCAGAACATGACGACGGCCGCATTGCCGTCCTTATCACGAACCGCATCACTGCCGAGGTATCCGTAGCTCTCTTCCCCGCCAAACACGTAGAAGGTACTGAATTCTTGAAGCAGATCGGCCCGCTTTAAATAATCGGAGCTGTCGTAATCGATTTGGTAGCCGTAAGTTACTTTGAGGTTCTCTTGGAGCTGCCTTTCGTATTGAGCGATCTTCTCACCAATCCATTTGAATCCGGTGAGGGTGTTGATGACCTTGAGTCCGTGAGCCTTACCGATGGCGTCCTGGAGGGGGGTCGTCACGAATGTTTTCACCAGGGCTGCATTTTCGGTTCCTCCTGGAGGCAGGATACCGCGTTCCTTCATTTGTACGATCCGGTACTCCGCCATGACGGAACCGATCATATTGCCTGACAGGAGCTGCATTTTGCCGTCGGCGTCGCGGACCGCGACACCCATGCGATCGCAGTCCGGGTCGGTGGCGATAACGACGTCCGCTCCCGTAGACTCGGCCTGAGCGATGGCCATCGAAAGAGCTTCTGCGTTTTCCGGATTCGGAGATTTGACGGTGGGAAACCGGGGATCAAATGCGTTTTGCTCGGGAACGGTGTCGACTGAAACCCCGAGCCGTTGCAAGACGGGAATGGTTGCCACTCCGCCTGTGCCATGGATCGGTGTAAAAACCACTTTCACGTTGCTCCCTTTAAAGAGGTCCTTGTTGAGTGCAACGTCCATGACCGAGGCGTAGTAGGCTTCGTCCAGTGAGGCTGGAAGCGTTACGACTTCGCTCAGATCGATTTCAAGGTGCTTTGCAGTGTCTGCAAGAGCCACGTTGCCCACTTCTGTTACGATACCGGAAGCATGGGGCTCGACGACCTGGGCTCCATCACTGAAGTAGGCTTTGAATCCGTTGTCGTGGGGAGGGTTGTGGCTCGCGGTGATAACAATCCCGGTGGTGGCGTTGAGCTTCCGAACCGCAAAACTGAGATGGGGCGTTGATCGTGGTCCTTCAAAAATCATCGCGAGACCCCCAAGTCGGCTCCATGTAGAAGCTGCGAGTTCGCAAAAGTAACGGCTGAAATGGCGCACGTCGTGGGCGATAACCAGTTTGGGTGTATCGAATATCTCGCTGCTTTTCAGGTACTGCTTCGTGTAATTGAAGAGTCCGGTTGTCGCCCGGATCACGTTGAAATCGTTCAGCACATTAGACCCGATTGCCGGGTGAGCGGGGGTTCCCAACTCAGACGGAGTCCCGAGTTCGGCGGTGGCCGAAACCCGGCCTATTGTCCGACCGCGCATACCACCAGTGCCGAACTCCATGTTCTTATAGAACCGGTCGTTAAGCTCCTCATAGGCTTCTTTGTCAAAGAGTTCGTGGATGCTTTCGAGTGCCCAAGCCGGAAGAAAGTCACCCTCCACCCAAAGGCTTATATTGTCTGCTGTTGATTGGAGGATCTTGCCGTCTGAAGCGGCTGATTGTATGGATGCGATTAAGCTCATGATGAAATAAATTCTATTTTAGGTCCAGAGGTTGTGAAAGGTCCGGTTTTTCTACCAGTGCGTGCCAGCTTTTCGCAAACGAGGTCTCGTCATAACCGAACAGAGGACTGACTTCGATCGGGTGATTGGGGACTCCGTTCTCGTCAACGGAAATCGATTGTCCAACGGCCCTGAGCCAGGAAGCGAATTCCTTCATTTGGTCCTCCCTGCAAGTTTGGGGCGAGTCCAGGCCTTCGGCGTTTTTAACCGGGCTGAAATCGGTCGAACGCTGCGTTTCGATGACCACCGTCTTTTCTGAAAAGGGGAGCGCGTCGAAAACAAACATTTCGAATTTTACGCCATTGGGAGAATCCGGCTTCACAGGATTCCCGGCGTCGTCGACTGTGGGGATCTTCTTATCAGCCCGGTGGAAGGACAGACTGGGGGACGCACGGTCGCTCCCGCCCATTTGGTTGATGAAGTCTTTCGAGAGTGTGTGGATGGCGATGCTGCCGGATAGGAACTTGAGTTGACCGTTTTCATCGGTCTCGTGCATCAGTTCCTCAGGAAGGTCGCTATATTCGATGACGAGGTTCTTGCTCCCTTGTTTGCAGAACACGCCGACTTTCTCCTCGGCGTAGGCTTTGGGAATCATCTTACTGGACATACCAGCTCCGCTTTGGAGATGGAATCCGATGAAGGCAGGATCGATGACCTTGATCAGCGGGTTGTCCACTTGGAAGTAACTGAGGATTTCGATACCGTTGTCTTCCATGATTTTGGTCGCTCCGCTCCGGACAAGGGCTCTCAGTGAGCCTCCATGTCCATCGGGACTCATGGCGATGGAGCCCTTACTTGAGAGCAGGATCTTCCCGTTCAGGTCAATTGCGGGCATGCGCCCCTGGCGGAAGCAACGCACTTGATCGGACTTCAGCCCGAAGTAATCGTTGGATTCGAAAAACTCAGTTGTGTCCTGGTGATTCACGTGACTTGTCATGACAAACCACGGGATGGTGGTTCCATAGGTGTTTTCTGCGGCTTTGATTTTCTCGGCAAACACCTGAAACAAGGACTTTTTGTGAATGGGAGTTACGGGGAAAAGCCCCTTCGGCTTGTCATACCCCAGACGGGTTCCTTGCCCGCCGGCTACTACAAAGGCGGCGACTTTACCGGCAGCGAGCGCGGCTTCGCCTTGAATCCGGGCTGCGTCCCAGAGAGTTTGATCGCCTCCGTTTACGGGGTGCGGGATATAGGGCGCGGGCTCCAGCTCCGAGAAATCTTCATGCGATTCATGGCTTCCCTGGATGAGCGTTTCGTAAAGCGATGCGATTTCTGCAAGGTCGATTTCTGCGGCGTCGGCCAGAAGAGCTGTCTGTTCTTCGGGAGACAGGGCATCCCAGAATTTGAAGACCTGGCCTTGTCCGGCCTGCTTGAATTGAGTTATCAGCGGATGATTCATGGATTGGGTGGCGTTTCCTGTGATTCTTTGGGAAATCGGTAGATATATTCGTCCGGTCGCGTGTAACCAAGCCGCTCTCGTACCACTCGTTCCAGGAAAATCGGATCGGTTAGAAGCATATCGAGGTATTCGTCTTTGGCGGCCAGATCCTGCTCGATTTCCTTGATTCTGTTGGCGTATTCCTGGTCCCTGGTTTTAAGGTAATTGAGCTGATTGCGGGTTTTGTACAGCTCAATCGCCATGATAATTAGCACGAGAGAGCACATAACCAGAAGGCAGGTCAGTAGCGTTGTTAAAACGAACTGTTTCATTAAAAGGAAAAGGAAGGCGCTACACTAGGAGAGGTTTTGGTGAAAAGTGAAGAGAGAAGGTGTCTTCAAGGGGATCAATTTGCCGGATAAGGCTAATCCGCGGGTTTGGCGGCTCGATTAGGTGAAAATACGGAGACGACTTCAAATTTCTGTCAAAAGCCCGGGCGCATTCATTCAGCCGTGTATCTAGAGAGGTAGTTGTGGCTCAGTTCGGATTGTGATCGTCCTCTTCCCAACCATTAGAACTGCAAAGGAAGATAACTAGAACCTAAATATTTCGTCTCATGTATCAGGACTACTTTGGCTTTCAGGAAATGCCCTTCAATATAACTCCTGACCCTAAATTTCTATACCTCAGTCAATTCCACAACGAGGCGCTTCAACATCTCAAATATGGGATTGAAGAGAAGAAAGGCTTCATTGTGCTGACCGGAGAGGTGGGGTGTGGCAAAACGACCCTCTGCCGACGACTGTTGAATGAATTGGATTCTGAGCGTTATGAAACGGCCCTTATTTTGAACCCCAGAGTTACGGAAACCCAGCTCTTACGGGCGATTCTTACCGAGTTGGGCGTTGAAAACCCACCCCGTGGGAAAAACGAGCTGATCGATAAGATCTATGAGTTGACGCTGCGTAAGCATGAAGCGGGTAAGGATGTGGTCATGATCATCGACGAATCCCAGAATCTCTCATTTGAGGTGCTTGAGCAGGTCAGACTGCTCTCAAATCTGGAGACTGATACGCAAAAGCTGATGCAGATCATCTTGATCGGGCAGCCAGAGCTCACCGAATTACTAGACCAAAAAAGACTGCGCCAATTGCGGCAGCGAATATTAGTACGGTATGACCTGTCCCGACTGACTTACGACGATACGGTCCACTATATTCAGCATCGCTTAAGCCGAGCAGGTTCCTCGGGACGGCCTCAATTTACAAAGGTGGCGGAGAAGCGGGTCTTTAAGTGGAGTGGTGGCATTCCTCGTATGATCAACAATATCTGCGATAAAGCACTACTTTCAGCGTATGCTCGGAGTTCGGACGAAGTGAACTACTGGGACGTTCGCCGGGGCCGTAAATCTCTTAATTACTAAGCACTATGAGCCTGATAAACGACGCATTAAAGAAGGCACAGTCAGAAGTCGATCGGGGGCGAATGAATCCGGTCCCCGGCACGATTGCAGGTGTTCGTCCCCGTACGAAGCGAAAAGGATCTTTTTTGGTAATACTGGCGATCATCCTGGTCGTAGGAGGTGCCGGTTGGGCTGTAGCGTTTTTTATCGCTATCCCAGGTAAGGCTTCACAATCAGCACCGGTGGTTACGCCAACGATTGCTCCCGTGGAACTTGCTCAGCTACCCGAATACCCAGTCGTTCCGGTTGAATCAGCACCGGTAACGGTTGCGGAAGATAAACTCACAGAAACAGTGGTGAAGGAACCGGTTGTTGAACCGTTGGAATCCTTGGTCGTTGCCCAGGAACCCGCGCAAATTACGGTTGCTGAGATGCCGGTTAAAGAAGTTGAGACAGCAGTAACAGAGGCAGCGCCTGTGGCTCAGACAGCGCCCGCCACTCCTCCTGCGTTGGAGGTTTTGGCTTTGAACGACGAAATCGTGTTCAGGCTCAAACACCTCGAGATAACGGCTGTCATGGGTGAGGGTAAAAACGCCAGAGTCATGACCGGCGGCGAGGTTTATAAAGCTGGCGAGCTAATCAATCTGGAACTGAAGATACGCTTTGTCGGTAAAAAAGGCCCGACTCTATTTTTCACAGATCAGCACGATCTCGTCTATGAAAAGGCCCTTTGATCTCGGGGTTTTTCAAGATCTTTCTACTCGATAACGATATACTGTTCGAGAGTCTCGATTCGTTTCTTTCCCATCCCTTCAAGCTTCATGAGGTCCCAAACGGACTCGTAAGGTCTGTTTCGTACAATACGCGTAGCGAGTGCTCCGCCTACCCCTGGAATGAGTCTTAATTCCCTTTCGGTCGCGGTGTTCAGATTCACCAGTAGAACGGTTGCGTCTGACAAGTGTTCATTATCAGTCCCCACCAACGCTATGTCTTTGTAGGCTTTCGGGGTAAAGTCAGGAACGGCTCTGGATGATTTCTGGCGGATGGGTGGTTTGGGCTCAAGATCCTTGGGACTGCTAACAACCGGAGTACTAGCGCTGGCTGCCTCGAGATCTTTGGGAGTCAAAAGTGCGGCTGTTTCAAATTCTCTGACGGGCGTCTTTGTGATCCTTGTTTTCAATACGGCTATCTCTGCTTCCAAGGCTTCGATCCGAGAAGTGGCTGCGAGCAAATCTTCTTCCAGTGTGACGTTAGTCTCCTTCAGTGCTTCGTTTTCAGCCGTGAGATCCAGGATTTTTACCTCCGATTCCTTGCGCGTCTTCTCGAAAAGCAGCATAACGGACTTCAGGTTGTCTTCAAGTTTTGCCTGTGCGGGCAGAGAAAGAGGGGCTATGAGAGTCGCCAGCAGAGCGACCGAAAGGAACTGTTTCATGGCCTTTTGGGTGTTGATAGGATGGATGAATGAGATGCGTGTGACGCCGACCCGACTTTTCAGGTATTTTTGAAACACTCGCTGTTCGGAAGGCTCCCGTCAACTCAGGACCTGCGTTTAGACCCTGTGCAAGGCTAATCTACGGGGTTCTCCGATGCCACTACTTCCGTTATCTCTCTAACGGGGCCTACACGGATCAGGTTTTGGACCCGCCGGAGCTTCATGGGGCTAAGACCCTGGAGCTGGACGAGGTCATCAGTAGATTCCCATGGGCGGCCTTTGATGATGGCATCTGCGAGAAACCCATTGATAAGGGGGAGTGTTAGAAGCTCAGTTTTGGTCGCCTCATTGATGTCGATGAGGGGAACTGAATCAGTGCCAACTGGCTGACCAAGGGTGTTCCGCATCGATGTTGTCGAGTACGCTTTGGAGAGAGTATCGGATGTGGCGTTCTTGCGGCGTTCTGTGCTCAGCTCCTGTTTCAGCCTTTCATTTTGCTTCGTGAGTTCGCTGATTTGCAGTTCAAGCGAGCGAATTTCCTCCTGGAGGCTGGTTTCGCTCTTTTCGAAAAGAATCATGATGGCCTTCAGTCTTTCTTCCAGTTCGAGATCATTCGCGTTTAAGAAAGTAAGACCCCCAAGAAGTAGGAGTAACATGCAAGTGGCTCTATGCATGGGGTAAGAAGAGTGGGTTCGTTAGGTTCGGGCCAAGAGACATCGTCAAATTATTCGATGGTTACCAGAGCTGCAAATTGTTTGAGCGCGGTGGAGTCAAAATGTTGGATCGCAGCAATCTCGTCAATCGAGACAAATGGTCTGCTTAAGATAATCTGGGCAGCCAATGCGGTGTCTATCACGGGCAGGGCAGCCATTTCATCTGCGGTTGCCGTATTGAGGTTCAGGCGATCCTTTCCGTTGGTTGAAGACGATCGGTTACCGGTGTTCCTCAGAGCATCCTTAGTCCGTTGTTCAAGTGCGGTTTTAAGGAGAGCATTTTCTTTCTCGAGTTGTTTTATCCGGTCATGGGATTTGTTAAGTTCCTTGAACAGGTCGACGTTCGCACGGGTGAGGGCCTCATTAGACGCTTTCAATTCGTTTAGCTCAGCGGAAACGGCAGCTTTATTCGACTCATACAATTGCATAATCGCTTTGAGCTTATTGTCCAATTCTGGCCCAGAACTCTCAGCGCTGAGCTGGAGAAAAGGTGTTACGCCGATCAGGAGTAGCACGTGGTATTTCATGGTATTCAGGATGGGTGGATCAGTAAATAGGTGTGATGAAATCGGGCAGTTGGTTTCATTCAAAAATGAAACGTAAGTGGCATCGTTCTGATCGCAACCCCCATTTTTAGAAAATGCCGTAAGCATGCGTTCAGAAGATCATCGAAATGAGTGTGAGAAACCTATAACTAGCTGTGTAAAGTTCTCCGCAAGTTTGAGTAGGATTCTACCTTAAAAGCATTTTCGGCTTTGGATATTTCTTGTTTCCGAAATGAGCTTTCTCAACGGTATTGGTAGGGTTTGATGGATCAGATCTGTCACCGTCCTCAGTCTTTACGCTTCATCTTTTATGGCAGCGAATACACTTTCCATTTTATCTCTCGGAGCCAGTCATATTGCAGTGACCTCTATTACCAGTGGAACTGATGGCGTGGTTGTACTTGAAGACGTGATACACGAGCCGATCTATGGGGATCCTCAACTCAAGAATGCTTGGATGGACGAGGTTGAAAAAGGGCTGCGAAACGTCGCTGGAAAGACCTCTTTATCGGAGGTGTCGGAAGTGATCTTACCTTCATGGGCGGTTTTATCCAAACTTATCAAAGTTGCTAAAATCGAGGGAGACGGGCAGAGGGAAGTTGTTCGTTTTGAAGCGGCTAACACGCTGCCAAATGGATTGGATGGATTCGACTGGGACTATTGGGAACTCGGTAATGATGGCTATGAGAAGGACGTTTTGGTTCAGGCTGTTTCAACTACATTTTTGGCGGAATTGCTGGAAGTACTAAAGCGGTATGGGGTCAAGCCAGAGCGTGTCCAAGGGATTTTCTCAGCCGAACTGAATGCGATGTCAGAGCAGTATACGCCAGGCTCTAAGGCAGCGCTTTTACTCGATATCGGCTCCAGGTCGGTTTCACTGATCATTAAGGCCCGGGGCGAATTACCCTTTATCCGTTCTTTCGGTTTTGGCGGAAGCCAGGTTACGCAAGCGATCGCTCAAAAATTGGAAATGTCTTTCTCTAAGGCGGAGCAGCTAAAACTGGAAACCTTGGAAAAGGCTGCTGATAGTAATAATCTGAGTACGTTGAACGAAACGTCTGAAGGATTCGTTGCGCGACTGGTGAGTGAAGTTCAAAGAACGTTGGCCCTCTATCGTCGGCAGGGGCAGTCAGGAAATCCGGAATGTATTTTGTTGGCGGGAGGGGGAAGTCAGCTTCCAGGTCTTGCCGATTTTCTTGAACGTAAAACGGGAATAGTGACCCGTCTCTATGATCCGTTTCGTGGGATTACCTCGGGTCGTAGGTTACCGATGTCCCAGACAGGTAGTCTAAGCTATCTTCTACCAGCCCCGATGGGGGTGGCATTCGGCAACGGCCAATCGGCTAACCTACTTTCTGGTGGCGCGTACTCTCGGCAGGGTGGGGGCAATAGAAATGTTTGGCTTACCGCGGCTGCTTCTATGGCCTTGTTGGCTGGCTTGATCGTTGGTTTGAAGTTTCATTTGGGGGTGTTGGATGTTCAACAACGCATTGCGGTTTTGGAGGCTGAACTTGATCCGATGGAATCTTTAGCCGAGCAGGTGAATGAAGAGTTTGCACTCTACACCTATCGGACAAAGTTGGTTGAATCCAAACAGGGGTTGTTGACTAAACGAACGCAGTGGGGGGCGGTGTTGGCCGATCTGCAGGAGCGGTTAAACCGTGTGGAAGATGTCTGGTTGGAATCGATTAAGCAGGAGACGCTCAGCGCTTCAGACACCATCGAACGACTCCGGGTTACGGGTCGATTACTGGATAGGCAGAATCCATTATCGGTTGTCAGCAGCAATTCAAGGAGTAGAGTCGAGGTTCTCCTGGGTTCATTCGAGGATTCACCATTCATCGAATCGGTTGCGGATCGCCGTTTCGATACGTCTCGACCGGGAATACTGCGGTTCGATTTTTCATTGATTATCGACAAGGAGGCCTCTCTTTAACCTATGGCTGCTAATGTCAAAATACCAATGTTGGGGAATGGTTTAGTCCGGTTCATACTGTGTGCGATTCTGGTGGCCGTATTCATTTTATGGGGTCAAAAACGATATCAAGCGTCAGTCGACGAATTGAGTTCCCTTGAGCAGCGTATCCGCTTTTCCCAAGAGAGTGAAGTAGTACCCTATGCAGGTGCTCTTCAGTCATTAAAGGAAGCGAATGTGGAACTCGAAAGACTCTCAAGTCGCATAGATGATGAGCTTTACCCGGAAGGGAGGAAACCAACGACGGAATTCTCTGGAGATTCGACGGCTGCGTATTTCGAGTTGGTAGGATTTGTGGAGGATATGAATCAGATGTTCTCTCTTGCAGGCATCCGTGTCCCTGAACAAGTCCGCTTCGGATTCTCTCAATTCGCACAGCAGGGGCCTGGCACTGAAATCTTAAGTGCAGTCATGAGGCAGAAGCAGGCCGCAGAAGCCTTATTGCGACCCTTGAGCCTCGCAAAACCGAAAGCACTTGTTTTCCTGAAGCGTGAGTATCTTGCTCCGGGAAATGATTCACCGACTCTGCTGCAACGGGCGGCGGGATCCAGAGAGATAGATCGTATTCATCTAGAAGATACGTTCACCGAATCGGTGAAGCATGAAGTGCTGGAGTCGTTTAGTTTCGAATTGGAATTTGAGGGCTACACCGATTCCTTGCGCGAGTACCTCAAGTACTTGTGGAGTGCGCGATTTCCAATCGTGGTTACTGATTTGGAAGTACGTCCACTGGACCGATTTGAAGTTGAGGAGCCAGGGGAGCTAGTGAATGGTGTTGTGAATCCCTTTGATTTACTGAAAGAAGCGGATGAGGTGGACCACAAGGAGGGCCCGGTCCCGATTATTCGAAATAATTTATCAGCCTTCAAGCTGAGTTTGGAAGTCTACTCGGGGAAGGAGCTCGAAAACCAGTCCTGATATGGTTACTATCGAAAAGCTTTTGGCCCTTGTGGGGGCTTTGCTGTTGATCGGAGCGATTGTCTGGGCTTCGATTTCGGATCTGGGTAGAGATGGCCATCATGCTAATTCAGTGAGTGGACTGGATCAGGAATTTGCGGTCGAGCTCACTAGTTTGACGACCGATAAGCCTTTTGAATGGCGGAAACCGACACCGCAAGGCGGAGCGAATTGGATTTTTGATATTTTCACGCCTCCTGTGATTTATTACGACCCTGAAACGAAAACCTTTACCGTCACGCCGCCGTTTCCCAATGCGGTCGCATCCATTGACGCCTATGAAATCGAGTTGATCCGAATCGTACTGAGACCCTATCGGTTCCAATTGGTGTCTTATGCCGGAGCGGCTGGAAACTACCTGTTAACACTAGAGGATCTTGAAAATGGAAAGGATGTGTTTTGCGCGCCAGGAGATCGGTTGGTAGAGCTCGGTATCCGGATATCTGATTTTCAAGAAAAACGTGTAGTGGCCGAAGCGGTCGGCGAAGGCGCTACGGAAGCGTTCGATCTGGTCGGCGAAGTTATCGTCGAAGACTTGAAGTCTGGAAATACCTACCGATTGAAACACAACGATGTGACGTTTCTAGACGAATCCGATGCAGAATTCCGTACCTCGTCGGGGCAGTTGATCACACTTTCTAAAGGAGACTCATGGTCCTCTGACGATGCTACCTATTTCGTAAGTTCTATCCGATTGGATGAGGGCTTGGTTGAGGTAGAAAAAATGCTGACAGACGCAGGTGATAAGGAAGTTAGACTCCTTGATCCAGTTTCACAGCTTAACCCGCTAAATCAATCCAACCGCAATTCCCGGCTATCCGATTCAGCGCCGGGTACATTTTAATCAGTTCAAATGCTATGAATATTATTGGCACGGCACCGCTTCCCCTCGTTTTTCGTATCACGCTCGTGATCTTTCTGGGGTTCACCTCCACACTATTTGCCAGCCTAAGCTCTGAGGAGAAGATGAATCTCTTTACTCAGGCGTTGGCAGCGCGTGATTCGGGGGACTATCATATCGCAAGGCAAAACCTCGAGGTGTTGGCAAAAGATTCACCTGGAGATCCACTGGTTGAATCAAGTCTTCGCGAGGTGAATTCCTTAATCCAGAAGCGGGAAGAAGGGGTATCTGGTTTTACCGATGCCTTGCCTGAACTTGATTCGAGTCAGGTGGACGCATTGATGCGCGATGAATTGGAACGGCAGCGTCAGGCTATCAGTCGTGCCGAGAGAGCTTTGATTGAAAGCGATACCATGATTCGTGGTGGAAATTATGATAGAGCCCTCGGAATTATCTACAGTGCTCAGAGGGCCCTACCGCAGAATGTTAAAACACAGTCGATTCGAAGCCGTTTGAATGCCCAAAAAGGCAATGCGCTTTATTTCCAGGCGAATACGTTGTTGCGAAACGGGCAACGGCAAGCGGCTTGGGAGAGTTTGACGGCTTTGGCGACCATCGAAGGAAACTCCCCGAGGTTTCAGGAGCTTAAGCAGGCATTTGATCGCGGAAGAGCGCTGGATGTGTCCTCAGCGAACGCGACTGCTGTTCAGTCGACTCCGTATCGGGCAGTCTCAGGGACTTCTCCAACTTCCCGCTATGAAGCGGCGAAACCAGAACCGGTATTTTTCGAAACCGTGGGTGTCAATCCGTCGGGCGATCCGCGTCGAGGATCCCGTGGAGAAATGCTCGATGAAGTCGCTGATGCTTGGTTGCGCCCGGATCTAACTGTGCAGGCAGTTTCGGGGACTCAGCAAAGCCTCGATCCGTTAGTGATGCTTCAGAAGCTGAATTCCATCATCATTCCGACCGTATCGTTTACCAATATGGAGCTGAGCCGGGTTGTGAATTCACTCAATGAGCAGTCTATGCGATTTGATACGGGCTATTCTGAAAACAAAGGTGTGAATATCGTTCTAATAGACCCGACTCGGGCTGACCCTAAAATCAATATTTCACTGCGTAACCTTTCGCTGAAACGCGTTTTGGATTTCGTGGTGGATTCTGTGGGCTTCCAGTATGACGTCGAGCCCGATGCCGTGGTTATCCGTCCGGGTGAAGGGGGAGCTGCTTCGAATTTGGAAACTGAGTTTTTCCCGATATCGCGTTCTACCTTCATCAGGATGACTGGAATCGGTGTGGGCCCGGATGATTCGGGGCTCACGGACGATCCGTTTGCGCCTGTTTCTAATGCGTTTAATCAGGGAGGTGTGGATGAAGCGGCTGCGCTTCGTGGATTTTTGCAGCAGGCAGGGGTCGATTTTGTCGGTACTGCTGGAAGTAGCCTCGCCTATGACGGCTCTTCGATGATAGTGACCCAAACCCGCAGAAATCAGGAACGGATTCGCAATATCCTCAATCGGTACGATGAGGTGCGTCAGGTCGAGATCGAAGCGAAGTTTCTTGAGATAGCACAGGGCGATCTGGAGGAACTGGGAGTACAATGGTCAGCGGTCAATAAAAGCGGTAATTCCTCTTTCGAATCTTCGAATCGTTCCGTTGTAGACGCTTTTGATACCAATGCCAGCGGCTCCAATATTCTAATTGATGGTAGCGTGGAAGATACCTTGTTCCCTCCCCAGATTCCCGGCCAAAATGCGTTGGCCTCACTGGTGTCCCCCCTGGGTGTGGTTACAGAGACCCTGGGTGAGTACGATGTGACCGGCGTAATTCGCGCACTTTCGCAGAAAACCGGGACCGATTTATTGAGCGCGCCGAAGGTGACGGTGTTGTCGGGTGACTTAGCGACTATTACGGTAGCGCAAGAGCTGCGGTACCCCGAGTCCTATAGCAATATTGAGCCCGAAGTCGGGTCCTCATCGAGTGGAGATTCCGGTTCAGCAGGCGTGGCGATCGCTGCAGGCACCCCTCAAGATTTTACGGTGCGTAATGTGGGTGTGGAGCTGACAGTTACTCCACGGGTGGAGGAAGATGACTACAGTATCACTTTGGATTTGAATCCTAAAGTTACTGAGTTCGATGGTTTCGTAGAATATGGGGGCCCGAGTATTGCGATCTCTAGTGGTCGTACGGTGAAAGTCCCATCCGGGTTCTACCAACCTATTTTCTCGGTTCGTGAAGTTAGCACCCGGGTTACTATCTGGGATGGGGCTACCGTGGTGATGGGCGGATTGACGCGCGAGGAAGTTCGGGAGGTGGATGACAAGGTGCCATTTTTGGGTGATATTCCCTTATTCGGTCGTCTATTCAAGTCGAAGGGTGAATCCTCACAGAAGCGAAATTTGTTGATCTTTGTAACCGCGAACATGGTGAGTCCTGGTGGTTCACTGAAAAACCAGAATCTTGGGGAAGTGGCGCCGGGGTCGGTATATCAGAACCAATCGGTCATTTCACCAGCGGGCGCAGCATACCGCAGCGGAAACTGAAAATTGCCCGTTTACAGAAAAACGGGTCTTATCCAAAAATGGTGGTTAGGGGCGGGAGCAACTAGTCGTCGTCGCCTGATGTAGGATCGTAAATGTACCCTACACCGTGGATGGTGCGAAAGGCTCCCAATGTGAGCTCGTTCTTACTGAAGTGATCGCGAATTTTTACGATATACTGGTCGAGGGAACGGCTTTTGACATCCGCATGCACACCCCAAACTCCGTGGATGAGGGCCTTGCGAGTGATCACTTTCCCTTCGTTGGATACCAGAAAAGCCATAATTCCCAACTCTTTGCGGCCGATTTTGACGACGGTCTCGTTGGGAAACTTGAGTTCCAGTCTGAGTGGATTGACCTCAGCACCGCAGAATTGAAACGCATCCTGTGAAATTTGGGCGTTCTTGGTAATATGGTGGTCCGAAGCGGTTTCTGTGCGGCGCAGGACCGCGCGAATACGAGCTACCAACTCAGGAAAACTAAACGGCTTGGTGATGTAGTCGTCACCCCCTCGGGTAAGACCTTGCACGATCTGACTTTCAGAGTCGTATGCGGTTAGAAAAATGGTGGGCACTTTCAGATCGTCGTTCACCAAATCATCGAGCAAGTCGGTACCGGATCGATCGGGAAGGTTGATGTCCAAGAGCATCAAGTTGACGTGATTGCGTTTGAGAAAACGAAACGCTGCGTCCGCGGTGTAAGCCACCTGGCAAACCATGCCGGAGGTTTCCAGCTGGGTACTGATAAGAGATGCCAGGTCTTTTTGATCTTCGACGACTAAGATGAGAGGTCTAGGTTCGGCCATAATAGGTTTGGTTTTAAGGATATTCAGTGCTGTTACCCTAAGGATACTGGGATCAGCAATGTTGGTATTGTTGGTTTTTACAATTGGAATAGAGGCGTTTTTTACAAATGTGAAGCCTTGTTTCACTTAAGAATGAAAGTAGATGGTTAGGGCAGTCACTGTGATCGGTCAGGGAATTCGATTTCTCGTGAGTCTTCGGGAAATAGGAGTTCCACGTCAGGCGGGCCTTATTTTTTTGTTGAGGCTGGAAAATGTGGACCCAGAGTGCAGAGGTCTAAATTATGAGTATGCCAATAATCATGCTGGGATTACCGAAAGGGAGTCTCGAAGAATCCACCATCCGACTTTTTGCCAAGGCGGGTTTTAAAATCTCCAAGAGTTCGCGTTCTTACCGCCCCGTGATTAATGATGACGAGTTGGACGGCCGTTTTGTAAGGGCGCAGGAGATAAGCCGCTACGTAGAACATGGGTATTTTGACTGTGGATTGACCGGTTATGATTGGATTGTTGAAAACGATGCCGATGTGGTCGAGGTCTGCGATCTTATCTATAGCAGAGCTTCGCGAACAAAATCCCGATGGGTGCTGGCCGTACCTGAGGATTCTCCTGTGCAGAAAGCGGAAGATCTGGATGGAAAGTTTGTCGCTACGGAAGTCGTGAATATCTGCAAAAAATATTTCGCGGAAAAGGGTGTGAAGGCGAACGTTGAGTTTTCCTGGGGTGCGACGGAGGTTAAAGTACCAGATTTGGTGGATGCGATTGTGGATCTGACCGAAACCGGAAGTTCGTTGCGTGCGAATAAACTGCGCATAGTGGATACACTGCTTGAAACGAATACCAAATTGATTGCCAACAAAGCCAGTTGGGAAGATCCGGTGAAGCGCAAAAAGATCGAGCAGATCAGTCTCCTGCTTCAGGCCGCGTTGGAAGCTGGCAGCAAGGTCGGCCTGAAACTCAATATCCCACGTTCAGAGTTAAACCGATTACTTGAAAAACTACCTGCATTGCGTAATCCGACGATATCGCCACTCGCTGACGATAGCTGGATAGCAGTTGAGACCATCATTGAGGAATCGGTAGTCCGGGAGATTATCCCGGCATTGAAAGAGCTCGGAGCCGAAGGGATCATCGAGTATCCTTTGAACAAGGTAGTGTATTAGGGCTACAATGCAGTGATTCTGAAATGAAGGTAACGGTCGGATTGATTCAAAACTGCGCGTCTCAAGACAAAGGCGCGAATCTCGAAAAAACGGTTCTGTCGGTGCGATCAGCGGCTGCTCAAGGTGCGCAGATCGTTTGCTTACAGGAGTTGTTTCTCACTCCCTACTTCTGTCAGGTTGAATCTCTTGAAACATTCAAACTGGCTGAGCCGGTTCCTGGACCCACTTGTGAGGTATTTTCGAAACTGGCCGAAGAATTGGAAATTGTGATAGTTATTTCCCTGTTTGAGAAACGCGGCAGTGGAGTGTATCACAATACCGCGGTTGTCCTAGACGCCGACGGTACGGTTCTTGGAAAATATCGGAAGATGCACATTCCCGATGATCCTGGTTTTTCAGAAAAGTATTACTTTACTCCGGGTGATCTTGGATACCGGGCTTGGGATACGCGTTATGGGAAGATAGGTGTCTTGGTCTGCTGGGATCAATGGTATCCAGAAGCAGCACGATTGACCGCTCTTGCGGGAGCTCAGATATTATTTTACCCGACTGCAATCGGCTGGTTACCTGAAGAAAAGGATACCGAACTGGGGCGGTCTCAACGCAATGCGTGGGAGTCCGTCCAGAAGGGCCATGCAGTTGCGAACGGTTGTTACGTGGCTGCTGTCAATCGGGTAGGGTTGGAGGACAACCTGTATTTCTGGGGATCGTCTTTTGTCAGTGATCCCTATGGTAATTTCTTGAGCCAGGCGGGTGAAGATGATGAAAGCATCGTTTTGCAGGAATGTGATCTGGACGCTTTGGAAGCGTTTCGGTGTACCTGGCCGTTTTTCAGAGATCGCAGAATTGAAACCTACGAGGGCCTGCAAAGACGCCTGATTGATTAGATGATTAGTCCGCGATCGTTAGGGTATCGATTGCCGGCGGAGTGGGAACCTCAGGAAGCTGTCTGGCTTTCATGGCCTACGAATCCACAGACGTGGGAGGGCCATTGGCAGGCAGCAGAGACGAGCTTTGCGGAGATGGTCCTTAAATTTTCACAGTATGTGTGCGTGCACATTAATCTGGAGCTTCGCCTTCAAGAGCATGCAAGACGATTGATTTCCCGAGTGGGGGAAGATCTCGATTTGAAATTGGGGGAAGTTCGCTTTTTTGATCATGCAACCGATGATGCATGGGTGAGAGACCACGGTCCGATTTACTTACGGCATGTTGATTCAGGTGGATTACTTATCACTGATTGGGAATACAATGCCTGGGGAGGGAAGTATCCGTCTTCTAAAGATAACAAAATCCCTCGGTTGATTGCGGAATCAACGGCAATTGAGCGGGTCGGGGAGGCCATGGTATTGGAGGGAGGGTCGCTCGAAGTTAATGAACAGGGTGATTTGCTGGTTACTAAGGACTGCCTGCTCAATCACAATCGCAATCCTGGAATGACCCGAAAAGAAATTGAAACCAGACTTATCGCGGGACTTGGGGTTGAGCGAGTACATTGGTTGGAAGGTTGTATCGAGGGAGACGATACGGATGGGCACATCGACAATCTGGCGCGTTTTTACAATGACAAGGGGTTACTTGTTGCGGGCGCTATTGATCAAGGGGATACGAATTATGATATGCTCAAACGGTTTCAGGAGGACTGTTGTAATCTGGCGCTCTGTTCGGGGCAGCCGGATATTACGGTATTACCGCTTCCAGACCCGGTCTATAGAGAAGGAAATCGCCTTCCCATGAGCTATCTGAATTTTTTCGTTACGAACGGCGCGGTTTTTGTACCGATTTATAATCAATCCGAATCGGATTCGCGTGCGCTTGAAATTATCGGCAAGGCCTACCCGGATAGAGATATTCAGTCGGTGGATTGCAGGACTCTGATTCTAGAGGGTGGTGCGTTGCATTGCCTTACCCAGCAAGTGCCTCAATCGTCACATTAAATGTCCTCTGCATCCAGAAAGTTTTCCGCAAAGTCCTTGAGTATGCGGTGGGCGAATGGATTGGAGCTGAGCGTCATATTCCTGCTCATTTTGCTATTCCTCAATCTGTTATCCTGGCCTGAGTCGATCGTTGATGAAACGCTGGATGGAAGTTGGCAGGCTATTCTGACTTATTCCTTGGAAAATGGACTCCAGTTTGGCGATGAGGTGATCTTTACTTATGGTCCGTTGGGAGGTCTGTCATCGTTTTCCTACTCCGGTTATAATCATGCGGGAAAGTATGCCTTCGAACTGTTTGCTCGTATTTGCCTTATCGTTTTTCTCTTTCGGTTTTTGCTACACCTGAGACCGTTTCTGAAGATAGGATGCCTGCTGCTTTATCTATTTATCGCTCAACTATTACCGAGTTCTTACGAGACGTTCTATTTCTTAGGGTTCATGAGCTGGGTGGCAGCGATAGTGTTTGAAAAGAAAAAGAAAGGGCGAGCTCCTTGGACTCTCTTGATAGTAGGCGTTGTCTTTCTGGTCTTCTGCTCGCTGATTAAGTTCACTTTATTGGTAGCAGCTCTATTCTGTTTGGGAGCAGTAACCTGGTATTTGCTGTTTCAGAAGCGATTGATCGAAGGTGTCGTGGTCGTATTGGCTTTTCCGCTATGCTTTATTCTGTTTTGGATATCGCTGGGGCAGAACCTTGCGAATATTGCGGCGTTTGTGATAGGGTCAGCGCAGGTGGCTAACGGCTATGCAATGAGCATGCAGCTGGCGACTGAACCTGAGGCATTAAAGTTTTTCCTTTTGTTTCTCGTTTCAGGGGCGGCTCTTTTCTTAATCGTATGGAAACAAGGATTACGGAAGGGCGTAACCTATCTGAGCGACCCCAGGGCCGTTGTTTCGATCGTTTACGCGGGCTTATTCTTTATGGTCTGGAAACAGGGAGTTGTTCGCTCTGACGGACATATATGGCAGTTTTTTTGTTATGTCCCACTCGCGGGTTGGTTCTTATACCCGGTGATTAAGAAACAACGATTAATGCGGTTCTTTGATGCGACGATCTTATTGCAGGTTGTTGTAATGTTTGCAGCTTTGGCAGCCTATTATCCACATCTCATTCTGGAGAGTCCGAGTAAGCTATGGGCGAACACCCGGCTGGGTGTTACCGGTTTGCTAACTCCCGGAGAAATGATGAATGACTTGGCGGAAAAGTTGGAGAAAAGCGGCGATACTTTGTTGGGCAAGTACCCTATATTGCAGCAAGTCGGGAACCGGACTGTCGACGTGAGTAGCTGTTTTCAAGGATCCGTCATAATAACCGGATTGAATTATCAACCTCGGCCGGTCTTTCAGGACTACGTCGCAAATAATGCGTATTTGCAGAGATTGAATCGCGACTACTGGGAATCGTCTGTGGACGTGCCAGAGACGGTCCTTCATGTTTTTGGAGGTATCGACAACGTTCCTCCCACTCATATTGATAGTCAGACGACCCTTAAACTACTGTCGAATTATGAGGTGGAGTCTAAAGATGGAAACTTTGTCCTGCTAAGTAAGCGAGCTGCGCCGGCTATTCTTGGTCTGATGGACGAAGGTTTTTACAGGTTTAAACTCGGGGAACCTATCGAAATTGTGAACCCGCGCGGAGATTTCTTGCTGGGACGGTTTGATATACGACTGAATCTCCTGGGTAGAATCGTCGCCTTTTTTTATAAACCTCCGATTTTGGCTTTGAGACTGTCTTTCACAGATGGAACGGATCTGAGTTACCGTATCAATCCAGTAACGACTGAGTTGGACTTTCTTTTGGACCCCATCGCTTTAAACGCCCCCGAGCTTTGGGAATACCGCAACGGAGCTTCGCGTTCCCGGGTCAGATCAGTGACCGTAGATTTTGAGACGTCAGGGACTTGGCTTTATAAAGGAGAGGCGCAACTCGTAGTGACTCCTTTTGACTGGAAGTAGCAAGGTATCGGTATTGCAAGAAAGTGACCTGTAAACACGGGGTTTACAGGTTATATATAGGCCAAAAAAATCCTTGAATTCAGAGTGTTGCTTGGCATGCTCTCCTTCCTTTCGTCCCAGACCACTTCGCTGTGCGCACTGGGTTTAACCATAAATCATTAATCATTAACCAATTAGGGTGATCCTGTTGGTCAGGAATTAACCCAAATACTGCTATTATGAGCTCCATAATGGAAGAACTTCTCGGAGAAGCTAGCTTCGAGAATCTAAAAGAGGGTTCCATCATTGAAGGAACCATCATTGAAATCCGCCAAAACGAGGTAATCGTTGATATTGGCGCTAAATCCGAAGGCAGCATTGTCGGACACGAGTTCGTAGATCTTGGAGAACTCGAAATCGGTCAAACAATCGAAGTCTTCCTCGAAAAAATCGAAGACAAGGATGGCAATCCTCTGATCTCTTTTGACAAAGCAGAGCAAAAGAAGAATTGGGAGAAGATCCTGTCTCGTTGTGAAGAGGGCACTATTGTTTCAGGTCGAGTCAAAGCAAAGGTCAAAGGTGGCCTCATCGTGGCGATGGGCGTGGATGCATTCCTGCCAGCTTCTCAGATCGACGTTCAACCGCCCAAGAATTTGGATCAGTATGTCGGTCAAACTTATGACTTTAAAGTTCTCAAGATTAACTTGGACCGAAAGAACATCGTTGTTTCCCGTCGGGAGTTGATCGAAGAGCAGCGCCACGTTAAGCGCCAAAAGCTGTTGTCCGAGGTTAAGCCTGGTGACATCCGTCGCGGCGTGGTTAAAAATATCACCGATTACGGAGCCTTCATCGATCTGGATGGCCTCGACGGTCTGCTTCACATCACCGACATGAGCTGGGGTCGTATTTCTCACCCGAGTGAAATGGTTAAGATCAGTGAAGAGATCGACGTCATGATCATCGAAGTCGACAAGGATAAGGAGCGCGTGTCCCTCGGTCTGAAACAAACCACCTCGAACCCTTGGGACGACATCGAAAAGCGTTACCCAGTGGGTGCAAAGATCGAAGGCAAGGTCGTTAACCTCGTGCCTTACGGTGCGTTCATCGAACTTGAAGAAGGTGTCGAAGGACTGGTCCACGTTACCGAGTTGTCATGGACAAAGCGTATCTCCAAGCCTAGCGAAGTTCTACGCGTGGGTGATGCGATCTCTGCGGTGGTTCTCGGTATCCAGAAAGAAGATCAGAAGATCTCTCTCGGTGTCCGTCAGTTGGATACGAATCCATGGGATATGGTTCGCCATAATTACCCAGTGGGTGCTCACGTTCGTGGAAAAGTGCGTAATATCACTACTTACGGTGCGTTTATCGAACTTGAAGAAGGTATCGACGGTATGGTTCACGTATCTGATATGTCCTGGACCCGTAAGATCAATCACCCATCCGAGATGATTAAGAAGGGAGAGGAGATCGATGCGATGGTTCTGGATGTAGATCCTGATCAGCAGCGTATCTCATTGGGACTCAAGCAGCTTGCGACAGATCCATGGGAGAACATCCAAACGCTTTACCGCATCGGAGATGTTGTTCAAGGCACTATCAGTAAGATCACTTCTTACGGAGCCTTTGTCGAACTTCAGGACGGTATTGATGGGTTGGTTCACATCAGCCAAATCAGCGAGGACCGGGTTGAGAAAATCAAGGACGTCATCGAAGCAGGGCAGGAAGTTTCCGCTCGTGTTATCAAGATCGACCGTGATGAACGTCGTATCGGGCTCAGCATCAAGGCCGCGAATTACAATGCGGAAGAGCTTGCAGCTGAAGCAGCGGCTTATGAGACACTCAAAGAAGGGGGAGACCTCATGTCATTGGGTGACATTCTCGATGAAGCTACGAAGGACGATTAATCATCCGTTTTTCTTTTACAAAAAAGCACCTCTTCTTGAGGTGCTTTTTTTGTGTCTAAGTTAAACTGAAAGTTATTCTGCTTCTTGTTCTTTTCGTTTTTGGTCAAAGAAGTCTTTCAATACACGCATGCGCTTTATTTGACGGTCTTGTTCCTGGATCTCCTCAACGGTTCGTTGGGTTTCCTTATCGGACATCAGATTACGCATCTTTTTAATAGCAATGTTCTGAAGCTGGCGTACTCGCTCCCGGGTGATTCCAAAAATGCTGCCGACTTCTTCCAAGGTCTTTGGGGTATCGCCGTCTAATCCGAACCTCAGGCGGATGATCTTTTCTTCCCGCTCTTCGAGCTGGCTCATCATATCGGAGATATCGGACGAGTAAGACTTTTCTTTGAGGTTCTCAAATGGGCTGAGTGCATTTTCGTCACCAATAATATCGCCAAACGATGAGCCTTCATCCTCACCGATAGGTGCGTCGAGAGATGCTGGCCGGACACTTACACTTTTGAGATGGGCAATCTTGTTGACGGGAATTCCCATCACGATACCCACTTCTTCGTCGGATGGTTCTCGGTCCAGCTCTTCAGTTAATTGGGAAATGATACGCCGCATCTTGGCTATTTTGTCGACGAGATGGACTGGCAGACGAATAGATTTACTCTGGTTGGCAAGTGCTCGTTTGATTGCCTGTTTTATCCACCATGCAGCGTAGGTGCTCAGTTTTCCTCCCTTATCGGGATCGAATCTTTCGACCGCCTTAATTAAGCCGATGTTGCCCTCGCTGATGAGGTCATTGAGCGGGAGTCCGTAATTGGAATAATCGTTGGCAATCTTTACAACGAGACGAAGGTTAGCGCGAATCATCATGTCGCGGGCCTGTTTGTCTCCCTTCGCTATCCGTCGGGCCAACTCTACTTCCTGCTCGGGCTTCAGAAGGTCAATCTGTCCAATTTCCCGCATGTAGAGTTTGATACCACTCCTTTCACTGGAAGTCGGTTCTGCGGCTTTATCCAAGTCTTCTGATCTTATGTCTCTAACTGTTTCAACAGCCTTAATGTTTGGCGCCGTACTGTCCTCGAAAGACTCTTCTTGGGGATTTTTGAGATCGGCCATGTATTTGATGATTAGTGTATTTGGTTTCCTAGCCGGAGGACTTAGCCTGACAGACTATTCCGCTTCGTTAAACGAAAAGTCTGGAAACAGTATTCTTAGGGTAGAATCACGCCGCCCGGTTAGAGGTGTAGCATAAATGACAGACCCACTCGTGAATCAAGAATAATCCTGCCTGAATCGTTCCTTATCGGGCGTAATTGCTTCGCTTGTCGGGAATTTGAGAGAGAATTATTCCACCGTCACGGATTTTGCCAAATTACGGGGTTTGTCCACATCGCACCCTCTTTCGACAGCAATGTAGTAGCTGAGGAGCTGGACTGGGACACAAGCCAGTATCGGTGCAGCTGCCGGGTGGCAATCCGGGATGATAACTTCGTCATCCGCTAACCCTTCCGGTATTTCGCAACTGGTCGATCGGACAACAATCAATTGCCCTTTCCTGGCTTTCACCTCTTGCATATTGGAGATAATCTTTGAAACCGTGTCGGGTTCCGTCGCGATGAAAACGGATGGGCAATCCTCGCTTATTAAAGCAATTGGCCCGTGTTTCATTTCCGCCGCCGGGTAACCCTCGGCGTGGATGTAAGAGATTTCCTTGAGTTTGAGGGCTCCTTCGAGCGCGATCGGAAACATGCTTAGCCTTCCCAGGAATAGAAAGTCCTGTTTGTTCATGTATTTCTTGGCAATCGAATGGAGGTGGTCGCACTGCTGGACGATCTGGCTCACGAGATTGGGAACCTGTTTTAGTCCTGCCACCATCTCTGCTCCTTCGCTGAAACTTAGATCTCTCAACCGGCCGAGGTAGAGAGCAAGCATGGCTCCAATCATGAGTTGCGATGTAAACGCCTTAGTGGATGCGACTCCAATCTCTGGTCCAGCATGTTGGTATATACCTCCATCCGATTCTCTTGCGATCGTAGAGCCTACGCCGTTGGTGATTGCCAATGTCGTGTAGCCTTTTCGCTTGGATTCTTTGAGAGCCGCGAGGGTATCGATTGTTTCACCAGATTGGCTAACTACGAGCACCAATGTGTTTTTATCAAGCGGAGCGTTGCGGTACCGAAATTCAGATGCGTATTCTACTTCGACGGGAATACGTGCGTATTTCTCGATGAGAAATTCAATGGTAAGGCAGGCATGCCAGGCAGTTCCGCAGGCACACAATAATATGCGATCGATTCTACGGAGGTCTTGGGGAGTGACGTTGAGACCTCCGAACTTCGCCGTGCTTTGATCTTGTGAAAAGCGCCCGCGCATGGCGTTTTCCAAAGCTTCCGGTTGCTCGAAAATCTCTTTTAACATGAAGTGATCAAAATCTCCGATTTCTCCGTCTGAAACGTCCCAATCGACTGTGTTGATCACCGGTTGTATATCAATCGATTCAAGGGTAGATATCGTAAATTTACTTCCCTCGATATGCACGACTTCACCATCGTTTAAGTATACAACATTGGGTGTCCGACTGACCAATGCAGACACATCGCTTGCCAATAATATTTCATCGGTCCCTACGCCCAGTATGAGGGGTGAACCGTGGCGGGCTCCAACCATTTCGCTTGGGCAGTCTGCACAGAGTGCGGCTAGGCCGTACGTTCCTTCAACATGATGCAGAGCCTTACGAACACTTTGTGAGAATCTGGTGCCGCCGTCCAAGGAAGGTTCATTTTCTTTCGCATAGTGGTAAGCGATCAGGTTGCAAAGCACTTCCGTATCGGTCTCTGAATCAAAAGTGTATCCTTTGGTGACTAGGAATTTATGGATCGAATTATAGTTTTCTATGACTCCATTGTGAACCAATGAGATTTTCCCATCCGAACTCAGATGAGGGTGAGCATTTGCTTCTGTGACCCCTCCATGAGTTGCCCATCTCGTGTGGCATATTCCCACTGTTGCTTGGCTCGGTGCCTTGTTAACTGCAGCGAGAAGTTCCTTTACCCGTCCAACTCGCTTTGTGACTTCCAGACCACGTGCATCAAGCACGGCCAACCCGGATGAATCATAACCTCTATATTCCAGACGTTTTAATCCTTCGAGGAGTATGCCGGTTGCATTTTGTTTACCTAAGTATCCTACGATTCCACACATTTTTAGATTGTCCTAGTATTTGCGCTAAGAGATAAAGTTAGAGAGTCAGGAAGTCGTTTTTTTAACAAACCTTTTTATGACCCCAAAAGTACTCGCAGTAATAATGGGTGGAGGCAGAGGAACCCGCCTATCACCACTAACGAAGGAACGGTGCAAGCCGGCCGTGCCACTGGCTGGAAAGTATCGGTTGGTAGATATTCCTATCAGTAATTGCCTGAATTCTGGGTTGAACCGGGTCTACCTCCTCACCCAATTCAACACGGCTTCTCTCCACCGGCATATACAGGAATCATACAAGTTTGATCCCTTTGGGGGTGGTTTTGTCGATATTCTGGCTGCCGAGCAGACGGAGAAGGGGGAAAACTGGTATCAGGGAACTGCAGATGCTGTGCGTCAGAATATGCACCACTTCAGCAACTTTGATTTCGATTACCTACTGATTTTATCGGGTGACCAGTTGTACCGCATGGATTTTAATGAATTGATTCAGCAACATATCGTTTCCGGTGCGCAAGTGACGATTGCGGCAAAGGCACTTCCGACAAGTCAGGTGGAAGGCTTAGGGCTTATGCGTGTGAGCGACGATCTTTCGATCTCAGAGTTTGTAGAGAAGCCGACCGACCCTCAGATTATAGATGGGTTAGCAATCAGCGATAAGTTGATGCGGTGGGTAAAAAATGCGGGCAATCAAAAGCACTGCCTTGCCTCCATGGGGATCTATTTGTTCAATCGGGATCTGCTTGTCGAATCACTCAAGAATGACATGCGGGACTTCGGAAAAGAAATTATTCCAGGCCTTCTTGGCAAAGCGAAGCTCAGCGGGTATATTTTTGATGGTTATTGGGAGGATATTGGAACGGTCTCATCGTTTTTTGAGGCCAACCTTTCATTGGCGAGTGACTTGCCTCCGTTTAATTTTTTCGAATCAGAATACCCAGTTTACACTCATGCCAGATATCTTCCTGCATCTAAGATCAATAAATGTAGAATAGATCACGCTATAATTGCCGATGGCTGTATTATCCATGACGGTGACCTTAAGGATTGCGTTATTGGGGTGCGCTCTATCATCCGTGGTGGTAGCCGGTTGGAGCGAGTCGTCATGATGGGGAGCGATTATTTCGAAACGCCGAATGACATCGAGGAGTCCCGTGCACGTGGTATTCCTCCGATTGGTGTGGGAACGAATTGTAATATCAAGAATGCGATTATCGATAAGAGCGCCCGGATCGGAAACAATGTGACGTTGAGCCCTGAAGGTAAGGCCGACATGACAGAGGGAGACGGGTATGTCGTGCGGGACGGTGTAATTCTGGTGTTGAAAGGTGCAATTATCCCAGATGGTGCTATAATATAGTATGGCTAAAATTCTCCTTTGTACCGATGGATCAGCTTACAGCGAAGTATGCTGCGAGTATGGTTCTTGGGTCTTATCCCAATTACCTGAAGCGAGTCTGGATATCCTCTATGTGAGTGATCTCCGCCAGTATGAGGTGCCTTTGATTGCGGATCTCAGTGGAAGCCTGGGAATTCAGCCTTATCAGTCGATATTATCGCAGTTGGAAGATCTGGAAGAGAAGAAGGCGGTTACTTTGTTGGGGGCGGCCAGGTCCGTTTTTGAAAAAGCGGGTCTTGGTGATCGAATCTCCACCCATCACACTACCGGATTTTTGGTAGACAGCCTCAAAGAATTTGAAGCACCGTATGACCTGATCATGCTGGGAAAACGTGGCGAGACTTCCGAGTTGGCAAAAGAGCATATCGGTTCTACGATCGAGCGAGTTGTGCGTTCGAGTAAGAAACCCTGTCTTGTTACCTCGAGGGCATTTAACCCCGTTGAGAAGGTTGCGCTGGCATTCGATGGTGGGGAGAGTTGTTACAAAGCACTGAATTATATCATATCCTCCCATTTATTCGGGGGCAGGGAAATACACTTAGTTTCGGTTCCTGATGATAAAGGCGAGGCGTTCGCACGTAGCCATCTGGATAAGGGTGAGAAGTTACTTAAGGATGCTGGCTTGAATCCCGTGAGCAAGCTACTACCGGGCATTCCAGAGGACGTGATATCATCCTATGTCGAAAATGAAGGCATATCGATGCTCCTTATGGGCGCCTATGGTCACAGCAGAATTCGCCAATTTCTAATCGGAAGCACAACGACCGAAATGATCCGTCGCTGCCATGTGCCGATTATGCTTTTCCGCTGATCGTGGGAATTTTTCTGGCCCTAATGATAAAGGCTACCCCTACCAGCAGCATGATGGTTGAGTAAAATATGCCTCGGCTCATACCGAGTATAAGGTCTGCGTCGGGTTCTCTAAACTGCTCGCCCAGTATCCTTACGATAGCATAGAGCACGAAAAACTCGCCGCTCAGTTGCCCCGGCTTGATCGTGGTCACCTTGCTGCGCCAAAAACGGATTTGAATGTATACCAGTACGACCAACCCCTCCAAAACAGCTTCGTAAAGTTGGCTAGGGTGTCTGGGGACGCCATAGGGGGATGCCGCTGGGAAAACAACGGCCCAGGGGACCGTAGATATTTTACCCCACAGTTCGCCATTTATGTAGTTTGCAAGACGCCCGAACAATACTCCTGCGGGACCCAATGTCACCGTGATATCTGCTACCGTCCAGAATCTTTGTTTGTAATGAAAAGACACATACGCAACGGCGCAGACGAGTCCGACGAATCCTCCGTGGCTGGCCATCCCACCCTTCCAGACTTCGATCAATTTCCAGGGTGCTCGAAGCAAGGTGTCCAAATCGTAAAGCACCATGTAACCGAGGCGGCCACCAATCATCGTTCCCGCAATGAGAATGAGGAGGACATTGAATTGCTGTTCCTTGTTGAAAGGGGATCTCTTTTTTTTGAAATAGTAGCTAAGTAGCCAGGATGCCGTCAGAAATCCCAGCACATAGGCAAACCCATACCACCGTATTCCCATGGTGTCTGAGAATTGAATGATAAACGGATCCCAATCGTGAAGGTGGTAGTCTGCGCCTTTATAAGTGACCGTCATTTCCTAACTCAGGACTTCTCGGATTTTTTGGCGGCTGCTTCTTCTTCCTTGGCGATCATCAACTCTTTACCGCGTTTTTGAGCATTCTTCGCCCGGGCAAGCTCACGCATATCCACGGCCACATCGTCTTTTTCGAAGATTTCCCGACCCAGAATATGTTCGATAATATCCTCCATGGTGACCACGCCTGTGACCGAGCCGAATTCGTCTACGACGATGCCCATCTGTTGTTGTTTAGCTAAAAAGCTCTGTAAGGTGTCCGCTCCATTGGCCGTCTCGGGTACGAATAGCGCGGTTTCCACAATATCGGTTACGGGAGTATCGTGTCCGTCATCAGCCATCACTTGTAACAGATCACGACGTCTTACGAAGCCTACGATGTTGTCGATGGTCTCGTGATAAACAGGGATTCGTGCAAAGGGGAGGTTGTTAAACTCTCCGGAAATTTCGCCCACGGTTTTGTCATCTTCCAGTGCGAACATGACGGTTCTTGGAGTCATGATATCGTTGATGGCTACGTCATCGAGGGTCAATGCGTTGTTTATGACATTGGCTTCCGCTTGCATGAGCTTTCCTTCTTTGGCCCCTTTCTCAGCGAGAAATTTGATTTCGTCTTCAGCCTCTTCGCTCGAAGTCTCTTGCTCTCTAACGAGCAGCCGTACGAATTTCCGCGTGAAGAACGTCACCGGTTTCATAAGTGTGCGGATCAGCCAAAGCGGATACACGGATTGCGGTTGTATAAAGGATCGGTAGGCTACTCCCAGGTTTTTTGGAATAATTTCTGAAAAGATGAGGATAAGAAAGGTCATCAAACCAGCCACAAATCCGACGGAGCCGGAGCCGTAGATATCCGCTGCGAGGGTGCCGACGACGGACGCCCCTGCGGTATTTGCGACGGTATTGAGGGTCAGAATAGCGGAGATCGTGTCGTCAATCTCATCGTTCATTTTCTTGAACAGATGGCCCCGTTTAGGGATCCGTCTAATCATTGCCTCGACCTCAGCAGAGCTGGTGCTGAGTATCATGGCTTCAAGAACTGAACAGAATGCGGACACACCGATCGTCAGTGCCACTGCAACGATAAGTGCTGTCATTTTCTGGCGCGGCAGACTGACCAGCCGATACTAATTCGCGGGAAGGGTTCTTCCGATTCTGGTTCTATTTGAAGGGAACTGAGTATAGGCGTTTCCATGGGATCCGCTTAGCTGTGTCCTGCGTTCCACAGGAGTCTGACTGGCCTTTCACCGACATGCATTATTTTCATTTTTGTGGTTACAGTAGAGATCAGATCGAAAGTTTCAAGTGTAGCTTTAGGGGCGTTATTGTGGGGTTCGTGTCACTTCTTTCTTTTGCCTTTTGGAAATAATGCTTAGCTTAGGCCGAATAATGACAAGCGACGCCCTCAAAAGAACTTCTCTTCATGCGTTTCATATCGAAAATAGTGCACGGATGGTGCCTTTCGGGGGTTGGGACATGCCGGTTCAATACACAGGTATTTTGGCTGAGCACTTGGCCGTGCGAAAGTCCGCCGGTTTGTTCGATGTGAGTCACATGGGAGAAGCCACTGTTTCAGGGCCTGACGCGAGGGCCTTTCTCAATTATCTGGTGACCAACGACGTGGGTACGATGACGCCAGGCCGGGTGCTCTACACGCCGATGTGTTACGAATCGGGCACTGTTGTTGATGATTTGCTAATATACTGTCGCTCAGATACAGATTTCTTGTTGTGTATCAATGCGGGAAATACGGGTAAAGATATTGCCTGGATGCAAGAGCAGTCCGGCGCCTTTGACTGCTCGGTTGAGGATGTATCCAGTGAGTATTGTCAGATTGCTATTCAAGGTCCCCAAGCGGATTCTATTTTGCAGAAGTTGGCCAATTCTTCGCTGGCTGAAATCGGTTATTATCATTTTGCAGAAGGTGATGTGTGTGGATGTGCGGCGATACTAAGTCGGACCGGTTATACGGGGGAGTCCGGCTTCGAAGTATATGCGCCTTGGGAAAATGGAGAGTCAATCGCGCGGGCTCTATGGGAGGCTGGGCAGGGTGATGGTCTTGTGTTGGCGGGCCTAGGCGCACGCGATAGTCTGCGCCTAGAAGCGGGATTTCCGCTCTACGGCCACGAAATTTCCGATGAGGTCACACCGTTTGAAGGTGGCATCGGCTGGACGGTTAAACTGAAGAAGACGGTGGATTTCGTAGGGAAGACTGCGCTGCTCAAGCAAAAACAGGCGGGCGTTCCTAGAAGGACCGTCTTTTTCACCATGGAAGATCGAAGGATCGCGCGGGCTGGAACGGCAGTCTTTTGTGGAAACGAGCGGGTGGGAGAAGTGGTCTCCGGCACTCAATCTCCGATTCTTAACAAGCCGATTGGGTCTGCCTTAATAAAAGCAGATTTTTTCTCGTCACAGAATTTGGAAGTCGATTTAAGGGGTAATCGTTATGCCATCAAGCTGGCTAAAACTCCTATCCACAAAAACGTTTGAATCCGAACTCACAGAAACAATCTATAACCCATGAGCAATATCCCGGCAGACCTGAAATATTCTAAAGACCACGAGTGGGTCAAGTTATTGGATGATGATACCGCCCTGATCGGAATCACGGACTTTGCCCAATCGAGTCTGGGGGATGTAACGTTTGTGGAGTTACCAAGTGAGGGCGATTCTTTTGCAAAGGGTGACAGCTTTAGTGTGGTTGAGTCGGTAAAAGCTGCTTCTGATATATACCTTCCGGTTGATGGGGAAGTATTGGAGATCAATCAGCCTTTAGAAGATTCCCCTGAGTTGATCAATCAAGACCCTTATGGCGAGGGGTGGATAATAAAATTCAAAATCACAGATCCATCCGGGCTCGATAGCCTTTTGTCGGCTTCGGATTACGAACCGCTAACTGCAGAGTAGGCATTTACTCGAAGTCCAGGTACATGGAGTTCTCAAGGGCGTTCTGATAGAAGTTTAAAAGACGCATTCCTTCACGAGGCCCAATCGCGTCCGATTTGGTTGCTCGGTCAATTTGTTTCTTTATCATACGGGTTAGGTCCCTCGAGTGATATTGCGTGAGTTCCAAAGCATCCTTGTTCTGTGCGCCTCGAATGATCTCTTCGATGTAGAACCCGTCTTCTTCATCATCTTCCAGAAAGACATGTGCTTCTGGCACTTTACTGAACAGATTGTGCATATCACCCATGATATCCTGGTAGGCGCCGATGAGGAAGATCCCAATGTAGTAGGGCTCGTTTGTCAGGGGATGAAGGGGTAGGATATCAGTCACCTCTTCCTCGAGGTCGATGAATTTGGAAATCTTTCCATCGCTGTCGCAGGTAATATCGACGATGATGCTATCAACGGTTGGTTTCTCCAAGTGGCGATGGATCGGAGCAATTGGAAACAATTGATCAAGAGCCCAATGATCCAGCAGCGATTGGAAAACTGAAAAGTTGCATACGTATTGATCAACCATCGAACTTCTAAGTGCTAAGAGTTCTTCATGCTGATATCCTTGTGCCGGGATGTTAGTTTTAAGTTTCTTGCAGATCTTCCAATAGAGAGACTCTGCAGCTGCTCTAGTTTCCAGATCCAGATATCCCAGTTTGAATAGAGAGAAAGCCTCCTCCCGTTTTTGCAAGGCGTCATGGAAGCGTTCGAGCGGCGTTTGAGTTGATTCGCTGCTCAGGCTATATTCCAGATCTTCGATGATTTTATGCTTCTTTGCGCCCTTCTTATCGACACTTGGAGTATACTCGTGCCGTGTGATTCGGTTAAACACTTCCAAGATAAGAACGGAATGGGGTGCCACAATAGCCCGTCCGCTTTCTGAAACGATGTCGGGTACTGGCGTCTCTGTTTCCTGACAGACTGATTGGATGTTGAAGACGATGTCCCGGGCGTAGATTTCCATAGAGTAATTCATGGAGCTATCGAAATTGGTGTGACTGCCATCGTAGTCGATGCCGAGGCCGCCTCCCACATCCATGAATCCCAGTGGAAAGCCGTCCCTTTTCAGTTCACAGTAGAAGCGGGTTGCTTCGATGACAGCGGTCTTGATAGTCAGGATATTCGGAACCTGCGAACCAATATGGAAGTGGATCAATTTTAACGCATCCTGGAGGTCAGCGTCTTTTAGAATGCGGGTAGCAGCTACGACTTCGGGTGTTGTGAGACCGAATTTTGCTTTCTCGCCGCTGGATGTGGCCCATTTCCCCTCACCTTGCGATTGCAATTTAATGCGAATTCCGACGGAGGGTATGACGCCTTGCTCCTTTGCCAGTTCAATTAAAGTCTTCAATTCGTCCAGTTGCTCGATCACAACGATGACCTTCCGACCCAATTTCTGCGCCATTAAGGCGAGTCTAAGGTAAGTTTCGTCCTTATAACCGTTACATATAAGAAG
Organism: uncultured Opitutaceae bacterium; assembly: GCA_964352065.1. Lineage (GTDB taxonomy): Bacteria > Verrucomicrobiota > Verrucomicrobiia > Opitutales > UBA2995 > UBA2995. Next base: position 141,698 of record CAYGQM010000002.1, read on the forward strand.
TCGCTTTGAGTCTTGGATATGAGCCATGGCAAGCAATAATTCAGGCTTACTACCTGCCTCCAGTCCAAAATCGTAGGGCTTACCTGCCTCCAGTATCTCCTCTACGACTTCGCGTAGCTGATTAACCTTAACCGGGAAGACCCCTTGGTAGCGCCCCTTGTACTTTTCCTGTTCGATTGCGGTATGAAAGGCTTCATTGAGCGCTTCAACACGGTCCTTCAGAATGTCCTGAAACCTGAGTAACAGCGGGGGCTTCAGCCCGCGGCTCTTGGCTTCTTCGAGGGCTTCAGTGATTCGTATCGACGCCCCGCTTGTTTTGGGTGTGACAGCGACACTGCCGGTGTCATCAATAGAAAAATATCCGTTTCCCCATCGATTGAAGCCGTAGAGTTCTTCAGCCTTTTTGTGATTCCAGTTATACATGTTCGTTATGTTGATGGGGCCTAAATCAGCAGGTTAATGACTTGCCTTTCTAAAAACACTTTTCTTGAGTGTTCCGTTTCAATTTTACGGATTCAATTATGGATACAGCACTTAACAATCTTTTTCTTCCGCATTTTGCTCAGTCTGCGGGACCCAACAGTACGATGATGATCGTATTCTGGTTTCTTATACTGGGTGCAATGTGGTTCTTTCTGGTGGCTCCTCAACGCAAAAAGCAGAAAGAGCACGCGAAGTTGATTGAAGAGCTTACTACCGGTGACGAGATTATCACCGCTTCTGGTATCTTTGGAACCATTACGAATGTTAAGGATGATCGCTTTGTGGTGCGCATCGCCGAAAACACCAAGGTTGAAATCCAGAAAAGCTTTGTTCAGGTCAAAATTGACCCGACTGCAGCTAAATAAGACCTCAAACTAACCTTTTTCTCCTTAACTTCCATGAATGGTAGTACCCTTTGGAAACTCATCCTATCTGCGCTTATCGTTTTTACCGCAGTTCTTTATCTCGTTCCTTACCAAGACAGGGAGTTCAATGAATTCGTTCTTGCTGAAAGCAATCAGGACGAAGCGTTCACCTCGTTGGTGGCCGAAGCTGAAGCAGCATATCAAAACGACGAGTATCATAGTGCCTATGTAGCGCTGCGCGAGATCGCCCTGGAGAGAGACATCGATCTTTCTCAGTACTTTCCCGGGCTCGTCTTGGAATCCAGCCTCCGAAACACCGAGCGCAGGAATCAAGTATTACTCGAAGAATTGCTCAAGCGTTCCAAGGCAAGACTGCAACCGGGCCTGGATTTGAAGGGTGGTGTTGTATTTGTGTTTGAGCTCGAATTACCCGAGGATGCGTCCCAGTACGAAAAGGAAGGCGACCTTTCTAAGGCGATAGATATTATCGGTAAGCGGATCAATTCTCTGGGCGTAACCGAGCCTGTTATCAGAACGACTGGCGAAAACCGTATCGAGGTGCAGCTTCCCGGTCAATCTACCAAAGATAATCCCGATCTTAAAGACATCATAGCTAAGCCGGCACGTCTGGAATTCAAACAAGTCCACCGGACTGCGTTTCCAACCGGACCGAAAGACACGAATGCTCCGGTCGGTTATGAAGTCAAAGCATTGGAAAACGAAGACGCTAATGGCGTGGTGCAGACCAGTTACCTGTTTATCAAGCGTATCCCGGATATGAAAGGGGATGCGATTAAAGAGTCGAGGGCTGCTATTGCTGAATTTGGAGGCTTTGAAATCCTTATGGACTTTACAGCGGAGGGTGGGCGTCAGTTTGAGCAATTGACCCGCGAAATTTCCAGTGGAAACAATCAGTCGAGTGTGGGCCGTTTAGCGATCACACTCGATGGAGAATTGCTAACTGCACCTAGTGTTCAGAATCCCATCGCAGGTGGCTCAGCGCGTATCACCGGGTCATTTACGCAACGTGAGGCTGAAGAGATCTCCAACGGCTTGAACAATCCACTCGATGTTCCATTACAGATTGCAGAGATGTATGAAGTGGGACCTACGATGGCTGAAGACTCTGTCAACTCGGGTAAGGAGGCTTTCATAATCGGCGCCGCTGCCGTTATACTTTTCATGCTTGTTTATTACATGATTGCCGGTGCGATTGCGATGATATCGGTGGTTCTCAATTTGGTCGTGGTTCTCGGAACGCTTTCGAGTTTCGGTGCAACGATCACGTTGCCGGGGGTTGCGGCACTGGTACTCACCGTGGGCATGGCAGTGGATGCAAACATCCTGATTTATGAGCGTATGCGGGAAGAGCTTCGTGCAGGCAAGAGTCTAAAGAACTCACTGCTTGGAGGATTTGAAAAGGCATTTTCCACTATTGTGGATGCTAACGTGACGACTTTGATTACCGCATTTATCCTTATCTACTTTGGCACAGGACCTGTAAAGGGCTTTGGGGTTACTTTAGCAGTGGGTATCGGCTCGACGATGTTTGGCGCATTGCTCGTGAGTCGTGTGCTTCTGGATCTGACCATCAATACCGGAATCGTGAAACGGATGCTGACGGTTTCACTCTTCAAGCAGAACACAACGATCGATTTTCTCTCAATGCGTAAGTTCGCGTTTGTCGGATCCTGGATTCTTGTGGCGGTGGGGATTTCGACGGCCGTTTTGAAAAAGGATTCCATTGGGGGAATCGACTTTACGGGGGGTGACGAGATTGCCCTGCACTTCGACAAAGAACTGTCTGTCTCCGAAATCGAACAGGTCGCAGCGGATTTGGGTATAGGAGAAGTGAATATAACGCTCCAAAAACCACTTGGTGCCAATGCTGAGCCAGTATTGAAGATCGCTACACCTTTCGAACAGGGACAGGCTTTGTTTTCGGCACTAGAAAATGCATTCCCCGACAATGGCTTGGTCGAGATCGGGACCAATCAGATCGGGCCTACTGTGGGTAAGGAAATTCTTGTTAACACGTTCTATTCGATGGGCATCGCTCTAATCTTCATCATGCTCTACGTCGCCCTTCGGTTTGAAGTGGGTTTTGGCGTCGGTGCGGTGGTTGCAACGATCCATGACCTGTTAATGACGATTGGGATCTTCGTGCTTTTCGGGAATCAGTTTTCTGCCCCGATGGTGGCAGCTCTCTTGATGATTGTCGGGTATTCTTTGAATGATACGATCGTAGTATTTGACCGGATACGTGAGGAGTTGGACCTGAATCCCGGGCTGTCTTTGAAGCAGGTCATTAACTTGGCTATTAACAGGACGCTTTCCCGGACAATTCTGACATCATTAACGACACTGCTTGTGACGGTGTCGCTCCTGATTTTTGGAACAGGTATTATCCGCGATTTTGCCTTTACGTTCGTGGTAGGTATCCTAACGGGAACGTTTTCATCGATCTTCATCGCAAGTCCTGTGTTTTTCAAATGGCACAAAGAAGATCGTAGGAAAGTCGAATCCCACGCAGATCGTCTGCCCAGTTACGAATGGGAAGCCGGCACGAAGTCTAAAGCTTAGTCTAACATGGAGTGGCGAAATGCATCCGTTTCAGAACGGAAAGTTTCTCATTTTGCCAACACGCTCGGTATACCCAAGCTTATCGCTCAGCTGCTCGCACGGCTTGATTTGGAAGAAGCGGAGGAGGCCAAGGCATTTTTGTACCCAAAATTAAAGCATTTGGATGATCCGTTCAAAATGTCCCAGTTGGAGGACGCGGTTAAGCGCGTTCGTCAAGCGATGGCATCAAACGAGCGAATTGTTATCATCGGTGACTACGATGTCGATGGTGTGACGAGTACTGCCCTGTTGGTTCATTCTTTAAACACATTTGGTATATTCCCGGATTACACGGTACCTCGTCGTTTGGATGAAGGTTACGGCCTTTCCTTATCGGTTGTCGATCGAGCACTGAACGGCAAAGAGGCGGGGTTAGTCATCGCAGTAGATTGCGGAACCAATTCAGTTGAAGAGATCAAGCACATCAAATCGACCGGTGCGGATGTCATCATTATCGACCATCATCGATCTACCAGCGAAGAACCGATTTCGGCTATCTTGGTCAACCCCCATGTTAATGACGGCGATCATGAACCGTGGAAAGATCTATGTTCTGTAGGACTGGTCTTCAAATTGGTACACGGAATCGTGAAATCCCTTCGTGAGGATGGCGATCCGACAGCCTACAAAATCCAGTTGAAGGATTATCTGGATCTCGTTGCGATGGGCACGGTAGCTGACCTTGTCCCGTTACTGGGGGAGAATCGAATATTGGCCCATCGTGGTTTGAAGATGCTGGAAACGACTCGTCGTGAAGGTCTGCATGCGCTCTTTCAGATCTCGGGTATGGAAAGTGGGTATCCGGTTTCTACTACAGATATATCGTTTAAACTCGGCCCAAGGATTAATGCGAGTGGGCGCTTGGCGGATGCTGAGATGACTGTGCGCATGCTTTTAAGCCGTAATCTGTCCCAGTGTATGGAAATGGCTAAGCAGCTGGATTCAATGAATCGCGAGCGTCAGGGCATTGAGAGGGAAATCGTAGCTGAAGCGGATGAGTACATTGAAAAATATCTAAAGGGCGCCTCTGGGTATGTGTTGCACAATTCGTCCTGGCATTCAGGCGTTGTAGGCATTGTTGCTGGACGAATCTCCAGGAAGCATAACGTACCTACAATCGTGCTCGGGGAGGATAATGGGTTTGCGAAGGGCTCGGGGCGCAGTGTCCCGGGAGTAAACTTGGTCGAAGTGTTGGGTGAATGCAGTGAGCTACTCGAGAGTTGGGGGGGGCATCCCATGGCCACAGGGGTTTCTCTGGAAGAAGCGAATGTAAAGGAGTTTCAACGGGCTTTTGACGTGGCTGTAAAGCATGCGTTGGAAGGTGATCGGTATGAGCCCAGTATTGAAATCGCAGCGTTCATAAGTCCAGACGAAATTTGTCAGAATTTTATGGATACGGTAGAGATGATGCTTCCCTTCGGGCAGGGAAATCCAGAGCCAGTCTTTGGAATGAGAGGCATACACTTAGCGCAATGCCCCGAGCTATTTGGTACCGATCACTTCCGGTTTTGTATTCGTGGAAAGAATGGGAATTTTCTTTCGGGTGTGGCGTGGAAGAAAGCCGATAACGTACCGCCGTCGGATCGAGCTATCGATCTTGCGGTCAAGTTGAACTGGAATATCTTTAATGGGCGAAAGGCTCTTCAGCTGGAACTTCTCGATTGGAAGTTAAGTAGTTAACTCCAGGTAAGCTTTCTAATTGTCAGGCCCTGAACCTTCTTCCGGTTCTTCATTCGTTTGAGGCGGTGTAACCTCGAAGATTACGGAGTTTCCATCGATATGTTGTTTTATTTCAGGCTGCCCTGGATTGGTGTTTTCCTGAGGTACTGAAACCGATGTGCCATCCTCGGAAGTTTCAGTCTCCGGTTCAGGAAAGTCTGCAACCTCACTCAATTCCACCGGAATGCCGGAAAAAGAGTAGGAAGAGGCCGTGAAAGCAAGACGATCCATAATTCCATTGATAGGGTGATCCGCCTGGCTGCTGGAAATATGGAGGTAAGTTGTTTCAGTTCCTGAACTTGGAGGAGCTTCCTCTTCTCCTTCTGGTTCGGGAGGTGACCACTGACTCATTTTAACCGTAACGGTTTCTCCGGAGAAAAAAGTGAACTTTATTGTTCGAGTATTTTCCTGAGCATTTCTCCAGATTTCTTTGTCTTGTTCGGTTGCTCGTTCGGAGACTTCCAGAAATCTAAGGTTCGTGAAGCGATTGAGAAGTGATTTAATGGCGGCATTTTTGGGGATGCGTACGTCAGCTGGCACGGTGCTTATGAAATCTTTATCTTTGTCATCTCGCCTGACACCCCAAGTTTCGCCTGTTAGAGAAAACTGAATCCCTGCTACTTCATCGGCTTCGAATTGATAGAGGGTTTTAACTGCCCAGTTGTTTGAGTTTGCGTCAATGAAGGGTGAAGTTGAAGACTGATAGGCCGTTTTCTCTCTCCCGAAAACGAAAGCCCGGCCCCCGCCCGACAGAGATTTTCCGTAGGTAACTTCAAAGACGACATCGTCAGCTCCGGTCATCAGCTTAACTGTGCCTTGTGTAAGATCAAGGCGTTCAATGCGATCTTCCCGGCTCGTAATCTTGCGTTGCACTTTGGCAGAGGTTATATCTCGAATCAGAGTATTCAGCTTAGCGAAGTCTGCTGGAAGATCGTATAGGGATCTGACGATCCAGTCTCCCGTATCACTAATTTCGAGAATTGCTTCAGAGTCAGTTTTTTTAATCTCGATACGATGGATATCTTTAAGGACTTCCTGTTCGAGCAGGGAAGTACCGACGAGAGGATCATCTTGTGGGGTTGTGAGCGAAGCGTTGCGGATGTAGTAGCCCGCGATAGTTACAACAGCGAGGGTGACCGTGACGATGATAAGGGTTCTTAACTTCATGATGAATCGTTCTACTTACGGTTGTGTCTGCGGATGAAAAAGAGTATCCCAGCTATGAATACAAGCCCCGGGATGAGAGTCAGGTTCATGAGGGCCAGGCTAAAGCCGAGGTTCTCCACATCCTCGCGAAGTTTCTTGCGGACCTCTCTTCTTTCGCCCCGCTTGGCTGCTGCATTCTCGTTCAATTCTTCAATCTCTGATTGAAGTTCCGGAGTAATAATGAGCGAGTTGCCGCCGCCCTGCTGGGTTTGAATCTGTCTGATACGGTCTTCCACTTCCTGCACCTCTCGGTTCAGTTCGTCTAGCTTCTGTTGGTATTCGACCTGAGCCTTACGCTCGATTTCATCGACGACTTTAAAGGGGCGAATCGAGTTTCCCCGAGGCCGTATTGAGATAAGGTCCTGGCTACCCGACATGAACTCTATCGTGTTTGTTAAAAGGTTCAGATTGTCGTTTAGGGGTTGGACGGCGTTGACTCCGAGAAAATTGAGCCTTTGGACTGAAAACTGGTCCTGTAGCCAGTCGGTATCAGCAATCAGGAATAAGCTGCTGGTCGAACTGGATTCTTTCAGGGTGTCTTCATCTGGTTCTGATGGATCGGTAGTCTCCACTCCATCGGCAGGTGGGGGATTGGGTTTCCCATCGGGGAACGCGGTTTTGAAAGTGCCTCGAACGAATCCAGCGATCGTTTTCTGCTCGCCCTGCGAGTTGATTTGAGAGGCCAGTTGGGTAGGGCTCATCTGGTTGGCGAGCATGGCAAAAATGGTTCCCGATTCTTCAGAGGATTGAATCAGAGGTACTATTTCCAAGTCGGAGTCTTCTGTTTTACTGAATGACCCGGGTTCTACCATGAGGATTGAATCGAGCTGAGAAATAATGAATTCATTAACGTTCAACGCACTTGCATCCATGTTTAGCCAGGTAGGCATTTGGATTCTTCCGGTCTGACTGGATACAAGAGCTGCATACTGCGGGTCGGCCAGCATTTCCATTTCGTTGTATTCGATACCGTATACGGAAAAAAGCTCTCTTAAGCCACTGGTGATTCCCTGCGGTGGTTGTCCCATCATCATCGCCTGTTGATTCTGTTGAGACTTCATGAAGTAGCTGGATGGGTCCACTGCAATAAAAGTGGGTTTACCCGCAAGTATGTGTTGGTCGATATTGAACAACAACTCCGGATCGAGCGTTTGTGGATGGATGACCATCAAAACATCCATCACATTGGGCCAATCCTGAGGAGTATTGATCTGGATAATTTCGAACGTCTGACGGAGTTGCTCTATGAATATCCAGTCCGGGTTTTGTGGGGGCTGCCCCGGAAACATTTGTGGCATTCCGACTAGTGGCAATCCGGAGACGATACCGATGGTCGGCTTATCCCACAACTGGACGGTGTAGAGGGCTTTCGCTATGTCGTATTCGAGAAACTCTTCTTTTCTATAATCGAATACGGGAATCGTTTCCTGATTGTCGGCTTGGGTCATCGTGAGGCCAAAGAAGAGACGCTGTCCGTTGGACATGGGATTTCCGCTTATTCCAGTTTGGGTAGCTTCTTCTTCTTCTTCGGTATCTGGCTCGGGATTTATGATGTTGAGGCGAATCATCCCATTCGATGCAGCCTCAAATTGGCGTAGCATCTCCTCCACCCGGGTCCCATAGTTCTTAAAGGAAATAGGTAGACCTTCTACTCCTCGGCTGAAGTAAAAGTTGAAGTCGACCGGTTCCTCCAGTTTCTCAATCAGAAGCTTGCTCCCTTTTGACAACGTGAAGAGCTTGCTGTCTGTAAAATCGAGTTTCCAACTGAACAGGCTGGCGAAGGTGTTAGCGAAGATGAGGATTAGAATAAGAAGGAATCCAGCGATAAACTTTTGCGAAGTATTCATATGGGTGAATCGATGGTTTTTAGCGTTCTAATACCAGAACGGTTAGAAGCAGGGAAATCGCACTGAGAGACAGGAAAAACACCAGGTCTTTGAAGACGATCAGACCTCTGGTGAAGCCGTTAAAGTGGGTTGTATAGCTAAAGTTGCTCAGGGCATCTACCCAGGCAAGTGGCAGGAACGCCAGAAGGTTTGTGAACACAGACCACCCCAGGAAAACAAGCCCCAGATTGATCACCACGCTGATTACGAAACTGATGACCTGGTTTTGGGTGAGAGCAGAAGTAAAGGAACATACCGCCAGGAAGCTGCCAGCCATCAGTATGCTGCCCAGATAGCCGGTAAAGATAGGTCCCCAGTCCGGATCTCCCAGATAACCGACGGTGAAGAGTAGGGGGAAGGTGAGTAAAATCCCGGTGGCTATGAATGCCCAGCCAGCTAGGTATTTTCCCATCACCGCTTCTTGAACTCTGATGGGCAGCGTAAACAGAAGCTCCCAGGTACCCGATCGCTTTTCTTCTGCCCATAGGCGCATGCCAACTGCGGAGATAAAGAAGGTATAGATCCACGGTTGCATCGTGAAGAAGGCGTCCAGTGAGGCGACCCGTGAATCGAAGAAGCGTCCCAGGTAGAATGTAAGTCCGGAACTTACTACGAGAAACACGACGAGGAATACATAGGCGACCGGAGACCGGAAATAACCGAAAAATTCTCGTCTAAACACAGGCAAAATCTGTTTCATATCAATAGATTGAATACGGGGTTCTTAAGCTGATTTAGGCAGTCAACTCCCAAAAAACTTCGTCGAGGCTAACGGGCCGTTTCTCGAAATGGGATACGTGCCAGTTGTTTTCACGGCATACTTTGAGGACCAAAGATTCGATTGACTGTTTATTTTTTGGAAAAACTTCGATCGATCCATCGTTGATTTCAGCCGCTGCGACCTCTGGCAGGTCTTTGAGGCTCTGCTTGACGGTTTCCAGGTCAACGTCTTCAACTCCAAGCCTGAGTGCATTGAAATGTTTGTTTCGGCGAAGGAGTGACTCTGGGGATTCGTCGGCAATGACCTGTCCCTTGGCTATGATAATAACTCGGGTACACAGTGCGCTGACCTCTTCCAGGATATGCGTGGAAAGTATGACTACTTTGTCCTTTGCCATAGACTTGATAATCTTACGAACTTCTTTCTTTTGATTCGGGTCCAATCCGTCAGTAGGCTCATCGAGGATCAAAACCGGGGGATCATGTAGTACCGCCTGAGCGAATCCGACCCGTTGCTTGTATCCCTTACTCAGGGTTTCGATAGATTGATGCCTTACCGAATTCAGACGGCAAAGATCACAAACCCGGTCAATTTGATCCTCTTGGTTGGCCTTATCATCGAATCCGCGAACCTCAGCAATAAAGGTTAGAAATTCTTCAACCGTCATTTCACCATATACGGGCCCATTTTCCGGCATATAGCCGATGCGTTCCTTGACGGACACAGGATGCTTCTGCACATCAATGTTGTCGACGAGCACCGTTCCGGAAGTGGGCCTTATGAAGCCGGTGATCATCTTCATCGTGGTGGATTTTCCGGCACCGTTGGGCCCCAGGAATCCAAGGATTTCTCCTCTGTTCACCTCGAAATTGACACCGTTAACAGCATTGATGGATCCGTACTGTTTGTGGAGGGATTGGACTTCAATCATGTATCTTAATCGGGGTTAAAAGACTAACTGAGTGGGTAAAGTTAGAAAAATGTTCCAGCTTGAAAAGTAAAAATTTAAGGATTCTCAGGTGGCGAGGTTTTACAAGGTGGTACTACGCTTTTTCTTCAAAAAAGGTATCTTGTTCGAGTTCAGGGTCCTTGGGCGCTTCGTCTTCTTTGTGAATATGACGAGGGGGTCTCCCAACCTTCTTTGTAAGCGCCAACTCGCGTTCCTCTACGATTTGATCACAGATATCGCAGATATGCATTTTGAGCCACATGCCGGTGTTGCTTGTTTCCTGGAAGTCCGTGGGGCCGTAGGCATGGATACGGCCGCTTTGTAGCAGGCGATCATTCTGTGCGAATTCCTCATTCGATGACTGGTCGTATACCGCAAAGGTTTTGCCTCCATTGTTTTTTACTACAGAGAACACGGGAATGTCACTGGGACCATCTGCGACATAAATCATATTGCGAAAGGGAACCCTTCGATCTGAGTGACGGATGTTCGAGTTTACGTTGATCTCCGGATTTTTGTTACAGCCTTTGTTGATCTCAAAGATGTAGCGAGTCTTGATCGTATTATCGATGACGACACCAATCTGCGATACTTCGCGGTCTGGATGGATGCCGAGGTCCTGCTGGCTCAAATAGTGCGGAGGAAATGGGTCTTCAATAAATTCACAACCGTAGACATTCTCTACGAAGGGCGCGATTCTGCTGCCGCGAATCATCGCCGCCAACCCGGTGCTGATTATGTAATGCTCAAGGCGAATATCGTGTTTTTTGTATACCTCCTTAAGCGTGACCAGCTGCTGGAGAGTTCTAAAAAACTCAGGGAGTCCAGGATTGAAAACCAGCTCTTTCCCTAACTCTTCCAGTTTTGCGTTTGTGAGCCCTTTCATGACACCTGCCCTGACGTAGGACAAGAGGTGATTCAGGTAGATCGTATCCGGAGAAACGGTAAGTCCTCGCTCCAGATAAGCACTTGGCAGCCCGTTGACCTCTTCCCAGAATCGCTTCTCGTTGATGTTGAACAATTCGAAAAGTGGTTGCTGCATGTAACCGGGAATGAGAGTTTTATCAAAATCCCAAATGCATGCGACGACGTTTTGAGTGTATAGGCTTGTTTCCATTAGAAAGAGGACCCTTTATACGGGTTGCTATCTAAAACTCCACCTATTAAATCACGGGCTTTCACCAAATATTTGCATGGAAGGTATTCCACCTATCGAACCTTACTTGGGCCGCTTCAATGAACTCGACGCGGAGATGGCTGCGCCTGATTTTTTCCAGGACCAGCGGAGAGCTGCGGCACTATCCCGCGAACACCAGAAATTGAATGCTCTCATTGAGCAACACAGTGAACTGAGGAGGCTAAACACTGAAATCTCGGACATGCGTGAGATGATCGTGGAAGGGAGTGATGCAGAGCTCACCGAGTTAGCGGAAGCTGAGTTACCCGGCTTGGAAGAGTCGTTTGCGGCTTTAAAGCATAAGATTCTTATTTCGATGATTCCCCCGGATCCCACAGATTCAAGAAATACCATTGTGGAAATTCGAGCGGGAGCAGGCGGCGACGAAGCGAGTCTCTTTGTCGGCGATCTGACGAGGATGTACCAGCGCTACGCTGAGCTGAATTCGTGGAAGATCGAGCCGATGAGTACGAGCCCTTCTGAAGTGGGTGGATTTAAAGAAAATATTTTCCTAATCGCTGGCGAGGAAGTATACCGGAAATTACGCTACGAATCGGGCGTTCATCGGGTTCAACGCATACCGGTTACGGAATCTGGGGGGCGTATTCATACGTCTACAGTGACGGTCGCGATGATGCCTGAGGCTGAGGATGTCGATGTGGACATCGACCCGGGAGATTTGGAAATAACGACGATGCGGGCATCAGGTGCAGGAGGACAGCACGTGAACACAACCGATTCTGCGGTTCGTATCGTTCACATCCCGACTGGTGAGATGGTATACTGTGCGGATGAAAGGTCACAACTTAAGAACCGCGACAAGGCACTCAAGGTGCTCTACTCAAGACTGCTCGAAAAGAAGCAGCGTGAAGAACAGGAAAAGTATGCGGCTCAGCGCAAGGGACAGGTTGGGACCGGTGATCGTAGTGAACGAATTCGTACTTATAATTTCCCACAGGGACGCGTCACCGATCATCGTATCGGCCTGACTTTGCATACATTACCGCAAATTCTAGAGGGTGATTTGGTGGCAGTTGTTGAAGCACTGCAAGAAGCAGAATATAAAGAAAAGCTGGAAGCGTTGTTGGATGGGAAAGGTATGGCAGCGTCATAGTATGGGCGGAGGAGCCCTTCCTACTCGATGATCACGTTGCTCGAAGTCCTGCAAAAGAGCACCCAGTTCCTCAGCGACCGGGGTGTGGCAGACGCCAAACTCAGTGCTGAGTGGATTATGGCAAGTTCATTGGGCCTACAGCGCTTGGAGCTCTACCTACAGTTTGAACGGCCCTTGTCCGATCAGGAGTTGTCGGGTATACGAAGTGGTGTAAAACGCCGGGCGAATCGGGAGCCTCTCCAGTACATTCTCGGGAACACCGATTTTTACAATGTGAAGTTAAAGACAGATGCTCGGGCACTTATCCCCCGTCCAGAGACGGAATACCTTATCGAGTTGCTGCATACGAAGTATCTTAACAAGGAGCCAACTCGTATTCTGGATCTGGGTACTGGGTCTGGTGCGATCGCGGTTGCGTTACTTTCTGCATTTCCGAATGCGACGGTAGTCGCTGTCGATAAATCTGTGCCTGCGCTTGAACTGGCGGCCGAAAATGCCGAGGCAGCAGGGGTTTCTGAACGGATCCGGTGTTTGCAATCTGATTGGTTCGAAAACGTGGAGGGTACGTTCGAGCTGATCCTGGCAAATCCGCCTTACTTAACTGCTGAGGAAATGGAGTCGGCGGAACCGGAGGTAGTTAAATACGAACCCCGCATGGCGTTGTTTGGGGGAACTGATGGGCTTGATGATTTAAACCGCATCGTCGATGAAGGCCTTTCTTACCTTGTAGACGGGGGTATGCTGGTATTAGAGACTGGGATAAAGCACCATACGGTTTTGATGAAGCGGGCGGAGAATGTTGGCTATGTCACGATGCAGTCCGTCAAAGATATCGAACGCCGAGACCGTTTCCTGATTGGGATAAAGTAGGGCGTTTTGTTTAGCCCTTGGTCTTGATGTCTGCAATATCTTGAGTGGCGGCCGTGTCCTTCACATCGGGGTCCTCTGCATGAATCCAATCCGACAGAATCCGCAGGGATTCACGAAGATGGATGTCCAGATTTGATCCTGCGTCTTCTTCTGATTCCTCCTCTCCGTCAATGTCAGTTTCGGGGTCGTCCGAGGCCGGGGCTTCAAGTTTCTCCATCAGATCCTCCATGGGAGTACCTTCTTCCACTACATTCAAGGTTATCTCGGTGCTTGAGAAATTTAGTTTTTCCAATGCGTCTTGTCTGGCTTCCAATTCATCCCGGAAAACTTCGTCTGACTTTTTGAGTGCCTTGCGTTTTTCCAGATTAAGTGAGAATGATTTCATCTCCTGTTTCCCTTTGAAAAATTCGATGCTTTCGTTGAGGAATGCAAATTCCTCGAGCTCTTTCTGGCGGGTTTCGCTGAGGACGGTAAGTTGCGTTTTCAGCACCTCGTCTATTGGGGCGAACTGGAGTTCTTTTTCGGTGCCTTTCTGGTTCCAATTGACGGGCTTTATTTCGTCCCAGAGCATCGCGTGATCAAGATCAGCTTCTCCAATCTTTAGAAATTCGTTAACGGAGGGTAGAGCTATGTCGGAGATAACTCCCTTGTTTTGCGTTGATTTTCCGTTGGGTAGATAAAACTTTTGGATCGTCAATTTGGCCGCGCCGGTAGGCTGATCATTGAAAAATGATGGTGACGCTAATTTGTCGATTTCGAAAACTGCTTGGACGGTCCCTTTCCCATGCGTTGATTTGTCGCCGACGATAAGGGCGCGGTCGTAGTACTGAAGGGCTCCCGCGACTATCTCAGAGGCGGAAGCGCTGTAGCGGGAGACGAGAACGATCAAGGGGCCACTATAGGCGATTTTCTCATTGCGATCCCAGTCCCGTCGAATGAAACCCCGGTTGTTGCGGACTTGTACCACGGGCCCGGTTTTTATAAAGAGGCCGGTGAGATCAATGGCTTCAGTTAGTAAGCCGCCCCCGTTGTTTCTGAGGTCCAGGATGAGTCCTTTAACATTTTCTTTTGCTAATTTTCCGATGAGTTCTTCGACATCCTGTGTGGTACTGGTGGGAGTATCCCCCTCGTTGATACTGAGATCTCCGTAGAAGGAGGGAAGCTGGATGACTCCGATGGGTAGTTCTTTCTCATCTTCTATTGGGAGCTGAAAGACACTTGCGCTGGCTCGGCTGGCCGTGATTTTGACTTCGTCGCGAACGATGTCGATCACTTCCCGCGCCGATGGGTCGACGGCGTCCGCAGGAATCACGGTTAAGTAAACGGTGGTCGATTTTTCTCCGCGAATCATTTTAACGATCTTTCGTAGCTTCATATCCACTACGTCGACTGGCTCTTCACCTTTTTGTCCGACGAACGCAATCTTGTCGCCCGGACGTATACGTCCATCCAGATCGGCCGGCCCGCCGGGTATGAGTTCGCGGATGGTGCAGTAACCTTCTTCTTGAACGAGAATCGCGCCGATGCCGACGAGAGATAAACTCATTGAAATCGAGAAATCTTCAAGGGTATCTGCTGAGAGAAATGTCGAGTGAGGGTCAAACATCTGAGTGAGCGTGGTCAGGAAAATCTCTTGAACGTCGCCGGACTCCAGATCGAGCAGGTTTTTTTTCAACCTTTCGTAGCGGTCTGTGACTGTTTTGATTGCCTCGGCTGTTTCTTCGTCATTCAGAATGTCGAACAGCATTTCGTATTTGAGGCGTTTCTCCCACAGCACGTCAGCCGCTTCAACAGATTCAAGCCATGGGAATTCTTCCCGATCCACGATATACTCGGCCTCAGATTCGAAATCGAACTCACCCTGCAGGCGTTCCAGCACCCAGTCGATACGACTTAAAAAACGGTCTTCGTAACGCTGATATATGTCGTAGGCAGCATCCAGATCGCCTCTGCGTAGACTTCTTTCGAGACGGCTTGCGTATTTGGTAACCATCTCGTCTCGATCACTTTTGAGGAAGAAAACATGGTTGTAATCGAGGTCTTCCATGAAGCCTTCAATCAATTCCTCTGCTTGAGATTGGGTGATGAATTTTTGGGCGTAATGAAAATTCTCCAGGAGAAAGACGACCGTCTGAGTCTCTTTCTTCATGGCTTGGGTGTATTCGAAATCCCGGCCTTGAGTAATAGGGGTGGTTGCCAGGCTCAGAAGTAATCCGAGGATAATCAGTGCATTTCTTTTAAGCATTTTATTGACTGTAATGATCGAGTTTCTGGTATGTCACTCATGAATTTCGGAGTATATAACCGTTGGCGCTTCAATTCGTATTCCTTTCGGAAGTAATGAGTGGAATTGAAACAATCGTTTGCGCAACCCGCAGGCGTGATTTGTGATCTACGATATTCAAGAGATGGGTTCAGACAGTAGGGCACTGTTCGGGGTTCCTAACTTTACAATCCATTCACAGTAGAGCGTCCTAACGGTTTAGGAGATCCTTGGCCTTGTCCAAGGTATTGCGTTCCTCTTCAGTTAGTGAGCCGAATCCTTGAGTATTAATCTTATCCAGAATTCGATCCACTTCTTTTTGCAGTTCTTTACGGTTGGTGAAGTTGATGCGAAATTTTCCTGTTTTCGCTTTTTGTGTCTTCTTGCTCGTGAACCACTTGGGTGGTTTTATATCGGTTGAACCTACACTAAAGTCTTTATTCAGGATAAATTTTGTAAATACCCAGCCCCCTAACATTCCACCCAAGTGTGCTGAATGAGCGATGCCCAAACCATTCCCGAAAGGAGCAAGCTCGCTTAGAAGAAATCCCGCCACCTCGAAGATAAGGAAGATCTTAAGTAGGTTCCTCGGTGTAATATTTATGGGGAGCACCAAGAAAAGCAGTATCTGAATCGGATGATTCGGCATTTGCATGGCGAAAGCAACGAAGAGTCCGGCAACCCCAGCTGAAGCGCCTACCAAGGTCGAGTTTTGATCTTTCCAGCTGTTAGCCGCGAACCAGAGCAAGCCTCCCAAGAAAACAGAGATCCCAAAAAGTGTAAAAAAACGCTCCTTCCCTAAGAGTGGGAGGATGATTCGGCCAATAAAAAACAGGCCCAGGCAATTGAAAATGAGGTGGAAGGGGATGCCTCCACTTGTCGAATGCAGAAAGGCGTAGCTGAGAAAGGTCCAGATATATCCGCGATTTAATCCGTAGTCAGACAGCGAGAACAGCATCTGAAAGTAGGGCGATTGAAACCAGTTTATGACCAAGGTCTGAACGATGAATACTCCCACGAGACTACCCAGAAGCCAGTAGAGCGGCTTCAGAGGGGAGGGCCCGTATTGTGGCTCCCGCATATATGGACGATCAGATAACATAGCCTGTGTTTAGAGTGGTGACGGTGGCAAAGAGCCCCATCGAAATCCTCGAATGTTGCACCATTTGCAGTCGCGCGAGAAAGTGCAATCCTTTCGGTAAATTTTTGGCGCCCAAATGCGTAACATCGCTCTTGACAGGGTTTATAGATTGATAAGGGTTTCACGTATTATGGCAGAAAAAGACGATAAGTGGCCGGAGAACGTAGGCGGAAAGTTTTATGTGGATGAGCAGTGCATCGACTGTGACCTTTGCCGGGAAACTGCTCCGGATTATTTTACCCGCGACGAAGATGGCGGATATTCCTTTGTGCATAAACAGCCAACAGATCAGGAAGGCATCGATCAGTGTATGGAAGCTTTAGAGGGGTGTCCTGTTGAGGCTATTGGCGACGACGGTGACGATTAGTCCGAGCTTCGATAAGAATTTCAAAAGCCCTTTCGCGTGAAAGGGCTTTTTTGTGCCTCTCTACGAGAATCGTTTCCAAAATGAAGGTAAGAAGAGCGCGAGGATTGCGTAAAGCTCAAGCCGACCCATAATCATGAGGAACGAAAGCAGGAATTTGGTTGAGTCGTGTAAGAACCCGAAATTGTGGGTTGGTCCGAATTCGGCCATCCCCGGTCCGATGTTGAAAAAGCAGGCGAGGATAGCTGAGTAACTGCCTTCGTAAGAAAGCTCAGGTTCCAGTATCGCCAGTAACGGTACGCTGAAGAAGATGACCCAGGCCGAGAGTAACAAGTAAGTCACCACTTCTTCCCGTGAATTTTTGTTGAGGACTCTACCGTTCATGGTGATCGGACGGATCACCCGCTTACTGAACGAGCTGGCAACCATCCGTCGGGCAGCTTTTAGGCCGACTTGGATTCGAGTGACTTTTAGACCACCCGCTGTTGAACCTGAACAACCACCAACAGCCATCAGTGCCATCAACATTACTTGAGCCAACAGGTGCCATTCGGCGAAGTCAGCCGTAGCAAAACCGGTCGTGGTCATTACTGAGACGACTTGGAACAGGCTCGTTCGGATGGCATCATTCCAATTTGTGTAGTCATCCAGGAACACGATGACCAACGTTGTAAGGGTGGTTGAGACGAAGATGATTCCGAAATATCCGAGGACCTCCGTGTTCGTGCGCACGTTTCGCCAGGACCGGTTCAATACAAACAGTATCCACAAAAAGCTGGTTCCGCCAAGAATCATGAAAAAGATAGCAATCCATTCGAGTAGAGGACTGTTAAACCCGGCGAAACTAGCCTCGAGGGTACTGAACCCACCAGTCGACAGAGTCGTGAATGCATGATTGATGGCGTCGAAAGTATTCATCCCTCCGAGTTTAAATGCCAGCATGCATAGAAAGCTTACAGCCAGATACAGAATGCCGATTCGTATGACCCCTGATTGGATACGAGGGGAGTCGAGGTCGGCTGCGGATGCAGATGCCTCATTCGAATAAAGAATCTTTCCTCCAGCCCCGAGAAAACTTAGGATCGCAATAAAGAACACAACGACGCCCATGCCACCAATCCATTGGCTCAAAGAACGCCAGAATAATAAACTCTTCGGAAAGTGTTCGAATTGACTAAAAATGCTGGCACCGGTTGTGGACAACCCTGAGGCGGCTTCGAATAGCGCGTCTGCGTAGCTGCAACCCGGAACTATGAACAGATAGGGCAGGGCACCCACAAGGCTGGCAGAAATCCAGCCCAAGCCGATGACTGCGAGAGCTTCTTTCTTAAAAAAGGTCTTTTCCTTCTTACGACCCAGAACGAGTAGCAGTGTCCCCAAAAGAAGCGCCACGATAAAGCTGTAGCCGAAACCGATTAACGCTCCTGACTCATCCGAATCTCGCAAGGCAAGATCGGTACCCATGCAGATAAGGAACGCTGTTCCCAAAGAAAACTGGATCGCACTTAGCAGTCTGAAGATGATCGAATAATTCACAGGGTATTAGGTAAACAACTTGAGAACCCGATCTTTTTGCTCATCTGTCGCGATGACGACGATGCGATCTTTCGCGATAATCTTGTCATTCGCTCCGGGAACAATGGCGTCGTATTTATGGAGGAGAGCCACGATGACGGTCTCCCCGGGTAATTGAATATCTTTAATCAGTTTTCCGACACAGGGGCTTTCGTTACTGACTGTGATCTCCAGGATCTTTCCCTTACCGCCTGGCGCGGGCGCAAGCTCTTGCCAAGAGGTTTCATTGATAGTTCTCAACACCTCGTTCGCAGTGGCCTCCCGTGGGGAAACAGCCATATCAACTCCCAGTACGAGCCTGAAGTTGTTGATGATTTCCGAATAATCGGAGCGACTGATGTGGAGGAGAATGTGACGGGTTCCGAGCTTGGTCGTTTGTAAACAGGTCATGACGTTGTCCTCGTCCACTTTCGTGGCGGCGACGAAATAGTCGGCGTTGCCGATGCGTTCTTCTTCCAAGACTCTGAGGGACGTCGCATCTCCGTGAACGACGGTAATGTGGGGGAAGCGTTCCGCCAGTTGGTGGCAGATATGTTCGTCTTTTTCCAGCAGACGTATTTTGAATCGTGGATTGGCCAATAGCCGGATGAGCACGATGTTGGTCTCACTACCCCCGTAGAGAACGATATGAACGTTCTTAGGCTTTAGATGGGGAGAGAATTTTCCTTGGATCTTCGAGAGTGAGTTTGGGTTTCCAAAAAGGGTCAGTTCGTCCCCCAGTTCGATAATGGTATCTCGATTCGGAACGAATGTATCCCCTTGGCGTTGAATCAACCCGACCCGAACCCCCGTCTCACTGCCAACGTTCAATTGTACCAATGTGCGTCCGATGGCTTTGGCGCCTGCTGTGATTTCCAACTGTTGCACCTCGATTTTCCCGCGGGCAAAGTTTTCCACGGCAACCCGTCCGGGATTTCGAATCGCCTTGGCCAGTTCCACGGCGGCGAGTGCCTCGGGATTCAAGAGTACATCAATCCCGAAATTGAGTTGGTAGTTGAAGAAGGAATTGTCGCTGTAGGTGTGATCGTGGATACGGGCAATCGTATTCCTTGCACCCATTTTCTTAGCAATAGAGCTCGCCACGAGATTGACTTGATCCTCACTCGTCATGGCCAGAAAGTGGTCGCACTCACCGACCTTGGCTCTGGCCAGAATCTCAGCAGAACTTCCGTTTCCGCATATAACCCGCACATTCTGTTCCTCCTCAATTCCAGCGGCACGAATTGGGTCTGCCTCCACCATGGTTACATCGTGAGCGCGTCTGCTCAGTTGTTCCGACATATGAGCGCCGACTTCACCGGCACCAATGATAACAATTTTCATGATTCTAGGAGACTGGGCCTTATGGGTGCATAACGCTGTAGAAAGTATATTATGAGAATCGGTTCTAGAGGGTGACGAACGGGTTTGAAAGCCCGTATTTATTTATTCGGATAGTCTGTTTGATTCTCCCTTGCACCTTAAATTGTGAGATTTCAGATTGCTTCTATGACTGATACAATTGCCCCGAAGGTTATCATTTTGAGTTTGTTTGAACCGACTGGTGATACTCCGGGTGAGCAGTCTTTGTTCAAGACGCGTATGGGGTTTACGGAGCGCTATGAGATAACAGGCGCTATGGGCCCTCTTTTTTTGAATGACGCAGGAATCGGGGCTTTGGTTCTGGGAATTGGGGCGACGAAACCGGCTATTAGCATGATGGCTTTGGGGTATGATGAGCGTTTTGATTTGAGGCATACTTACTTTATGATCGCTGGTATTGCCGGGGCTGACCCCCGGGTGGCTTCACTTGGCAGTGTTGCCTGGGCGCAGTTCGCCGTGGATGGGAATTTGGCCTTTGATATTGATGCCCGTGAGATTCCGGATGATTGGCCCACAGGACTTTTCCCGCTGGGCTCCAACGCCCCTTATGAAATGCCACCGCGTGAAGAGGGTGGTGTATTCCTTAAAGATGAGGTTTATAAAGTGAATGGGGCTCTGCGCGACTGGGCCTTCGAGTTAACGAAGGGAGTTGCCCTCGAAGATACGGATGGAATGAAGAATAGCCGTGCGCTTTATACAGATACTCCGATGGCGAGAGAAGTTCCCCAAGTGATCAAGGGAGACGTATTGGCTAGCGAACGTTTCTGGCATGGGCGCTATCATACGGAGTGGGCTCAACGGTGGGTGGATCTGTGGACCGAAGGGCTGGGGAACTTTACGATGAGTAGCATGGAAGAAATGGGCGCCTTAAGGGCGTTCGAGGTTCTGGCGGCGCAATCCAAACTGGCGTTTGATCGGATCATGATTCTGCGGTCAGCCAGTAACTTTTGTATGCAGCCGCCCGGCAAGACTGCGGTTGAGAATATGACGTCAGAGGAATCGGAGGAAGATCGCTATCCTGCCTATCTTCCGAGTCTGGAGAATCTTTACCGAGTTGGCTCCGTTGTGGCTTTGGAGCTTTCAACGAAGTGGAGTCGTTTTAAAGACCAGCTTCCTTCGGTGTAAGGAAGAAGAATTTGAATGCAAAAAAAGGGCGGCCCAGTGTAGGGCCGCCCTTTTGCTCTAAATGGGTGTTGGATTAGAAACGTTTCCGAACGGTTGCTTCCGCGCGGAACGGCATTCTGGAGGCCAAGGATCCATTTCCATAACCAGAGTTGTTCACGTCCCAGTTCTTTTCATCGGTGATGTTGAAGAAAGCCAGTTTGAACATCCAGTCTTCGTATTCGTAGAAGACGCTCAAGTCTATCTCATACTGGAAGGGTAGTCTGGCGGTATTAGCGGTTAGGCTGTATCCACCGTCGGGATCTGTGACGTCAAATACGAAGATGTCGAACCCTTCATAACCTGAGTTCATCTCACCCCAACCGAGGAGACCCGCAGTGAAGCCGAATCCGTTGTCGAACTTGTATTGCAGGAGAGCATTTACGAGGTGCTCAGGAATGCCAGGTGCTTCAATCTTTACCAGATTTCCATTCGCATCGGTTGGTCCGCCAGGGAACGTCGGTGACACGTAGAAACCGCCGGTTTCAGCCAGTGCGCGATCTATGGTGTATCCGCTTGCGAAGAAGCCCATAGTTCTTTCAGCATCCAGATAGCTGTAGCCCATCGTTAAGAACATTTGGCGGCTTGGCTGATAGTTGAACTCGATCTCAAATCCTGTAATATCGACTTCATCCACTGAGTTGTCCTGATTGGTTGTTGTAAATGTGCGATCAACAATTGCCGTTCCAACGAAGAACTTATCATCCAAGAATGAGAACTTTGCACCCACCTCAAGCAGCTCACTTTCCTGCGGGTCGTTGAGGGCTCCAATGTCAGCCCGACCTCCGGTGTCTGCAGTGTAAGATTCACTGAAGTTATAAGTCGCATAGAGCGTCGATTTTTCGTTAAGTTTGAAGACCGGGCTGATATTGTAATTCATCAACTCTGCACTATCTGAGATCTCATAACCGGTTGCAGTTACCCCTTCTTCGTCGAATGTTCCATTTTTGCCGAGAATAGGGTGCACTTCGGTGGCATCGAAGAAGTCCGTGGTAAAGCCCATAAGCAAACTAAAGGTTTCGCTGAATTGCAGATCCGCTTGAACGAAGGGACCTACCGTGATCATTTCCGTATCGCCACCGGTTGGGCTACTAGGATCTCCCCCAACATACCAGTGTCTCAGGATTCCGCGGCCATCTTTTCCGGGTACCCAGATGTTACCCGCGAATCCTTGATCTGGAACGCGACGGGTTTCGATATCTCTATTCATATCCCAGAAGTTCGCTGGCTCATTGAAGAAGTGGTTCACAGACCAAATATCATCGTAACGGAAGCGGGCTCCCATGTTGATATTGTATGCTCCAGATTCGCCCATCTCTCCGCCAAAGCGAACTTCAGTACGGTTTTCGATAGAAATATTATCCTTCAAGTATTCAGAGTAGTGGTACGAACTGAATGTGTCTCTGTCCTTGTAACTGAAGAAGGTCTTGTTGACGATAGTCACGTCTCCTTCGAGTTCCCATGTCTGATCAATTCCACCGGAAATGGATTTTGCTCCCGAGTCATCTCCAGGAGCGGCCAGCTTCCAGCGGCGATTTACAGGAACGGAGTTGGATGCTACCGGAACGATCGTCGCGAACCCTGCGCCGCCAAACTGGCTGGCGAAGTCAACACCCGGAACGCCTCCACCAAAGATACTATCACCATTTCCGAGCTTGGCAACGTAAGCCGCATAGTCGGCATCAGTCTGGCCGTTGGGGATGTAGCGTCCGTTATCAACGAGGTCCTGAGTGACGCGGTTGATCCCCCAGTTTTCGGTGTAATCAGCGAAGAAGAATTCAATGTTTGCTTCGATGGTGTAGGTATCGCTCGGCATGTGAGTCAGGGCGAAGTAAATTGCGTGAGTTTTTTGCTTCCAAAGTTCCCAATAACCACCCCAGTCTTTTCCTTCGTAAGACATACGCCATGCAGTCTTGCCGTTGTCGAATGGTGCTCCGTAGTCAAGATTCCAGGTGTATTGGTCGTAGTCACCGATGCTGAATTGAACCTCACCATGCGGGCCGTCAAAATATGGCTTTTTGGTGATAAGATCCGCGTAACCGCCAAGGTAGTTAGTGGTTCCGTAAACTACGCCAGCAGGGCCCTTCACGATATTAACCGATTCAACCGCATTGAAGTTGATCGGCATCCCGTTTCCGTTAACCGAACCCCCACGACGCATGCCGTTGATGAACAAATCTGCTTCTTGACCTCTCAAGTTTGGAGTACTTGGTGACCCGAAGTTTGTTTTTGTATACGAACTTGATGTGAGTTTCGAAAAGTCGCGAACGTCTTTGATCGCGATCGCATCCAATTGCTCACGAGAGATAATAGTTACGTTTCTAGGCGTATCTAATATACTGCGGTTGGTTCCATATACCGAGTTGAAGGGGCGAGATGTCGGCATGATGTTCTCCTCGATTGGGATTTCATCAATGCTCAACTCAGCCAGGTCATAGGTGTCCAGATTCTCATCGTTTTCTTGGGCGAAGGTTGCCATGAACGGCACGATCAATCCGAGGAAAACGCTGAGGTGTTTCTTCCAGTAGGTTCTTTTATTCATAATGATCTAATAGTTTCCAGTAGTTCAAATTTTCCACTTTAACGCATGATTCGTGCCATATCATCTCGAGCGAGATGATTAAAATCATGATGTTTTGGAAAAGTTACGGTAGTTAAAAACCTAAAACCAAGCGGTAGAGAAGCGTATTACACGTGATAGTGATACTTTAGTGTTTTTACCTCAGTCTTGCTGGCGTCTTGGATTATCGAACAGTGGCGTCTTGGATGATTTTTTGCATCTTATTTGCCACTTCCTCCAAGGTGAGATGGGTGGTGTCTACTGTAATGGCGCCTTCTGGGCAGGTCAATGGGGCTGTTTTTCTAGTCTTATCCAATTGATCTCGTTTTTGGATACTGTCGACATGACCTTCCAGTTGCCTGCGCCTCATTCGCTCTGCCTCGTCAGCGAACATGAAAAACCTGAAATCAGCATCGGGAAAAATGACAGAGCCGATGTCTCTGCCTTCCATGATGAGCCCTGAAAATCCGTGATTTCTGGCCAATTCTTTATAGGCGCGTTGGTGGTTTAAGAGAAAGTCTCGTACGGCGGGTATGGCTGCTACGAGTGAAACCGCATTATTGACGGCTTCCGATCGGATTTCATCCCCCAACTTCTTTGAATTCAAGGTCGTCAGTGCTTCGCGGCCTTTAACGACGTTTCCAATCGGTATTTCTGTCAGGTAGTCGACTACGGCCGATTTGTCCTGCGGCTCAATTCCTCTTTCGATGAGGGCCCAGGTAATGGTACGATAGTGAGAACCTGTGTTTACGTAGAGTAAATTTAGGCGCTCACTGAGGATTTTCGACGTTGAAGACTTTCCCGAGGCGGCGCCTCCATCTACGGCTACGACGATAAAATTTTTGTTACTCATGCTGTTCTAAGCTGATTCAGTACGTTAAAGAAATCGGGAAATGTTTTAGCACAGCAACCTGGATCGCTTATTTTTAACCACGGAGATCCGTCAGCGTATAAGTTGAAGCATCCGAGTATGCCGAAGCTCATGGCCACACGATGGTCGTGGTAGGTCATGACCTCCGATGGCACGATGAGACCAGGTTGGATTTCGATGAAGTCCTGCCCTTCCTCTACCCATTGACCAAGCTTTATCAATTCATTGGCCATTGCGGATATTCTGTCACTCTCTTGATGCCGGGTATGGGCGATACCCTTTAGTGTCGTGATTCCTTTCATAACCGGCGCTATCGCTGCCAGTGTCAAAAAGGTGTCTGATATCGGCCAGAAGTCTTTTTCGATCCCTTCACCCGGGAGATTCTTGAGACTGATCGAAGCAGTGGTCCCCTCCGTTGTCTCTTCCACAGTCATTCCAATCTCTTTTAACACTTCAGTATAGGCATAGTCGCCCTGTAGTGCATCGGAATGAAGCCCTTTTACTGTAACTGAGCCCCCCACGACCAGAGGCAAAGTCAGAAAGTAGGAGGCGGCTGAGGCGTCTGGTTCAATGGCTACGGTCTCGGGAATCTTGTAGGGCACGCCGCTTTTTATTCTTAGTAGGACTTTGCCTTCAGCTACAGGTTCGATGGTCTGCTGCGGCTGTCCAAAGCGATACATCAGCTCTTGGGTGAGTGTCACAAAAGGTTTTTTCTCTGCCCCACCACTGATCTCAATTTCAAGGTCCCGCGCGGCAAGCGGAGCCACCATGAGCAGGGCGGAGAGTAGTTGAGTGCTTGCGGAGGTTTCCAGTTGTATTCGTCCACCTTGAAGTCCGCAAGGAGTCAGGGTCGCAGGAAGGAAACCTTTCTGAGAATCAATGCGTGTCCCCTGATTGACCAGAGCATCCAACAGTCCTTTCATGGGACGTTTTCTCATCTGCTCGGTTCCGTCGATTGTGAACTCTCCGCTGGGTCTGGTCGCACAAAAGGCAGTCAGGAATCGGGCAGCGGTCCCGGCTACCCCTACATACAGCGAGGCCCGCGATCTGGGTATCTTTCCGCCAGTTCCGTGGACCCGTATGGTCTTATGGGTTTCGTCGCAAACTACCTCGAAACCGAGTTGCGTCAGGCATTCAACCATATGCCGGGAATCGTCGCTGAAAAGCGCACCCGTTAGCTCAACCGGGTGGTCGGCCATGCAGGCTAGAATGAGCATACGGTTCGTGATACTCTTGGACCCTGGGACTTCAACCGCTCCTTTCACAGGTCGGGTAAAAGGTTTTATGGCAAGTGGATCAGGATAGCTGATTATCATGTTCTATCACCGAGCCGATTTCTGAATTGTTTCCCGTTCTCAAGCACTTTGACTATTTCCACCATGTTGCCATTTGTAAGTGCTGATTGAATACGATAGAGTTCATCTTGGTATTTGGAGAGTGCCCGCCTGATTTCTTCTGTGTTGGATTCTATAATGGCCTTCCACATAGCTGGATCGCCCGCTGCGATGCGGGTCGTGTCCATCAATCCAGTGCTTGCAAGAGGTCGCCAGTCCTCGGGCTCCTGATCGATCAGGTGACAGAGTGTGGATGCGAGGATGTGAGGCAAATGGCTGATGTGGGCGACTATTTCGTCATGCTGTTCTGGGGATCTAACGCAGGTAATGGCACCCAAGGATTTCCAGAATTGGATGATTCGCAGAATCGCATCTTCTTGCGATGTTTCCAAGGGGGTTATTATACACGGGCGATTTACGAATAGATCCTCGTCGGCGTGATCCATGCCGGTTTTCTCCGATCCAGCCATGGGATGAGAGCCGATGAAGGTTATGTCGTTTTCAGAAGTTGAATTTACCTGTCTGCAAATCAAGCTCTTGGTGCTTCCCACATCGGTTGCCAGGGTCCCTCGTTTCAATGAAGACTTTATCTCATTGTAGAGTGGGACGACGAAATCAACGGGCGTGCAGATTACGACCAGGTCCGCTTCTTTGGCGGCTTCTTGTGGACTGGATGAGACGGTGTCGCACCATTCCATGCCGGCCAACTTGGCTCTTGTGCTTGAACGCCTGGACCATACGTTAAGCTTCTTTGCGATTCGGTTTTTTTTGCACGCCATGGCTACGGATGCCCCAAGAAGACCGGGTGCCAGGATGCAAACGGTCTCGAAGGGTTGGTAGGGCTGCGACTGTGATTCTATTGCCAAGTGAGTGGACGCGAAATTTTGAAAAGGTGTAAAAGTGGTTGGTGGATTGATGAGGATCAAATAAAAAAGCCTTTCAGGAGCAATCGACGGTTTTGCTTTTCCGCCGATCATAAATTTTGCAAAACAAAGGCATGCCAAGTACTAAAATCGAAAGTCAGAGATACAGAGAGGGGATGTTCTGGCTGTCGGCGAGCGTATTTTTGATTGCGGCGATCTGTGGATTGATTCTGGTATATCTTTGGCTGGTGAATCCTGGTGCTGCAGTAACTTCGAAGAGTTGGGAGGTTGAAGAGGCTACCGTTATAGAATGGATGCAACAGAGTGCTGAGGCGGAACAGCGTTTTGAAAGGGCTTGGAACGCATCCCCGGATGATCCGGAGGTCTTCGAATCGCTCGAACTGGCATTAGAATATCAATTTCGGTTGCGAACGGTCGATCCTGGTAATGACTTCGGGACGGTTACGAGGTTAGAATATCTGCTCGATCGACTGGAGGCCACCAAAGGCAAGCTGTGGTATTCTAATGCGAGGGCCAGCGCTGCCCGTGCGATGGAGTTGATTGAGAGCGGAGATCATTTTACGGCGATTACATTGTTGCGATCTGCATTGGAGAATCAGGAATGGATCAATTCTCAATTGCCAGATAGTAAGCTTGTTGATCCTAGTGAGGCAACCCGGCTTCTACGGTTATTGGAAAAGTTGGAGGCCATGGATAGTTCAGTTGAAGTTGGCCGTTTGGTTGAAGCTGCCAGATCTGCGTTTTCGGATGGAGACTGGGATTTGGCGGGGGAGTTTTATGACAGGGCTATTTCTATTCAGGACTCTATTAATCTAAATATGCCAGATAGCAGTTTGGCCCGGTGGAAATTTGTTCAGGAACTAAAGAACCAGCGTCGAAAGATTGAAGGAGAGGAACTGACGCAAAGGATAGAGAGTATCTTGGCTGCACCCAGTCCTGATGAAAGTAGCTATGAGCGAGCACTGAATCTACAGCTACACGTAAATGAAAAATTTCCGAATACGCATTATTACAACCTCGATCGTGTGAGTCAATTGAGAGAGAGATTGATTACGGGTCAAAGCCGTGCAAACGCAGATCTACTTGTAGAGCAGCAAAAGTATTTGAATTCGGCGCTTAGGCAGAAAGCCTGGGATGAAGTTAAATCGACTTTACTAGAAATGGAGAACTCTCTCAAAGGCTTCGTGGAACGGTTTTCTCCGAGTTTGCTTCCGGATGACGAAATTATGGTCCGGATCGAATGGATGCTTGGCCGTATCGATCAACTTCCCGGGCTTTACAGAGAGGTAGGAAAAAAACTTAAAAGGCATCCGTTGGGTGACTTTTACATGTGTGAATCCGAAGTGGATCAGGCACTTTATGAAAACGTGATGGGGAGTAATCCAAGTCGTTGGCTAGGGGAGTCCCATCCCGTTGATTCGGTGGGATTAGACGAAGCTGTGGAGTTTTGTAAGCGGTTAGAGTGGGTCTTGGGGCGACCCGTAGTATTACCCCGTGTAGAATGGTTTTCTGTTATTGAGCTTTCCGAAACAAAAGCGGCTGAAGTTTGGTTCTCGAATCGAAGCGAATTCAGGAGTCAACCGATTGCAACTTCAAGTGCTCTTGGGGACTTCTATGATGTATATGGAAATCTTGCCGAATGGAGCAGGGGCGGTGAAAAAAGTGATGAGTTTTACCTTTTTGGGGGAAGCGGGGCGGATGATTATAAAGAAGTTATAAAAAATCCCATTTTTGAGGTCGCTCCGAATTTTCGTTCGCGTTGGGTAGGATTTAGATTTTGTGTTTTGGATTAAGGAATCCTATTTTCATCCACCAGCGCAGGCGAGTTTGCGCAACAATCATTATGAGCCGGACCATTTTTATAGTACGCATCTTCTTCTTCATTGTCTGTGTGTTGGGGAGTTGGTTGGTGTGTTTCACGGTTAAAGAGTGGGATCAGTATCAATTGTTGGCTTTAGGTATTGGGGTTCTTTTGGGGTCTCTTGTCATTCTAGTTGATATCTTTCTTAAGGGATTTTCGCTACGAGGACTCACGGCGTTATCGTTTGGATTGGGAATCGGTGCTCTAATCGCTTTCCTGATTGATATTTCACCTCTATTCGAGAATGGCGATCCGGCGATGTTGTATTTGGTCCGACTTGGGCTTTATATAATATTTATGTATCTTGGAACCGTCGTTGCATTGCGTGGAAAAGATGAGTTCAACGTCGTGATACCCTACGTAAGATTCTCTCCGGAGTCTGTAGATTCATCTACCATTATCGTCGATACGAGCGCTTTGATTGATGGGAGAATTGTAAAGCTTTGTGAGAGCAAGTTTATTACTCAGGGGCTCGTCATCCCTCGATTCGTATTGGACGAACTACAGCGGGTTGCGGATTCAAGTGACAAGCAACGCAAAGAAAAAGGGCGTCAAGGGTTGGAGCATCTCAACAAGCTAAAGAGTCTTCCCTTTTTGGATATCAAGATCCATGAAAGTGATGTTGCTCAGAGAACCGCGGTTGACGCGAAATTGGTCTTCCTTGCGAAATCCTTGAAGGCCAAGTTGCTGACCCTCGATTATAACTTGGCGCAATTGGCTGAGTTCCAAGGGGTGACTTGGTTAAACCTCAATGAATTATATAAGTCTCTAGCTCCTCAGGTGAACGTCGGCGATGTTACGTTTATCGAACTTGTAAAGCCTGGAAAAGACAATGGTCAAGCCGTTGGGTATCTTGCGGATGGATCGATGATGGTTGTGAATGACGGCAAGGGGTTTCTTGGTCAGCAGGTCAGTGTTAAGATTTTGAGTATCCTTCCTTCCGCTGGTGGGAAGATGGTATTTGCTGAATTGTTCCAAGAGGCAGTTTGAGAAAAACACAGTAGACGTATAAAAGCCTCAAGATGTTTCTTTTTAGTGGTTCTACTGGGTTTTTAGTGGGTAAGGGTTGAAACTAGAATGATTGCCATGGCTGAGTCGTTTCAAGTGAATGTTTTGATGAGTGAAGACAGTCAAAGAAGCTTGCATGATCATTACCGCCTTCTGTTGGGCC
>CAYGQM010000003.1:0-153910 GCA_964352065.1 uncultured Opitutaceae bacterium
GGACAAATGGCCGGGGGCGGGTAGGTCTTGGGTTTGCCCGGATCGAAGGGAGTCGGGAGAACTATCGAGGTTTTAACGTGTGGGGAGGTTTCGAAGCGGAGCATCCTGCCACGTTCGACGGTAAAAGTTGGGGTACGATCAGTATCGGTGGGGTGCTCTATATGTGGGTCGTGCCGGATCATCCCGACGGGAAAGACTACCGTAATCACTACGAGTACATCGAGTTGGCAATGTCTGAGGATAAAGGGGCGAGCTGGACGAGGGCTGACTGGAAGTTTCTGCAGGAAGAATACCTGACGATCCCAACCTTCCTAAACTTTGGAAAAGATAATGCGGGAATGCCCCGCAAGTTCGGCGACTATGTATACTCGTACTTCATTGCTCCCGAAAATACGACGATGGAGCATCAAGGGCCCCATGGAGTCGGACTGGTGGTTCACCGGCCAGGCAGGCTCTTTCTTGCTCGTTGTAGACCGAATCAGTTGATGACCAGCAAGTCTAACCATGAGTTTTTCACCGGTCTTGACGGTGTGGGAAATCCCGTTTGGGGGACTGTTGATCAGAAACGACCTGTCTTTGAAGACCCAAACGGTGCGGGCTGGTGTCTGAGTGCGTCTTTCCATCCTCAGTTTAAGCGAATTGTCCTCTCGATTCAACACACCGGGAATGCGCGTGGCCTTATGGGTATCTTCGATGCGCCGACTCCCTGGGGACCGTGGACGACCGTCGAATATTATGAAGCATCGAAGCCGTTTGGTGCGGTGCGCGCAGGAAGTGAACTCACCTGGGAACAAAACGTTTTCTTCGTCGGTTTTCCCACCAAGTGGTTGGATGGAGATCAGTTCACTCTGAATTTTACAGGAGGCGGACGGGGTCGTGATAATGACTCGTTCAATACCGTCCGTGGACGATTTTTACTTGCCAGAGACTGAGCGACCTAGAGTTCCACCCGAATGCCGGAAGACATCGTCCAAGGTAGATAACGGTAGCCCGCAGAACGATTGGATTCACCCTCATACCGATCGTAGTAGGGTTCGCTGGTTATGTTTTGCACGTCAGCGAATAGACGAATATTCTTCTTCAGTTGATAGGTAAAGCTCAGGTCAAACTGACCGTTGGGTAACAGATATAAGTCTTCGTTGCTATCACCGGCGATTCGAATGGGTATCAGGTCTTCGTAGGCATAGCGGATCTGGGCAAAGAATTTTTCGTGCTGGTAAGACAAGGTGAGTTTCAGCTCGTTATCTGGTGTCTGGGTCAATGGCAGGACCTCTTCGGGTCTGGCCGGGTATTCGATCTCTGACTTCTGAGTCGTGTAGTTGGCATTCAATGACAGTCCATCGGGTAACATTGCCAGTCCTTTCAAGGATTGGCGCCAGGTGATGGTGGCACCCTGGATATCAGCGGACGCACTATTCTCGAAACTCTCCAGCTCAAATCCCTGATACACACCACTTTGAACTATCCTCTGCTGGCTGAATACAAAATCTTCAACGGATCGGTTAAAGAGTTCCACAGAAAGCCGCGCGTCGTCGGATACTTCTACGTCGACCGATAGGTCGTAGTTGGTGAAGAGTGTGGGTTTCAGGTTGGGGTTACCTTCTTCGATTTCCTGTTCTTCGAGATTCACCCTGCGGTAGGGGACGAGGTAGGTGTATCGTGGCCGATCGATGGTATTCGTATAAGAGCCAATGATGGTGATCGCGTCCGTCCACTTATAACGAAAGTGCGCATTGGGGAAAAAGTTGTCATAGGCCGATTCCCCGGGAACCGCATTCGTCTCCCGGTATACGACGGCACCGGAATCGTTTTCTCCGAGAATAACTTCGTTGCCTACGAAGTCGACTTTCGTGGCCTCATTTCTAATTCCGAGAATGGTTCGCCACTTGCCGAATTCCATACTCAGCATGCCGTAGTAGGAGTCTACCGATTCGTTAGCGACGTAGGTGTTCGGGTCGCTGTTCTCGCGGGTTCTTCTCTCATTGAGAGTAAAGTTGTCTATATTGGTATCGAAAAATGACTCAGCGCCCAAGGCGTCTGGGATGGTGTCGAGATCGTAACGATTTTCCAAAATGCCTGGGTAAGAAGTATCAGACAGCACACTGCCAACGGTGAACGATCCATCATAGCGATCGTAAATGTTGTTTTCTGATATCCGATCATTCTCTCGTGTTCTCGTTTTGTAACCCACTTTGATAAACATATTTCTCTGATCGAATGGATCATCCCATTTCAAATTGATTGCACCGATGTTATCGGTTTCTTCTCCGAGGAAATAGCGATCTGAGAGGTTTTCGAATTCGTAGCTATCTGCGTCACGAATGTCTTTCCCATCCGTGAGGGTTGTCGTAGGGAAACGGGTGTCGCCGCTGAAGTCGTAGCGCATATCGACATCGTCTTGCACGAAGTCCGCTTGAAAATAGTTGAGGTATTCGACTTCGTCGTTCTTGACCGTGTATTTAAAGTCAATGGTCAGATCGTCCAATTCGTAGTTTCCGCCCAGCGTCATTTCCGACTCATCGCCACGAGTTGTGTAGTTCCAGATCGAATTGCGAATGTCCGCGTCTTCGACGGTACCTCCGTCGACGTCGACCGAGGTATAGTCACCGCGGAAAAACCGGTATTTTAGTATGCTATAATACGTCTGGTAGTCGTCGTTCTCAGAGGAGACTCTCCAGTAGAAATTCAGGGCGTCGGTCGCTTTGTAATCCAATGCAAGGCTGAGGTCGACCGATTCAATATTCCGTTCATATATTCCGTAGCCAGTGTCGCGCAGTACAAATTCTTTCTTGTCGTCTATGTTCTCTGATTGCCAGTCTTGATAGAGCGTTTCCATGGCGTAGGGTGATTCGAGAAAGCTGACCGATGCCCGAGCGCCCCATGTTCTACCTTCGTTCAAGGGGCCGCTAAATGAAACTCGCCCACGGTAGCCCTGTGCGGAGTCGAGTGAATCATAATACCATGTGCCTTCCAAGGCGGTTACCCGCTTCTTTTGAGCGTAGGTGGGCCGCGTCTTCAGACTAATTGATCCTCCGCGGGAATCCGCATCGATGTCTGGGGTGACGGCCTTCATTACTTCGACAGACTGTACATCCTCTGCTGATAAACTGGACAGGGAAACACCGGAGTTTTCGCCGTCGATGGTTACGTTGGAGAAATTGAGGTCGGGTCGGCGCTTGACCGCCTCGGCGATAGACGAGTCTTTAACCAGGTCGACGTTATCTTTCTCGCTGACGATGGTATCGCTTCCGTCTTCCGTTGAGTCCACTGTATCTACGGTTTCTGGCCCCCGGTCTACCGGGGCTGCTTCTGCGGCGGCAACGGTAGATAGTGGTGCAAAGAAACATAACAAAGCAGTGGCAACCATCCCTGCATGGAGAAAGAAATAATTCTGGCAGGATGACGGTTCAGAACAGGATTCTGAATGGTAGGACATTGAAGGATAAGAGGTGTCTAAATAAGGATAAACACCAGCAATATGCCATGTCTCCTACGCGGCAAACTTTTTATTTACCGAGTATACAGGAAACTCGCAAGATCCGTAGGGGTTCGGACAAAGTATTTACGGTCGTGAACGACCAAGATCGTACTAGGGAAGTGCGTAGGCGACATACATATCGGAAGAAGGGTTTCCCCGTCCACCTCCACAAGCGATCACGACGTATTGTTTTCCGTCGACGCTGTAAGTCGCTGGGGTCGCGAAACCGCCGAAGGGCAGCTTGTCCCTCCAGAGTTCTTCACCGGTTTCCATATCGTAGGCCCGCATGTAACCATCCAGATTAGCAGCGATAAAGAGAACGCCTCCCGCAGTGACGACGGGACCACCGAGGCTGAGACGACCGGTTGGAGACAACCCCTTTTCAATGAGTTCGGGATATTCTCCGAAGGTGGTTTTCCAAAGGTATTCTCCCGTGTTCAAGTCGATGGCGTTTAGATTTCCCCAGGGTGGTTTGATGGCGGGATAGCCATCGGAGTCATACCACATGTGGTTGCCGGTATGCATGAACCGTAGCCTGCGTTCACTGTTTTCCTCGGTAGCTTTCGTTGTTGGTTCGTAGCCTTTGGGGTCCAACACGTAGCGGGCGAGTTCGTATACGGTATCGCTGCCCATGTGTTGAAAGGCTGGCATCGCGTTACGTCCTTGCTTGATGACAGTGGTAACATCGTTGAGCTCGAGCCGTTCGCTTATGTTTTCCAGACTGGGGATCGGCTGGCCAAACGCATTTCCGCCTTTAAGATCCGTGCCATGGCAGATCGCACAGTTCTGGGTGAAGATCGCCTGAGCTTCCGAGGTAGTTTTTTCCAGATCGAGCACGGTGATGAGGGCGGGAATGTCATTGCTGTTAAAATAGAGAATACCGTTCGGGTCCGCCGCGCCGCCACCCCACTCAGCGCCGCCTAACATGCCCGGATGGACGATAGTGTCCTCAGTGTGACTCAGTGGCAGAAAAGGTGCATGGGGTCTGATGGTTTCAAAGCGGGCCTTTATCTGTGCATGAGCCTCGGGTGAAATATCGGTGATTTCATCGATCGTGAAATATTCCCGGACGTAAGGTGCAGGTATGATTGGACGAGGCTGTGTTGGCCAGGCTTCCTCGCCGGGCATCGTCGAAGCCGGAACGGGTAACTCTTCGATGGGGAATAATGGCTCACCGGTCACTCGGTTAAAAACGAAGACGTAACCCTGCTTGGTTAGCTGAGCCACGGCGGGTATCTCAACGCCATTACGGGTTATGGTAAGCAAGTTGGGTGGGGACGGGAGGTCGTAATCCAGGATATCGTGATGTACGGTTTGGTAGTGCCACACCCGTTTGCCGGTTCGGGCGTCGAGGCAAAGCAACGTATTGGCAAACAGATTGGCCCCGAGTCGATTGGATCCGTAAAAGTCGTAGGCTGCCGAGCCAGTGGGGCAATAAACAAGTCCTCGTTCTTCGTCTACCGTCATACCTGCCCATACGTTGGCTGCTCCGATATGAAGGTAAGCGTCTTCCGGCCAGGTTTCGTAGCCGAACTCGCCGGGATGGGGAATGGTGTTGAAACGCCATACTTGCTCGCCGGTTCTTACGTTGAACGCACGAATGTGACCGGGAGGGGATGGCAGGTTTTCCGGGAGACTGCTACCGAGGATGACGAGGTCCTCGTAGATCACTCCCGGGGTTGAAAGAGAATAGCGAGCGTCGCCGATGTCACGGCCCAGGCCTTCGCGCACACTCTTGTAACCCTGTGTGCCGAAACTTGGGATTGGTATTCCTGTTCCTGCATCGAGGGCGAACAGGTTCGAGTGTATCCCTATGAGGATACGTCGGTCGTCTCCATCGCTCCAATACATAAGGCCCCGGTTCGTTCCCCCTGCAGAAGAGGGCTCGCCCAGGGACCTCAGGTATTCCTGATGGTCAAATCGCCAGAGTTCCTCGCCGGAGGTGGCGTCAAGGGCAAACACGACCAGCTTCGAATTGCTCCCATAAAGCACGCCATCGATGATCAAAGGATTGCACTGGATCGTGCCACCACTGGTATCGTCTGGCTCGCGGGAATTAAAGGTCCAGGCGATCTCCAATTTACCAACGTTCTGAGGCGTGATCTGGCTCAGTTCCGAATACTGGCTGGAAGCCTTGTCTCCCAAGTAAGCGGACCAGTCGATATTTTGGGGCTTTTCCTGGCTGCATCCTACAACGAAGAGAAGCAGTGCGAGTGGTACGAGTGGGTTGGGACGGTGAATTTTCAAGGCAAGTAATGGTGGGTCAGTTTTTAAAAGCAGTTTCACCACTGATGAAGAAGTCAAGGCGAGTCAAGGGTGGTAGGTCAGTTCAATTTGATGGGCTTGGTTTGTAAATGTTCCAGGTTTGAAATGTAGGGATTCGTTTTTGAAGATTACGGTCAAGTCGCATTTGTTTTGGTCAGGCAATCTGAGTGTGCTACCCCTTTGAGCTGATCTAACTAATCAACTGGCAACCCCGTTGCTTCTAACTGATACCCCATGACAACTGAGCAAATAATCGATCTGACCGTTGTTGGAGCTTACTTAATCGCCGTGACGATTCTTGGAGTCTGGGTCGGACGTAAAAAATCGGGTTCTGCAGAGGACTATTTTCTGGGGGGGCGCCAGTTTACTTGGGTAATGATCGGGTTTTCGCTGTTCGCCACGAACATCAATATGACGTTCTTTGTGGCGTGGACCGGGAAAGCGGCACGGGCCGGATTCGCGGCGTTCAATCCTGAACTCCTGGGAGGTATTATGCTGACGATTTCAGCGATGGTATTTATCCCGCTCTATTTGCGGAGTAAGATCTATACGATTCCCCAATTTCTGGAACTCCGTTTTAATACCTCTTCGAAGGTGATATTCGGCGGGACCTTTGTCTTGCAAAATGTCTTGGCGAGTCCCATCGCCATTTACACGGCCTCACTCGGAATTCTCAGCCTATTTGGATGGGAGGTGAATCAAACCACGGTCGTCATGTGTGGTATTTGTATCGCCTGTACGGTTGGGCTCTACGCCATCTTTGGCGGTCTCACTTCGGTAGTGATCACGGATATGGTGCAGGTTGTGATAATGATCGTTGGGGGATTACTGGTGGCCGTCATCGGACTTTGGAAGGTAGGTGGAATAGGCGTTATTCACGATGCACTCCCCAACAATTTCGAACTATTGCGTCCGGCGAACGACAAAGAGTTTCCCTGGACGGCCGTGCTTTCAGGGCAGCTATTGCACTCTGCTTTCTACGCCTTCACATCGATTCAGATTCTACAACGGGTTCTGGCGGGAAAGAATAAGCACCATGCGCAGTGCGGTATGTTATTGGGCGCTTATTTGAAGCTTTTTGGCGTGGTGTTGTTTCTAATTCCAGGGCTGGTAGCTGCGGTACTTTACGCCGGTGTTGAAAATACGGATACATTGTACACGACGATGGTCCGCGACTTTCTGCCAGTTGGATTATCGGGTTTGGTTCTCGCAGGTATGGTCGCGGCCATGATGTCCAGTCAGGATTCCGGGATCAACGCCGTCTCGAGTGTGGTGGCTTTGGATATTTATCCGCTGGTTCGTAAGAAGGCTTCGCAAGGTGAAGCGGTTGCCGTAGGGAAGGTGTTTGCTGCAGGGAATTTGATCTGGGGTATACTTGCGGCGCCCATTTTTATGAATATGAATAGTGCGCTGTTTGATCTGGCGATGACGGTGGCCGGATTTATGGTGATTCCATCCGGTACCGTGTTCCTCTTCGGCCGCTTCAATAAACGTCTCAATGGCAAAGGTGCCACGACGACCCTTTTCCTCGGTATGTTGATTGGCTTCTATTATGTGGCTACGAAGAACTTTCCGGTGCTTCACGACTTCATGCTGCCAGCCTTGAGGGGGATGCATTTTTATCATGTGTTTCCGTTAGTGTTTCTGCTCCTCACGACCGTGCTATTCTCAGTGAGTTATTTGACTGCTCCACCACCTGCCGAAAAATTGGAGTGTATTCGCCCGATGGACATCGAGATTGATGAGGGACCCAAGCTTCCGTTCTACCGGACGTTCAAGTGTTGGTGGTTGGTTTACATCGCCATATTCGTAGCTTTTTATTTGATTTTCTAATGTGCAGTTCTGCAGAGCTCATTGGTATTGATTAGGGACAAAACAGGTTCAGGCCATGACCTTAAGTCTGAAATGGAAGTTCGATACAGTAAGACTGATTCTTTATCCGAAGAAGAAGTAATCAACCTCTATAAAGCTGTCGGGTGGTCATCGGCCGAGAAGCCGAAAGTCTTAATGAAAGCTCTGCTGGGTTCTCATTCGCTAGTGACCGCGCGCGTTGGCTCAAAACTGATAGCTTTGGCCAACGCTATATCTGACGGTCACTTAGTCGTATATTACCCTCATTTGATCGTTCATCCTGATCATCAACGACAGGGTATCGGTACGGGAATCATGAGAATTCTAACTGCAGAATATGCCTCCTTTCACCAACAGCAGCTCACCGCCGATGGCGATGCGGTCAAGTTCTACGAGAGCCTTGGCTTTGTGCGGTCGGGTAGGACCGAGCCGATGTGGATTTATCAGGGTGATGAACATTGATCTGCAAATCGGTCCGCTGCGCCAGAGCTAGAAGAATAGCCGGGCACCGAGTTCGACATTTCTTCCAGGGAGCGGAACCAAGTCTTTAACAAAGGAAGTATTGGGGCGCGCTTCTTCGTCCGTGAGATTCCTCCCGACGGCAAACAGTTCGATCACGGATTGACCAGCTTCGAACCGATAGCTGATGTCTGCCTCTGCCAGTGTGTAGCTTTCGGACGGGCTTTCATCGGGAGCAAGGTGTCGTGCTTTGCTGTGGTAGCGTGCTCCCGCACCCATTGTCCAAGCCCCGATTTCGTAATCGAGCCGCGCGCCGATCCGACGCGTTGGAATACGAGGCAGATTGTTGTTTTCAGTCTGGTTCGTGGCCCGGGTCTGATCCATGAGGACGCTGAAATGAAGACGCTGTGCCATTGTATCAATGATATGAAAACTCACATCGAGTTCGACGCCGTAGAACTCTGCATCTACTGCTTCGGCGATCAGAATGTCTAACCCATCACTATCAGCGTCTGGGTAGAGTGTTTCAAAGACCTCTTCTTCCAGATGCTCCAGGTATACGAAGTTTTTAAAATCTGAATAGTAGGCGGTGATCTCTCCGGTAACAAAGCCGACGGATTTACGCCAGGAGACTTCTGTGTTTATAGAGGCTTCAATATCAAGGTCTGCATTACCGATTTCAAAGGACTGAGTCCCTGCGTGTGGGCCGAATGCATAAAGCTCTGCGGCGTTGGGTGCTCGTTCATTGTAGGCCAGGTTAAATGCAACGATGCTGTCGTCTTGCATCCGCGTGATAGTACCGAACGACAGGTTATAGGTGGTCTCATCCGCATCACCTAAGGTGTTATCGTCCGGGCTTATCGATTGATTCTCAATTCGGCCTCCAAACTCGATGGCACCCCAATCGGTTTGTAGTCGCTCGACGGCAAACAATGCGTAGCTGGAAAGGTCGTTGGAAGGGACAAACGCTTCTTCGCCTATTGCCTCGAACGATTCTTCCTTCGCATGAAAGCCCCAGGCACCGGTTAGATTGTCTATGGGCTCGTGGATCCCTACCAGGCGCAGGTCGAATCCATCCCGAAAAAATTGAGTGCCGACTTCACGATCCTCTGCAGTTCCTTCCAGTTCGGTATGCTCGTAGTCTCCATAGCCGATATCCAGCTCAATGGACTCAAAGAAATCGATGGGATTGATCCACTCGGCTCGGAAGCTGAAGTGTTGTTTTTTCAGATCAATGACGACGGATTCTTCCTCCTCACCGTGTTCATCATCGTGTTCTCCTTCTTCTTCATCGTGGCCTTCCTCGTCTTCGTCATGTCCTTCTTCACCTTCATCATGGCCCTCTTCATCGTGCTCGTCTTCGTGGGCATGTGCGTGACCAGGCACACCGTAAAAAGAATCGTATTGATTGAATGCTAGTCCGTAAGTGACACCTTCTCCGAACCAGGATAGTCCGAGTGAAAGACTTTCACTTTCCATAAAGCTGTTTTCGAGTGTGCCAAACACTTCTTCTTCATGCTCGTGGTCGTGGTCTTCACCTTCTTCGTGCTCTCCTTCTTCTTCGCCTTCCTCATGTTCTTCTTCGTCGTGATGCTCATCCTCGTCTTCGTGAGCTTCCAGTTCGCGCTGGAAAGCGGACTCCGCGTAGCCAGGTATGTCATAGTCTTCAGCATCACGCTTTACGTAGCCGATACTCCAGGCGAAGTTACCATCGCCGCCCTGAATGGATGTGCCAAAAACGGTTTCATCCGAGACTGAACTACCTCTGGCTTCAGCCGTACCTTCGATACCGTTTACGGGTTCGGTAGGCATGGACTTATCGATAACATTTACTACGCCCCCAATAGCTGCGTTTCCATAGAGTAAAGAAGCGGGACCATGAACGATCTCTATACGCTCTGTCAGAAGGGGTTCTACAGATACTCCATGATCAGGACTGGTGAAGGAGACATCGAAGGTGTCAGTGCCATTCTGCAGGATTCGTACACGATCGCCTCCGAGTCCTCGAATAATGGGGCGGCTAGCTCCTGGAGCATAAGCGGTGCTTGTTATACCCGGTTGGTTTTCCAACGTGGCACCGAGTGACGATTGGATGGCCCGGTTGAGCTCGTGATCTGAAAGTGAGTGAGAAGATATTACGAGGTCTTCCTGTTTGAGCGCGAAAGGACTTGCGGTGATGTTGACCTGTTGAAGGTCAATGATCTCTCTGTCGAGAGGGTCGGTGTCTGCGAATGCGGAAGTGCTGTATGCCGCTAGTAAGAATGAAACAGTTTTTTTGAAATGCATATGGATGGGTGCAGGATATTGTCCTGCTGGATTCAGGTTGTGTTATACACATCATCACGCTGCCAGAAGGAGCTGAATGATGAATGTGGAAGGAGCGTACTCTATAATTTACGCCTGAATCGGGGGGCCACGTGCCGGGTTGCTCCGGGTGGATATCCGGGGCATGATTTGAGCCTGTTTGTACTCAATAAAATCAATTGTTTCAACGGAAGCCGTTACGCTAAAAATAGTCGTTGCCGTAAGTCCATCGGCCAGAATCGTGACCGCACAAACATGCCCTAGCTCATCTTCGTTGCTAGCCGAATCATCGCAGCTAGTGGCAGGAGCGGACTCATGTGAGCACTGGCTCTCACCGTGCATCCATTCATGCAATGCGGGGTTGGCGATTGCTAATTGAACCAGTAACAACTCAAGAGCCATGCAAGTTGAGATGACCGCTTTGACGAGCAAGCGAGTCTTCTTCTTGTAATTGGGAAATGAGTTGTATGGGTGGAACATTACCGTGTTTTAAGATGATCTGTACTTTAACACTTTTAGGTCAAGCTTGGTCTGTACCAATTGTGTAACAATTTTTGCTAATTGCCTGAGGCCTTCGTGTATAGACAAATGAATTGCTCTGAGGTTAGATTTAGAGAGGCTACCAATTCTGAAATAACCCACACGAACTTGAGAAGTATGCCTGATTCTAAACCAAAATCTACACGCTGGTGGCCCTTAATCGTTATTTGGGCCGTGGCGATTGTTGCATGGATTTACATCCTAATCGCGGGTGACCCCACTCGCCAGATGGTGGTGATGCGGTTCATCGGAACGGGTATAGTCGCGTCGATGTTATCGTTGATGTGGCTGCTGGCCTTATCTCGACTTCCATGGAAAGCTAGACTCAAGGGGCTTGGAGCGGCTGTTTTGGTACTCGTGCTAATGGCTGGGCTATTTCGAATGGAGGGGGTTTCGGGGGACCTGATTCCGATTGTTAAATTTCGTTGGTCTGGCAGTGCAGATAAGGTGGCCACGGGATTGGCTGATGAGTCTGAAATCGTCAAGGGCAGTTATCCTCAGTTTCTCGGGCCTAATCGGGATACAACCGTGACTGGGGTGTCCTTGAATCGTGACTGGGACTCGCACCCACCTGAGCTGATTTGGAAGCAACCGATTGGTGAAGCCTGGTCGGCGTTCGCCATCGTTGGAAATCGAGCGGTCACTCAGGAGCAAGACGGAGATGAGGAGTTGGTGGTGTGCTATGAACTGCTGACTGGAAATCGTATATGGGAGCACCGGTATGCTGCGAGGTATGATAATCCGTTAGGGGGTATAGGTCCACGAGCCACGCCCACGATTGAGGAAGATCGGGTCTATACGCTGGGCGCTCTGGGGGACTTTAATTGCTTGGATCTTGAGAGTGGGGAAAAACGTTGGGGTTTCAATGTGTTGGATAAGCACGGGGCTTCCTTACCTGATTGGGGAGTAGCGGGATCGCCGCTGATTTATGAAGACCTCGTCATCCTGAGTGTGGGTGGTCGCAATGGACATTCACTCGTAGCTTACGACAAGCTGTCGGGGGATTACGTATGGAGTGGTGGAAGTGATAAGGTTCATTGGAGTTCGCCAGTGTTCTTTGAGATTGCTGGTAAGAAACAAGTGCTGATTTTTAACCACAAAAGTATGGTCGGTCATGATGTCATAGACGGTAGTATCCTGTGGGAGTATGAATGGGATACCGACGGCATGCCCCATGTGGCGGTGCCCATATTAGTACCCGAAGATCGGATACTTCTTTCCAGTGGCTACGGGAAAGGTGCCGAACTCTTGCAGATCTCGAATTCGGATGATGGTAAGCAGAGTGCTGAGCGAATCTGGCGCACTCTCCATTTGAAGGCGAAGTTTAATAACTACGTCTTGAAGGATGGCTTCGTATATGGGTTGGATGATGGAATGCTCACTTGTATCGATGTTGAAAAAGGGCGACGGAGTTGGAAGAAGGGTCGCTATGGTCACGGTCAAAACATCCTGGTGGAAGATCTGATGATCCTGACAGCTGAAAATGGAGAAGTTCTGTTGCTCGAACCTGTTCCGGAAGAGCCCAGGGTTTTGGGATCCTTTCAGGGTCTCGAGGGCAAAAGCTGGAATCCGCCTGCGTTGGTGGGTGAGTATCTGCTACTCCGTAATCACTTGGAGGCGGCTTTATATCGTTTGCCGTTGCTCGAGAACTAACGTCCTTTGTTGCGGTCTATCTTCAGAGTATCATCACGGACTCGTCTGCGACTATGAATCCTAGTGAATTCTATGAAATCGGTGACCGGAATCGTTCGATTACTTTCCTACGTAAGCGAGTCTATAGATCTTATTGCCGGTATCGTCGCTGAAGACAATCGATCCGTCGGGAGCCTGAATACAATCGACAGGGCGGCCCAGGATCTCAGTTCCATTCTTCAGGAAGTTCACGACCTTTTGTTCACCGTAAGGATGTCCATCTTCAAATAGAATTCTCGAAACACAGTAGCCGACCTTCTCAGTGGCATTCCATCCTCCTTTTTGAGCGACGAAGGCGTCTCCATAGGCGTCGGGGATTTGTTTGCCGTCGTAAAATGTCAGGCTATTGGCGGAACTGTGGGCTGGCATGATCCATTCTGGAATGGTGGTCATATTCGCGTATTTCAAGAGGTCGGGATGATCGAGGAAGAGAAAGTTTGGCACCATTTTACCGACTATCCAGGGATGGCCGTAGAATCCCCCTTCGACATAGTGGTTGAGCTCTGCCGGAGGGTTGTGATCGGTGAAGGGTTGTTTGCCATCTTTTGCGTCGCCCTCAAAGGGGGCCCCTATGCGGTCGATATCATGATCGACTCCCCAGATCTCATCGGTGCCTGGCCGGATCACCAGTTTTTCGGAATTGCGGAGACCGGAAGCGAAGAGTTTTTTGTCGGATCCGTCCAAAGCGAATGACCAGATCTTTTTCCGCTCTGAGGCATCGATGGGTTCATCCGTCGCGTTGGTTTGATCGCCGACGTGGGTGTAGATACGGCCGTTGTGAATTAGCAAAGCCCGCCAGCTGTGACCGCTTCTTTTCCCGGTTGGAATGTCGTCAGCTCCTAAAATCTCTTCCACGAGGTCTGCTTTTCCATCGCCATTCGTATCTTTGGCGCGGGATACCGCATTGAGCTGCGAAAAATACAACCAACCATCGTGAAACTGAAGCCCTTGTAACATGCTCTTGGGGTCTTCCCCTTCAATAAATGCGGTGAGCGTTTCATAGCTCCCGTCGCCATCCTTGTCATTACAGCTGTAAATTTTACCTTCCTTGATCACGCTTACAAATAAGGTTCCGTCAGGTCCAAATTCGAGGAAGCGTGGTTTTTGAATCGTGTCTTCGACCACGGTGAGCTTGAAACCATCGCGTACCCAGACGCCGTCTGGAACGTTAGCATTGAGTGTCAGGGGAAGAATGAATAGGGTGATAGAAACGAGAGTCGGAAGTATGCGTGTGTTCATAGGGCGGTAATGGAGTTTTGGGTGTCTAAGAAATCAAGTTGGCTGGATGACGGACTTGAGGCAATTCGAATAGCTGTCTGGAATTCCGTGGGAACGCGATTAGAATTTTTCCAGAGTCATTTGCAGCAGCCATTTGGGGAATTGCCATCCAAGGAGTTCGGTATTCGGTGCTTCTTCAACGAATGCGCGAATTTCGGGAAGCGCTGGTTTTGCAATTTTACCCAGATGATCCAGCGCGTTGGCCGCTGGCAGGGCGATTAAAGGTTGTGGGTGATTCAGTGCCTCGATCAAAAGGTTCAGGCCGGGATCCGTTTCGCCAAGAGCACAGAGCGCCTGGGCGGCCTCGATCCGGTTTATGGATACTGGATCGTTGATAAGCTTGCGTAGTTCGGGCATGGCTTTCCTTCCTTGGCTACCCTGAGCAATGATTCCCTGCAGGGCCCAGTAGCGAACGGCAGGATCACTGTGATTGAGAAGCCGTATCTGCTCGGGTAATACGTCGGAGCCGCGGTCAATCAGGTCGGCGGTCTGCATGATCGCTGATAATGGATACACTTCTGGCTGGTCGCGTACCAGGCTGTGTCGGTCGAGTTTGTCTCCTGCTACACCGAATCGCGTCCACCATTGAGATTCCGGCATGAAACCGAGGTCGAGTATTTCATGCTGCCACCGGTTTAGTTGTTCGCGCTTGCGACGGAGTACGGCTTGATACTCGGGGTACTCGGCGAGATTGTTGAGCTCGTGCGGATCTTTGTCGGTATCGAAAAGCTGTTCGCGCGGCCGTGTCAGTGTCATGAATACAGCTTGTTCGGGGGAGAGTTTACCTTGAGCGTGGTATTGATGGAGAATCTGGTAGCTACCCTGCTTGTGCGGGTAGTTGCGGGTTTGATGGTGAAACCACGGCAGATTGGAGCGAAAGTTGCGAATGTATTTATACTTTCCGTCCCACACGGCCCGGATGAGGTCGATCCTTTCATCCATACGATCGCGGTAAGCAAACATAAGGTCTCGGGGTGGGGTTTGCTGAGCCCCGAGAAATGCTTTGCCCTGCATGTGCTTTGGAATATCGACACCGGCCAGGCTCAGAAGAGTGGGGGC
Organism: uncultured Opitutaceae bacterium; assembly: GCA_964352065.1. Taxonomy (GTDB): domain Bacteria; phylum Verrucomicrobiota; class Verrucomicrobiia; order Opitutales; family UBA2995; genus UBA2995. The sequence goes on from CAYGQM010000003.1 coordinate 14,927, forward strand.
GAAATCAACAAAACTGACCATGCGGTCCGATTGGGTTCCGGGGCCACTCGGTGCTAGGTGGCGGTATTTTTCGGGAAAACGAATGACCAAGGGGACCCGAAGCGACGATTGGAAGAGCCAACCCTTGCTGCGGGGCATCCCGCGTCCGTGATCCGAGTAATAGAAGACGATCGTTTCATCGGCGAGACCATCGGCTTCGAGCTTTGCCAGGATATCTCCCACGAGTTTATCGGCATAGGTGATATTGTCATAATATCGCGCTATATCGGTTCGAACTTCAGGTGTGTTCGGGTAGTAAGGTGGGACCGGCGCGTGATCGGGGTTATGAATCTCATCAGGAGTCAGGCGTTCGAGGCGTTTTTGGTAGCGCTCCTCACCGCGGTAGTAGAGTTGCGAACTGTGGGTATCCGTGATGTTTACGACGGAGAAAAACGGCTGACCAGGTTTTCGATTGGTCCAGCCCTTGGTTTTCCAATCGTTGTCAATGACGTCCCAGGTCTCATCCGGCTGGATCCAGTTGTAGTCGGTTTTAACGTGGTTACTGCAGTAGTAACCGGCCTTGCGCAAATACTCGGGATACCCTCGGATGTGATCCGGGAGGGTGACTTCCGAACGCATATTCATGGCTCCGGTAGATGGGGGATACATGCCCGTGATCAAGGTCGCTCGAGCGGGAGCGCACATGCCTGCGTTAGACCAAGCCCGGGTGTAAAGCACACCTTCTTCTGCCAACTGGTCAATATGCGGAGAGATGGCATAGGTGTCACCGTAACAACCAAGGTCGCGACTGATATCCTCAAAAACTATCCAAAGAACGTTGGGACGATCATCGGCAAAACTGAGGCTTGTAAATAAGCGAAAAACCAAGAGTGCGGTGACGCAGAAAATACATTGCTTGGGGAACCCATTTAGAATGCCAATCGGGTAAGACTTCATGGTAGGAAGATCTAGATAAGCCTCGGTCTTTGAGCGAGGCGAAACTGGTCCTGGGCGCTTTTGCAGAAATCGTTCTGCAGGGGACACCCCTGCTATTTAAACAACTTCCCAGCCCTTGCGAACGGGTTCTTTGATGAACCGGTCTGCTTCGGGTAGGCCGATTGCCTTCATATTTTCAGCATCCCATCTGATTCTGGCGCCTCCCATTCTTACTGAAAGTACGCCGAGTAATGCGATTTCGGTAAGGCGGGACGCGTATTCGAAATTGGAACTGGCTGCCGGGCCTCCCTTGATGGCTTCTATCCAATCGCTATGGTGGCCGCTCACACGGCGTATACTCTTCTCGGGACGATCGATTTCGCCCCGCAGTTCTTGCGGAAAAATGCGTGGACCCCCACCTGCTCCGTCGGATTGGATGACTCCTTTGGTGCCCTCGAAAAGCAGGCCGCGATTGGAAAGTTGAAAGTTGTCTGGAAAAGATTCGTGGTGATCCGGACGTCCTGCACCCGCATACCAATTTATTTTGATTTTCTTTTGCTTACCCTGAGCTTTGAAATCGAAGTAACCCAATTCCCCGTGAGGTGCAATCTCGTCGTTACTTTGTCCGATTGGGTATACCTGGACCGAGTCTGGTGTCTTCAGGTCGTAAGCCCAGACGGTGGCGTCCATATCGTGGCAGGCGAAGTCTCCGATGGCTCCGCAACCGAAGCGCCAGAAGTCGCGCCAAGTCACGGGTGTATAGTCTTGGTGATAAGGTATCTCCTCTCGTGGTCCAAGCCAGAGATCCCAGTCAAAATTGGGTTGAGGAATGGAGCTTCCCAAGGGAAGTCCTTTGAGACCGGTGGTCCATCGGGTAGCGTGGCACCAGGAGTGGGTTTCTTTTACCTCCCCAATGGCATCCGCTCTTAGTAATTCAACCACTTGCCGAATGCCTTCAGAGCTGTGCCCCATGTTACCCATCTGGGTGGCGACCCCCGTTTCTTTAGCAATCTCGGCTAATTTTCGGTTTTCCCAGAGATTGTGGGCCATGGGTTTTTCCACGTACACGTGCTTGCCAGCGCGCATCGAGTTGGACGCGACGAACGCATGGGTGTGGTCCGGCGTCGCGCAAAGAATCGCGTCGAGAGAGCTTTCCTTCTCCAGCATTTCGCGGAACTCAACGTATTCGGCTACTTTATAGTTGGGAGTTTTCTTCTGGTAGTGCTCCTCGATCTCATCTTTGACGGGGCCTCTTCCCGCGATATCCCTATAATAGAAGGCGTTGAGATTCCAATACTCCGCGGGATCAGCAATGGCCGTGACCTGCACATCGTCCAGACGGAGTAGCTGGCGCATATTGTGTTGTCCCTGACCGCCACAACCGACAATGCCCACATTCACCTTTTCGCTGGGAGCGACAAAGGTTGCGCCGCCCAGTACGTGGCGAGGGACGATTGTGGGGAAGGACAAGGCAGCGGTAGCGGTTGCAGCTGACTTGACAAAACTTCTGCGGGATACGGACATGGTGATATCAAGGGTTTAGATTAACTTAGTGACGCCTGGTACGGCCACTTCTGCCAAAGGATAGTCTCCGAACTTCCAATTTTTAGGAGTCAGATCGAGTTTGGAAGCATTCATGGCCCAGTCCCATTTCAAAGATCGGCCCGAGTAGGCAGCCATGCGACCGAGGATGGCAGTCATGGTACTTTGAGCGATGCGCTCACCTTCATTAATGGCCTCTGAATTTTTGATCGAATTGAGAGCGTCCCGGTATTCCTCCACTGCCGGGTTGGGCGTTGGGCCGTCGTATTTCCATTTTGATTTTCCGTGAATGGTAGCATTTGCGAAGCTGGCATTCATTGTACCCTTGGTTCCGGCCATGACGAGATCGTTGCGATTGCTGATACCGTCTATCTGTGCACCCAGGTGTGAGATTCGAGCGCCATTGGGGTATTCATATTCCAAAGAAACATGATCCCAGGCATTGGGAAAAGCATCGCCGGTTCGAGATTGGCGGCCTCCGAAGCCTGTTACTTGAGTCGGGTGCGAATCCATAATCCAGTCCACAATGTCGAGGTTGTGAACGTGTTGCTCTACGAGGAAATCTCCGGAGGACCAAGTAGTAAATAACCAGCGACGCAGTTGCCACTCCATGTCCGACCATTCAGGGCGGCGGACTGCTTCGTCCTCCCTCCAGGTGAGCATAGCACCTCCCATGCGGGTCGATTGGCCACTTGTGATTTCTCCCATGGAACCATTTCGAATTTGTTCGATGAGTGCGTGGTAGTGCCGGGCTCTGCGCATCTGGGTTCCGGCTACAACCGTCAGTCCCTTTTTCTTGGCGAGCTTCGACGTGGCGATGATGTCTTTTACGCCTACTGGATCCACGGCGACCGGCTTTTCAATGAAGCAATGTTTGCCGGCTTCCACGGCGGCCTTGAAATGCATGGGGCGGAATACCGGTGGGGTAGTCAGAATGATGAGATCCACATCGCAGGCGATGACCTTTTTGTAAGCATCGAAACCGTGAAACATCGTATCCTGTGTGACCTTGTAGATCTTATCAACAGGCAGCTCGCGTTTTGCCAGATTGCGTTGGATACGTTCCTTCGCCTGATCGAGATGATCTTTGAAAAGATCTCCCATGGCAACGAGCTCGATGCTCGGATCGGCAGTCGCACAGTCGATAATGCCGGCGCCTGTTCCTCTACCTCCGAGACCAATGAGCCCTACCTTGATCTTATCAGCGTGGTGGGCGCCGTGGACAGCGGGCAAGTTAGCCATGAGCGAGGCGAGGCCTGCGGCTCCGGTGGTTTTGATAAATCTGCGACGAGTGATTGGGTCAATATTCATAATAAACTTTGGGGTGAAGTGAATTCAGCTATCTAACTTGGGTTGAACAAAAATGACTATAGGACGGTTTTGGAAGGAAAGACTATGCTATTTTCGCGCAATTCTTAGGAGTTTCGATAAATCTCCGTTGGGAGTGGAACTGGTTCGAATATCGCATTATCATTGATTCTTTCATCCAGTTAACCAACACCGTTCGTCTTGTCTGCGGAACTGCGAATATTTCACCTACTATGTCTTTCATTGTAAGAGCACTTAGCTACTTGGCACTCTTAGTGCCGTTGGCAGGTGTTGCTATGATAGAATCCGAGGTTGAGTTTGAGGTTCATCCGGTGGGCGAACGTTCGGTGAAAATCCGATTTCAGGCAGATGACACGGTCCATTATCAACTTTCCCGGAGTGAGAATATGCGGGATTGGAAACTGGTGGGTGAACCGATTCTGGGTTCGGGGGCGATCGAGTCAGTCGAAGTGTCTTTTGAAGAGAGCCCGAAGTTTTTTCGGATTTCGGAAATTATTCCAGATTCGATTCTTTCTGAGATTACAGAGATAGATTATCCGTTTCGGGTATACTTGCCTCCGAGTTACACGAAGACAGGGGCGAGCTTTCCGGTTATCTACGCTACCGATGGCCAATGGTTGTTTAATGAGTACCGGGACGCTATTGTTGATCAAGGGAAGGAAGTTATCCTGGTCGGTATCGATGAAGGGCCGATGGACCGTCGGTTGATTGACTATACCTCATCAGGGGCTACCGACTATTTTCAGTTTCTGATTTCCGAATTCATTCCTGTTTTCGAACGCTATTTTCGGGTAAATCCCGATGAGCGATCGATTTGTGGCGCATCGTTGGGTGGTTTGTTTACCGGACTTGCATTGCTGATGGATGAGACGGAATCTCCGGTGTTTAAAAACTACCTATCGTTCGACGGTAGCTTTTGGTGGGATCGTAACTATCTGATTCAGTTGGAACAGACCCGATTTGACACGAGTCAGGAACTCGACGCGACACTCTTTCTTTCAAGTGCATTGGGTGAGTCAAATAACGACGGGGTTGTTTCTCTTTTCGAGTCCCGCTTGAATGCACGCAATTTTTCAAAGCTAACGATTATACGGCGATCCTACGATGTGAATCATGTCGATGTGGGAGCTCCTTCATTCAAGGAGGCACTGGAGTTATTGTTTTGAAAAGTTTTGGATAACGAAGTTACGAGCGCGTATTGGCTCCCAAAATTATTCTTTTGGTCTGTTTCCATGGTATTTCGTCGCTGAGTGATACTCTCTTATTTTTTGACCGGATCTGTTTGAATTAGCAGGACGACTATGCATAGTTCATTTTTCCAATTCTCTAGTACCTGAAGCCCTAAGCACTTCCCTCTCTTTTCGATGAATAGATTTTTCCCCGTAGTTGTCAGTTTCTTGATGATAGGCTGTTTGGGTCTGTCTGCCCAAAAAAAGCAGCCGGGAGGCATTGATTTTGTCAGGGATATTCAGCCTATTCTGGAGGCCTTAGCTCCAGATCAGCGCAGTAAAGTGCTGGATTGGGCGGAGAACGGCGCACCGATTCCCGTGATCGGAAATCATGGAGCTGTCGTGCAAGAGAAAGACTTTTTTCAGTCCAAAGTAGCGCCGATTCTGGCAAAGCATTGTTTGGAATGTCATGATACGGCTGTCAAAGAAGGAGCCTTGGACCTGTCGCGCAAGGAAAGTGCTTTTCTGGGTGGTGATAGCGGAGAAGCCATCATTCCCGGTAATGCTGAGGAGAGTAACCTTTGGGAATCGGTTTATTTCGATGACATGCCGGAAGATCGGCCTCCGCTTTCTCAAGAAGAAAAGGATGCTTTAAAAGTATGGATAAATGAAGGTGCGGATTGGACCGTCGATTGGATCGATCCTGCTGTCTACGAAAAGGAGTCGACTGGGGAAAATTGGATAAGACGCCTCACGGTAAACGAGTATATTGAAACGGTTTACAGAGCGACCGGTGTAGACATTGAGAAGGAAGCCCGAGAATTGCTACCGCCTGATAACCGAGCGGATGGTTTTAGTAACACGGCCTACAATTTGAATGTCGACCTCGGTCATGTTCAGGCGTACGCCACCTTGGCGGGAATCATTGTAGAGCGTATGGATGTTCTGATGTTTGCCGACCGTTTCTACAAGAACCTGAAATTTACCGATAAGGACATGGGGGCACTTTTAGAATCCATGGGGAAGTGGTTGTTGCGCGGCCCGTTGGATAAACATGAAGTGGTCGCCTTTCGAGGAATATCGACAACGGTTGCTGGTTCGGGAGGTAGTAGTGAGGAAGCGGTTAGCCTGATGTTGGAAGCTATGCTTCAGTCCCCCCGTTTTATTTACCGTGTTGAAAATCAAAGAGGAGATGGCAGTTTGTCGCCAGTAAATGAATACGAGTTGGCGTCACGCCTGAGCTACACGGTCTGGGGAGGGCCGCCCGATGAAGCGTTGATGGAGGCCGCAGATAAAGGCGAGTTGAAGTATCCTTTTGTGCTCAGAAAACAAGTGGATCGCATGCTGGCTGACGAACGGGCAGTTGCGCACTCAGCTCAGTTTATATACGAATGGCTCAATCTGGGACGTCTCGATAACCTGCGCCCGAACGAAGATAAATTTCCGGAGTGGGACGCCGCATTGGCTGAGGATATGCGGGCAGAGACACTGGCTTTTTTCAAAGAGGTTGTCTGGACCCAGAACCGGCCCCTTGGCGACCTCATGAACGCACAACTCACGTTTGCGAGTCCGAGATTGGCCGAGCATTATGGTCTGCTAACAGCGGACGCGACCACGGTTGAAGACGGTCTTTCGAAATACGATTTGGAGGAGAATGCGCATCGTGGAGGTCTATTAACCCATGGGAGTGTGTTAACCATTGGAGGAGACGAAGCGTCTATGGTGACACGGGGACTGTTTGTCTTGCACGATCTTTTAAGAGGGACGGTGAAGCCACCTCCGCCAGGGCTGGACACTACACCGGTGCCTGCCAGTCCCGGTCAGTCGAACCGGATGGTGTCCATGATGCGAATTAACGACAATTCCTGTGGGGGCTGTCATGCGCGTTTTGAACCGCTTGCGTTTGCGTTCGAGAAGTTTGATGGTGTCGGGGCCTTTCATCCGTCCGATGAGCACGGCAACGACCTCCGGGAAGATGGTGAGTTGATAGTGCCGGGAGCACCAGAACCCGTGACTTACCAAACCGTGGCTCAGTTAGCGGACTTACTCGCAGAGAGCGATCGCGTTAGTAAAACACTTACCTGGAAAGTTGCCCAGTGGGCTCTGGGAAGACCTCTTACCTTGGATGACGCGCCCTTTCTTGACAGTATTCACGAAACAGCCAAGAAAGAAGGTGGAACTTATTCCAGCGTCATTTCTGCCCTGGTAATGAGTGAACTGGTTCAGACCACTCGCACGGAACCTTTAGAATCTACCCTGAATTAAAATGAATCAGAAAAGTATAAGCCGCCGAACGATGCTCAAGGGATTGGGCACGGTTGCCATTGGATTACCTTTTATGGAGGAGATGCTCGTTGGCACGGCTACGGCTGCATCGAAGCCCGCCGCGGCCGCAGTTCCAGTGCGCTCATTCAACGTTTTTTTCGGACTGGGAGTCCCTGCACCCTTACAGGCAGAGGGGTTTGATGGAGTTCTTGAGCCGTTGAAGGATCTGGGTGACAAGCTGCTCATTATGCGGAATGTGGACCAGGTGCGAGCTGATGGAACTGGAATCAATGCTCACTTCGATGGCGCCTCCGCTTCATTCACGGCTGAAGCGCCGGCAGGCGAAGCCAAGTCTGGAGGACCATCGATAGACCAGGTCGTGAGGAATCACTACTATCCGGATGGATTGCCTTCGGGAATTGTGCCCACATTGGCTGCAGGTACCTACTTTCGTCGGAGCCGAGTCAGTCGCTATGTTCATACCTATAATATGGACGGAACGGTAGCGGCAACCATGCAAGAGCGTCCGCGTGATCTGTTCGAGCGAGTTTTTGGATCTATCGATTTGCCGGAAGGCATGACGCCCAGAGATTTGCATTTAAAACGTAGCGTTCTGGATTCGGTTGTGAACCAGTATAAGTTTCTAACGAGTCAGCGATCTCCCCTGGGAACTCAATCGAAGGCCCGTGTGGCTGATCACTTGGATCGTGTGCGTGAGTTTGAGCAGCGGGCTTATTCTCACCGGGATCTGAATAGCGATGGTCCGGTTATGCCACCTCCTTCAAGAATCAAACATGGTGGGGAAGCGGACCCGGGGGGAGAGGGCATCGATATGCAACTCGACGATCTGGTAAGGGAATGGCGCTTGATGGCAGACCTCTACGCACTGGCCATTCAAACCGATAAGGCGCGCTTTGGCGCTCTGACGTTTTTGGCAGCTGGCGAACGCCTTCGCATGAAGGGAGACTATGAATACAATGGTCGTAAGGTCTTTACCTTCGATGATGCGGCTCAGCACAATAAGAGTGGGTCCGCTGGCTGTAGCCACGAGTGGTGGCACAAATTTAGAGAGGAAAAAGAAAACACAGAGCTTCGAGCTCACGCTCACATGAAGATGCGCGAAGTGGCGTATTTCTTGAAACGTTTGGATGAGGCGGATTGTATTGAAGGTAATGGGAGATCTATTTTGGAGAATTCCATGATTACTGTGTCTACCGAATCAGGCGATGGCCGTCACTCCGATGTGAAACGCGAACTCTCTGGCGTTTTCCATGCGATCACAGGTGCGAATGGTCGTTTTAAGACGGGACAAATTATGGACGTGGCTGCAGAAGGTATTGACGTTTACAATACCATGCTTGAAGGTATGGACGTGCACCACAAACTTGGTCCGAGTGATCGCGATCGTGTATTTGTGGATAAAATACGAGCTTAACCTGTTAGCTATTTGAATTATCCCATTTCGATCTTTAGTCGCCTTACGGTTTCGGTAATTTTAGGTTTCCTTTCTGTGTTGGGTGCAGTGAGCGCCAAAAAGCCCAATGTCCTTTTTATCGCGATTGATGACATGAACGATTGGGTGGGTGCTTATGGTGGGCATCCGCAGGTGCAAACCCCCCATATGGATAAACTGGCTGATCGGGGAGTCCTGTTCTCCAATGCCCATTGTCAGGCGCCGATCTGTAACCCTTCCCGGGTAAGTCTAATTTTGGGAAAGCTACCTTCTACGACGGGCATGTATTTCCTCGCTCCCAACTTCAGGACCGTAGACGGCACAAAGAATGAGGAGACTCTGTTTCAGTATTTTCGTAAGCATGGTTACTACGCGGCTACGATGGGGAAAATATTCCACGGTCCGGTCGACGAAGTATCCTTTGATCATATTGAAAATTCGCGTGGTTGGCGAAAACCAGACCAGAAAATCCGTTATACTTTGCCAGGGAGTCATCCGGGTTGGGATTGGGCGGAGGTAGATGTTCCTGATGAGGAGATGCGTGACTACAAAACGGCCGAGTGGGCGGCTGGCGTCCTTCCGGAACTGGCCCTGAAAGAAGAACCGTTTTTCTTAGCGGTTGGATTTGCGCTTCCCCATGTGCCAATTTATGCCTCGAAGAAGTGGTTCGATCTGTACCCTCTCGGTAGTGTACAGCTGCCTGCCTCTCGACCCGATGATCGCGACGACCTGCCTGAAATAGCCAAGCAACTTACGTTAAATCCTACGGGTCCACGTCACGAATGGATGGTTGAAAGCGATGAGGCCCGCCATGCAGTTCGCGCCTATCTTGCAGCTAACAGCTTTGTGGATTCCTTGGTGGGTATGGTGTTGGCTGGTTTGGAAACGAGCGGCGAAGCGGATGATACGGTAATCGTATTGTGGAGTGACCACGGATTTCACCTTGGGGAGAAACTGCGGTGGGCCAAGCGCACACTTTGGGAGGAAACGACGCGGGTACCACTAATCATATCGGCTCCCGGACTCTCCAAAGGCGAGCGTACAAACCGGCCGGTGGGACTGATCGATTTGTTTCCCACCTTGACGGACTTGTGTGGACTACCAGATCGCAGTGATCTCGAAGGGGTAAGTCTCAAGCCCTTGCTCAGGAATCCTGGTGCGAAATGGGACAGACCCGCATTGTGCACCTTCGGACCGAATAATCATTCACTCCGTTCAGAACGATGGCGTTATACAGTGTATGCCGATGGCTCGGAAGAATTGTATGATCACCAGACCGATCCGAATGAATGGACGAATCTGGCAGCGGATCCGCAGTTTGCGAATGTCATTACCAGTTTTCAGAAATACCTCCCCACGATCAATGTGGAACCGCTTCCAGGTAGTGCTGGATCTGACTCGCCACTCTACGGCGAAGGCACCATCTCACTGCAGGAAGCGATGAAACGTGGCCTCCAAAAACAAAAACAGGAAAACTAATGCTCACCAAACCCAAGCTTGAAATTACCCCGGTTTCAGGTGCCCTCGGCGCTGAAATAAGCGGAGTAAACCTGTCTGAAAACCTCAGCGACGAAACGATTCAGGAGATTCGTCAGGCGCTGCTCGACTATTTGGTCATTTTCTTTCGTGATCAGGAGCTTACGGCGGAACAGCATTTGGCGTTTGCGAGACGTTTTGGAGAACTGGATGAACACGACTTCGTTAAAGGGTTACCCGATTTTCCTCACATCATACGACTGGTTCGCGAGGCGGACGAGACGGGTGGGAATTTTGGCGGTGTTTGGCATTCGGATGTGACGCATCAGGAAGCTCCGGCTTTAGGTTCTGTCTTGTATGCAATTGATGTGCCACCGGTGGGTGGAGATACGCTCTTCGCGAATCAGTATCTGGCTTATGACACCTTGTCAGATGGAATGAAGCGATTGCTGGACGGACTGATCGCTATGCACACCGCGAAAGGTCCGTTTGGCCCGGAAGGTCGTGCCAAATATCAGTGGAAGAATATGGACGTCGTTCCCAATGAGAAAGCACTGGAGGAAATGGAGCATCCAGTGGTTCGCACTCACCCGGAAACCGGTCGCAAAGGGCTCTTTGTAAACAAAACCTTCAACGTACGTTTCAAAGACATGACCGAAGAGGAAAGCGCTCCTCTCTTGAATTTTCTATTCGAACACTCCCGTCGGGAAGCGTTTACCTGCCGTTTTAAATGGCAGAAGGGATCAATTGCATTTTGGGATAATCGCAGCGTGATGCACTACGCATTGAATGACTACAACGGTCATCGCCGCGAAATGCATCGGATCACGATTGCAGGGGATAAGCCCTATTAGATCCTCCTTGGAATCCTTACTTCGGTTTCCGAAGAAGTGGGATCGGTAAACGTCTTGGGGGCTATTTTTATTCAGGGCGCTTTGCGATTCTCGATAGTGGTTTGTGATCGCTTAAGTTTTTCGATAGAAGATCGGGGACCGGCCAGCAGTAGTTGGTCATGAGGGTGGAATGTCCAGTCGCCATTAGGACATATAAACCGCTTCTCTTCACGCTGAACTGCAACTACCTGAACGCCAAACAGTCTTGGCCAACGTAGCTCATCTAGTGACTTACCGATCCATGCGGATCGTTGTACGATCGTAGTTTCGTCGAGGACAGCTGCTGTCAGATCGATTCCATCTGCCGATGCCGGATCAATCGTTCCCAGAAATTTACAAGCCTCCTTTAACGACTCGGGTTCTCCCAATAAATACAATTTATCTTCGGAAAACACATAGCTGTTGGATCCGATATCCGATAAATTAAAACCATGTCTTTCGATACCTACGACGTGGGCGCCGGTTTTTGCGCGCAAGTTCAATGCGCCGATACTTTGCCCAGCGTGTGGAGAACCTTCGGGCAAGACGAATTCCTCCAGGCTGAGTCCCCAGCGATCGCCGGCTTTCCTGATCGCTTGCGTACTTTGGGAAAAGGAAGTATCTATGAGGATCTCGTTGAGGGCTATTTCGGCGTGGCTGTGCCAACGTACCAGCAGACGCCATCCAGTTAACAATACCAGTATCCCGATTGTGATGATTGCGATTAGGAAGTAAGGATCCAACCAAGGAAAAGGGACAAGGTTAAATATCCATAAAGAAACGAGGAAAAAGCTGACCGATTTTAGGATAAGGGTCAGTCCGCCTTTTAGGGATTTGTCGAGGTATTGTCCTTCGGTGAAATAGTCTCCTACTATCATGGCAATGGCATTCAGATTGCGATATAAGGCAACTGTAGAGGGGAGACAGGCTAATCCGATAACTAGCCAATAGTAGGGAAGGTAAGCTGAAAAGCCTGTATGATTTTTTGCTATCCATCCTTCGAATGCACCGTAAATCGGTCGCGCGAAGATGAGTATTGCAGATATGAGTAATAATTCACGGCCGATCTGCCACAGGCGGGGAGCTAATATGCGCCACAATATACTTTTTTTTCGTTGGAATCCGAAGTCTGCCCACAATTTTCGATAGGTTTCAAGGGCCGCTCCCACTGGCTTCAATCTCGATGGGCTGATTAATTGGGCGATCGTGTCAGCCTTTTTCATTATCGCGGGTGAAATCAGGGAGGTTACGAACGATATTCCTACGGCTGCCACTTGAAAGCTGGGATCCAGCAAGCCTGCGCTTATTCCCAGGCTAGCGATTACAAACGAAAACTCGCCGATTGGCGTTAGGCATAGGGCTGCCTTCAGGGACGTACTTTCAGTTTCCGCTGCTAACAACAAACCCGTGGCCGACGCAAAAATACGAACCACGAAAGCCAGTGCGACGCCTAATAGTATCAAGCTGAGTGCCTCCGGTAAGGCCGTTATATCGATAGACATACCGACGGCCGTGAAAAATACGGTCATGAATATATCCCTTAGACCGGAAAAGTTGGACTCGATGGCCCTGATTCGAGGTGACTCCGCTACAATGACGCCGCACAGGAATGCTCCAAGAGCCAGAGAAAATCCGCTTTTGACGGTTAATAAAGCCATTCCGAACATCAGGCTGGCCACCAACAGGGTTTCTTGTTCGAAGGCTCTTTTTTTGGCCAGCTTCTTCAGGATTTTGGGTACAAACAACACGCCTGGAATAATAAGGAGGACGATGAAGGCAGCTAATGAGCCAATTGTGGTTAACGAATCTTTCCACGATGTGGCGACTCCGCTTTCGCTGGCTGCGTAGGACCCCAACCATGCCAGCAGTATGATGGCTACCAAGTCCTCAAGCAAGGTCATCGCCATGGCCAACTGCCCCGCTCGTTCGTGAACAAGTCCGTTTTCACTTAGGACCTTGCCGACGATCGCGCTGCTACTGACCATCAACATTGCCGCTAGGAAGAGGGATTCTGCCGTATTGAATCCCAGGGCTCCGCCCAATAGACGGGTTAGGGTGAGGGTAATCATTGCCGTGAAGACAGTGGCGGCAATGATTCCTGGACCCAGTTCCCGCAGCTTCCTTAACCGAAAGCTTAGTCCGATAAAGAACATGAGAAAGACAAGGCCAAGTTGAGACAGTGTCTGAATACGAGATTCATCGGTGACGTAAATCCATGTGATCTGGGGAGTTCCGATCAAAACTCCTGCACCAAGGAACCCAACAACCCTTGAGATACCTAACCGGTCACATACCCAGCCTGCAAGAGTTGCCGCTAGAAGAAGGACGGCAAGATCCTGGATCAAGAGTATGGAGACAGATGCGGTTGAACTCATAGATGAATGTTGGGAGCAAGGTGTCTTTTCTTATTGGCTTATCAAGTGGTACCGAAGCAATTTCCACTGGCTGAGTTCCAATGTCAGTGGGTTTTACTTGATGGAGTTATATTCGTCGTGCTTCGAGTACGACGAGATCGAACAGGCAATGCCTGAGTCAGTCTGACTGGCTTGCAATCGTAGCGTGGTAGATTAGCGATGCACTGCATCCACAGTCACGCCATCCCAATCATCTGTGCGAAATGGAGTCATGGGTAATCCATCGCGGCTGAACATATTACAGACGGGGTTGTTGGCCCAGGCGTAGCGCACGGCAACGGGGGTATTTATAGAATCACTCCAAACCGTGACTTCATTGCTACCCGTGATTTCCGCATCGGCCCAGACGAACTGTTTGTCCTTCCCTGCGATGGCGAATCCGACAGGTTCGCGCGTATCAAATGAATAGAGTCCTTGCCCGACGTGATCGAAGGTGAGCACAATCTTGTTCCCGTCCTTCTTCATCGATTTGTATCGTGGACTGCTGAAAAGAATGTCGAAGCCGTAATCCTTGGCCAGGGCCCAGCGGGCGAGGCGATTGCCGACTGCCTGTTTGTCCCGTGGGTGGATGTCGCGGCCCTCTCCGACGTCAATAATGACGGCTTGGCCTACGTTGGCCAAACGATCCATGGTCATGGTTTGAGCCTCACGAAGTTCTGCCCAGTCTGAATCGACCGGTTGGGTCTCTTCTTCGCGATAATCGGCTAACTGAACGTAGTAGAAGGGGAAGTCTCCTTGGCCCCATTCATCTCTCCAGTGTTGGATCATGAGAGGAAACAAGTCGCGGTATTGGTAAGCTCTGCTGGCATTGGATTCTCCCTGATACCAAATTGCGCCCCGGATGCCGTATCCAATCGTTGGATGGAGAACTCCGTTGTAAATATTGGCTGGACGTTGATTGCCAGTCATCAGATCAGAGGGGCGGCGTGGTTGGCTGCCCTGGCTTCCGTCCACTTTCCATTTTTCTACCCGCTTATTCCAGTCAGCAAGTTCCTTCTCATAGTCGTAACTACTCTCCTGGTCTTTCCACCACTTCATCATCTTATCGAAGCGACCATCTTTTTCCAGAACATCACGGCGTATCCAGGCATCGGCAGCAGATCCACCCCAAGCATTGTCGATGAGGCCGATGGGGACATCGAGCGCATCGTGTAGGCGGCGTCCGAAAAAGTATCCGACCGCCGAAAAATCTTTAAGCACGTCTGCCGAGCAGGCTTCCCATTGGCCGTTGAAGTCGTTTTGTGCGTCTTGGGTGCCTACTTGTGGAACCGAAATCAAACGAATGTTGGGATGATTGGCAGTGAGCAGCTCAACTTCTGCATTGTAGGAGTTGTTTACGGTCCAAGCCATGTTGGATTGGCCCGAACAGATCCATACCTCACCGACTAATACGTCATCGAAAAAGAACTCTTCGTTCTCCCCTTCGATTTCGAGACGGTAGGGCCCCCCTGCCGGAATGGGGCGCAGCTTTACCTTCCAGTAGCCGTCCTCGTCAGCTTCAGTGGAGTGGCTTTGTCCGTAAATTTCGACTTCTACTTTCTCGCCCGGCTCTGCCCACCCCCACACTGGGTTGGACTGTTTTTGTTGAAGTACCATGTGGTCACCAAAGATCGATGGTAGAGTAATCTCTGCGGTTAGAAGCGAACTGGACGCGCATAGCGCAATCGCGAGGAGGAGATTTCGGGTAAGATGTAGCATTAGGGTATTAGGTTGAAGTTTTGGATACGAATTTAAAGGAATTCCGGTGCCAACCAGCGTGGCAAAAATAGAATCATTTCAGGAAACAATATAACGAGAATCAATAGAACTAGCATGGGAATTAGAATAATGCCCACATCTTTTATGGCATCTACGACCTTAATGTTTCCAAGAGCACATGAGATCAACAGACACAGTCCGTAGGGTGGTGTGACCAAGCCGAAGGCGAGTGAGATTACGCCGATGATCGCAAAATGAATAGGGTGCATCCCTACCTTTTCTGCGAGCGGCAACAAGATCGTTCCTAAAATAATGATCGCTGGAATGGCATCGATAAACATACCGATTACCAAAAATGCTAAGGCCACAATAATGCCGGTCGTGATAATCCCTGTTCCGTACTCTGCCATCGTGTCTACGAGTGCTTGCGGAACGCGGTAGTAGGCAAGTAACCATCCGAAAGCGGACGCAGTTCCTATACAGAATAGGGATATTGCTGCTAGTCGTGCCGAATCGTAGAGCACCGTGGGAAATTGCTTCAGACCTATCTTCCGGTAAACGATGCTTCCGAGGAATGCGGAATAGATGACGGCGACAACCGAAGCCTCCGTTGGAGTAAAGAATCCGAATACAATTCCTCCAACGATAATGGCAGGTGTTATCAAGGCAAAGATTGCCTGCCCCAGTGCCTGGAGAAACTCAACCAGAGAAGCCCGCTGATAGATCGGGTAGTTGCGAATCTTTGCGTAGACCAAGACCGTGCTCATCATAAAGACGGCCATGAGAAATCCTGGCACCACTCCTGCCAGGAATAAACCTCCGATCGAAACCGACATGAGGCCGCCCCAGACTATCATGAGGATACTCGGTGGAATAATGACGCCCATGACCGAAGAGCAGGCGGTGATGGCGACCGCGAAGTTGGTATCATACCCCTGCTTTTTCATGGCGGGAATCATCAAGGATCCGATCCCGGCCGCGTCAGCCGTCGATGAACCGGATATTCCGGCAAACAGCATGCTCACCATAACGTTGATGTGTCCCAAGCCGCCAGGCAGATGGCCCACTGAAGCTCGCGCCAGGTTCACCAGCCGTTCTGTTATTCCCGATGCGTTCATAAGGTTGGCTGCGAGCAGGAAAAAAGGAACGGCCAAGAGAATGAAAGAATTATAAGACTTCCACATTTCTTGAAGCAGTATCCCTGGGTTCATTTGTGGATCTATTAAAAAAACAGGTATGCAAGCCAGCCCGAGGGCAAATGAAACTGGTACCCGCAGAAGGATAAGGAGTGCAAAGATTCCAAACAGAATGAGTGATACTTCTCCGGCGCTCATTTTTCGATGGGCTTCAAATTTCCCCGAATCAACTGTATATCCGCCGCGATTTTTTCTGTTAAAAACAGGAGCCATGAAAAACCAGCGAGCGGGAATGAGATATAAATGGTGGCCATGTTAATTCCACTCATTTCAGACGATTGAATAAACCCAAACTTTGCAAAATCGATTCCGTAGAAAACGAATATCCCACCCATGGCGGCAATTGAACTGTGCACAATCAGGTTTCTGATTCCTTGGCTTCGCTTGGACTGTGGACTAGGTAGCAAGTCGACATCAAAATGAGAGTTGTCCCTTACGGCAATAATCGCCCCGATCATAATGATCCAGACGAAGCAGAATCGGGCAACTTCTTCCGTCCAGATGTAACGGGGAATAATGCCGGTATAGCGCGAAAGGATCTGCAGAGAGACTGGAATGATAATCAGAGCCATGAGCAGGGTAATCAGTCCGATTAATAATTGGTGATAGCGTTTATTAAAAACCACAATCACCTGCATGACGACGGAGAACGCTTTCATTATTCGGTTGAAATAGCCATGGGTCCGAGTTTTATGTATCCTGTGAGCAAATACAAAATTCGGTTATCGAACACGGTCTATAGCTTCCAGGACTTCGGTCGCATCAATCTCTTTTGCATAAGCTTTTTTGACCGGTTCAGCTAGCTTCAGCAATTGATCCCTTTCCGAAAATACATGCGTCTTGAGTTTTCCTTCGGTTTCCATGGCCGCTAGCATTTCGACGTCTTGTGAAGACTCGATCTGACGGCCAAAGGCACCGGCTTCTTTTCCGGCCTTGATGATAGCTGCTTGCAGGGTTTCCGGGAGTCGGCGTAATGTCTTGCCGCTAAAGCAAAGTGGGCGGACTGTAATCGCGTGTTGGGTCAGTGAGATGTCTGGGCCTACCTCGTAGAACTTCATCTGTTGGATGCCGGCGGCTTCATTTTCCGCTGCATCGATCACGCCGGTCTGAATCGCATTATAGACTTCGTTGTATGCGATTACGGTGGGGGCAGCCGTTATTGCTTGGAAAATTTTAGTCTGTATCGGGGCTCCCATAACGCGAACGGGTAGACCCTTGAGATCACTCATGTTTTCGATTGGCTTGTTGACGATGAGATTGCGTGTGCCACCCCCCGCATAACCAATTAGCTTTACATCTGCTTTTTCAGAAATCTGATCGGCGATTGGTTGGAGCGCATCGCCATTCAGAACCTTGTTCCAGTGGTCGAGGTCTCGAAACAGGAATGGCATGTCCATGAGAGGCGCAGCCTTGGAGAAGGTGGACATGTGAGAGGGGGAGACGACTGCAAAATCTACGGACAGTCCCTGACTCATATAGCTGAAGTAGTCTTTTTCCAGCCCGAGTTCGCTGTTCAAGTAAATCTCGAACTCGACGGGTTGACCGTAGTACTCTTTTACCAACTCCGCGAACTTCTCAAGCGTCTTGGTGTAGGCATGATTCTTATCAAACTGAGATGCTCCGCGGAGCGTGATCGTTTTATCTCCGGAACAGCCTAGAAAGAATAGGCCTCCAACAATCGTTAAAACTGCAATTAGAGTAAATGGAGTAAATAAGCGTTTCATAGGGCAAGTCGTAAAATCAACGGGATTGTTGATCGTTAGACAATAAAGAAAGGGAGATCCGGGTAAGCAAAGTGGATTTCCTCCGATTGCCCGCGCTGGCAATCGAAAACTAGATTATGTCAGCTGAGCTACGATACCTTTAAGCGGCTGTCTTTATTAATTGGAATTGTTGGTCGGAGTTTCGTTTCCGATGATCTCAATTTCTCCCATTTCTACCCGGGAATCGTCAGAGGCGCGTTTTTGGGTCAATCCTTTCAAATTCTTTCCGAAGTAGTCACCTGCTACGTAGTTGAGGTCCTGAATGGCATTTTCAAAGGACTGCCCAATGGCCCGGATGCTGTAACGGGTTACCCACTGCGGTTCTATTTTACCTTCCTTAAGCTTTCTGAAGTCGTAGGCCACCAAAACGATAAAGTAGCGTTCCTGATCCAAGAGTGTTTTGAGGAGGTGCTCTTCGCTGGGACTGATGTTGTTTTCAAGAAACGCCTCCTCCATTCCGAGCAGTTGGGCTTTATAAAACAGTGACATTTCACCTCCGCTCGCGGAGTTGTCGCGCGTCGCCATGCTGAAACCGAAATCGGCTGTGGCATTCATTTCCGTCGGCGTGAGGGTAGCGCCACCTGTACCTGCATTGGCTACCGTATCGGAATAGCCCTGGTCCTCCAATGAGGTGTAACCCAACATATCTTCCAGACTTGGCTCGGTCGATGTTCTCCCATAATGAACGACAAAAATAAGGTCACTGTCGCCCGGTTCTTTAAGCGGGTAAAATCCTTGTCTCTGAAGGTGGATTGCCATGTTCCCGATTATATCTTCGAAGGTAACGTCTTTCATGCCGGCGTCCGCAGTGGTTCCCGGATGATAGTTTCCTTTCATAAACTGGTAGGTTTGTAGCTTCTTCGATTGATCCAAAGCCCGTGACTTAATGTACTCCTCCGAAGCGACTGCCTTGATCGCGATTCTGTTTTCAGCATACACGCTGTTAAGCAGGAGCGAGGTGAGGATGATGATGACACTGAGTGATTTCATGAAGAAGTTGGGAAGGCCGGATTAATTGGTTTTATCGGATGGGGTTGGAGCATCGTCGATGACTTCTATATCCCCCATTTCCACATGCGAAGCATCATCGACTCGTTTTCTGGAGAGGCCTTTTAGGTTTTTCCCGAAGAAATCTCCTGCAACGACGTTCATGCCCTTGATCGCATCTTCAAAATTTTGCCCGTAGGCGCGGATACTGTAGCGAGTAGACCAGACGAGTTCAGGTTTACCGCGCTTAACACTGGGGTAATCGTAAGCCATCAAAATAACAAAATAGCGTTCCTCCTGAAGCAGGCTTTTGAGTTCGTATTCATCTTGTGGGGATACGCGGTTTGAGAACGCCTCCTCCATTCCCAGCAGTTGCGCTTTATAATAACCACCTTGTTCGTTGCTGTCTGCTGCAGCCTGAGTGCTATTAAGATTGAATGAGAGATTGTTGATGGCATCGACCTGTCCAGGTTCGAGGGCGGTTCCTCCTCCACCTGCACTGGCTACCGTATCATTGTATCCAAGGTCCTCCAGAGAAGTGATTCCCCATTGATCCTCGTACGATTCTTCAAAATCTGTCACGCCGTAGTGGACGGATATGAGCAAATCTCCTTCGCCTTTAACGGGATTCGGATAGAATCCTTGACGGGTCAGTTGGACGGCAAGGTCTTGGACTACATCCGTGAATGAGACCTTTTCCATTCCTGAGTTCTTTGATAACCCTCCAAAATACCGTCCTTTTATGAATTGATAGGTTTGAATCTTCTTTTTTTCGTCCAGTGCTCTCTCTTTGACGTAGTCTTCTGACGCTACGGCTTTGACCAAAACGCGGTTGGCTGCCTGTGAGTGAATACAAATGAGAAACACGATCGTAAATACAAAAGGGACGTATCGGATTGATCTCATGGTAATCTTCACAGTTTCAGGGCGTTAGTGTGTGCATTTGTGGAGTAAACGCAATCCACCTTCTTCAGGTTACGATGGGGGTTGGCGATTTCGAAGCGCTTTGTCTCTGGATCTAGCTGAACTGAAGCCTATCACGCGCTGTGGTATCCGAAAGAACAGCATAACTGCTATTGCCGGAGAGGCTGAGCGCCGGGTTGTCCCGGGTTATAATCGAACGTAGCTCATTTCCTGATGAGGGCAAGCCGCTCATCAGGTAGATGGCTAGGATCAGTGGGGTCGTGGAGGAATATCGTTTCATGTTCCTTGGCGATGGAACGTCTGGAAAAGAGAATTCTAAACTAATCGGAGCCTTAAAATAAACTCAAACCGGGATTAACAGACCTACCATGATCTATGGTGGGATCAGGCAAATGGTGAACCGTATGGGAAGCTCAGACAACCTTCGAAACGGATGTTTCCCGTCTTGAAAATTGCAGCAACTCCAGTCTAGGCTTTGGGTTGTCACTTTTCCTCGAGTATTTTCCCGAAGGTTACTTTCTGTTTATCCCTTATGAAACGCGTTCACTTCAACTTCTCAAAACAGGTTTCCCGTCGCTCTTTTTTGAAAGGCACCGGTGTGTGTCTGGCACTACCAGCGTTGGAGAGTATGTTCCCCGCATTTGCATCCGTAACGGTTCGGCAGGGCCCCCAGCGTATGGTGATCGTGGGAAATTCATTTGGGATGTACCAGCCAGCCTTTTTCCCGAAAGAAGTGGGGGCCGATTATGTGGCTCCTGAACTGTTAAAACCGCTGGATGGATTGAGAAAGTCTTTTAGCATATTCTCCAACTTGGATCATGGTCTCACAGGGGGGCACTTCGGGGTGCATTCATTTCTTTCAGGCGTATTGAAAGTGGATGCCAAGAACATGCCGGATGGAAATATAAGTCTCGATCAGCGGGCGGCGGAGTCGGTGGGTTCTGCGACCCGTTATCCTACTTTGAACGTTGGTTCGAGTAGCGGTTTGCACAATGGTTGCCAGATGTCATGGACCCGCTCAGGAGTTCGGGTCCCACCCATTACAGGACCTCGGGAATTGTTCAAGAAACTGTTTGAGGACGATTCCGAAGGAGGAAAGCGCGAGGCTGAAAAGCGATCGGTGCTTAAGAAATCGATACTCGATTCAGTCCTTCATGATGCTAACACACTATCGAAGTCTGTGACCTCCAAAGATCGTGACAAGTTGGATGAGTATTTCACCGCGGTAAGGGAGACCGAGATGAAGGTCGAGCAAAGTAAGTATTGGATCGACGTACCAAAACCCGAGGCGACGATTGAGATGCCCACTAATAAAGGTATCGTACTCGATCTTCCCATGCTCTACGACTTGATCGTCTTGGCGCTGCAAACAGATTCCACGAGAATCGCGACTTTGGAAATTTCCAGTGAAGACTTTGATGCGAGTGTATTGGGGGTAAACAGTGGTTACCATCTGACCTCTCACCATGGGCAAGAGGAATCCAAAATCCGCGATCTGGTTAAGTTGGAACTCTATCAGACCCAAAATTTTGCCCGTTTTCTTTCCAAGTTAAATACGATTGAGGATGAAACGTCGGGAACTCGATTATTAGACGACTCGATGGTTCTTTTCGGTTCGGGTATGGGTAATGCAAACTCCCACACCAATACAGATCTCCCTATCATATTGGCCGGCGGAGGTTTTAAACATGGACAGCATATTGCTTTACCGAAAGAAAGCCACCGCAGGGTTCCGCTTTCAAACCTCTATCTTTCGATGTTACAACGTATGGGTATCGAAGATGATTACTTCGCACACAGCACCGGAACGGTGACTCAACTGGAAACCGTTTAAGTGCGGATTTTGACAGTGAAGAAATCTTTATTGGTAGTGGGATGGTTGTCCCTACTTCTATGTTCAACGCTTTCTGCGACCCCTGAAGAGACCCAATCCATAGGCGGGTTTATCGAGGTCTACTGCATAAAGTGCCACGGTCCGGAAAAACAAAAAGGTGATCGGAGATTTGATACGATGGTCTTGCCTATCGACGATTCGGCCACGTTGATTCAGATGCAGGACATCCTCGACATCCTAAACCTGGGTGAGATGCCGCCTGACGATGAGGGGACTCAACCCGAAGTGCCAGAGATGTTGGCCATGATCTCTCAGCTAACAGAGACGATAGAGGAGCATCATGAGTTGCTTCGCAGTACCGATCGTCAGACGGTGCTCCGACGCATTAACCGTCGTGAATACCTGAATTCGATCAGGGATCTGTTTGACCTGAATGTATCTTTATTTGATCCAACCCAATCGTTTCCTCGCGATGATGCTGAGCATCACCTCGATACGCTGGGCGATCAATTGGTGACGTCGAGTTACCTGTTAGATCGCTATGTGGAAGCCGCCGATGAAATTATCGAGAAGGTGTTCTCTGAAGAGGAAAGACCGGAAGTGAAACAGTGGCATTTTACGGATAATTTCAGGAATCTTGAGGGGCTGGGAACGACCATGGAGAAACTCTGTAATTACGAGTATATCGCGCTTTACGAGGTGCCCACCTCGCAAAGACATGAGGGTGCCTATGGAACGATCCATGATTTTGTTTCAGGCGTTCCCCATGATGGTTACTACAATATTCGGGTTCAGGCGGAGTCGAGGAATCGAATTCACAATCATATCCCCCGCGTCTCCACTACCAATCCAAATCAACTTCATGAACTGGCGATTGTGCCGGGTAACCTGAGTGTGGGAGAAATCGTAATTCCACAACGGATCGAGCCTACGCTCGCTTCTTTTACCCTGCCAGACGACGAGATCGCGTGGTATGAGGCAACGGTATGGTTGGATAAGGGGTTTACGCCTAGATTCACATTTCCCAATGGCACCATCAACCTGCGGTCAGCGTTTCAACCGGTTTTTAATGAAATAGCTCCGCAGTTGGACGAGGAGTTGGAAGATAATTTTGGTAATCGGAAGTGGGTTACATTGAAATATGGGAAACTGCCGCACATCCGAATCCATGAAATCGAAATCGAGGGACCCCTTTACGAGAGTTGGCCGTCACCGGCACAGCGTTCGGTTTTGGGAGACCGTGGCTTTTCTAAAAAACATGCCGGTCAGTTGATCAAGGATTTCGCTTCCCGGGCTTATCGACGACCCGCGTCCACCGAGGAATGGATGCATTTGATGCAGTTCTATGAAAATCGTATTGTTACTGGAGAATCCGCTTTTCAGGCCTTCAAGGATACCTTGAAGCGAGTCCTGTGTTCGCCTGGATTTCTGTTCCTGAATGAACCTGCAGATGCCGGGGGGCGGTTGGATGATTACGCACTTGCTTCACGATTGTCCTATTTTCTGTGGTCCTCCATGCCCGACGCGGAGTTACTAAAACTGGCCTCGAAAAATCAGTTGCGAAAATCCGCAGTTTTGAAGCGACAGTTGGGGCGTATGTTGGCGGATGAAAAAGCAAGTGCCTTTACAAAGAACTTCGTGGATCTGGTGTTAACCCTAAAAGACCTGGGTGCACAGCCGCCGGATCGCAAAGCCTATCAGTATTATTACGAGCGCAACCTCCAAAGATACATGTATGAAGAAACGTACCGGTTCATTGACTACATACGTTCTGAAAATCGGCCGCTCGACGAGTTGATTACTGCAGATTACAGCTTTATCAACGAGCCGCTGGCTGAACTTTACGGCTACGAAGGAGTGAACGGACTGGCATTGCGGCAGGTTCAGAATCAGGACCCCAATCGCACCGGTATTTTGGGGCATGCATCGATTCTGACTGTTACGGCCAATGGTATTGATACCTCACCGGTTATCCGGGGTGTCTGGATGCTGGAGAACATTCTGGGAACACCTCCATCTCCGCCGCCTCCCGACGTCGAACCTTTCGATCCCGATACGCGGGGAGCGATTTCACTGCGGGATCAACTTGAAAAACACCGTAGTAATCCGACCTGCTACGAATGCCACCGCAAGATTGACCCTCTCGGGTTTGCGCTTGAAACGTTCGATCCGATCGGACGTTGGCGGGATTCCTACAAAGACAAGTTGCCGATTAATGCCTCAGGCAAACTGGCAGATGGCTCCTCGTTCAGCTCTATAAGCGAATACCGCGACATTCTACTGGATCGGGAGGACCAGATAACCCGGGCCATTACTTCCAAGCTGCTGAGTTTGGCTACGGGTCGAAGAATGGAAGCAGGGGATCGACGTGAATTGGACCTTATTGTCGCAGCGCAACGGGATGACGAAAGTGGGTTTAAGGATCTCATGGAAGCGATGGTTCTGAGTCCTATTTTTCAGACGAAGTAGAACTACTCAAAGTTTCTTCCCGCTTCTTTTGCCAAGCGTGTAATGGTTTCCAGCATTTCCTGTTCGGCCTTTTCTGAGAACCAACCTTGACCATTAAAAAGGCCCCGTGTTTCGTAGCCGCCGTCTCTTACAATCTGAGCGGTTGGCAGGTATCCAAAGAAGTCATGACAATAGGCGCCGATCCAGAGCTTTCGATGTCCAATGGCAGCTTGAGTTCCCAGGACATAACCACTCACAACTTCTCCTGAAAGACCGACAAGGGTGAGGTCTTGACCAAACTGCCAAACCGAAACGGGCGCATCGAAGTAACGGGGCAGGGGTTGCCCGCGTTCCAAGCTTTCGATCATGGTAGCAGCGCTTCCTTTAAGCCAATTGGGTCCGTGGTCAGCTATTTGTCGGAGTTCCGCCATCGGCTTGGTCGGCTGTAATGAGAGCCTGGCGTTATCAAGTACGGTCGTGACCGGACCCTGTATGGGAGTAAGTTCGCTTTGAAGTAGTCGGTGCACTTCAGCAGCCACCTCCTTGCCGTGTTGCCTAGCCAGATCTATGGTTCCTCTTGGGTAGGGATTTGCATTGCCCGCGCAACCGGTCATGAACATCGCATTGGTTCCCGGGTAAAGTGACTCCACTTCTTCTTGGGCGTAGCCGGAAAAATCTCCCCCAAGTGCGTAGTTTGTGCTGCCTAATGTTGTATTGTGGCAGGCTACTTGGAAAAGGGTCGCCATCAATTTTCCCTCCGTCGTTGTTACCTTTAAACAAGGTAGGCTTCGGTCGACGTGCCCGCTCGGATTCGGATTTAGTCGTATTCCGCTTTCGGTTCGTTGGCGTCGGTTCATGACGAACGACGCAAAGCCGCTTCCCCAGCTAAGCTCTACCGGTTGGAGGCTGCGGCTGGCGACTTCTACAACGTGGGCGAGTTTTTCCTGAAGGTTTTGAGTATAGGCGATTGAGTTTCGAACATCTTCGCTGGGGTCTTGGCCTTCATCGAGTGTCAATCTGGGACCGCTATGCGTGTGAGACCAGGTGAGTAAGATCTCGGATCGCCTTATTCCAGTCCGTTTCTGTATCCCGTCATAGATGGCAGGAGTGACGCTCGAGGTTATTCCAACAAGGTCTGTAGTGATGATCACGACCCGTTTACCCTGTTCATCCTTTAGGATGAGTGCCTTTGCCCACAGTTCCCCATCAGCGGATGTAAATGGTTTGGTTCTGCTGGCGTATCCGGATAACACTACCGGCATGTCTGGAGTAATTTTGATTTTCGCGGTTCCTGCCAACCAGGAGCCATGCAAGGTTACGGCAGAGGTCAGGCAACACAGAATCAGTAAAGCCCCTATCAGACGCTTGAATGAAAGTGTGTCTAATAGGATTCTAAGAAATGAAGCGTCGGGGGTCATGATGGAGTCTGGGAGTGGCTAGAAGGAGGTTAGAGTTTGTGTGTATATTGGTGTCAGTTTATCAGGGAAGCAATATCTGAGGAGCGGGTGATTCGATTTCCAATTGCCTGAGCTTGCATGTCTTTTCAAGGGAATGAATACTCTCAGACGATGAATCGGCGTAAATTTATAGGTGCTATGGCGACTGCAAGTGCGGCCGCCAATTTCAAGTTGTCTTCCTCACTCTTTGCAGACCGTCATGCAAATGATCAAAAGTTGAAGATCACATCGGTGGATGTTTATCCGGTAAAACTCTGGGAGCGATCATCCCAGGGCAAGCTGCCACAGTTCAGCTCGGATTTTGATCCTCAGCGGTGGCGTTATAAAGGCCCCTTTGCACAGTTGGCTAGTTCGATAATAGTCATCATCAAAACGAACCAGGGAATTACCGGGTTTGGGTTGGGCGCCGGAGGAACAGTTGCCTGCGAAATAATTCAAGGGCATCTCCGTCACCTCCTGGTGGGAACGAATCCCTTGAACATTGAGATGCTCTGGGATCAGCTTTATACAGCAGGAGATTTTTATGGAAGACGGGGGGTATTCGTCATGGCCTTAAGCGGCGTGGATAACGCCTTGTGGGATATTTTGGGGAAACATACGGGACAGCCGGTCTACCGATTGCTGGGTGGAACGACAAAGGATCGTATCCCGGTTTACAATACGGGCGTTCCGGAGGCCGTCCACGTAGGTCTGGATCTCGGGATTCAGCATTTCAAGGTTGTCGTCTGGGACGGTCTGGCGGAAGGAGAGGCGGGGAAACGCCGAACGGTCGACTCCCTCACTCAGGTTCGTGAACTGATCGGTATGGATAAATCCATGATGATAGAATGCGTCGCTGGTTGGGACGACGTCGAGTTTACTTTGGATATGGCCCGCCGTTTGGAAAGTCATAATCTTTATTGGATTGAGGAGCCCCTATCGCCCGACAATTTGCTTGGCTA
This sequence comes from uncultured Opitutaceae bacterium, assembly GCA_964352065.1. Classification (GTDB taxonomy): domain Bacteria; phylum Verrucomicrobiota; class Verrucomicrobiia; order Opitutales; family UBA2995; genus UBA2995. The sequence goes on from CAYGQM010000003.1 coordinate 41,610, forward strand.
TGAGCGGTTGGTTAAGGAGATCGACAGTACCCGTATCGCCCATGGTGAGCACGAGTATACGCGATTCGGTTTTGCGGAGCTGATCCGACACAAGGCCGTTGATGTTCTGCAACCGGATGTGAGTTGGTGTGGTGGGGTAACTTCTTTGCGTAGAATCGCGGCGTTGGCGGCAACCCATGGCCTTGAGTTTACGCCCCACCGAGGCGGTAGCCTTTTCGGTCTGCCGCTTTGTTTATCGTCAATGGAGTGTAACTGGGCGGAGAGTTTTGGGACTACCGACGAAGGAACCGACCTCATGAATGCCATGAGTTCTGAATTCAAAGACGGTTACTATCTGCCGTCAGAAAAACCTGGTTTCGGAACGGCACTGACAGAGAAGCTGGTTAAAGATCATGTGCTTAGCTGAACTTGTGCTCATCCATAAAAATGTCGTTCTCCGGATCGTCTTTCCAAGGATAGAAACATGAAAAAGGCTGCCTCTTCCGTGAGAGACAGCCTTCTTGTTTGTGATCCAATCAACTCTAATTGTTGAAGAGAAAGGTTTCAGCCAGTGAAATACCTTCTCCACCGTCTTTTCCGGTTATCACGGTTGTGTATACTCCGGGAGCGAGAGTGATTAGCACGGCGGCTTCTCTGGGATCTGCTGGGGCCAGATCGCTCATGGAGATTTCGTCTGCTCTATCGCCATTCATCCAGTCGTCGTTTGCTACAAGCATTTCTTCTCCCTGGAAGACCTGCATCATTGGGTCTTGAAGTGGGTTGTTGATTCCCGAATTGCTCATGCTGGGTCCAGGGGCTCTAAGAAGCACGTCAATGGGTTCGTCACCAAATATGATAAGTCCTCCAATCAACTCGCCTTGTTCTGCGGCGCTAACAAACCCGCGGGTCGACATGTTTACGAGTCTCGTAACTCGAGATTGGGCAAAGCTAGGATTGTGAACTGAGTTGCGGCCATTGTGGGGAGTTCCAGCGTAAGGGAAGACCTTATTGTATATGGAGTCGTTAGTATTCACGTTATCGATACCGTCAGCTGTCATGATTATCGGAGGACTTACTCTTAGGTCACTGAGGATTGCCGTAATAGCTATGTCGATTACATCGTCGCCGAAGCGCCGTCCATTGGGCCATCCTCCGGGAACTGCTCCATCTCCGAACCCATCTGAAATTTGACTGGTCAGTGCGTCACCGCCGAAAAGTCCGAGTCGGGAGTACCCTTCGTCCGCGCCGTCACCGCCGGATAGGCGGGCAGGTCCGGTAGAAAGATCAACGCGAATTAAGTCGGGAATAAATATTCCTACAAGATCCGTTCGATTAGTAGCGGGTGCTACTGGATCTCCACCGAAGATCAGAGCGTTTATGAGGCCCGCCAATTCTGGAGTTTCCGCATACTTTTGGAAGAGAGCCGCATCTTGTGTTGGTTTCGTTTGGTTATAAGTATTCTTGTCTTCGATAGCTACCAGTGCCTCGCAGAAAAGTGGATTGCCAAGCCGTCCAACCTGCTGCCACAACCCAAGCTCCATGCGACTTGTCGTTGCATGAACACCCACGGTTTGCAGGTCACCTCCGATATCATCTACCGGAATTTCTAACATTATGACGTGGGTGTTAAACCCGGATTGACTGTCAAAACTTTCGCTACCTGATCTTAGAGCAAGCAAGTCAAATACCGCTTGTATGTCTGCATAGAAGCCGTCTTCCCGTTGGCCGGCAAAACTGCGGTAACCTTCGGCCAGAGATGCGATACTGGTGGCTGTATAGCTATCAAGTTCCGTGGCATCACTTACACCGGGTTTCGCAGGATTCGTCCCGTCCTCATCGACATTGTAAAGCGGAGTTGCTATTCCTTGATTATTGGGAGGTACAATACCATTGCCCAGTTCAGTGACGGTTGAGCCTTCAACCTTATTTACAGTGTAGGTTTGTATCAGATTCTGAGCAGCATCTCCGACAGTTTCTATGACGCCCAGGTAGGATTGGAGGATGGTTGTTTCACTGGTATAGTTCGTTTCAAATTCGAATTGGTAGGAGATAGTGTCTGCACCACTTACGAGGTCATCACCGGTCGATAGATGAATTTCATAGAGCACGTTAGGATCGAAATTGTATTTATTTGGACCGATGCCGGGTTCCTCGAATGGGTAAGTAGATAAACCCACTGTCAGATACTTCTGACCGTCACGCTCTGAAACAAACGCATACACATCTGCAAGGTTTGCCGGGTCATCATACGTTATAAGCGGAGCGTCCATGTGGCTTGAACCAAAGGAAGCAGGTGCGGTGGCAAGTGCCAGAGTAGTTGTGAGAAGTAAAGAAGACAGGCATCGAAAAGTGTTCGTCTGTGCTGCCTTCCTTTTTATATCTTTAATCTGCATTTTCATTGTATGTATTTTTTAGTTATTGATGGGTTTTATCTGAGCTCGGAAAGGAACACGCAGAGAATCGCCGCTTGGATCTAGTAATTGTAGATTTTCTTTTTGGATAGGCTCTCGGTTCTATCAATAGATCCAAAAAGTCCGCAGATGCGTGATTCTAAGTAAACCACATGTCATTAAGCCTAACAGTTCCCTACACTTCCGCCCGATCTGCGGGATCGTTATTTTGTACGGCTTTGAATCACGTTCACTGTGATTCAAAGTTGACCGGAGAGGCTTTGGAGAGGCAGGATTACAGGAAGTCGGATATGGATGAAATGAACCGCCAGAACGTGGATGTCGCGTTACAAGGAATTCTAGCAGGAGAAAAATCTGCACTAGGGTCTCTTTACGACATGTATGGTAAGGTTGTTTATTCTGTGTCTTTCAGGATGCTGAAAGATATTGCAGATGCCGAAGAGGTCACGCAGGACGTGTTTTTGAGTTTGTGGAAGCGTGTGGATAGTTTAACGGGCAAACCTGAGAAAGTTCTACCGTGGTTACTCAGGGTTGTGAGAAATCGGTCGATTGACAAAATTAGAAAGTCCGATCGTCGTCCTCCGTCTTCTCAAGTCATTGAGACTCCGGAGTCTCCTCTAGTGGAAAAAGATCATGCGGATCATGAAACCGCTCTTGACCTGTTGTTGGCAGAGGAACGATCAGAACGTGTTAAAATGGCTATGAACCACTTATCATCTGAGCAGAGAGCCGTAATCGAGTTAGCCTATTTCAAGGGATTTACCCAAAACGAAATAGCAATAGAACTTCAAGAATCATTAGGCACTGTAAAATCTCGCGTGCGTTACGCGTTGGCGCACCTTAGAAAAGAATTGGAGGGCTGCCATGTCGTTTGAGGAGCTTGAAATCAGGGTCATTGCCTACTTGATGAATGAACTCGGAGAGCAGGAACGCGCTGACTTCGAAGCGGAAATGGTGGATGATGAGAGCGTCGCTGCCCTGGTCGACGAAATCGAACGATCCATGGGACTGACGATGCTTACCAATGCCGAGCTCGTTGAACCAGCCATGGGCTTAAGGGATCGATTACTTGAAGCGATACCCGAAGAGGAGTCGGCATCGGACGAAGCTTCCTCGAGCATTGACCCAACCGAGCCAGTTGTAGCGCCGTTTCCCTATGGGAAAGTCGTTCTGGGCGTTGTTGGTTGGGCTGTAGCAGCATGTTTGTTGGTTGTGTATTTTGGACAGAGCGATAACATGAGCGATCTGAAAACAGAAAAGGATGACCTGTTGGCTAAAAATCAAAGCCTTCAGGAGAAAGCTGACGAGCTGCTCGAAGTTGCAAGTTCACGTGCCGATCGAAATCGTGAGCTTGAAACGCAGATCGAGACAACCATTGCAAGTAATGAGACGCTGCAATCCAAAGTCGAGGAATTGACTGAGATGGCCGAGACAACCCAACAGGCCAAAATGCAATTGGAAACTGCAATCGCGTCGATTCGATCTACGAATCAAACGTTGCGCAGCCAATTGGAACAGCTGACTGTGCAGTTGGCATCCTCTGATTCTCAGAGGGAAATACTTGAATCTTCGGTGACGAATTTGCGCCAACAGTCAGTCTTGGATAAAATTCAAATCGCAGCTTTAAGTTCTGAAAACGACGAGCTGCGATACGGTTTTGCCGTTTGGGACAATGAACGCGACAGTGGAATCGTAAAAGTATATAATATGCAAACGTTGGATACTCTTAAGCAGGATTATCAGTGCTGGGTGATTTCTCCGGATCAGGAAGCGCCTATTCCGGCGGGTGTTTTCCAAGTAGATAATCAAGGTCGAGCCGATTTCGCTTTCTCACCCTCAGTTTCCGTATCTGCTGCAGGTGCGTTTGCTATCAGTCTTGAACCTAAAGGCGGGTCAGTGTCGCCTACGGGTCCCATTATGCTGTCAGGAGCATTGTAAGACTGCCTTTTTCGTAGTTTGATTGTCCCGGATGGTTCGCTAGGATTACTGGGTTCTTACTTAGTCGAAGGACGTCCCTCTATTTCTGACCCTGAATCTTAAAATTGTTCGGCATTTGCATAGCGTGGTGCCGGATCAGAATGATTGGCAACGCGGTTTTAGATGAGTTTGGCCAGTTTCGTATATCTCTCATTAAACTTGATTTACCGCTTCTAAATTGATAAACAACATGGTACTAAGTATGCATGGGAACATGCAGGCTATTGGGCAAAGGATGATCGTTATCACATTGTTCTAAAGTAGATGTCACCTTCTCTAGAGAGTGGGTATGCGAATCGGCGGTCGTGCGTACTATCCCGCTTGTGAGGCGAGGATTCGCTGCTGCACATATTCTCCTGCTGTGATCGGTCCGTACTTCGCAGGATTCTCTTTGTTGATACAGCTGGGAAACGTCTCTATAACCACATTCGGATCGGGATCACTGAAAAACGCGATCGATTGACGGCCGTTCTTTTTGGCGGCTGGGCTGGGAACCACGCGGTGGGGGGTCGATTTGAAGAAATCATTACTCCAGCGAGCGATGAGATCCCCAGTGTTGATGACGACCGTACCGGGTATCGGCGGAGCGGATACCCATTCGCCTTTGAGGTTTTGCACTTCAAGTCCTCCTGCGCTGTCTTGAAACAAGACGGTGAGGGTTCCGTAATCAGTGTGTGCTCCCGCTCCAAGTTGGCCCTCGCTAACGGTATCTACAGGTGGGTAGTGAAGGAGGCGCATGGTTTGGGTGAGTCCTGTGTGTTTGTCCTCAAAGAAGGCAGGATCCAGGTCGAGTGCGAGAGCGAAGGCACCCATGACGTCCGAAGATATTTGTCTTACCCGTTTGTAGAAAACCCGCATAAATGCTTCGAACTGGGGATTCGGCCAAAGGTCAGGTCCGCTGGGAAGGTTGGCAAGGTTACGACTGGTAAAAGTTTCTTTGAGGTCAGCGGGTTTTGAGGGGTCAAGCGCTTCTCCCTGCATCTTTCCGTAACCATGATTGAACTCTACATTGAAAGGAACCTTCAGCTTTTCATCGCTGGTGAAGAGCGAGTGGGCGACTTTGAATGCAGCTTCCAGCAGGTCCTCCGACATGCCAAAGTTTTTCAGGTAAAGAAATCCAACCTCGTGAGCCGCGCGGTATATTTCCTGAGCGACTAGTTGTCGGCCCTCCTGAGTGCCCTCGAGAAAGGGATTCATATCTATGATGGGAATAGTGGTCTCTACGCTCATGATCTTTACGTTGTAACAAAATTATTGAGATGGGAAGTTAAAGGATGGTTCAAAAATGAATTTCCTAGGTTCTTTGAACCGAATCGTAGGCCAATTCCTCGTTAAATCATATTGCGTATCAGCCGCCAGTTTACCCGATATTTGATTGAAAAGTGTTTAACAGTACTTGTCATTTTAAGACTCTTGTCCTATTCCTAGCATTACTTTCCCTAAAGTTCCCTAAGAAGTTTACCCATGTCACACCATCCCCAGGAAGATTTTGTCTATTCGAGGCGCGAGTTTCTAAATCGCTGTGGTATGGGCTTTGGTGCTTTAGGGCTTGGATCTCTATTGGGGCCGGAATTGATGGGGAGCACTCCTCAGGAAATTTCCTCTTTGGATCCACGCGCCCCTCACTTTGCTGCCAAAGCGAAACGGGTTATTCACATTTTTGCCAATGGGGGTCCGTCACAGGTGGATACTTTTGATCCGAAGCCACTGCTGAGGGAATGGCATGGGCGCCGGTTACCGGTGCAGTTGAAGACCGAACGTATAACGGGAGCTGCCATGGGCTCTCCTTTTGAGTTCAAGCCGTATGGTCAAAGCGGGATCGAAGTGAGTGAGCTCTTTTCCCATGTGGGCGAGTGTGTCGATGATATTGCGGTCATCCGTTCGATGCATACAGATGTTCCGAATCATGAGCCTTCGCTGTTGCTCATGAATTGCGGTGAGTCTCGTTTGGTTCGACCGAGCATGGGTTCGTGGTTAACCTACGGGCTTGGAACCGAAAATCAGAATTTGCCGGGCTTTATTTCAATGTGTCCGAATGGCTTCCCGGTTTCCGATGCGCAGAACTGGCAAAACGCATTTTTACCTGGAGCATTTCAAGGCACCTATGTCGATACCAAGCATGAGGAGATCGACCGGCTGCTCGAGAATATTCAAAACCACCATACGGACTCCGCTACGCAGCGCAGGCAGCTGGATCTTCTGCAAAAGCTGAATCAGCATCACGCCGATCAGCGGCAGGATGACGAACGTTTTGATGCACGTGTGCAGTCATTTGAGCTTGCCTACCGTATGCAGATGGAGGCGACCGATGCCTTTGATATTTCAAAGGAGCCCTCATATGTCCGCGAAATGTATGGTGAAGGCTTGCAGGCTCGGCAGCTCTTGATTGCTCGTCGTTTGGCGGAACGCGGTGTTAGGTTTGTTCAGGTGTGGACGGGGTTTCGTCAACCATGGGATAACCACGATGACCTCGAGAATCGTCACCGTAAGCTGGCAGAGGAATGCGACAAACCGATTGCAGCGCTGCTGAAGGATCTGAAGATGCGTGGACTGCTTGAAGACACATTAGTCATTTGGGGCGGAGAATTTGGTAGAACTCCTGTGGTGGAATTAGCGGTACCAGGATCCAATCAGGGCAAGATGAACGGTCGCGATCACAACAACCATGGTTTTAGTATGTGGATGGCTGGAGGAGGCGTTCGGGGTGGATATGTTCATGGAGCGACTGACGAATTTGGTTTTGCGGCTGTGGAAAATAAGGTTCACGTGCACGACCTTCATGCGACGATCTTGCACTTGATGGGTTTTGACCATGAAAAGCTGACCTTCCGCTACGCCGGTCGAGACTTTAGGCTTACGGATGTTCATGGAGACGTAATTCACGAGCTAATCGCTTAAGGCCATGTTCAGAACGTTCTCAAATTTAATAATCATTCTGAGCGTAGTCATTGGTTCAGCAGGTCACTTGCTGGCAGACGAGGGACACCCGGCATTTGATATGTCCACGCGTGAAACGCATTGGGCATTCGTTCCGGTTGAGAAACCTGAGGTTCCTGAGACTAGTACTGGAACCTTGGGAAACCCCATTGACGCCTTTGTTGCCCTAAAGCTAGGAGGTGAAGGATTGAGCTTCAACGATCCGGCGGGAAAAAGAGCACTGATCAGGCGTGCGACTTACAATCTGACCGGATTACCGCCGACTTACGATGAGGTGAAAGCGTTTGTTGCAGATGATTCTCCCGAGGCTTACACCGCTTTGGTCGATCGGCTACTGGCCTCGCCTGCATACGGGGAGCGATGGGCCAGGCATTGGCTAGATATCGCACGTTACGCGGATACCAAAGGGATTTTTCGGAGAGGACGTTATTCGTTTTCGTATACCTACCGCGATTACGTGATAGATGCTTTGAACCAGGATAAGCCATATGATGAGTTCATTGTGGAACAGATAGCAGCCGATCAATTGGAGTTGGGGGAAGATAAGACCGCATTGGCTGCCATGGGTTTTTTAACGCTTGGTCGGACATTTTTCGGTAGAAAGGACTTCATTATCGATGATCAGATTGATGTCGTTACTCGAGGGCTTCAGGGGCTGACAGTTAGTTGCGCACGGTGCCATGATCACAAGTTTGATCCAATCCCGATCGCTGATTATTATTCACTTCATGGCATATTCAATTCTTCAGAAGACCCTGAAGAACTCCCGGTTATTAAACATCCGGAAGATGAAGAAGCCTATCAATCGTTTCTGAGTGCACAGGAAAATATCCGCAGGAAGATTGAGGAAAAGACGGATGACGTCATTGATAAATTTTTGGTCGAAGAACGCTCTTCGACAGGAGACTACCTGGGCGCGATCGACGAGGGCAGTAAAATCGATGATGAGGACGAATTTAAGATCTTTGCCGGGTCGAAAGGTATAAACGCAGACCTTCTGAGGTTATGGATCGAGTACGCGTCTGTGAAAGAAAATCGCGAAGATCCATTATTGAAAGACTGGTTTCATAACTATGCAGCCAACGACAGGGAGGCGGGAATTGAGTTTTACAACCAACTGTTTACCGCTGCCACGAACGCAGAGGAAGATACCTATGAGGATATCGAGACCTTATTCACGGAGGTAGGGACTCCTTTAAATCCTGATCGTGAAGCCATTGCGGTCTGGATTCGTAGAAAGATCGGGGCTGAAACCGGGGAGATTCAAGGTGAAATCCAAGAGCTCGATTGGACCCATCCGGGAGCGCCGATTCGTGCTCATATTTTAGCGGATGTGGAGAAACCGAAATCCTCGGCTATCTACTTACGGGGAAATAAAGATACCTTAGGCGATGAGGTTCCACGTCAGTATTTGGAAATCCTTTCAGGCGGGGATCGAAAACCTTACACTAAAGGAAGCGGACGTCTGCAGCTAGCGCGTGAGATAGCCGATCCTGATAATCCGCTTACTGCGCGTGTCTTTGTGAATCGCTTATGGGGCTGGCACTTTGGTACTCCGTTAGTGGATACGCCCAGTGATTTTGGCGTGAGGACGCCCGAGCCCGTCCACATCGATCTGCTAAATTGGTTGTCTGCGAGTTTTGTGGAATCAGGCTGGTCGATTAAATCTCTCCAACGCTTGATTGTCTTATCGGACACCTATCGGCAATCGAGCGATGTTGATGCGAGTGCGCATCTTAAAGATCCTACGAACTCGTTGTGGCATCATTTTCCAAGGCAGCGCCTCGATTTTGAGTCGATGCGAGATACGCTATTGAAAGTGTCTGGAAACCTTGATGACACCATGGGTGGAATTCAGGCAGATATTCAGGATCCGAAATCTAATCGGAGAACGGTTTACAGTTTTATCGATCGCAAGGATATGCCTGGAATTTTCAGAACTTTCGATCACCCGAGTCCGGAAGCGACCAGTCCGGCAAGGTTCGAGACGGTGGTGCCACAGCAGGCGCTTTTTTTGATGAATAGTCCGTTCATGATGGAGCAAGCGAGGCACTTGGCAGATTCTTCTATTGTCAATGGTGATTCCGCCCCTCAGGCCCGTATAGAAGCCCTCTATCGCAACGCCTTCCAGCGAGAACCGACTGCGGGGGAGCTGGCCGATGGTCTGGATTTCATCCGCTTTTCTGATCAATCCTCACCAGGTGAAACCGGGGATAGCTCATTGGATGGATGGGAGCTTTATTCACAAGCACTTCTGCTTTCCAACGAGCTAATCTTTGTCGATTAGTTGGCGCTCCTGCTTCGAAGTACTCTTTACCTTATGATAAGAACCCTACTGATAATATCGCTGATTCAACCGCTGCTTTTTGTTGTGGCTTATGCTGGATCGACTTATCAATTGGCCAAGCCAGGTAAACTGCTGCTAAAGGAGAATTTTGATGAGTCTGAATTGCCGGAGCTTTTCAGAGTGGGGCAAGGACGATGGGATATCGTCGATGGAGTACTGCGTGGGCGACAGTTGGCTGCCGACAACCACACCGCTTTCCGTAAGATCTATTTGGATCATCAGGATGTCATTTATGAATACGATATGAAACTTGAGGGGGACGGTTTCCATCGACTTCTAATCAATTGGGGATTGGCGCACATCGCCAAGGCTGAGATTCACTATGACAGGGCCGAGGTCGTCAAAATAAGGGAACAAGGCAAGCGGGATCAAATGACCCGTGAAGGCCACGATCACGGGTTGGATCCACTCAAGGGTAACTGGGATGAAAAGACATATGCTCTAAACACTGTCCCCGTTGATCTGAGAGAGGGGAACTGGTACCACGTCATTATTGAGCTCGTGGGAGATACCATCAGTTTGCAAGTAGGCGGAAAGACGGTGGTTGGAAAGCATATCGGTCTGACGGAGAAGAAGGACAACTTCGGGTTTCAGTCGGGTGGGTTGGAGAGCTACCTCTATGTTGACAACGTGCGGGTGTATGAGGCTTCACCGAAAAAAGGTAAATAAACCTATAGCCGTGTAAGCCAGGTATACCATCGACCGGTGAAGGCGCCTGCTTTATTTCGAAGGTAATTGCTCGAGAGCGGAAATGATACTTGTGCTGCAGACCGGACGCTACAGTTTCGAAACCTATGGAGTTTGACCTTAGTACTTTGCCGGTAGGTGTGTTAGCGATCGTCGTATTTTTTTCGAGAGTAGTGGATGTATCGATCGGAACAATTCGAACGATATCCACAGTGCAGGGGCGTATGGTCTTGGCGTTTGTCCTGGGTTTGTTCGAGGTAACTATCTGGCTCGTGGTTATTGCGACCTTGGTGAATACCGTGTTGGAGCGTCCTTGGCTATTGATTTTTTATGCTCTGGGTTTTTCTACCGGGAATGTGGTGGGGATCAAGTTGGAGCGAAAATTGGCCCTCGGCCATGGTATACTCCGTATCTTTACCAGCACACATACCGATGAGATTATCCAATTATTGAGAGATGCGGATTACCGGGTGACCTGTTTTGAGGGAGAAGGATTACGTGGGCCTGTCAGTGAACTCCATATTGTTTGTGAACGCCGCAGGATCAACCGTGCGTTGGCGCTGGTTCAAAAGGTGGCACCCGATGTGTTTTTTGTTTGTGAGACTCCGACCCGGGTTCGCCGCCACAACGCTGATTTCAGTGGTGCATCCGTAGGTTGGATAGGGGCCTTGAAACGAAAGTAGCAGCTACCAAAAAATATCGTCGATGGTGGAGCGGACTCGGATATCGAATTCGTTCCCGCGGGTAAAGGGATCGACTCTATTAGTCTTTTCCAGCCGCTGGTGAGTCTTGGTATCCTGTGTGCTTTGTGGAAAGCATGCACGCAAACACTTGGGTCACTGTTCCTATTTGCTTGTTTTGTGACCCTACCGCTACCGGAATTGCGTTCGCAAGGTATCCAAGGAACGGGAAAGATAAAACTATATGGGATGTGGGAAGCTACACCCGATAGCACCTCTGTGATACTAGACCGGGAGCAATTATCCAAGATCTCGGGATTTACGGAGATTTCGGCCAAGTTGCTACCCCATCTCGATGCGGTTAACGTAGGAGTTCTCCCTCTCGAAAAACTTATCGATGCGTTTCCTTTAAACGACGGGGGCGAAGGACTGATCCTTGAAACGATTAACTTGTGGGAAAGCTGTTTAACAAAAGAATACATCCAAACGAACGGGACACTATTGCTGCTTTATAACGATGTTCTTTCTCCAGAAGAAGGCGAATGGCCATCGTTTGGGGGGATATCGAACCGCTTGCGCCGTATTACGTTTTCAATCCGGATCGCCCGATACCCACTTTTCCAGGCTCACCAAACTATGGGATGATCAACGCCACCCAAATTACAGGTATACGTGCTGTGAATACAGAAGATAGGTATGCGGCGTTTTTCCCATCAACTCTTTTGAGTGATTTGGCGAAGGCGGGACGTAGGCTCTTTCTTCAACGTTGCAACACTTGCCATCAGGGTCCGGGTGGCAATGGAGGAAATCTGTCTCAGCGGCCGTTCATGATTCTTCAGACTCATGCGCACTACAATGCAGACTACTTGAAGCAGATGATAATAAATCCTAAGCAATTTTATCTGGAAACGCACATGCCCAGTCATACGGATTTTGATGATCAAGATCTGGAGAATCTGGTGCAGTTTTTAGTCGAGGTTCCGATCCGAAATAAAGGACTGTGATTCAGCCTTCATGGTTGATTCGTTAATCTTTGATTCTGGACCTGTATTTTGATGAACAGGTAAAGTGGGTCAGGTGTGTGGTCCAATGGTCGCCCTATTTTTGTATGGTTTATGGATCCCGAAAATGCTGGCACAGTAAACCCGACGATGTAGAGTTTGTTGAGGGAGAAGGACGAAACGATATCTCATTTTGAATCTAGATTGACCTACCGAGAAGAATCCAAATTACGATGTATCGTTTTCAATCGATTATAATTCAGATGGTTTCCAGCGCGTTTCGATACGGTAGAGAGTATTTGAAGAGCCCTATATAGAGGATCGGAATCAGCCAGAATAGTTTGGAAAGATTGGCGGGTCTTGTCTTTTTTTGAGCCGATCTGCGCGGTCGCTGGTTCTGTAGAGACTGCATTCCTAGCCACATAAGATAGCGGGCTAGTCCGCCTCTGTCCTTATTAAGTATTCTTGTATGAGGTAGTCGTAATGCCCGAGGTTGAATTGAACGATGGTTTTCAACCGATCGATCGAAAAGAGCTGCTCTCCCCGGGTGATAACGTTCAGACGATCGTAATACTCCCTCAGACTCGGATCCGCTATTAGATTAGTCCTGGTTTCCACGCTTTCGAAATAGCCTTTCGGCAAGTCTCTTTCAAAGTGACCGATGCGCCATTTCTTCTGAGACGGTAAGCGCGCGAGCAGGGGGTCTGAAAGGGCATAGCGGTCTAGAATATATTTGCTCAGTCCGGAATGGTAACCCAAATAACCAAGGTGACCAATTTGAAGGATTCGCTCTTCACTAGATGCAAAATACTGGCCCTCCTCACTAAATTGATGCGAAGGAAAAACCTCCCCAGTCCCTTTGGTCTTTAAGTATTGGTAGAATGAGGATCCGAGGAAATAGAAACCTCTTTCATTGGCAATACCGTCTGTCAATCTGGTTTCTTCGTAGTCTATAGAGGATGTTAGCGGTGTGTTAGGATAGATAATGAAATAGGCTGCCAGAATGGAGAACGCATAGATCAGGTACCGTTTGTTTCCGCTTTGTTTGATCCAGAGTACGAGCATCACCGCGCTTATTAAAAAAGCAAAGGACAGGAAACGCCCCGTCATGAAATCACCCCCGACTTTAACAACGTAAGCTATATTGAGTAGGACTCCTATGCACATGAATCGCACCGCTGGTGTGATTGGCTTTATCAAGTTCAACGCCAGTGACACAGCGATGACGAGTACTGTCAGCGTATCTTTTACAGAGCTGACTTTTATAAACCTAAGACCTTGGTGAAACAGATCCGAACTGGGAATACCGGTATTCAGTTTCGCATACGCCGTATTGGGAAACGGGAAACCGTAGTAGAGCGTTGAGTAGAGCGTGTAAGCTAAAAACGGAGTTAGCGACACTATTGCCAGACGGACCCACTGTTTGGCGGTGAACCTTTTGAATTGATTAAAGAATACGTAGGCGCTTGGAGGGAACAGGAGTAGTAGTAAGTCATGCCGCACACAGATGACCAGACCGTATAGCACCATAAGCAGTTGGATACGGTTGTTTTGCAATGCAGTGTCTTTCGATTCGGAATTCTCAAAGAACCGAAGGAATACCAGGGCGTATCCTGCTATCAGCACGTAGGCTAAAATATTTTCCAGGCCGGACGAGGTGTAGTCAAAGAAAGCGTTGGACGCTACCAGAAGCAAACTACCGAGTAGCACGAAAATACTATCTTTGAGACAGGATTTGAGGATAAAGTATAGCCCGATTAGCAGGACACATGAAAGCAAGATCGCATTGAGATATAGGTCTGACGAAAAAACTCGGCTAAATGACAATACGAAATACCACAACGGACTGGTTGATACCTGTACACGTTCTCCAGGATTCCAAACCGGCCCGTTCCCTGCAAAGAGTTGCTCAATGCTGCGAAAGATAATGTAGGCGTCGTCAGCGACCCACGCATTCTTGAAGTAGACTCCGACAAGTAAAATCAATGGGAGCACCCAGAGATAGTTTAAGAGCCTTTGTTTCATGTGATAGGATGGAGATGGGAAAGATAGGGCTCTCCGCAGACTGCCCCTGCAAAAAAGATGAGCTATTTACGATTCTGCCTTATGACTTCATAGAGACAGATACCAGTCGCCACCGATATGTTCAGGCAAGGAACCGTACCTTGCATCGGTATTTTTATAAGTTCATCACAAGTTTCCATAGTGAGCCGTCTCAGCCCAAAACCTTCGGATCCCATCACAATACCGATTCCCCCCGACAAATCTACTTCGTAGATCTCCTTTGTGGCCTGGTCGGTAGTACCCATAAGAAAAAGTCCGGATTGTTGCATCTTCTTCATGGATTGGGCGAGGTTCGAGACTTGTACGACGGGCACCGCTTCAGCGCCTCCTGCCGCCACCCTGCGCACGGTCTCAGTCACAGAGGCAGATCGATTCTTGGGGGTTACCACCGCAATGGCTCTTACCGCATCTGCGGTTCTCAGGCAGGCGCCCAGATTGTGTGGGTCCTCGATACAATCAAGAATCAAGACCAGTGGATTCTTGGACTCCATTATCTTCTGGTTGAGCTCTCCTTCATCCATATGGGGCAACGGGGTATTGAAGTTCGAGTGCTTGAATTCCCGGACCCGGGCTTTAGTCTTATTGTGTTCGTTTTTTCTGGCCATGAGTAAGGGAGGATCAAAGACCCTTTGTGCAGGGGTTCAACACTGGATTTGTTTTGCTCAATTGTGTCTCATCTGAACTCTTGGGGCTTGATGAAGGAGAAAAGCAAGCCCACGGAACGGGAGGAATCACTCTGCCCCTGTAAGAGTCAAAAGCCTTATGGCGAATGCTGCATGCCCATTCATTACTTGAAAAAGAAACCTGAGACGGCCGAACAGCTCATGCGTGCCCGCTACAGCGCCTACTTTTTTCGCCGCGTCGATTTCCTCGTGGACACCACGCACCCGGACACCCGTGAACCGGGACTGCGGGATAGTATCATGGAAACGATGAATCAGGTCAGCTGGAGCTTTCTCAGAGTACTTTCATCTAGCGGTGGGGGTAGGGGTGACAAATCGGGTAAGGTCGAATTCATTGCCGATTACTACGTGAATGGCGAAGCTTTCGAACACCATGAGCGCTCGCGTTTCAAACGCTTCAAAGGTCTGTGGAAGTATCTCGACGGAAAACAGTGAATCTGTTGTTTAGTTAACTCTATAATCCCAAACGAGTTGAGTTGTGCTAGGATCCCTTCTAAATTCTTGCACTATGCTGCGCAACTCAGAGATCCTTTGACTCAGACTCCGCAACATCCCGGTTTTTGTACTCACTCGATTAGTTTCGAATGGAGTGAAATCTCTGAATATGGATGACTGATTTCGGTTAAACGTAACTGCTATGAATACGAAAATGACTAATCGTATAGGAATGATCCTCGCATGGGTTATTGGAGTGCTCTATTCCATTTCAGGCAGCGCCGAAACATGGGAGGTAGAGGAGTTGGCCTATAATCTGGAAACTGCGGAGGGTCCGGTATGGGACGGAGCGGGCAAATTGTATTTCACAGAAATTTTTGCCAATCAGGTGCATGAATACTTGGTCTCCACCGGTGAGTTTCAAGTGATCAGGCGGGACTCTGGAGGTGCCAATGGTATGGCCTTTGATTTAAAACAAAGACTACTGATGTGTGAGATGCTCGGTAAGCGTGTCACTCGACTGGAGGAAGACAGAACGATTACAACCCTCTGGCAGGCAGAGGATCCCGGTAAGGGAGGTCCTAATGACATTGTCGTCAGCACTTCTGGGAATGCTTATTTTACAATGCCAAGACACCAGTGTGTCTACCGCATCTCTCAAGACGGGAGGGTTGAACCGTTTATCAGCGACCTTCCGGGCATCAATGGGGTAATGCTGTCCGGGGATGAAACGACGTTGTACGTGACCGAGTATAAAGCCCGGAAGATTCATGTGTTTCCATTGGATGAACATTCTGGCACAGTGGGCGAAGGTCGTATCTTCGCACGTATTCATACCGAAGGTACCGAGCACGGGGCAGACGGTATGACGGTAGATAGTCAGGATCGTTTGTATGTCTGTTGTCTGGGCGGCGTTTGGGTGTATAACCCTCTAGGGCAACAGGTGGGGTTCATTCCACTCCCTGGAGAAAAGGTTACCAATTGCGCGTTTGGAGAGACTGAGGATACTTTGTATATTACCACTCAAAAAGGTCTCTTCCGAGCGGATCGCTTACCGAACGACTAGACCAGGGTGCGTTCGGGCGTTCTCGAACTATTCCTGTGAGCTTGTGTTGGAAGTATTGCGACAGGAAGGGCTATAAGCGTGGGATCATTGATCGACCAATTTCCCGGTGGCTACGAATGGGGTCTTACCGTCGCTGAAATTGTCAAGGTGAAGCGCATCGAATGGCTCCTAGTTCAGGAGAGGAGGTAGTCTCACCCTTGGACTCTGGCATCGAGGAATTCAGCAAGTGTTAAAAGTGTCGGATTTTCAAAAATATCCTTCATCGATATAGGTTGTGACAGGTGCTCGCGAATACGGTTTGACAGCTTGAGTGCGAGCAGCGAATCGCCCCCTGTTTCGAAGAAGTTGTCGAAGCGACCAATGTTCGTTCTGTCCAGGATGTCCGACCACAGTTTTGCCAATTCTATTTCAGTGGGGGTCTGGGGTGGGTTGGCTGTTTCAAAGGGTTTGCGTGCGCCCTGTTCTTCCTTTCGACCGAGATGAATGATACGGCCATCCAACTCCTTTTGTCCTAGATCTCCGGTTTTCCAGATTCTTAGGATCGCATTTTTAGCGTCGGTCGTAAAAGAGGTCTTGGTTTTTTCGGAATCCTTCCAGTAACCGGGACTCAGGTAAGCGCTTCGAATGGCGATCTCACCGCTGTTGCCTAAACCTCTTTCGTCACCGTTTTCATCGAGAATTACAACTTCCATTCCGTCTACAGGATAACCGATTGGGACAAGGTTTTTGGGTGTGGCCATATCGTGACCGAAGAAGAATTGGGTAGAGAGTCCGGTTTCCGTGGTACCGAGACCGTTTACGAGTCTGCAGTTTTCCGGCGCGTAGTGCTTGAATCGAATCAGATCGTCGACGCGACAGGGTGCGCCTTCTAACCGAATGATCCTGAGCTGACTGGCATACGAATCTTCGGAGAGTGCGTATTCAAAAACGGAAGGCGTTGAGTGATAGATTGTGATCTTTTTGTCGATGAGCCAATCTGCCAGCGTGTTGACGGTGCTTGCTTTGATGGGTTTGGGAAACAGAGTAGCTCCATTGAGCAATGCACCGAACTGGCTTGATACGCAGGCACTGAGGTGGGGCGCATGGAGCAAGGTAAGCCGATCTTTGGGTGAAATCTGCAGACTGTTGGTATAACGCCTGATGTTATGAAGCACGTTTCTATGTGTATCCATGACACCTTTAGGTTTATCTGTGGAACCGGTTGTGAAGTAAATATACGCCAGAGATTCGGGAACTATTGGAAGCTTAGGGTTTTCTGCGGAGAGGCTGCTGTCCAGGTCTTCCAGATCAATAACTTTTAGGTTGGGAGTAGAGATCTTTTCACCAAGCGTCTTATGGGCAGAGTCTGTCAAAATAAGCGTCGATTCCAAGTAACGGATAGTTTCGTTAAGTTGTGATACGGGTTGATTTGTATCCAAAACAGCATAACAAAACCCGGACTTTAAAACTCCTAATGTCGCGGTGACGAACATGGCTCCCTGTTCACACAAAATAGCGACTGGAGATTGAGGGGTAAGGCCATGGTTGAGAATCGACCAAGCGATCTTATTGCTTTGTTCGTTCAGCGCCCCATAGCTTAGCTTCCAAAAACCATCGTCCACCGCAGATTGGTCCCGATGGCGTTTCACCTGTTTTTCAAATCGTTCGGGAATCGATTGGTGGATCTCGGATTTTCGAAAAGGAGAGTAGGATCGCATTTGCCTGATTGTAAGGGTGCCTTTATAGGAATTTCCCCGATTTATAACAATAGCGAACCTTATGGTTGCTAAGAGTTATTGGCCACCCCAGCCGAATAAAGATTTCTCGATCGGATCGCCGAGCAATTGTCGGAAGTTTCTACCAACCCAAAGAGCAACCCGGCTCAGACATGAAACGCAATGTAACTGATTACCTCACCCTACTAAGGTGTTATTGTTAAGAGATGTTTTACCGCGCCGAAGGTGGCATGGTTAAGTATCTTTTTGAGCGGTAATAGTAAACTGAATCGAGCAGGATCCTGTGATGCTTGCGGTAAGCAGTGGTGAATCTGACACCAAAGATTCGGGTGTTATGGGTAGAGTGGGTAAATTAGGTCGGTCTGAAGGCGCGCTTGCCATTTAGGCTGCTAGTTTTCTGCTTCCATCAATTCGCCATCTTCAGAGTGGATAAACTGGTTGTTAAGATCTGGGGCGGGCTGACCGGGTAGACGTTTGATTGGGTCTACGGCAAATTCGTAGCTTTGTTGGATGGTTTCGTTTTGATCCTTGTAGATGGCTGTCAGGCAATAGCGGCCAGGGTTTTCAGGTGTAGTCAGATCAAATGCAAATTCGATGCTGCCCTGCGGTGGTATCTTTTCCCGGGTCTTGTAAACGCGGAAACCGCGATCCTCTTCCTTGTCTCTTGATAAATAGAATTCGAGAGTTCCTCTCCAATCGCGTTTCTCGTCGTTGATCATGATGATAGGGATACTGATTTTCTTTCCAGGCTGGAAGTATTCCTCCCAACGGTTGATGAGAAGGCCCACCGGGTAGAATGCGTTGTAAGCATAGTCCCGGTAGTAAGGGCGGAACTTGAGCGCACTAACATCTACAAAATTGTCGGATGTGAAGCCGCCGGTTTCCATACCCCTGGAATAACCGAGTAGGCAAAACTCCTGAACCGCCGCGCTGGTCCGGTATGCCCGCCAGTAACTGATTATCCGGTTGAAGGTGTAGGAGTTTAATCGGTTGTAATCATTCGTTGTGAGTGAGGTTTCCCCGTATAGATTTTTGAAAATGCTTTTCGTAAGTTGGGTAGGAGATCCATTCCGCGTGATCCAAAGAAAGACGTTCTCGTTGTTCACGATAGGGTTGGGGTAGATCCCGCCGTCAGTGGGTGGATAGAGTTCACTGGGACCGTTGTCAGGAATACTTTTTTTATGCAGGTATGGGTATAGGGCTCCCTGAGCTTCTGGTTTACGGCCCAGAAAATTTTGCAGGATGTAGGGATGGCTCTCGATCGGATCACTGGCTAACTGCGGGGGGGAGTAGCCGTTGTCCCAAGGGCGATTCGAAAGATCCAGGCCTCTCACCTTCATTAAGGCATCGCCGGTGACATCGGTTACACTTTCGTTTTGCGCATCCCAGATCAAGACCGAGGCATGGTTCCAACGTTCCTCCATCCAGTCCTGGTATTCCTTCGCCAGTTCATCTGCAGTATACGTGCTGGGGAAATCCTCCGCCTTAGCCCCGTACCAGATGGGGTACTCATCCTGAACAATCAGGCCGATCTCGTCACAGAGGTCATACCAGAATTCCGGTGCCAGGCATATGGTAAATCGGAAGGAGTTCCACTGCATGTCCTTGATGGTTGTTAGCAGCTTTCGAACCCACGCCTTGTCCCAGGGCTGTGTGGTGCGTAATTCGTCCTCATAAAATCGATACAGGCAGATATTGGTACCGCGGAGGAAAATCGTTTCATCATTGAGTTTTGGGTATCCGCTGACGGGATTGAAACGAAACTCGCGCATACCGAAACGGGTGCTGAAGCTATCCCCCTCGGAACTGACTTCGATTCTGTAGAGAAACGGGTCGTCAGGAGACCATAGGCGGGCGTTCGGGATGTTCAGCGTAATCAAGGGTTTGTGCCTTTCCACTCGCTGGGTCTTTTCTAAAACAAGGTTCCCGGATTCCGCTTCAAAAATACGGTAGGTTAGCGCGTAGTCTTCTCGCTCCTCCGACTCCATCCAGGTGAGGACCTTGACGAGTCCGTTCCTGATGTCAGGAGCTACCTGAATGTTGTTAATGAACGGGCCCCCCGAGAAAATCAGTTCCACATCGTCGTAGATGCCGGGGATGTATTTGATCTTTTCGAAATCGTGTCCCCATACGATGTAATCGGGTAAAAGTCCCGGGTGTGCTCCCAGACGTATGATCAACTCGTTTTCCTGTCCCGGTTGGGACAAATGATCGCGGATATCAAATTCAACCGGTGTGAAGTTGTAAGGGTGTTCGCCGATTTCATTTCCATTGAGATAGGCTTTCATTCCATACTTAGCCTGCCGTACTTTTAGCAGAGCAATCTCCGGCAAGACGTCCGGTGAGCTAAACGTAGTTTTATACCAGAAGTAGTTTCGCCTGGACGATTCCACTCCGACTTCGTCAAAAGTCGGTCGGGCGAGGTCAATCAAACCGGGGACCTGAACGGTTGATGGGAAAGCACTGGGACATAACTCCTTCAAGGACTCAGCGACGCTCCATTCTCCGTTGAACGAAATAACGATCCTCGTGTGGTTAATCTGCATAGGTGGTTGAGATCAGCAATAGGGACATTACCATTCCCAGTCCGTAGCTTTTTGTTATCAGCTTCATGGCAGAGTTTGTAATCTAACCCATCAGCCGAATGCTGACAATCGATCCGACGACTTTTCAAAAAAATCCTTCTGTTTTAATCAGGAAATCGTTGTTTCTGATGTCCAGTCTATTGTCTCGTTCGGGGCCACCTACTATACGTTACTGTTATGTAAATGCATCGATTGATCATAATGATCAGATAAAACAACCAGCACGCCTGTTGCTGACGCAAGCTGTGACCTCTACTGAACCCGTCGAAGATTCGGCAATCCAACTTTCGCTACGTTTGAAGGTATACTACTTGTCTCCATTGGGTGGAGATACACTACCTTATGTCGCTATTGAGAATGATGTAGTTGTGGGCCCCATTACTTTGGAGTCTATTAAATAATAGTCTCAAATAATGATAAGTCTGTGACTTGGAGTGGCTCATAACAGCTAGACTCCAACTATGTCGTCTTGGCTGCGCCTTCTTTTTTGGAGGATAACCGTGGCATGTTGACGGCATCATTTCGCCGGGCGACCATGGCGCTTTCCATGGACTTGGGATATCGTACCCGAGGTTCGGATACTTTTGTGAGTTTTTGGCGATATCCCTCTTCGAGTTTCCAAGATGCAGCGAGGAGGTTGTCTTTGAGTTGTTTGCAATTCCGCGCTCCGACGATGGCTGAGGTGATGCCCGGTTGTTGGATGACCCACCTGAGGGCCACCTGCGCCGCGCTCTTACCGATCTGATCAGAGACCTCCAGTAGGGTGGTCAAAATGTCTTCTGAGTTTTTGGCATAAAAAGGATCGGGGAAACACCACCCGTCGGCTGAGCGGGTGCCTTCCAGACTCTTGCTTGAACCGGGTCGGTATTTGCCCGTCAGGTAACCGCCGGCCAACGGAGCCCATACGACGGCTCCGACGCCTTTGTATTGGCAGAGGGGAATCAGTTCATCTTCAATATCCCGTACAAGCAGGCTGTACTGGGGTTGATAGCATTCGATGCGGGACCAGTCGTGATGATCGCTGATCCAGAGTGCATCCATCAGTCGCCAGGCTTCGAAGTTGCTACAGGCGAGGTAACCGATCTTACCCTGGCTAACGAGATCGTTCAGCGCACGGAGCGTTTCTTCGATGGGGGTCTGAACATCGACGTGGTGAATGTAGAAGATGTCGATGTAGTCAGTCTTAAGTCGCTTGAGACTCGCTTCCACCGATTTCATGAGGTGCGATCGCGACCAGCCCGAGTCGTTGGGTCCAGGACCCATGGGGTTGAAAAACTTGGTGGCGAGGATCAGGTCTTCTCTGCGCTTCCCGAGGATATTTCCCAAGATAGTCTCTGACTTGCCGCCGATATAGGCATTGGCTGTGTCTATGAAATTAACACCCGCATCAATCGTGAGACCGAGCATGCGATCAGCTTCGGCCTCATCGGTGTAGAGACCGAAGGTCATGGTGCCGAGGCAGATTTCTGAGACTTTGAGGCCGGTACGACCCAGGTTTCGATATTCCATAGTGATCGGATAGGGGTGAGTGGAGTTTCACCCTAAACGGTATGGATACCCGTATTTGGGTCGAGAAAAACTATTTTGGCTACCTTATGTGCCAATCGCCGCGACACAGTTCTCGCAGGTTTTACGAATCCCTTGGAAGAAGTCGTTCCCTTTGTCATCGACCAGGATGAAGGCGGGGAAGTTTTCCACCTCGATTTTGTAAATAGCCTCCATGCCCAGCTCAGGGTATTCAACGAGCTCAACTTTCTTGATATTATCCTGTGCAAGAATCGCTGCCGGACCGCCGATGGACCCCAGGTAGAAGCCGCCGTACTTTTGACAGGCATCGGTGACTTCCTGGCCGCGGTTCCCTTTGGCGAGCATGATCATCGATCCGCCAACCGCTTGGAAGGGGTCTACGTAGCTATCCATGCGACCCGCGGTGGTGGGACCGAAGGACCCCGATGGCATTCCCTCCGGTGTCTTGGCGGGACCTGCGTAGTAAACCGGGTGATTCTTAAAATAGTCTGGTAGGTCGCCGTCTTTCTCAAGGCGTTCGAGCAGCTTTGCATGGGCAATATCGCGTGCGACGATAATCGTACCGGTCAGGCTGAGTTGTGTCTCCACTTTGAGGGAGCTTAGCTGGGCCAAAATTTCTTTCATGGGACGGTTGAGATCGACCTGAACAACGCCTTGGTAATCGGCGTCTCTCAAGTGGTCGGGGATGAAGCGCCCGGGATTGGTTTCCAGTTTTTCCAGCCAGATGCCGTCTTTATTGATCTTGGCCTTCATGTTCCTGTCAGCTGAGCATGAGACTCCCATGCCGATGGGGCAAGAGGCGCCGTGACGCGGCAGTCGTATGACGCGAACGTCCAACGCAAAATATTTACCGCCAAACTGAGCCCCGTAGCCGAGTTTTCTGGATCCTTCCAAAAGCGCTTTTTCCATCTCGAGATCACGGAAGGCTTGTCCATGGGCGTTCCCTTCTGTGGGTAAGGCGTCGTAGTATTTCGTCGAGGCGAGTTTTACGTGCTTTAAATTGGCTTCTGCGCTGGTTCCACCCACCACGAATGCTACGTGATAGGGAGGGCAGGCCGCTGTTCCGAGGGTGCCCATTTGCTCGAGTAGGAATTTTTCTAGTGCTACCGGTTTGAGCACCGCACGGGTTTTTTGGAAGAAATAGGTTTTGTTGGCAGAGCCACCTCCTTTGGCGACAAACAGAAATTTATACTCCATACCTTCAGTCGCATAGAGATCGATCTGTGCTGGAAGGTTGGTTCCTGTATTGGTTTCCTCATACATGCTAAGAGGGACGTTTTGTGAGTAGCGCAGGTTCTCCCTGGTGTAGGTGTTATAGACGCCTTTCGAAAGATACTCCTCGTCGTTCGCACCGGTCCAGACCTGCTGGCCTTTCTTGCCCATGATGATCGCAGTTCCCGTATCCTGACAGAAAGGAAGAATACCGTGCGAAGACACTTCGGCATTCTTCAATAACGTCATGGCGACATTACGATCATTGTCTGAAGCTTCCGGATCCTCTAGAATAGCGGAAACCATTTTCAGGTGCTCAGCCCGGAGGAAAAAGGCGATATCACGCATGCCAGCTTGGGCAATCAGGGTGAGTGCTTCGGGGTTGACCTTCAAGATCGGCTTGCCTTCAAACTCACTCAGTTCGACGTATTCGGAGCTTAAAAGCGCGTATTCGGTTTTGTCCTCACCGAGAGGAAATGGATTTTGGTAATGGAATTCTGGAGTCGCCATGTGCTTACGGGTTTTACAAAAAATGTCTCTTTGTAAAAGAGCTGGCTTCGGGTGATCCGTCAAACACCAGCGTCTATTCGGTGGCAGAAATATTCAACTGCTTCTGGGGGAGTGGTGGTCGGTCTCCGGTCTATTCGGAAGCGAAGGTTTCCCGGTGCTGCATAGCTCCGTCCACATCGTAATGAGTAAGGGTGATGAGTGGAACGTCTTTGCTGCGTTTGACGTTCACGCCGAGAAACCCGCCTTTAATTTGCAGATACTTGTGCTCGTCGGTGCGAAGTTCCATCTTGAATCCTCCCGCGTGCATGTCTGATCCTGCTCCGGCCGAGTATTCCCGAACTCCCGTTTCGTCGTCGACGGTGGCGTACTGCCAATGACGATCTCCGCAGAGGACGAAGGTGTTTTTCTGTTTACCGAGAAACTCACGGACCTGATTGCCTTCCCAGGCGAAGCCTTCATTGGCGTGGTTGTCGTTCTTGCTTCCTCGGTCAGGACCCACAATCGGTGTCGGGCTAATCAGCACTTTGAACGACGCGTCGGAGGCTTCCATGGTTTTAAACAACCAGGCTTTTTGTTCTTCTCCCCAAATTGTCTTATCAGGACCATCGGGCATGGTATTCGGGCTCCGAAAATCCCGTCCCTCGACCATCCAGATTTGCAGGTCTTTACCCCAGCGGATGGTGCGGTAGGTTTTTTCTCCTATCGGAACTTGTTCGCGGTAGATCGCCAGTCCCTGTTCCCAAGTCAGATCTCCGTACGTCTGACCGGGCCAGGCGTCGTTTTTCAAGGTCTCATGGTCGTCTTTGATGAAGTAGGTTGAGAATTGACGGTAGAAATCCAGCTGGAAGGGCAGGGCGAAAATGCGGTTCCATTTGTAGCGCGCCAGTTCCTGATTACGAGCCCAGGGGTTTGGCTTATCGTAGTATTCAATATCTCCCGCGTGAACCATGAAGTCGGGTTTTACGAAGCGAGCCATCGAAGGGTAGATGCGGTGCCCGTTTTCCAGATCGTCGCGTCGGATAAAATCGTGGCAGGTCACTACCGTGAAGTCTACTTCTGCAATCGTATCGGGTGCAGGAGCGGTTTTGAATTCTCCAGTCACAATAGACGTCGCTTCGCCGCCTGGTTTGCGGGCCGTCATGGCGACCGAGTATTCAGTGCCTGGTCGGAGGTTTGTCAGTTCGATTTGTTTGGTGAAGTCTTTATCGGGGTCTACGGGCATCCAGTCTTTCTCCACCACGGCGTTCATGTTCCCCTTCGGCCAGTAAGTGAGTCGCACCTCGCCCTCGGATCCGGGTAGGCTGAATGCCATGTCTTCCAATGTCGCGCCTTCCGGATACTTGCTCCCATAATCGGGTTTTCCATTTTTCTTTTCGGATGGAATCTCGTATTCGATAAACATGTGCCCCTGCATGTTGAACTCGGGATTCTTCGATAAGCGGGTCCAGATGATGGCGGAATTCTGGTCGACTTCGCCGATCTTAAGTCCATTGGTGAAATAGGTGGCCTGAATCTGAGGTACGATTAGCAGGGTAAAGAGGGTAATTAAACCGATTGAGTGTTTCATTGAGTAGATCAGGTGGTGGTTCCGATATCTTCAAACCACAGTTTAGGTTGTTTTTCTATAAAATTGCGCATGAGCTCGATGCAGCGGGTGTCATTGAGCACGTGGGTTTCGACACCTCGGGAACGAAGAAGTTCTTCATCGCCCATGAAGGTTTCATTTTCGCCTATTACCACCTTGGGGATACCGTAGAGCAGAATAGCCCCGCTGCACATCGAACAGGGGGAGAGTGTGGTGTAGATGGTACATTCACGATAAACGCTTGCCGGTTGCCTCCCTGCGTTTTCAAGGGCGTCCATTTCGCCGTGAAGTACCGAACTTCCCTGCTGCACCCGGCGGTTGTGCCCCCGTCCGATAATCTTGTCGCGATATACCAATACCGAGCCAATGGGAATGCCACCTTCCGTTAGGCCTAGGTGGGCTTCTGCCAGGGCAGCTTCCATGAATGGGTCGGTTTGTATTGAGTGGTTTATGGGCATTAGTTCTCGGCCAATACCTGCCATGGATAAAGAAAAATCGAAATTGGGATTGCTAAATATAAATCAAACGTTTGTTTGAAACGATCGATTAAATCAAACGTTTGAATGACTGGAACGCAGATAAAGGTTTTAGAGGCTGCTGAAGCAGAATTTGCAGAGCACGGCTTTGCCGGGGCGTCGATCCGCAACATCACTCAGCGGGCAGGGGTCAATGTGGCGTCTATTCATTATCATTTTGGTTCCAAGGAAGAGTTGATTAAGCAGTTGCTGCTTTACCGGATCGCGCCCGTCAACGAGCTGCGATTAAGCCGACTGGCCGAGGAACAGGCCAAATACCCTGATGGCGTGGTGCCGGTAGCGATGCTGGTGGACGTAATGGTCAGGCCAGCTTTGGAAAAGATTCTCTCTCCCGATGGCGCATTGTTCATACGAGCGATGGCTCGTTGTATGTCCGAACCGTTTGCGGGTATGGATGATATTGACCGCGAAGTTTTTAGTGAAATGTTCTCAACCTTTTGCCGAGCCTTTAGTAAGTCGCTGCCTCACCTCGATGAGAGTGCCGTAATCGCTCAGATGAATTTCGTAGTCTGTTCGATGGTAGGCATGATGATGCACTTTCCACGGATTGAGAACCTGCATGGGACAGCAATTACCGACGATAAATACAAGCACATGTTAGAGTCATTTATACACTTTGTGGCTGCAGGAGTTGAGGGAGCAGGGAATGTCTAAGCACACTTTGAGAGCGCTAAATTTATCCGCTTGGCTGCTTGCTCTCCTGGCTGTGTCTGGTTGTGTGACGTCCTCGCCCGAATCACGGAATGATGAAGAGCTTATCCAAAAGCATATTCCGAGTGGTTGGAGTCAGGAGTCTCTAGAGGGATCTATTCCCTTGGATTGGTTGAAAGACTTTGAAGATGAAAAGCTGGTCGAACTTGTAGATAAGGCGTTTTTTCAAAATCCATCACTGCAGGCGGCAGTTTTCCGCTTTCAGCAAGCGCAGGCTAATGCCCAAATAGCTGGAGCGCTTAAATATCCGAATCTGGGAGTGGGTTTGTCAGGAAGCAAGAACCAGCAGCTGTTCAACCCTTTTGGATCGTTTAGAACGGAAAACTACAGTCTTTCATTATCGTCTCAGTGGGAACTCGATATCTGGGGGAAAGTCCGTGATCAGCACAGTGCGACTCTCGCAGCGTTCGAAGCGACCGGCTATGACGTGGAGGCACTAAGGCTTTCGCTGATCTCTCAGATCAGTAAAGCCTGGTTTAACGCCAAGGAAGTGCTCTACCAACGGGATTTGGCAAAGAAAAGTGCTGAGAGTTTCGATTCCAATTTGAACGTTCTTGAGGGGCGCTATCAGCGGGGGTTAGTCAGTGCCTTTGATCTGCGTCTGTTTCGTTCCCAAGCTGCGGTCGTGCGATCTCAGGTGAATCTGGGTGAAACGACTTTGGATCAATCGATTCGTTTGTTGGAGACTCTGGTGGGGGACTACCCGGGACGAAAAATCGAAGTGGACAAATACCTGCCGGCTGCGGCTACTCCGATTCCGGCGGGGCTGCCTGCCAGTCTATTGGAAAATCGTCCTGATCTGAGAGCCGCGGAGCGCAGGCTGGCGTCGTTAGGTGCCACCTTCGAAGTTGCAAAAAAGAATCGATTGCCGGATATCGCGCTGACTGGAACCTATGGGCAGGCATCGGGTGAACTGGGCGATCTTTTGGACAATGACTCCAATGTCTGGTCGATTGCGGGGAATATCACTGCTCCGCTGTTTTCGGCGGGAAGATTAGGCGCCCAAAGACGGCTGGCTGAGGCCCGGTTCAACGAGCAAATTGCCAACTATGAGACAGCTGTTTTAAATGCGTTTCGTGAAGTGGAAACTGCTTTGGCTAATCAGGTGTTTCTTGTGCAACTGGTCGAAGACCTCAACGAGGCTGCTGCCCAAAGTTCCAAGGCGCTCGATCAGGCTTGGGACCTGTATGGCCGTGGCCTGATCGACATAACTGCCGTGTTGGATGCGGAGCGTCGTTCTTTTGACACCCAGCGTGATAGTATTTCAGCGGTGAACCGTGTCATCCAAAACCGTATCGATCTTTATATCGCCCTTGGAGGCGGTCTTAACTTTGAGGAGGAATAAACTATGATATCTCGACCCCATTCCCGTTCCGGAAATACTGTATTGAAAATCCTGTTACCATTGGCTTTTCTTGGAGTTACGGCGTTGTTCACGATACTGATTTTGTCGTTCGCGGGTGAGCCGGAGAAAAAGGAAGTCACGAAAATTGTTCCCAATGTGGAGGTGATGAGTATTGAAGAGCAACCCTTGCAGTTGACCGTTGTTTCGCAGGGTACTGTCCAGGCTCGAACGGAGACGGCTCTGATAGCTGAAGTGTCCGGCGTTGTCGAATTCGTTTCATCCAAGTTATTCGCGGGAAGCTTCTTCAAAAAAGGCGATCTACTTTTGACAATCGACAAGATTGAATACGAGGCAGCGTTGGCAAATGCAAAAGGAATGCTTGCCAGTGCGAAACTAGCCTATGCGCAGGAAGAGGCGTTGAGCGCACAAGCGATGCTCGATTGGAAAGAAATGGGGCGGGGTGAACCCAATGACCTTGTATTGCGAAAACCCCAGTTGGAGAAGGCTGCGGCGGATCGGGAAGCGGCCGAAGCTGCGGTTGCGTTGGCTGAACGGAATTTGTCCAAGACGGAGGTCATAGCGCCCTATGACGGCAGGGTGAAATCGAAGTTTGTCGATATCGGGCAAATCGTAAATGCGCGAATGACCCAGCTGGCATTGGTCTACTCCGTTGATGTTGCAGAAGTGAGGTTGCCCATATCGGCGAAGGATGCCGGGCGAATTGACCTACCTGAAGTTTATCGTGATGGGAAGTCGGATGTGCCTCTTTCTTCCGTGACGCTGAGCTCAGAAATCGGCGGAGAGCTTTGGTCCTGGGAAGGTGTGATCGATCGAACCGAAGGGGTGATTAATCCGACGACACGCCAGTTGTTTCTCATTGCCAAAGTTGAAGATCCCTATGGAAGAAAGGACCAACCGAACAGACCGCCCCTGAAAGTTGGGCAGTTTGTAACGGCTGAAATTCAGGGCAAGACTCTGGGTAACGGTTTCGTGATTCCCCGATCCACATTGAAACCCGGTAATGTGGTCCATGTGGTTGACGTGTTTGACCGGCTACAGATAACGCCGGTTACAGTCGTTCAGGCGGGCGTCGAAGAGGTTTTTGTAAGTGAAGGTCTGAGCACCGGAGACCGAATTTCGTTAACCCAACTCGGGATTGTCGTAGACGGCATGGACGTATTGGTCGAAGAGAAGGAGCCCCAACCATGATAGCCTGGTTTACAAGAAATGGCGTGGCTGCCAACTTGGCTATGTTCCTCATGGTGGTGGGCGGTATCGGAGCGCTGATCAGTATCAAGCGTGAGTTGTTCCCACAGTTTTCTCTGGATACCATTGTTGTGCGTGTGCCTTACCTGGGTGCCTCTCCGGAGGAAGTGGAAGAAGCCGTGGTGATTCGGATCGAGGAAGCACTCCAAGGTTTGGAGGGTATAAAAGAACTTCAGTCCAATTCCCAGGAAGGGTACGGAGCCGTCAATATCGTGGTGGATAAGGGGTTCGATTTACGGAAGGTGAAGGAAGAGGTAAAAACCCGCGTCGATGCCATTACAACGTTTCCGAAAGAAACAGAGCGTCCGGTCATCGAGGAGTTTTTGATTCAACGGGATACGATATGGCTATCTATCTATGGCGACGCCGACGAGGTGACTCTGAAAAAACTCGCCAAGAAAGTGCGGGACGAAGTGGTTCAGCTTCCGGGAATAAGCCAGGCCTTTGAACGGGGGATTCGGAATTATGAAATTTCGATCGAAGTATCCGAAGATACCCTACGAAAATACGGACTGACCTTTGACCAGGTGATGCAAGCGGTGCAGGGTAATTCACTCGATCTTCCAGCTGGTCAAATCAAGTCGAGTGGAGGAGAGATCTTACTGCGAACCAAAGAGCAGGCTTACAAGGGAGACGAGTTTGCGAAAATCGTGTTACTTAGCAGCGATGACGGCACCGAGGTCCGCTTGGGGGATGTCGCGACAATCGTCGATGGTTTTGAAGATGTTTCCGTGCGAAGTGAATTCAATGGTCAGCCGGCTGCAATGGTGCTGGTTCGGGAGGTGGGCAACGAGAATCCATTAAACATTTCTAAACAAGTCCGTGAGTATATGGAGACTGCACGTGAGACGTGGTTGCCAGAAGGAATATCCATCGAGGCGTGGGGAGATGCTTCTTTCTACCTTGAAGACCGCCTCAACCTGCTGATCGAAAATGGGGCGATCGGTTTTTTGCTGGTACTACTTTCACTTTCTTTGTTTCTCCGACCGTCGCTGGCCTTTTTTGTAGCAATCGGAATCCCGGTCAGTTTTTTGGGTACGTTCTTGATTGGACCCTTCATCGGACTGACAATCAATCTGATCTCGCTCTTTGCGTTTATTCTGGTGCTCGGAATCGTGGTGGATGATGCGATCGTGGTAGGAGAGAGTGTTTTTACTGAATTTCAAACCAATGGACCGGGTGTGGAGTCAGCGATACGGGGAACGCATGCTGTGTCGACGCCGGTTACCTTTGCGGTCATCACCACCATGGTGGCTTTTACGCCGATTTTCTTTTTGCCCGGCTTGCTTGGAAAGTTCTTTCTGGCGATTCCGCTGGTGGTCATTCCCAGCCTTCTATTTTCCTTGGTTCAAAGTAAACTGGTGCTGCCTTACCATCTCTCGCTTTGTAATGTAGGAGACAAGCGGCACCGTAGTGAACTGAATGTATTCTCTCGTTTCCAAAGGTCATTTTCAGATGGTCTGGAACGATTTATCCTGAATGTATATGACCCGATTGTGGAGAAAGCGATTAACTACCGTTATGCGACGTTGGCGGCGTTCTTTTCCCTGCTTGTGGTTAGTGTAGTGATTGTAGTAGGTGGTTGGATACGGTTTGTTCAGTTTCCGAATGTACCGAGTGACTTTATTATGGTGCAATTGATCATGCCTGAGGGTACCGCGGCGGGAGAAACGGATAAAGCAGTTCGTCGATTGGAAGAGGCGCTCGACCGGGTATCGAAAGCGGCAGTCGATCGGGGTGAGATTGATCCCGTACTACACCGGCTTGTTTCCGTTGGTTATTCCACCATGACGGGAGGTCCCAATCCTGAGTCGACCTTATTTGGCAGCAACATCAGTTCGATCGTTGTCGAGTTGGCAAAAAGCGAGGTGAGGGATTCAGATGCGTTTGAGGTTTCCGAAGCGTGGAGAAGGTATGTCGGGCAGATACCCGGCGCCAGGCAACTCACCTTCCAGGCGAGTGCTGCTGGTCCCGTTGGGCTACCAGTCAATGTGAGACTAACCGGTCCGGATTTTACTCAGTTGAAGGCGGCTTCGCTGGATATTCAGGAACGGCTGAAGGAGTTTGAGGGGCTTCAGGATATTCGAGATACTTATTCAGAAGGAAAGCAGGAAATAAAGATTCACTTGAAAGACGGTGCTCGGCAGTTGGGGATCAATACGGCTGATCTCGCGCGTCAGGTTCGGCAAGCTTTCTACGGAGGCGAAGCCCAACGAATTCAACGTGACCAGGATGATGTGCGAGTCATGGTTCGTTATCCACAAAGTGAGCGCGAGTCGATTGGGAATCTGGAGAGAATGTATATCCGGACAGCGAATGGTTCTTCAGTTCCGATCTCTGAAGTCGCTGATATAGAATTTGGGGTTGGGTATCCAACGATTACGCGGATTGACCGTCAACGGGTCATCAACGTGCAGGCTGACGCTGACAAGACGGTGGCCAATCCCACAGAGATAAATAAGGCGCTCTATACGGGGGTTGGTGATAATCCTCCCATTCTTGACGAGATACTCGCTGATTATCCTGGAGTCGTTCCGGTTAAAGACGGCGAAGCCAAGGAGTTCGAAGAATTAATTCCGGTCCTGGTTTTCGGAATGCTCTTTGTTATCGCGATCATTTATACGCTTCTGGCGATCCCTTTTAAAAGTTACATCCAACCGATGATCGTGATCTCTGTGATTCCATTCGGAGTCGCCGGCGCGATTTTTGGTCACATGATCAATCTAAACGATTTGGGCACCTTCCAGGATCTGAGTGCGTTATCGTTTCTAGGTATTATCGCTCTCGCTGGCGTGGTGGTGAACGACTCCCTGGTCTTGGTCGACTATATCAATAAACTGCGCAATGAAGGTGTTCCGTTGAAAGAGGCGGTTCACCGGGGTGGTATTGCGCGGTTTCGTCCGATTCTACTGACATCGGTTACGACGTTTGTTGGCCTGGTGCCCATTCTTTTGGAGCGGAGCCTTCAGGCGCAGTTTCTGATCCCCATGGCTACCTCTCTTTCGTTTGGGGTACTCTTTGCGACCTTTATCACGCTCCTGTTGGTGCCTGCTTTGTATCTGATCCTCGAAGATATCAAGCGAATCTCCCAAGCCAGTTTCTGGTGGGTTTGGCATCTTTATTTTCCGAAGCGAGAGTCCGTGAACAAATCGCAAACGGTGTATTCCGAGCCTTCATGAAACGTGCCTTGGTAACAGGTGCGAATCGCGGCATCGGATTGGAGGTGGTCAGACAACTGCTTATGCGCGGATATGAAGTTGTACTGGGTTGTCGGCATAGAGAAGAGGGAGCGCGCGCCGTAAAAGCCTGGGGTGAAAATGCCAGACACCTGAGTTTGTTGGAACTGGATGTATCCGACGAAAAACAAGTGCTACGTTCTGCTAAGGTGTTTTCCCAAAAGTTCGAAAGATTGGATGTTCTCATCAACAACGCGGGTGTTTTGCTGGATCGATCTGAGTCTATCTTGTCAGTGTCGGAGGCAGATATCGTCGCGACAATGAATATCAATACTCTGGGCCCGCTTCGGGTTACCCGTGCGTTTCTGCCATTTTTGAAAGCCGGTGATGATGCGCGGGTGATCAATGTATCCAGTCTGGCAGGACAACTTAAGACTATGGGGGCTTGGGCACCTGCCTATAGTATGTCTAAGGTCGCGCTCAACGCTGTTACCCGCATACTTGCGCAGGAACTGGCATCCGAAAATATTAAGGTAAATTCCGTAAGTCCCGGGTGGATAAATACGGACATGGGAGGGCCAGAAGCTCCTGGAACTGTGGAGGAGGGTGCGGACACCATAGTCTGGTCAGTCGATGAGGCCTCTTTGAATATCACTGGTGAATTCTTGAGAGATCGGCGATCGACAGATTGGTAGCTTATCTACGATTGTTCCTGAGCCTTTTATCGTAGGGGCCGTACGACTAAGACCATTGAGCAGAAGACTATTCAGTTTATCGGGAACCTACTCAGACCGGTGAGTCCGTTGACGCTTGAGAGGATTTGAGATAAGAAAAATTTGCTTCGTGGAAAGCAGTTGGCCGATGATCTTGATTGGATTTTGTGTGATATCGGACAGCCACGTAATGCGAGCTCGGGTGTGCAAGTGGGCAATCCCTTTGGGGAATAGTTATATCGGAAGTGTCTGGAGTGTTCCGGTCATCTCCCATAAAGCAAAGCGCCTGCCCGGCGAACCGGACAGGCGCTTATAGAACCGCTTTGTGCTTTTAACTAGAAACTCGTTTTACTCGTTTTCGTCGTCAACCCGTGCGAGTGTGACAACAGGAGGGAGTTTTGTGGGATCCCCGAGTACGACTGGAATACGTGCGCGGGTTTTGACAGCGCGATCTTTTCTCAAGCCGGGCTCAAACTCCCACGCGGAAATATCTTTTATCAAACGTTCGTGTGCCCTGAGGTAGGTGGTTTCAATGACTTCGATGTCTTCAGGAATTCCTTCCGCATTGATCACAAATTCAACGAGGAATCGATGGGGCTGGTTTCCGACGAATCGCTTGATGCCAAACAAGCCACCCTTGGTTTGAGCGGGTAGAACATCGAGATCAGTGTAAGCTACTTCTCGATCCCAGCTGAGTAATTCTGCTTCCATCTGGGTCTCCTCTTGGGCGACCACTTCCGCCGAGAGCTCAATATCTTCATAACCGGGTAACTTCAAAGTGTAGGTTTTTTGACCCTCTTTTAGGCCCTTGATTCTCAACGGTGTTTTTCCCAGAAAAACTCCTTTCTCAAATACAGAGGCGTTGTCTGGCGAAGAGGTTACCATGACCCATCCTTCTGGATAGACCAGGTCGACGATAGAGGTATCGTTATAGTGAATTTTTGTAGATTCAGAGTAGTCTTCCCAGTCGTCTCTTTGGAAGAGAACTTCATATTGTCCTCGCATGAGGTCGGGAATGGTGGCTGGTGTGGTGCCCGAATGAACAATGGTGTCCAAGCCGTCGATCGAAATAAGATCGAAGTCCACTCCAGATGGAGTCGTGTTGACGACGAGCGTCCCCAACGGTAAATCAAGTTTGCTGGAAATATGCTGGGGATCTGTCGATTCCACATCAATATCCAGGAGTTTATTTACATAGCCTTCGAGTTTGAACTCAACCGTGTGAATTCCGAAAAATACGTTTTCAATAGTTAACGGGGTAGTTCCTTTATTGACGCTGTTAAAGTAGGCGGTGGCGCCCGGGGGAGTCGATTCGATCACCAGAGTTCCGGTGGGAGGAGCCACTGGAATAACCGGAGCTTTAGGTGCTACCGCTGCAACTTCGGCAAATTCTAGCTCTTCAATATCTTTTGGAGCGCTGGTAGCGACTGGTGGGATGATGGAGGGCGAATCTTTCGTCGCTTCGTTGGAAGCAACTTCAACTTTCTTGCCCTCGAGAATGGTTTTCGCCTCTGCCTTAAACGCCTCGTAGGCGGTGCCAGGCTTTGTGACGCTTACAACCTCAGCGGAGGGATTCTGTATGGGAATCGGAGCCGGTTTGGGAGCATTTTGAATAAAAAAGAGGCCACAGCAGCCGAGGATAAACAAGGCTGCGATTCCTGTGAAAATATAGGCTAACTTGTTTTTCCGGGTTGGTTCTTCTTCGACTGAAGCTACGACCTTGGGAGCCGGGGGAGTAGCCGGAGCTTTCGGTGGTTCCTCTAGGGGCTTATCGAACGTGATCACCTCCATGGCCGGTGTCTCACTAGCTTCCTCTGTATACTCTTCCTCAGGTTCTGAATCGCCAAAAATGTCAAATGATTCTTCTTCTGGCTGCAGAAATTGTGAGGGAATACCTCCTTTATCACTAAATGGTGTGCTGGTTTTCAGAGGAGGTTTTTTCTCAAGCTTTTTGACGTTTCGACTTTCATCCACGGTTTCGATTAGGTCTTCCACGGGTAGCTCCGGTTCCGGGATATCTATGGAAAGCTCGCTCATTTTGCAGGCTACGGATAGGAGCTGCATCTGAAGGGGTTTCATCCAGGATTGCTCACTCGGCTGAGAATGAGCGCAATAGACCATTCCAATGAATCCTGCGTTTTTCGCACAGTCGCCCAGTAGAGGAAGTCCTTTGAGAAAGCTAAAATCGTCGCTTGTGAACCCTCGGATTCCCAAGGCTTTGGGAACCTCTTCGGTGACCCAGCGATAACTCGGCGGAAGGCTGGAGACCAACAGTCGGTCTATGGAAACGCCAAATTTGGCTGAGACTTCTTTCAGAATGGGTGAGAGCGATTCCGCAAACGATTGAGCTATCGGTTGTGTGTGCTGGCTAAAATCGAAAATGCCATTGTAGAATAGGAGAAGGGCAGCGCTCTCAAATTTCAGTTCCAGCTTCTTTTGAATGCATTCTGCGATGGTTTGAGTCGAGATCGGCGCTTTTCTGGACTTTATTAAACCATCCCCGGTTGAAATGGTAATGGTTCCACCATTCGAACCGATTTCGAGTATCGCTACCGTTTCTTTACTGTTGTTTATCTCTCTCCATTCCTGAAGAGCACCGATTGTGGACAGCGTGTTGTTAAAGAGTTCGAAGCTTTCGAAACCGAGCTCACTGGCTAGCGCCTGGGCTCTAAGGAAGTCACTGCGTTTGGAGCAGTTTACCAAGAGTGCCCCGTTTCCTTCATAGGGATCCCCGGAACCGGACTCAAGAAACTGAACATCGCAGTCTTTGTTGGAAATTCCCGAATTGGCTTCTAACACTTCAGCAAAAGCTTCTGCGTCTCGGAGGAGATTTGCGTCTTTGAAGGTATGAAGGGTAGGTAGCTCTGTCGCCAGATTAATAAAGATTTGTTCTTTGACGGAATCGGCGTAAAAACATTTGAGGGCCATTTCGAGCGAACCGGTGGCTTTCGGGCTCTGATAGAAGAAATGGGGCTTGAGGCTGCCGTCGGATACAGTCTTGTGAGTTATGGCGACAGCACCTTCAGAATGAAGGTGAAGAACCGAAAGTGGCAGAAGCGATCTCATGAATGTCTAACGGAAAGGACGTCTAGTTGTGTCAGCGAGGAGTGCTGCGGTTTATGAAGCGAAGGGAATGAGATAGCCTATAAAGAATGCAGCAAACAAGGGGGTGCCCGTCGGATGGGGCCTTTTTACTAATTTTTTGAACTGGAAACCGGCAGTCGCCGTCCGGGAGGGAGTTTACTCCTCCTTCTCGTAGTAGTCAGCCTCGCTCAAATAACCCAATCTGCGGTCCGGAATTATCAGCGTTTTTCCCGTGTCCGGGTAGTGAACGATTTCTACCTCACAATTATTAGTGATCACGTAGAAAACCAATGGGTCAGGGCCGTCGTTCCAAATCT
Source organism: uncultured Opitutaceae bacterium (assembly GCA_964352065.1). Classification (GTDB taxonomy): domain Bacteria; phylum Verrucomicrobiota; class Verrucomicrobiia; order Opitutales; family UBA2995; genus UBA2995. Next base: position 78,159 of record CAYGQM010000003.1, read on the forward strand.
GATGAGCCTGTTTGGTGGCACACTGTATGTGGTCTCCCGGATTGAGGTCGTGCCAGTGATCGTGCTCGTCCCTGAATTTCCCGGTTCCTGATACGATGATATAGTATTCCCAGGACGATGCGTGAGCGTGGTAAGGATAGTTCTTCTTACCCGGAGGAAGTGTCGTTAGTTCGATATCGAATGGAGGTCCGCCTTCCCAGGGGCCGGTCGAGTAGCTTTCATCTCCCCGCATGGCTACTGACACATGTTGCCGATACATTTCAAAAGTACCCTGGGGAGATTGGCGGTGGTCCTTTTTGACGTGTTGTTCGTTGATTTTGTCCACGAGTAAAGAGATTGGAATTTTTAGTTCGGATCGGAGCTGTAAATGTACTACAACCCAGTTCTCTGAATAGTTTCTAATTATGGATATAAACTGCAAGCGCTGTCACGAGCCGATTCCGGCATCGGATGTTAATTTGGGAACGAATATTGCCAAGTGCAAGAAGTGTGATGCGGTATTCGATTTTCGGGATCAGATACAAACATCCTCGCGCATTGTTCGAAGGGAAGTCCCGACGCCTGAGACAATGACTCTTCAGTCCACCATGGATGGCCTTGAAATAATCCGGAAATGGTTTTCGCCCAAGGTGTATGGCTTGCTGGTATTTTGCATCTTGTGGGATGGGTTTATGGTGGTATGGTTTTTCATAGCTTTAACTCAAAAACAATGGGCAATGGCGGCCTTCGGAACGATCCATGGAGCGGTGGGGGTCGGACTGACGTATTTGCTTGTCTGTAGTTTTATAAACCGTACCCACATCCAGATCAACTTCAGGGAATTGAAGATCTTTCATGAACCGTTGCCATGGCCGGGCAAAAAGGTAATTCCGATCGGGGAAGTTAAGCAGGGATTCACCAAAGAAAAGATTCACCGTGGTAAAAACAGCACTCGTTATACCTATGATGTGTGGTATCTGGATCAGGCGGATGAGGAACATAAACTTTTGTCGGGTCTGGATAGATTGGAGCATGCACTCTATGTTGAACAAGAAATCGAAAAGACCCTCGGGATAAAAGATACTCCCGTTTCGGGGGAGGTTAATCGTTGAGGAGTTCAGGAAATTAAGGATTATTAGACGGAAAATGGATTATAGATTATTTGGCCGAACAGGTGTAAAAGTAAGCCCGCTGTGTCTGGGGTGTATGAACTTTGGTGGAAAGACGAATCCAGAGGATTCGTTTGCCATTATCGATCGTGCGATTGATGCTGGTATCAATTTTATTGATACTGCCAACATATATTCCCGCGGACGGAGTGAGGAAGTCGTAGGTGACGCGTTGAATAGAAATGGTAAGCGGGATCGGATAGTACTTGCTACCAAGGTTCACGGAAAAATGGCAGATGACGACCCGAATCAGGAGGGCTTGTCCAGGCGCCACATCATCGAACAGTGTGAAGCCAGCCTTAGGCGATTGAAGACGGATGTGATTGATCTGTATCAGCTTCACAGGCCCAGATCTGAAATAGCGATCGATGAATCGCTTCGCGCCTTGGACGATCTCGTTCGATCTGGAAAAGTCCGGTACATCGGGAGCAGTTTCTTTATGTCATGGAAGTTTGTAGAATCCCTTTGGGCATCCAAGGAACTGGGGCTAAACCGTTTCATAAGCGAACAGCCTCCCTACACGATACTCGATCGCAGAATCGAACGGGACTTGATACCCATGGCTGAGGCTTATGGCGTGGCACTGATGCCGTTTGGGCCATTGGCTGGCGGCCTGCTTTCGGGTAAGTATACCGTAGGGCAGGAAGCGCCTGCAGGGTCCCGCTATGCTGAAAAAGTAGCTTGGCAGCAGGAAATGCGCTTTGACGACAAAGGCTTGGCTGCCGCAGAGAAAATTGCGGAGTATGCTGAAGGGAAAGGGGTTCCGGTTGCGGAGTTCTCTACGGCTTGGGTGCTCGCCCAGCCTGGAGTCACGAGCCCGATCATCGGTCCAAGGACCATGGATCAATTGGAGGCCTACCTGCGCGCTCTCACTGTAGAGATTACGGATGAAGATAATGCAGCGGTGGATGCCATAGTAGCTCCGGGAGAGCATGTCACCCCCTACTACCAGAAAGACTTTTCAGACTTTCGCGCGAATAAATATCGCTGGTAAACCGTTTAGAACCCCAGTCCTTTTACTTTGGTGTGCACTCTTAGAACGTAGGTGTCGGCGGTGATAAATAGCTGCGTTCCATCTTCTCCACCAAAGGCGCAGTTGCTGGTTGCTTCCCCGGTCAGGATATGGCCGAGCAGTTTTCCCTGAGGGTTTAGGATCAGAATTCCACCGGGTCCGGATGCCCAAAGGTTTCCCTGAGCGTCGACCGCCAATCCATCCGGATTTCCTTTGATTCCAGGACCTTGTTGAGGGGAGGCGTCATAAAACAGTTTTCCTTCTCCAACTGTGCCGTCCGACAGGATGGGGAATGACGTGATGGTAGGTTGATCAGGATGAGATTGGGCGACATACAGCGTCTTTTCGTCGGGAGACAGGCCAATGCCGTTCGGACGTTCAATGTCCCGGGTCAGCAATACAACTTCACCCGAGGGGCGAAGCAAGTATACCCCACAGTAGTCCAATTCCCGGCGGGGATCGTCAAATCTGTCGGGAAGGCCGTAAGGAGGATCTGTGAAATACAGATTTCCGTTGGTTGCGCGGGTGACATCGTTGGGGCTGTTGAAACGTTTCCCGTCGTAGTTGTCCGCCAGCGTTTTTTTGCCGCCCTGTTTGATCATGATCGAGAGTCGGCGGTCTCCGTGTTCGCAGGAAATGAGTTGTCCTTCCGGATCGAACATCAGGCCGTTGCTACCGGGTTCCAGACCGTAGTCGCTGATTCCAGTGTAGCCAGATGGTGAGTACCACTTGCTGACGCCTTCACCTTCCACCCATTTCATGACGGTGTTGCTGGGTATTTCCGAGAACACAAGAAACTGACCTTCCTTGTTCCAGGCAGGACCCTCCGACCAGGTGAATCCTGAGGTGATTACTTGGATCGGGGTATTGACATCTATCAATTTTGCCAGGTCAGGGTGGTGTTGCTTGATCGTTCCAAGCGTGGGGAAGTTGGTGGAGTCCTGCGCTGAGAGACTCAAGGTGATTAGCAGAGACGCTAGGAGTAAGAAGGCTTTTTTCATGTGCGTGAACTCGGGGTTAATTTGAGTGAGTGAATCTAGTGCTACATTTTGCCTTCGGTCAAAACCTAACAACAGGTGGCAACGTATTCGAAAATTTCAGACCCTCGACATTCGGACCTTTATCCGCTTGTTTCCGATCAACCTATGTCTTTGAACCAGAAAAAAATGCCAACCCTGGGAGCGGCTCTTGTCCCTGTTTTGAGTTTAATCGTTTTACTCTTTGTAGGGATTTACTTCTTGGAAGCCGATCCGCATGTGCCGCTGATTCTGGCATCTGTAGTGGCGGCGCTTATGGGAGTTCGTTTCGGATTCGGGTGGAAAGAACTTCAGGAAGCCATTATCAAAGGTATTTCCCTGTCGATGCCTGCGATTCTTATTTTGATAGCCATCGGAATCCTGATCGGCACCTGGGTAGCGAGTGGTATCGTTCCATTGATGATCTTTTACGGACTTAAAATCTTATCGCCGGCCTTTTTCCTCGTCGCGACCTGTCTGATTTGTTCGGTCGTTTCTTTTGCCACGGGAAGTTCCTGGTCCACGGCTGGAACGGTTGGAGTTGCGTTGATTGGTATCGGACAGGGATTGGGCTTACCGTTGGAAATGATAGCAGGTGCGATTGTGTCCGGGGCCTATTTCGGTGATAAACTATCGCCGCTTTCAGATACGACGAACCTCGCGCCGGCGGTGGCGGGAGCGGAACTGATAGAACACATCAGGCACATGCTGTATACCACCGTTCCCAGCTTGATCATTGCCCTGATTCTTTATGCTATCCTTGGGGCCCGGATCTCGGGTGAAGCAGCCAGTCTCGATGCGGTCGAGGAATTGGAGCGCACATTGAATACCCTCTTTAATCTGTCGCCAGTGCTGCTGTTGGCTCCGCTGGCAGTGTTACTGATGATTGCGTTACGAGTACCGGCGCTTCCGTCGCTCTTGACAGGTGGGTTTACGGGCGCGGTCCTTGGCGTGATTATCCAGGATGTTTCCATCGGTTCCATGTTTTCAGTGATGCAGAGTGGATTCGTATCAGAAACCGGGATCGATCAGATTGATGAATTGTTATCCAGAGGCGGCATAGACAGCATGATGTGGACGATATCGCTTATATTGTGTGCAATGGCCTATGGCGGGATTATGGAAGGCACGGGGATGCTTAATGCTATTTCGACTACGATCCTCAAGTTTGCCACGACGACAGGCAGATTGGTTACGACCACTGTTTTAACCTGCCTGGGCATGAACGTGTTGGCCCCGGATCAATACCTATCGATCATTGTTCCGGGCCGTATGTATAAAAAAGCCTACGAAGACTCTGGATTGGCGGCAAAGAATTTGTCCCGTTGTCTCGAGGACGCAGGTACGTTGTCTTCGCCTTTGATTCCATGGAATACCTGTGGGGCAACTATGATGGCGTTCTTGTTGGTCAATCCCTTTGCCTACCTACCGTATGCGTTTCTCAACCTTATAAATCCGATTCTGTCTATTATTTATGGGTACACCGGTTGGACGATGGAAAAGATCAAGAAATGATGTCGAATAGACGCGATCTAAAGCAAGCGTAGTCAATCTCAGTACCTTCCCTTATCAGATGGCTAAGAGCCGCTAATCACCTGACGCACGCGTTGTGATTTTCTCTGCGTCGAATACATTCGATTTAGAAATCATGAAGAAAATACTTGTAGCAATCGACTTCTCAGATGTAACGGATGCTGTTTTGGACGAGACTTATCGTCAGGCAATTGGATCAAAAGCCTTAGTGGAGTTGGTTCATGTTGCACACCATGAACCCGCACTTGTTGGGTTTACAGGAACTCCGGTTATGGAAATGGAATATGTGGATCACAACCTCGAGGGTCAAAGATCCAAGCTGGAAGCGTTCGCGGATCGACTGAGGGAACAGGGCCTTGATGTTACTACGAAAGTTGTCGCTGGATCTACGGTCGAAGAGATCATTAAAGAAGTAGATGCGAAATGCTTCGATCTCGTTGTCGCGGGCTGTCATGGGCGCGGTGCTTTGTTTAACCTGGTTATGGGGAGTGTAACCCATTCGCTGCTTCATGAGGCAAAGGTGCCGCTGTTGATCGTCCCTGCGATCAAGTCTTGAGTATCAGGCTTGTATTTACCGCGGTGTTCCGAGTTCGTGAAGACAGAAGTCTCCAAAGTTGAAGGCTAGTCGTTATTGAGACCTTCCTGGATTTTGTAGCGTATATGTTCTCTGTGAGCTCGGGTTAACAAGCTGTCTGAGCTCTTCGTGGTTGTGTTTTCTTCGATCCAGCGGAGTCGATTCAAAGCCATCGATTGAGAAACCGGATCAAAATGGCTTCCGCGAATGATCTTTATAAGACGATCCACATATTCGAGCTGCAGGTTTTGCCTGAAGGTATTTACCTCGGTGTTTAGGTCCTGATCAAACACCGCCTTGGTGAGATCTTCGAAAAATGCGTCAATTCGATACTCATTTCCGTAGAGACTGCTGTCGGTAATACGGGCGAGAACTTTGGCGTGAAGCAGATGATTGAGAATGCTCTTGTGTATGTCCAAGGCTACTTGATGCAATTTTGGGTCTTCGGTGGAATCGTAGTGGTCAAACCCTCTCCTTTGAGCGAGTAGGAGGTGGGCTGAATCGTCGAAAGCGTTAAATGCCTCAGGAGAAAACAAGTAGGCATTCAGGCTTTCCATGGCGCGTGTTTGGTCGCCCAGGGGAACGGGAGTCAGAGGAGCACTACTTGCTCCGTTTTGTCCAACCATAGCACGATCGACATAGATACCGCCAATGTGGCGGGAGATGGATGTGACCGCATCGCGAAAGCGTCGAATGCTCAGTTCGTATCCATTCAGAAAATACTGGTAGGATTCCCCGTCTTTGAGCAATCGCTCCTGAAACCGTGGTTGTACGGTTTTGATCAGCTCAATCTGATCAATCGAAAACCCAATCGGATCACTGGTCAGGTCATTGATCATGGCGCGCGGGTCAATCGCCTTGCCCGGCGACCGCATATCGTCGGCATCATTGGCGAAGGCGAGCTCTGGTTCGGTAGAACGGGAAAGGATCACCTGCAATTCGCTCGGATCATTCACTGGTTTGTAGCCAAATTCAATGGCCCAGAGGTCATAAGGGCCAGGGCGGGTGGTATAGTATTGGCCTTGTTTTTTTCCAGGTAGGGCGAATGGGACGGCTGGATAGTCCATCACCGATCCGTATAGGCCTGGAGAATAGGTGGATGTGGTATCATAGATATCTTGGAGAGAGTGAAGGTAGCTGGATCGGAAATTATGATTCAACCCGAGGGTATGACCGATTTCGTGGAGCGTCAGGAAATATAGAAATTCTTCGAGCAGCCTTTCCTTTTCCTCAGAGTCGACCCCCAGAGCTTCTAGGGCTGCCATTCCAAATAAGGTTTCATTGCGGGCGTGCATGGACGCCATACAGTGGTGTTGGGTGTGCTTGGAAGGTGCGGCGGTTCCATCTCCAAGAACGTCTGAAGTCAAGAGACGGGCTCCTATCACAATGTGCTCAAGCATGATGTCGGCTCCCAGAATTTCACCCGACCTGGGATCGTGAAAGCTGGGCCCGTATCCGCCATAGAAAGGATTGGGTGACGATACCCAACGTATAACGTTGTAGCGGATATCACCGGCATCCCAATCGGCGTCATCGGGTTGGATCTTTATTTCAATGGCGTTTTTGAACCCCGCTTGTTCGAAAGCTTCATTCCAGGTGAGCGCAGCATCACGGATGATCTCCCTCAGCTCAACTGGCGTGGTATTTTCCAACCAGTAGACGATTGGTTTGACGGGTTCTGAGAGCTTGGCTTTGGGATCCTTCTTCTCGAGTCTCCAGCGTTTTATAAGATCTCGATAAGGGGTTACATCAGTGGAAGAGAGATCGGTTATCTGGTGCCCGAAGTAACCGACGCGAGGATCGTCGGATCGCGGTTCGATCGGATTTTCCGGTGCCCGTAAGATGGTGTGTTGAACAACGACGGATACGTTGCGTGGATCGGTGACGGCCGGACTCCCTTGCACGAATGGCTTGCTGTTTTCGTAGACGTATTCGACGATTATATCAGTGTTTTCCGGGTAGTTCTTGATGCTGCGAATCTTCGATTTGTCTTTGCTTAGGCTGCCTAGTGAAAATACCTCGTGTGGCTTTTTGTCAGGGTTGGGTAGGGGAGCGATTTGGTAGAAGGTCTCAGCCAGAAACAAGCCATCCACTTTAACCAGGAGATCTCCGGTGGCTTTATCTTCCGCCTCAATCTTTTGCTGAAAAAATAGGGAGTCAGAGATATTCGCATTTGAAGCCTTGGAAATAGCGCTCTCTGGATCGAAGTAGTAGTTTGTATTTTTCTCGATAAACTCGAGGCGGTCAAAATATCGCCTGATCACAAACACTTTGGCAGTTGATACCTGATAGGCCCCGCGCGTGAGGAAACCGGCATCCGATACGCCGTTTTCCGCGTAGGAGAAATACAGATACTCCTGGTCCAACTGCCCTTCCTTTAGGAGTAATCGGAGTTCTCCTGTCTTGGTATCCCGGTAGAGGCTCAGTAGCCCTTTAATTAACTCACTGTCTTCGACGAGTTCTTCGATGGTTTTTTCCTTGGGCTCTTTTTCCTCAACGTCAGGCTTATCTATGGCAGCATCGGTTTGAGCAGAATCTTCTTGGCTCTGGAGTCCGAGATTCCCGACTAATAAGAAAACGGCGAGAAGAGTGCGTAAGGAATGTTTCATAAAACCTATCGATAGAGAGTCGATCGACAGATTTCCACTAGATTATTGACGCGCTATATTGAACCCTGCAGCGCCAGCACTTTTGGGGATCGCTGACCTTATCTGCGGAGCCAGCTATACGTCTTCCAGAGATACCAATACTTGAAAGAAAATATCTTCTGCCAGATCGCTCGGGTTGAGGATAAAGTAATGGGTGTTACCGGTCATCAACAATTCACGGTCGTCGTTTACCCAGACTTTCAAGTCGTCGGACTTTCTAAGCTGGTAATTGAATTTATCGTTTTCCGGCCATGAAATCCATTTCTGACCGTTAACGTCGAAAATATCCAGGTTCGGAACGTCGGTGATTACAGGATCAGGATTCAGTTCCTTGAGAGACTTGGTCAGAAGAATGTTTCCCCATTTGGAAGCATCCATCCAGTCGTCGGGTTCATCTGCATTCCAGAACAACTGTCCATCACGTTCATCGCCATCGTCATCATCGTTCAACGCGACTTCAAACCCCAGTGTGTCTCCAGCCTTGGGGTCTTGAACATTCAATGTTGCCCAAGGCATAGCGATTTCGAGTATGTAAGAGGTTTCACCAACGGTGGCGAATTGGAAGCCATCGATTGGTAGGTTGTCTGGAAACCGTTCGATCTCTCCATCTTCAAGTGGAATGAAGCGATACTGATAACGACCAGCCTGCCTGTTCAGGTTTCCCGTCTTGGTATTGTTTATGTCCAGATAGACCTCGATGGAGTCATCGTCAAAGGTGTTGATGACCAATGGATTTCCGTCGGTGGAGTCTTGGGCACGCGCATCATCTGTAATTTGGAACAGAAAATACAGGTTCGTAGCGTCCCACTTGAATGAGACTGATCCCACTAAATCCTCGGAACCATCGATGGTGCCATTGACTACGTTATCGATGGCTGAATTCGATATCGCATCTTCCCATTCGCCAGTCTCGATCACGCCGTCAATGATCACGGTTTGAGTCGCTTCAGGCACGAGCAATAGCTGGGCCTTCAGACAAAATGGTATAAGCAGGTATGCAGCTATAAAGGAATACTTCATGTCGTCAGTGTTTAGGTATTAATAGGTAGTAAGTTGGGAATGTCGGAAAAAAGGTCTTTCATTCAACAAGTGCGAGTTATTTTTACGTTCTTGTAGCGCTCACACCTAAAGAATGTGGGAAATGATTAGACAATATAAGAAATTTCCAAGTTTTGAATCTGTGCACTGATTTTTAGTCGGTCAACGGTGTTTGTCATAGTGAATCTCCTTTGAATCGCGGGTCATGCGAACCAGGCACACGGGGCGATGTGAGTGTTTTATCAGTACTAGAGTGCCCTGGGGACTATTCCCTGTTTATGACGGTCTGCGGCATCGTAGCGATGGGGAATTTTACCCGAATCCATGAGGCTTGATTGGCCGGAAAACGGAAGGTGTGCCGAAAGTGCCTCATGGTAAGCAACTAAGCAAAAAAGCCCATATCTGGCATAGCTTATGCAACATGTATTTAGTGTTCAGATACACGAACGAGAGGAGAAAATACCATGAAAAAACTAGTTACATATATCGCAATAGGAAGCCTGATGTTCTCAGGCGCAGCAATCGCTCAAGATCACACCCCGATCCGAGCTCAAGATGGAACTCGTGCAACGGAATTTGGAGTACCCCTCCGCATGAGAGACAATCAAAATATTCAAGACTGTGTCGGTACCTACCGCGAATCCAGAGCCGCATTTTCTGCGGAAATGGTTCAGTTGAGACAACGTCTGGCTAACGCCGCTGACGCTGATAAGGCCGCCATTAAGGAACAGATTAGGCAGCAGTTGAAAACCCACCGTGCAGCACAAGCAGAGTTTCGCGGTAAACTCAGAGGCTTGATGCGCGAAGTACGTGAACAACGCTTGAGGGTAGGCCCCGTAGCAACCCCCTAAAACTTCTTAGGCGTATCTAGAGCAGTTCATTCAGTTGAACTGCTCTATTTGCTTTATAAGAGGATCATGACTGTAGGATAGGACATGCGGTAGGTGGATACGCTATGAATCCCGGGGGAAGGATTTGATATTGCTACATCGGCAAACCGTGGCTGATCTGTTCCCTTATTGTTCTGTCAGGTATTCACCCTGAAACTCCAACCCCATCTATTTCTACCTTTGTAACTTATGCGCCGCCTGATTATCTGTTGCGACGGAAGTTGGCATCGCTTGGCTTCCCGGTATCCGACCAATGTGGTGAAGCTTGCCCAGGCGGTTAAACGTCGGGATGGGAAACGGGTACCCCAGGTCGTGCACTACGCCGAAGGCGTTGGAGCAGGCAATAAAAGCCGTCTGGCCGGTATTTTGGGGCTGGGTTTGGATGAAGATATTCGAGAAGCCTACACCTTTCTTGCGCTGAACTATGAACCGGGGGATGAGGTATTTCTATTCGGGTTCAGTCGGGGAGCCTACACCGTCAGAAGTTTGGCCGGATTGATACACTGCTGCGGACTGGTCGGGCGTAAGCACATGCGTTCGATTCCCCGGGCATTTGAGTTGTATCGGGATCGTTCGGTCAATCCCGGATGTGCCGCCGCCAGTGGCTTTCGCAAGGAACATGGGGACCGGATTCCCATCAAGGTGCTTGGCTGTTGGGACACGGTCGGGGCGCTTGGGATTCCGTTTCAGATTCCCGGGTTGTCGGTCGACAGGCTTTTTAACGATCGGTTTGCATTCCACGATACCCGTATTAATCGATCGGTAGAATTCGCGTTTCAGGCAAAAGCGATCGACGAGATGCGGGCCGTGTTTAGTGTCACTCCGATGAAGCCGGGTGCCCGCCGCGGACAGACGATTGAGGAAGCCTGGTTTCCTGGGAACCACAGTTGTATCGGTGGGGGACGGAAGCCTGTGGCACCTCTTTCCAATCGCTGCTTGATATGGATGTTGGAGCGAATGAAAGCCCAGGGTATCGGATTGGCAACCGACCTCACACGGGTTGAGGGGGGCGTTCAAGAAAATCATCGTATCCGTTTTGATAATACTCAGAAAGGCTTGTATCGCTTGGCCAAAACCAAAGCGCGGTCCATAACGGGCACTTTTGATCAGATCGACGTCTCGGCCAAGCGCCGCTGGCGAGATTGTTCTTTTTACAGGCCCGCAAATCTAAGTCGCAGATTCCGTAGCAAGCTAGATGGGTGGGAAGATACCGATGGGAAAAAGTAAGTATAGTTCTGGGTCTAGTAGTGTTTATACGTCTCTTTCTTTATTGAAACGCCTATGAAACCTGAAAAACGATTAATCCTTTCCGATTCGACTGAGACTATACTACTTTCAAACGGTTCAATTATGAGGCGGGCCATGTTCGATAACGGTGACTGTGCTTTTGATTCAAGGCGCAGAGGGATATGCATATGCGAATGAATGGGTAAAGCCGATCTCAGAGAAAATGCCCTCCCTTAAGTTTTTGACCTAACCTAAGGGCGGGTCACTTCGTAAAGCTGGAGCAGTTGGAGTTTTTAAATAGCGCCGTAATTGATTTTCTAGAAACCCTTTGATCGACGGGTATGAAGCTGAACGTTTACGTCTAATTGCACCTGGAACCTTCCAGAGCATAATCGCGATACGCAATATGTTTATCAGCATGGAACTGAAAAAGGCAGAGCTTTCGAAAGCTCAACCTGGTACGCGCGATGCGATTTCTGCAGAGGTTGCGGCCAATAAGCCGATGTAGGAGGCGGCCATGAAGTAAGCGTTTTAACGTTACCAAGCGTTCCGTTTTAGCAAGACGGGTAGGTATCCCGCTATCAACGTGAATAGGCTGATGAGGGCCAGCCAGTGAAATACACCAAAGGTCCCTTGTAATTCGTAGATTAGGAGTGCGCTGCAATTAAGGAGAATCATCGACCCCAGGTAACCCCGTCCGAGCCACCTGTGTTTAAGGGATCCTTTGGGTGTGAAGATAATTCAGGTACCGAAAATCAGTGCGGCGAGAGCGGTCGTTAGGTGAAACAAACCAGTGGGGTGCTTCAAAAGGTGATCGAGCACTAAGCTGCTCACTATGTGTTGATGGATTCTTTAAATCAAGTTGCTTATCGGTAGTGTTGTTACTACTCAGTGTTGGATGAATAAGTTGGTTCTTCTTTTTTCTACGGTAGTATGCCTACCCCTCTTTGCTGCTCATCATAAAGCTCCGGGCTTTCAGATGGTGGAAATCGATTCAGCTTTGGAAATCGGTTATGGTGTCGTATTGGCGGATATTAATGGCGATGGGGCTCAGGATATAGTCCTAGCTGATAAGAAGAAGTTTGCCTGGTATGAAAACCCATCCTGGAAAAAGCATATCATGGTCGAAAACCTTACCGACCGCGACAATGTGTGCATCGCAGCGAGGGATCTGGATGGAGACGGGAAGGCGGAAGTAGCGGTGGGAGCTCAGTGGAACCCGGGTGAGACTTCCGATGAGCTATTGAGCGGGAGTATTCATTATCTGATACCGCCTGCAGAGAGAACCCAATTATGGACGCCCGTGAAGTTGCCCCATGAGCCAACGACCCACCGGATGTTGTGGATGAAATCTGGCGCTGACGCTGCGGAGTTAGTGGTGCTTCCACTGCATGGTCGCGGAAACAAAGGTGGAGTCGGTGCAGGGGTAAAGGTGTTGGCTTACAGGATGCCTTCAGACCCCCGTGATAAATGGGAAACCAGTTTACTAAGCGATTATTTACACAAGACCCACAACCTGGAGGTCACTTCGGCACTATCCGGTTCTAGGGGAGAAGAGGTCGTAATTATTGCAGGAGAAGAAGGTGTTTATAAATTCGCCGCCCAACAGAATGCCTGGTTGAGCGAGCAGCTTATCGGAAGTGGAGAAGGGGCCGTTGGGTTTGTAGGTGCTGGTGAAGTTCGAGTGGGTAGTTTGCCTGATGGGAAGACGTTTATCGCCACGGTCGAACCGATGCATGGAAACCAGTTGGTCAGTTATACATTTCCTCCAGTGCAGTCCGAGAAACGTCTGGGAATCCGCAACGTGCTTTTCGATGAAATGGTGGAAGGGCATGCCATCGCGACCGGAGATGTACTTGGTGTCGGTTTTGACCAGATAGTGGTGGGATGGCGGGGCGATCGAAAGAGCCCTGATGCCATAGGTATTAAGCTATTTATTCCGAAAGATGCCCATGGCGACAATTGGGAGTCCTTTGACATCGATCCGGATGGTATGGCGTGCGAAGATCTGAAGTTGGGCGATTTGAATGGCGATGGGAGGCTCGATATCGTGGCTTGTGGACGGGCTACTAAGAATCTGCGAATCTATTTCAATGAAACGCGTTAATAGTCTGCACCGGTTAAACTATTCAGAACCGAGTGCTGCCAGTTCAACATCTGTGTCTCGAGTATAGAAGTTACAGCTGGTAGGTCCTTTGCCAGATTCGTCGTTTCGTAAGGGTCCTTGACGATATCAAAAAGTTCAATACCGGTGGCCTTGCCCCCATTGATGACCAGTTTGTAGCGATTGTCCAACACGGTGCGTGCTCCTTCGTAGTCACTGTCTTCAATTTTTGGATGATGATAATTGGTGAATGAACGGGTGTATTTACCATCCATCATTTTCACCAGCGGCGTTGTGCCTTCCTGTAATACTGGATCGATATAGGGCTTCCGCTTTTCTGCCGTTTCGTTTTGGGTGTTGAATTCCCAGAAAAAGATAGGAGAGGGACGATCGCTCATCTCGCCCTTTAGTAGGGGGACCAGGCTGAGACCGTCCATCGGGCGATTCGGAAGCGATTGTCCTGTCAGTTCGCACAGCGTGGGTAACAGGTCGCTGGTAACAGTATTCAGATTTGAACTACGGGACTCTTTGATCATGGCTGGCCATTCAACAACGCCAGGCACCCGGACTCCACCTTCGTAGACAGATCCTTTAAGTTCCCGAAAAGGATTGGTGGCACCGTTGCCGCTAGCAGGCACGCCGTTGTCGCCGCAGTAGAACACCAAGGTATTATCGCGGAGTCCAGCAGTCTTCAAGTAGTCGCGCAGTTGGCCGATGGCTCGGTCCATAGCTGTGATCTCTGCATAGCGCACTTGGAGGACTTCTCTCAATGATTGTGTTGTGGATTGACCAGTTTCGACGGAGGTAAGTCTTACAGTCTGCTCTGCGTACTTCGCAGGCAAATCGTCATAGAGGGCCAGGTCCTCAGGAAGACCCATGTAGGGCTCATGGGGAGAGCCAAACCAAACGACCGCCATAAATGGTTGCTGCTTCTGTTTCGCCTCACTGATAAAGCGAATGGTTTCGTCAATGATGATTTCCGAGCTTTCCCCCAAATACTTTTTTGGGGCCCCTCCATTACGGACGAGTACGGGATCCAGTTCGAAAAAGTTATCATGGGATAGCCATTCGTCAAAGCCCATGGCTCCAGGGCTGGTGGGCGAAGCTTTTTTCACCGGACCTACATGCCACTTGCCAAAGTGCCCGGATCGGTATCCTGCCTGTTTCATCAGGTGCCCGATAGTGATCTCTTCGGGACGGATCGACCAATTGGGTGAGTAGGTGCCATACCTATTCGGATGGCGGCCGGTGAGAAAGCTGCCTCGGGTTGGTGAACAGGATGGGTGCGCCGAGTAAAACCGATCCAAACGCAGTCCGGTCGCGGCCATCTCATCGAGTACTGGCGTCTGCAGGTGGGGGTGGCCGTTGTAAGCCACCTCATCCCAGCCATGGTCGTCACCCATGAGGAGGATGATGTTGGGTGGCTCTGCAGCCTTTAATAACGAGCTAAGAGTTAAGAATGAAAAACAGAGTAGGGCAGATCGAAATGAGGTCATCATCGTAGGGAAGTTAATTGAGACTCAAAGGCTAGAAGAGTCTATGGGAGACTCAAGTCTGGTTGTGTTATCTCGTAAAAAAAAGGAGGCCAGCAATTCTGATCTTGCATGAGAGGGTTCCGAAATAATACGGAGAGCTATTCGGCTTAGTAGCTTAAATCCGCGCGGTAGCGAAGAATGAGGGTCTTCGTCTCTTCGATTTCGATTTCGTTGAGTTCCGCAAATACCGCCTGTCGTTCTTCCTTCGGTATTTTATTGAATGGATTTGGGGAATCCAGTTTGGCCCAATCGTTGAATCGATTACCAATGACCCAGGTATTCGTATTTCCGCCAAGGACGATACGGTTTACGCTTCGACCTTTAACGCCGTGCTTTTTTAGCGCCGGAGTCATTGTCTCGCGTAACCAGGTTGAATAGGCGCCGCGCTGTCCTGCCTTTACGGTGATCTGCATCAAGCGCAGGAGATCGGTTTCTTGATTGTCAAAAGGTCCCAGATCCAAGTCGGGAAACGTTCGGAGCGTAATGATTTCTCTAGATTGAGTTACTGCGGTGATACTGTTTACCCAGTTCGCCCAGGCTAAGTCGCTCATGACGCTTGTCGCTGATTCGTCCATTTCGGCGAAGTTTTCAGCTGAGTTGACAATATGAAACGTATTGGTGTTGCCCCGCGACTCTTGCCATACGGAACGACCCGGTAGACCTGCTTTCTTTTGGGCTTCCATCAATGTCTTTTGCAGGGCGACGAATTCATTCACTTTACTGGGAATGACTTCAACGATTCGCACATGTATGAGTGCAGGTTCGTCTTGCGCGGTTAGAGCGCCGGTGAGGAGTGTTGCCATGAGGGCAACGAATATAGAATTACGTATTGAATGTATCATGGGAGTCTTGGAGTTAATGGTTATACTTATTCATGCGCCGTTTTTGGAGATACAGGGTCACCTGAGATGAAAAAAAAACGATTGCGGGTATTGGACCACAGAATACGGCTGGTATAGCACGCAGTCGAAGATCAGCGTATAGGTTTTATTAAGCCTACTATTATTCAGCTGAGGTCGCGACTAAGCGGTAGATCTCGACCATGGCCTTGTCGTGGCTGGCCATGAGTTCGTCCATTCCTTTGGGGCGATCTACGTTGGTCTTTAGATTAGAACCCAATGCATCAATGAGTGTATTGAATCCATCGACAGATACCGCATCGTGAGAAACGTCTCTTCCACGAGGGTTTACAAGCGTCGAAAATGTCCAACTAACAGATTTGGTATTTCCTGCCTTCATCTGTTTATCGATAAAAGGCCCGTATACCTCGGGTTCCATTCGTGCATATTCTCTCGGATTTTTGGCATCAGCGAAATTCACTCGAATATAGTTCGGCATGGAAATTACATAGGAAGCGAGATTGCGGTAGTACAATACGTCGTGGGTGGTAGTGATTCCGTTTGTCCTGACATCTTTCGGATCTGCATCGGGAAATACCTTCTTAAAGTCCCAGATATTTTCATCCTTGGCGAACTGTTCAGGGGTGTAGGTATTCACTACGAGTATGTCGTGGTTTTCATGAAGGTCGAATCCACCGACTCGCTGCCAGATCGACCACGCGGTTAGCTTATCATCAGCGATGGCCTTTTTAGCGACCTCCTTCCAGTAAGTATTCTCTCGGTGAATGTATTCCTGCATTTTGCCGGGATGGGCCTTGCGACTTTGCACCACGATAATGTTTTGGCTGAAGGCATGCGTAAGGGGTAGAATTAGTAGGCAGAGAATGCCGAAGTATTTTGTACGGAGCTGTATCATATTGACTGATTATTGGAGGTTATCCCCGATCTCATAAAGGACCTTGAGTCTGACAAGAACCACTAAGCAGGGCTCCATGTAATGAATCGTGAGCAACCGGCGCGCGCGATATTATTCGATTCTATTACAGTGAATGTTCAAGAATAGTAGAAATGATTACCGAGAATTACCGCTTACTCATTCTGAAATCCGCGATTTCTCGGTGGTTGTTCGAGTTAAGCCCGCTTAGTAGGCGTGAGACTTTCGTATCTCTTCAGGAGTGACCAATCAGTAGGCCTATTTCGACTACAGGTTTTTGGAGAAGAATGCTTCGATTGTTTTTGCTCGATGCAAATTCGTTTGATTGTCGAAGCCATGTTTGGAGCCAGGGTAGGCCATGAAGTCGAATACTTTGCCCTGATCTTGGAGCTGTTTGATTAGTTTCGTAGTATTTACGAACAGGACATTGTCGTCAGCCATTCCGTGATAAATGAGTAGGTTTCCTGACAGGCCTTCTGTGTAGGGGAACACCGAGGAGGCATCGTATCCGTCTGCATTTTTCTGAGGAGTACTCAAATAACGCTCAGTATAGTGAGTGTCGTAGAGCCGGTAATCCGTGACCGGTGCTCCGGAGACGCCTGCTGTATACGTATCGCCTGCTTTGAACATAGCCATCAGCGTCATGTAACCGCCGTAGCTATGACCATAGATTCCGATACGGTCTCCATCGACCCACGATTGTTCCTCTAGCCATTTGGCACCAGCCACCTGATCTTGAAGTTCGACATCGCCGAGCTGTTTATAGATCACGTCTTCGAAGGCCTTGCCGCGATTATAGCTTCCTCGGTTATCGAGTGTGAATACAACGTATCCGCGGGCTGCCATGTACTGAGCCCAGAGGGTCGTGTTGCTCCAGGCATTTCTTACTTGCTGTCCGACGAGTGGGCCTCCGTAGACGTAAGTAATGACCGGGAAACCGTCAGCGGGTTCAGGGGTTATCGGTTTGAAATATTTGTAATGGAGTTCGGTTCCATCATTTGCAGGTAGCGTTCCAAAGACGGGATCTATCCAGCTCTCCAGGTAAGGATTCAAGGGGTGACCTTCATCCAGTTTATTCTCTAAAAGATAAGTCAGCAGGGTTCCATCCGCACGATGGAGCGAAACCTGCGTGGGTTGATTTATATTCGAGTAGCTGTCGAAGTAGTATTGGCTGTCGGCTGAAAAAGTGACTTTGTGATGTCCTGCGCGCTGAGATATTTGCTGGGGTTGTGTGGCATTACTTCCATCGAGATTTACGCGGTAGAGGTGTTGTTCGGTCGGTGATTCGGTCCAGCCGGTAAAGTAAGCCCATTCGTTTTTCTCATCTACTGAAGCTACCGAGCTGACGACCCAATTCCCCGTAGTCAGGGGTGTCTCTTGGTCGTTCGTAATTACATAAAGGTGCTTATAGCCGGTTTTTTCTGATGACCAAAGAATCCGGTTGTCGTTTTCGAAGAAGCGGAGGTCCTGATGTAGGTTGATCCATGTCGTTGAGGTTTCCTCGATGAGGACAGGTGGGGTGCTACCTACTGGGCCTGCCACTCTCAGTTCCAAACGTTGCTGGTCGCGGCTTTGCCATTGGTAGGTGAGCAGGTTGCCATAGCCCGTCCACTTCACCCAGGGAATATAGAAGTCAGGATCGTCACCGGTATCGATCCATTGGGTACTGCCTGAGTTCAGATCGATGACTCCGAGTTTGCTGGAAGCGTTGGCTTCACCCGTATAGGGATACCGTTGTTCGATGATCTTGATATGGTCCGCGTAAATTTCGTTTCGTTTAACTTCTGTCACGGCGGATTCGTCTACCCGAATAAAGGCAATTTGATTGTCGTGTGGACTCCACCAGTAACCGGTAAATCGTTGGATCTCTTCCTGCACTACAAACTCAGCCATCCCGTTCTTGATCGGGCCTTCACCGTCAGTGGTCACCGCTCGCTCTTCGCCGGTTTCGAGATTCAGCACAAAGATATCCTGATCCCGGATGAACGCGACCAGCTTGCCATCGGCGGAGAATTTTGCGTCTAACTCGAATGCTTCGGTTTGGGTCAATTGTTTCGCCTGCTGGTGTATGACATCATAGTAATATAAATCGCCTGCTAAGGGAAATAGGAGGCCCGTTCCGTCTTCATTCCATTGATAAGAGGTAATCCCTGAACCTTGAAATCGCATCCTTTCACGGCGGGCCTTTTCTTCGTCCGATAGAATCTCTTCATTGCTGAATAAATCATCCGCGTTGACGAGTCGCGATTGTTCGCCGGTTTCAACCTCATGAGCCCAAAGATCGTAGCGATTGGCATCTTCCGGTCGGCCTCGTAAGAATGTAATGAGTTTACTGTCGGGGGAAAATGCGGGACTACGTAAACGAGGTCCGGTAAGACCCGCATCCGAATAGATGGCTTCAAGCGTGAGTTCCTTTGCCGAAATAGACGCGATTAGGAAGACCGAGAGGAAGAGGGGGATAACGGGTTTCATACTATCAATTTGGTAGGTCCAGGGCCGGGTTCCTATCAAAGAAATCAAAGGGCCTTATTTCAAAGGAATGCCATGCGACGGGCATAACCGGCCAATCTTCTGCCCGAACCACGTGGTGCATACCCATCGTATACCAGGCGACGATGTCGGTATCGGCTATCGATCGATCGTTTTTAGTCCAGGCTGGCAGTCCCATGCCAGGAGTACTGAGGGTAGGGAATTCACCGGCGGCATAGAGCTCGTCGGGTTCGTAAGGAGTGACCCATAGGTGATGATCAATAAATCCGGCTCGTAAACGGGGGTAATCATCGTCGCTGAATAAAGGGGCTCCCGTCATGCCCGGCTTGATACGGTAGCTGGTTGGGTAGCCGACCTTGCTTTTTCGATCACTACTGATGAATCGCCACATCGCTGGCTTCTCCAAATTAATATTCATCTTGGCCTGCGATTCGGTTTGAGCCACATGCGATTGAGCGGTCCATACACTGCGGCGGGGATGGTCCTCGGGCAGTCGCTGTACTCTCAATTTGTCGATCGATAAACTGTTCTCCGTGCCATCCACATCCAGATCGATGCGAAAGTTAAAAAAGTGGTCATGGTTTACGCCCACCACCCGTTCATCAACCATGCGCCCGTAGGCACTGGGGTCTCCGTTGATGGATTGATCCACCGATGTCTCAGCCACCTGCTTCACGGCGACCATTCCCGTTGCCCCGATTCTTGCCACGATCGAACCGTCCTGCTGGAATACCCAATCGAAGATGTAGTCATAGTTGGCCAGAACCGCCGCACAGCGGACGACCAGGTCGCGCTTTTTTCTGCCATCGGGGCCACCTTCGTCCGGACCCTTATAGTGCCGCCAGGACGGATCTCCGGGTTCACGTTCGAAGATACCAATCATTCGGCTCTGCTGAAACGGGCGGCCCTGAGAATTGCCGAATATAGCATCGAGGTAATGCGTATGCGGCGGACAGTCGACGTTCGCCATCATCGGTTTGATGAGTCCTCCGTCGCTATACTCACCCGAGTCGATGTAATTCTTGTTGTACCATCCAATCTCCGGATCCATATAGGGCACAAAGATCTCGGAAAGATTTCCCTGATACAGGACACTACGGGTGTCATCCCCATCCTGATACGTGACCGAAGAAATGATCATGCCCAGACGAACGTCAGGCTTCACATGGAATCTCCAGTTTTGCCATTCGACGAAGTGCCCATCCACCTTGAATCCAGGACCATTTGGTTGTTGAACAAACAGGGGACCGGGAACCTCTCTGGCAGGACCAATAGTTGCCCTGTCATAATTCATGGAAACCTCGGGCGCAGGTACCGCTACCTCGTCATCTATCCTGATAATCTCTTTGCTATTCAAATCCACCACGGCCACTAGCCCCGCGATCTCGCGATGCCATCCCATCTGTTCTCCACGGTAGTCCATAAATACCACATGACCAATGCGCCTGCCTTGCTCTTCCGGAATCCCAAAGTTCCCTAGTGGAAGGGTTACCGAACTGATAAACGTAAGGTCATCATAGCCGCGCCGCTCCAAGGCCGCTACTACGTCAGGGTGGCTCTTTAAGTCATCCTCCATAGTTCCGTAGTCCGATCCACTCCACATCGGCTGGATACCCTCGAGCAACGTCCACTCCGTGAGCGTGCCCTTACTTAGATCCACGATGGCCCGGAAGGTCTTTTCTTCCTGGCGGACGATCACTTGGGCCGACCGCGGAATTGCCCTTCCGGTTTTCCATTTCAATACAGCATCCTTTACCGGTTCCTGCAGATTGACGGATGTAATGATTGATCCTTCGTAGTGCCCGGCTTCATGGAGCGTCTTGGTTACCGTCCAATACTCCTCCCAGCTGAGTGGATCGAGCGGGTGCTGTGCGGGTTGCGCAAAACTGGAGTTTAAACAAATCAGAAATAGAAATGTAGAGACTCTTAGAATCCAGCTATTCATAACGTTTTTTAGAGTAAAGATTTTGATGATTTTAAAGTAACCACAGCTGCTAGACCCAACCAAGCACTTTCAGTGCCGCATAGACAATTCTCGCTACTGCCCACCCACCCAAGACGAGGATAAGTGCTCTCCGCTTGCCTTAATTGCCGTCTAGGAATTAACGCAAACTATTCCGCCAAATCTACCGTCTTTGCTTCAGCTCTTAACTTCGAATGGCACGTCACTCAGCAGCCTCCAAATAGATTCCTTTCCAGGGGTGCTCGTCGTAGGCGTTCTCGTAACGGCCTTTGACAGATGGATGCACCAGTTGGGATCGCTTCGCAAACGAAAGCGGCATCAACGGTGATTCCTGTGCCAGAATCTTCTCTAGTTGATCATATTTGGCGAACCGCTCTTTCAGGGTTAGGGCCTTCGCCGCTTCATCAAAAACCTGATCGTATTCCGTGTTGGACCACAGGTAGTAACTTTCCAAATTCCCAGTGACAAATAACTGAAAGAATCGATGGGCATTATTGATATTCCAGCCATCTGTAGATAGCTGATAGTCACCTTGCTTCAGGGTATCCAACCACACTTTCCATTCCATTTGCTTTAGGGCGACGTTGACTCCCAATACAGACTGCCAGTTCCCTAGAATGGCTTGCAGGAAGCGGCTATTTTCACCACGCGGCGGATAGATGACTTCAACGTCCGGGAATCCTTCACCATTCGGATAACCAGCTTCGGTGAGCAACCGCCTTGCTTCCTCCAGATCACTCTCAAACTGTTTTCCTGCCTTGTAACCATCTAAACCCGCTGGCACCAAATTATAAGCAGGCGTCCAGATCCCCTTCATAACTACTTCAGCCAAAGCCTCTCGATCTATAGCCAGCGATAACGCACGTCTCACACGAGCATCCGTGAAAGGCGCAGCGTCTGGATTAACCAGCAAGAAATGGTTACGACCGTAAGGTTTAAGCCACAGATGATCGGGTTCTTCCTCCCGGTAGTAATCAAGTCGGGCTAACGGAATGCTGCTCGAATTGTTAGTGATATGAAGTCGCCCCGATCGATAGGCGCGCTCTTCCGTGTTTACGTTTTCGATCGGATAGAAATAGATCTTATTCAGCTTCACGTTGTCCGCATCCCAGTAAGTGAGGGATTTCTCCACGAGGATGGATTCGTTCTGACGCCAAGCCGTCAAATTAAATGGACCATTTCCAACCAAGTTCCCCGGTAAGGTCCATCTTGTTCCCCGCTCATCAATACGACCAAACGTTTCGATGCGATCCACCCTCAGCGGAAACCAGGATCGATGCATGATCAACTTCAGTATATGGGGAAGAGGCTGGATCAAAGTAACTTGCAAGGTATGCGTGTCCAATACCTTAAATCCAACGTTCGAAAAGTCAGTGCTCTTACCTTCACCATAGTCGCTCGCACCTACCACTCCGTAAAAATGAATAGCAGCTTCAGCGGCCAAGGCCGGTGACAAGGCTCGCTTATAAGTATCCACGAAATCTTGAGCGGTTAAGGCCTTCCCATCCGACCATTTTGCCTCGGGTCGAATGTGAAAGGTATACTCCAGTTGATCATCTGACACTTCCCAATGACTCGCGGCCCCTGCAGAAGGCTCTCCCGTATACGGATCCGGAACCAGCAACCCTTCAAAAATTGCTTTTTGAATATTGTGTTCAAGTTCGCCCGTTGTAAGGTGCGGATCGAGCGACTGCGGCTCAGCCCCGTTACCAACATGAAGCGTGCCGTCGCGGATACCGGATTCGACCGAGGTTTCACGATTTCCACAACCTACCAAAAAAACTAAACAGCTAACTAAAATTACGTACCTCATATTTGAATACCTATTATATTAGATACCGTGCCAAATTACTACAAACTATAAAGACTCCTTCAGCAACTTGATACCACCGTATAGGTGATCCCCAACGGCATGACCTTGCGGCGCTTCAGTTCGGCCCAGAAGGATAAGAGCCCGGATGATCTCTCTTGGTTTTTAAGCGGGTTTTGACCTCCCTTAGATTCGCTCACAGTTTTTCTTGTAGTAGGATTCTAGTCATCCAAATCAATTCCGGGGACTGAATTCAATTGAGATACTAATTCAGGTAAATCTTGAAGAATAATACCCCAGACTACCGAGTCTTCTACATGATCGTAGCCGTGCACGAGAATGTTGCGAAATCCGATTATTGAGGGGAATTCACTGATTGCTTCTAAATCACTCGGATGTTTCTTTTTAATTCGATTCAGAGCTTCCCCAATAATCTCAAATTTTCTCTCAATCGCAGATGAAAGAAGATCATCAGAACAAAAGTCGTCAAAAGTCGCATCTTTAGCAAAACCTTGGATCGCCTTGGCAGCTTGTAACGCATCGTAGAAATGCTTCAGCGATTCCTCATTCATAAATAACTACCATATCTCGATTGATGGATCGCCTGAGGAAAGGATTCTTGACCATTCGGGGAGTGAGCACCTGAACAGGTTGCCGGAAGCGCGCCTCGGCTGCTTCGATAAAACCAAAATACCGTCCAACCATGGTCTCTGGCGAAGGTTCTGAAAACTCTGCGTAGAAATCAATATCACTGCCTTCAACTTGTTCTCCCCGAGCGACTGAACCAAAGAGACACAAGCGCGTTATGCCGAAGCGTTCGCACAAGTCGGAAGTGTTGGACGCAATTTCATTTAGGCGGCTCATGACTGAATAATCATTTAAATTTCCTTGCTTTGGTCAACTAGCGTTTAAACGCTAGTTTTCGTAGTTTTCCTACGGTTGTATTACTTACCATCAATCCTCCAGCAACTTATCAAACCGTGGATTCCCCCGCAGCCGGTCGAAGATGAACCAGAGGTCGAGCTCGCGGTTAAGGAAGATGGGGCCGTTCAGCTTGCTGGCGCTTTCCAAGGTTTCGATGGCTTTGTCGTTATCGCCAAGGATGAGATAACAGATGGCGATGTGCATCTCGGTTAGGTCTCCGCGCCGGTAATGCCAATTAGGTGAGCTGGTCTGGGCCCGGGCTTCACTTATTGCCTTCTCCATCAGGTCCCGTTCGCCGGTCAGCGCATAGCAGATCGCCAAGTTTGACCTAAAGTCAGGATCAGCAATCGGATCCATTGCCACGATATCCTTCAACCCGACCTTAGCCTTTTCTGCTGCCATCTGCCATTGCTCACGATTCCCAAGTTCGAACCAGATTAGCGCTTTCATGCTTTCCAAACTCCGTAAAGAGAATCTAAAATCAAAAAAATTGGACAAGTTTAGACCGTAAGTATTTTGTGCGGGGAAATCTTCGACTAATTCCAAAGCTCGACTCAGGTTCCGTGATACAATTGCCACTACGGCTTCGTTATAAGAATTTTCTTCATCGCTTCCTCGAATGGATTTCAAGGATTCAATATAGACTTCACGATCGCCAGATTGAAGGTAGTTCAAAGACGCCAACCTCTGGGCCCATGAAATGCTATCAGGTCGCCGTTCCAAGTTTCTCTGAATCTGGGCCCGCCCTTTCTCCCATATGCCTAGCACTCTATAGCATGCGACAATCCGTTGGTTGATGGCGTCGTGAAAAGGATCACTGCGAATGGCGGCTTCAAGGAATAGCAGTGCCTCCACAATTTTCCCCATTTCCATGTATCTCCAAGCCAAAGTGCCCTGGGCCTCGGAATTGTCAGGGTCCTGGGCGGCTTCCAGCAGAAGCCTGGTAGAGCCCTCCATGTCGTTACGCTCGTTGTAGTCCAATACCGCCTGGTCGTGGAGATACCAAGAATTATTGGGAGCCGTTCTTTTAACCTGGGACAGAGCGTAGCGGGTCTTGGCCAGTAACGCCTGATCGTTTCTCTGGCTATTTCGAAACGCAATAGCTCCACTAATCAATAAACCATGCCATGCTTCAAAGAAATCAGGGTCGACTTCAACCACCTTTTCTAAAAACGTGAACCTCTCCGCGCTAATAATAGGAGCCTGAAGCCCCTTGAGATATAAGTCGTAAGCTTCCTGGTTTTGAGTGGGGCGGCGCTCGATTCCGGCAATCTCTTCCGGAGACAAGACGGTTTGAAGCTCCCCGGATACTTCCTTGGAAATGGAACTGATGATGGCAAAAAAGTCGTCGAGTTTGCGGGTGTAGCTTTGCGCCCAGATGTGTCCTTCGGATTCGGTTTCAATCAACTGGACCGTTACCCGAACCTGGTCGCCGGCTCGCTGCACGGAACCCTCCAGCAGATAATTCACGCCCAGCTCACTTCCGATTTGTTTAAGCGGTTTGACCGTGTCGCGGTACTGAAGAGTCGATGTGCGTCCTATGACCAGCAATTTCCTGATCTTCGCCAGGTTCGTCAGAATCTCTTCGTGCACTCCGTCGGCAAAGAACGCATTATCCGGATCGGGGCTCATGTTGGTGAGTGGCAGGACGGCGATGGATTTGTCTTCGACAGAACTGAGAAGCGAGGAGCTAGAAGTCAGTTCCGAGGAGTTTTGCGACGATAAGACCGGGCTGTCTTGAAGAACCGGAACAGTGTCAGATTGGAAGTAGAAAAAGATAGCCAAGGCACCGAAGATCAGCGTCGGGACTGCTGCGGCGAACAGCAGTGAAAACCAATTGCGCGTGCGTTCTTGCTTTTTGGATACAGAGGCTTCGTTTTGTTCCTCTCGAGCATGTTTGGTCGTCTTGATACCATCCGGTGTCAGCTCAAAGGCCCAGGCCAAGATCACGGCCACCGGAAAGAAGCACACCAGCATGATCACCACAAAGCGGAACGCCCACTCCGGAATGCCGAAACTTCCAAACGTGGTCGAAGCCACCTGAATGATGATCCACGCCACCACCGCATAGGTGATCGCCACCCGCATGACCTTGCGGCGCTTCAGCTCTTGCCAGAAGGCAATTAGGCCGGATGGCTTCTTTTCGGAGTTTTTTGTTGGTTGATTTTCCAAGAGGAGGAGGAAGTTTAATAGGAGATATTTGTCTTAGCTCTTTTTGTAAGGTGAGGCGATGTTTTCCAACATGGGGTAGTGTTTGAGACTTAACGACTGCAAAGGCAGATCATGGTGTTTGGCGGTGGCTGCTATCAGGCAGTCGGCCAATCCAATGCTATGAGAGTTTCGGTATTCCCGTCTCATCAATCCGCCTTCCTTGGCGATATCTTCGGAAACAGGCAAGGTGGTCAGGGCCGAGATCATGCCATCCAGCGCAGAGCGTTCTTCACCCTCTTTAACCCCTTGGTAAAGTTCACCCACCGTAATTGAACTAATGACAATACCGTCGAGGTTCGATTCTACAAAAGTTTCCGCCTTCTTATTACCTCGCAGGTAGTCGATTAAGATGTCCGTATCAACGAGCATTAGAAAATCATATTAGAAGCGATCGAAACTTTCCCGCATGGCCCGCAGGTCCAGATCTTTCCGGTTCTTCCAAATACCTTTGGCTTTTCGAACTTTAGACAATTTGTCCTGAGGTCCCAGTTTTCCCAAAAACTCATCAATCGCCTCTCGAATGACTTCACTTTGCTTTTTCCCGGAAGCTTTGGCCAATTGAGCGACCCCTTGATGCTCGTCTTTAGTGAGGTATATCTGAGTCCTAATCATACATCACGATGTATATACTTTCGCTCAATGTCAACCCTACAATTGTTGCCCAATAACTGATAATCATTATCCATTAAGCTCGGCACAGCCGTTAATCCTTCAACAACGCATCAAACCGCGGATTCCCCCGCAGGCGGTCGAAGATGAAGAGACAATCTATTTCCCGGTTGATGAAAAGTTGACTCTTCATTTGCGTTGCGCTTTCCAGCGTTTCGATGGCCTGGTCGTTTTCTCCGAGGACCAGATAAGCAATGGCAATGAGCACTTCACAGGCTGCTTGTTGCTGAAACCTCCAGTAGTCGGTATTGCTCACCTCCCGTGCTGTTGCGATTCGTTGAATCATGAGTTCCCGGTCTCCTTCCAAGGCATGGCAAATGGCCAAGTCCGCCCAATACCAAGGTTGTGCTAACGGGTTCAGGTCCACAATGCCTTGCAGGTGGGTTTTGGCTTCGGCGACTTTATCGAGGCAATTCTGCGTTTCTCCCAGTTCAAGCCAGAGTAAGGCGGTTACCAGGTCCTTGGATCCAAAGCTGATATTCCAAAATTGATTGTCAAACTGGCGATTACTCAGATTTTCGATGAGTCGCAGACTCGTTCTGTGGTTTCTTGAGGAAAGTATATCAAACGATTGTCCGTATTGTGTTTTTGAAGAGAAAGGAATAAGGGCTCGAGTTTTGAAATAAGCTTCTCGATCACCCGTTAAGTTAAATATATCCCAGTTCCAGGAGCTTTTCCATTCTTCGCTGACATCGGTCCTTGCCACCTGTCTTTCAATAAAAGCCCTGGCTTCATCCTGTTTCCCCTGCTTCAAATATATAGTGGGAAGTGTCCCCACACCACGAAGATTTTCAGAATTGGGATCGAGACGTAAGACAGCTTCGTAATAGTGCTGGGCCTCCGCCAGGCGTCCGGAGAAGAAATAGGCTCTTCCAAGGTTGGCATTTATATCCCGAGAGTTTGGATAAATAACCATGGCATTCAGCAAATGACGGATAGATAACTGCCAATCCCGGTATTCCCGAAAGGCCAGGATGGACTCAGCAACATGTCTGTAAGGCAGGTCAGGTCCCGTTCGCTTTGCTTCTTCAAGAGCATGGTGGGCCTTGGCCAGAAGTGCCGGATCATTTCGGCCCTTCGCGGTATCCCACCAATAGACGCACTCAATGACCAACTGAGCCCAAGCTTCTGAATAGTTAGGGTCGAGGGCTACCGCTTTTTCCAGCATCTCGATCTTCTGGTCTCCATTCGCAGTCCCTTGGTACTGCAATTCGCGAAACTTCAGAAAATAGTCGTAGGCTTCCAGATTGTCGGTGGGCCGGCGTTCGATTTGAGCGACTTCCTCCGGTGATAGTGCAGCTTCCAGTTTCCCGGCAATTTCTTTGGCTATTTCGGTTTGGATGGCAAAAATGTCGTCCAGATCCCTGGTGTAGTTCTGGGCCCAGATGTGCTGATCCGTACTGGCGTCAATCAACTGCGCCGTGATCCGCACCCGATTGTCCACTCGCCGGACAGATCCTTCAACCAGGTAACGCACACCCAATTCTTTACCGATCTCGGAGAGACTCAACATCGAGTCCCTATAACGAAGCGTCGAAGTCCGGGAAATGACCTGAAATGTTCTGACGTGAGACAGGTTGGTCAGCACATCCTCATGTACCCCGTCGGCAAAGAATGCATTCTCCTGATCCGGACTCATATTGGCGAAGGGAAGAACGGCGATGGAGTTGTCGGCGTCCAACAGCACAGAGCTTGTGGCGGAGAGCGGAGAATCTGGAGTGTCCGATCGAAAATAAAAGAAGATGGCTAAGGCACCGAAAATCAAGGTGGGCAGACCCGCCGCGAAGGCGAAGGCTATCCAGTTGCGCTTGCGTTCCTGGTTTTCCGACAGAGGTATTTCACCCTGCTTTTCACGAGCGTGCTTGGTGGTTTTGATGCCGTCCGGTGTGAGCTCGAAGGCCCAGGCAATAATGAGCGCAAATGGAAATCCAAGAATCACCATTAGCATGACCAGTCGGAAGGCCCAGATGGGAATACCAAAACCTTCGAAGGTGGTCGCAGCTATCTGTATGACCAACCACGCCACCACCGCATACGTGATCGCCACCCGCATGACCTTGCGGCGTTTCAGTTCCTGCCAGAAGGAGCTTGGATTCGAGGAGTTCTCAAGATCTGCTTTTGGGGAATCAGACAAGCTTGTAAGGGTGGATGGGTAAGTTGTTTCGTTGAGTGTTAGCTGACCAGTTTGAGCACTGCATAAGTAATACTAACCACGACTAAAGCGGTGATCGCAATCAGTCCATACGCAATTCGAGTTAATGTCCTTATAAAGCCTTGGAATTCTTGCGTATCATTTACGTTGGGGAATTCGGATTCGGGAGCCTCTTTACCAAGAAAGGTGCAGAGCGGTTCCCAGCCTTGATCGACGGAAAAGATGAGTAGTCTTTCCGCGGGTACTACTGCTTTGATTTGTTCGATGTGCCAGTGGTAATGGGCAACTGCTTGGACGGGATCTTTCATCGTCCCTTTATGAGAACCCTGCCATATGAGTTTGTGGCACATCTGAGTCATCTTGCGGATTTTTGGTATGAAGAAAGTCAGCACCTTGAACTGCCAGAGGGTCTCGCTTTTGTAAATGGTGTTGATAGTGCTTTTATACCATGCTTCCGCACCTCTGGGATGCAGGGTGAGGAGCACCTTGGCATCCGGGTATTTGTCGACCAATTCCCGCCAAACACAGCAGGCCGGATTGTCGACAGTGGCATCATAGTTTTCGAAAACCTCGTTCCAGTCGTGTGGGGTACCCGGTTCGGCGTGGGCGACACGATGCCAGAAGTCCAGATGGTGTTTATTCGCCTTGTTCTCGAGGACTTCGAACATGTGGTAGCATTTGTAACCCAATTGATTGAGCGCGGTGAATGTCGATAAAGTGCCAGTCCGGCCGAAGCCTACGCCGATGATTTTCATGGTGGGAGTTTTACGGTCGTGTGTTTGCGTTGTTTGTTCGAAGACGGCTCAGCTATCTTTGGGAATCGAATCCGGTTTGGCCGAATCGGTAATAGGATCTTGGGCCACTAAAAAAGATACGTTGATAGGTGAGTAGACAGTTTCTCGAAACGGTAGAGCTATTCAGCTGATATTCAAGTACTCATAGTCTTGAATATTCGGCCGATTCAGAGGCTGTATTTTAGGCATAGCCAAAGCGTACCTTCGCTGTTTAGGTTTTCTGTTTTTAGCGGTTTGTGTCCCCGTTTTTTCATCCAATTCAGCTACCTGTAATTCTGTGTCCGTAGAATCTACCTTCAACAAAGACCTCTTTTTCATAATCTTCGGTATTTATATGGCTGGTATGGTCGTATTGGGCTGGTGGGTTTCCCGCGGTCAGAAAACGGGAGACGATTTTCTGCTAGGCGGTCGTAAGGTCCCATTCCTCTTGGTGCTTGGAACGACGATCGCTACCATGGTTGGAACGGGCTCGAGTATGGGAGCTGTAGGCAAAGCTTATGTGCAAGGTTGGGCGGGCGCGTTGTTTGCTATCGGGGGTGCTTTGGGATTGTTCTTTCTCGCTAGGTTCTTTGCTGACGTTCGTAAGTATAATTTCATGACGCTCTCCGAGGAGATGTCTTTTTACTACGGAGGGAATCGGCTGATTAAAGGGATTGTTGGAGTCGCCATATTTTTTGCCTCAGTGGGTTGGCTAGGGACTCACATCTTGGGAGGAAGCCTTTATCTGAATTGGGTAGCAGGTATCGATATGACTACGGCGAAGGTTCTGGTGGCGTCCGGGTTCACGATCTATGTGATTATTGGCGGTTACACCGCAGTTGTATGGACGGATACGATACAGGCGGTCGTTCTGTTTTTCGGATTTATCCTTATGGCTTTTCTTTGCCTGAATAAGATCGATGCCTGGGGTAATCCGGATGTGTTATTCAATCCTCAGTATTTTACGTTTTTGGGGTCCGGGCAGATACTGGGTTCAATCACGGTGGTTATCAGCATCTTTATCAGTGTGGCGACCGTTCCGTCGTTTCGGCAGCGAATTTATTCGTCGAAGGATAAGAGGACGGTTCAACGCAGCTACTACATCTCAGCATTGTTATATCTGTTGTTTGCAATCATTCCGGTTATCGTCGGCATAACGGCCTACAATCTGATTCCTGAAATTCCGAAGCCTGACCAGGCGTTTCCAGAGCTGGTAACCAAGATTATGCCAGTCAGTATTGGGATCATCGTCCTGATCGCAGGTTTGAGTGCCGTCATTTCGTCCGCTAGTTCCGACGCGATTGCTGGCACATCGATTTTGCTGCGCGATATCTTTATCTTGCTAACGGGAAAGATGCCTCCGAAAGAGCGTGCGATCACTTACTCTCGTTACGGAGCGATGATCACCTCGGTGTGCGCGGTGCTCTTTTCGATGCTATCCGACAATATCTTCGACTACATCAAGGACATGGTCGGTATCGTTATGAGTGGAATGTTTGTGTGTGCTGTATTCGGAAAGTTCTGGAAACGCAGCACCTGGCAGGGTGGAGTCGCTGCTTTGATAACGGGGTCTGCGACAGCGATCGTCGTTATATTGGTCCCGGAGTGGAAGGCATTTTTCGGTGGAGTGACTATCCCATCGGTCGTAGTTTCTTCGATCTGCTGTGTCGTCGTGTGTCTGATAACGCCTCCCAATACCATCACCGATGAAGAAGCGCTCGCGTCTCTGGAGAAGGAACGGGAAGTGTTCGAAGTGTAAGACTGAGTCTTGAGCGGTAAAATCTGAGATCCCTTATTCGTTCAAGATTGACCTGTATTTGGTAAAATAGGGTAGTGTGGGGTTTTAAATATCCTGCCCTTATAGATGTTACCCAATTCCCTGAGAAAGATTCTATGTGTCGCATGGGCGGTGCTTATGGCCGCAATACTCGTCGACGGCAAGGCTGTGTCCTATGAGAAACAGGTCGCGCCGCTTTTGAAAAAATACTGTATCGAATGCCATGGGCCTGATGAGCAGGAAAATGGTGTGCGGGTTGATACGATGGACCTGGATTTTCTGTATGGAAAACACCGGGATACTTGGCACGATATTCTGGATGTACTTCATTTGGAGGACATGCCACCGGAAGATGAACCGCAGCCAGAAATGAAAGAGCGACAGCTTATGGTTGATTGGATAACGGCTGAAATGACGCGAGCCGCCGAAATCAAACGATCTACAGATGGTATGGGAGTGTTGCGCCGTCTCACGCGCTACGAGTATCAAAATACCATGACTGATCTGCTGGGATTTGAGCTGGACTATGCTGCGAATCTCCCACCGGAATCCAATAGCCACGATGGCTTTCAGAATAACGGCCTGATCATGGGTATGTCCTCCATGCAGTTGGAGTACTATTTAGAGGCGGCTCAACGAGGATTGGCGAAGGTCCTTGTCGATCATCCCCAACCCGAACGCTTCGAACATTTCGGCTCTCACAACGTCGCACGGAGTCCCAGAGACAAGGACACCAAATCGAATACAAGGAACATTCAGCCCGGAAATAGTTTCTGGACGCGTATGCTCGAGTATCCTATTGAGGGGCCGTTTCGAATCCGGGTAAAAGCGCATGCCGTCATTCCGGAAGGCAAAGGTCCGCCACGCATGCGGATAAGGATTGGGCTTCGACCGGATACGTATGTCACTGGAGGGCAAGTCGGCGAGGATATTGATGTTTTTGCTACCGCAGACAATCCTGGCATCTACGAGTTTAACGGTTATCTCGATCATTACCCGGTGCTCGAGTCACCGGCCAATTTCCCTGGGTTACTCGTGAATGTGCATAATATCTACGATGACGGCTCCGACGCGATCGAGGTGTACGATCTTCGGATTGGGGATCAATTTAGAACACTCAATGACCCTGACCCGAAGCAGCCGTGGCTGGTCGTGGACTCCATTGAGTTTGTTGCGAACGACCATGAAATCTGGCCGCCAGCGTACCACCGCGGAATCCTGTTTAAAGGCGCAGAAGTGCCTCAGAATGAAAACGCCTATGCGCGGGAGGTTTTCGAACGATTCATGGCCCGAGCTTATCGTCGTCCTCCGAATGAGGAGGAAGTCGACCAGGTTTTCGATTTCTATAAAAAAGTGCGACCGATATATCCGAGCTTTGTGGAGTCTATGAGACAGGCTCTTTCGATGGTGCTGATCTCGCCTCAGTTTTTGTATCTGATGGAGCCATTGGAGAATGAGAAGGCTTCCCGGGACTTGAACGCTTATGAGGTGGCCTCACGTCTGTCTTATTTTCTTTGGAGTACCATGCCGGATGATGAGTTATCGGATTTAGCCTCAAGCGGGAAACTTCTCCGGTCGTCCGTATTAAAGAAACAGGTACGACGGATGTTGAAGGACAAGCGATCTGAACGCTTTGTGGAGCAATTTACGGATCAGTGGCTAGATCTCCAAGCTCTGGATCGTGTAGCCGTGAATCCGCAGTTTTATCCTGACTTTAAAGATCGGGCGAAAGACGCCATGCGTCTCGAGTCTCAGGCGTTTTTTAAGGAGATACTCTATAATGATTTGTCGGCGCTTAATTTTATCGAGTCAGATTTCGCAATGCTGAACGAGCGGCTCGCCAAGCACTACGGTATCGAGGGGGTTGTGGGGATGGAAATGACCCGCGTGCCATTAAATCCTGAACACCGCCGGGGGGGCTTGATTACTCAAGGGAGTATGTTGGTCGGGAATTCTACCGGTGAAGATTCTCATCCGATTGAGCGGGCGGTTTGGATTCTGGAGCGTTTGCTCGATGATCCGCCGTCGCCACCGCCGGCCAATGTTCCTGCGCTCGATCCCGAGACGCCTGGGTTTGCTGAGATGTCTTTGAAAGATCAACTCGGGGTGCACCGCGATGTGCCTTCCTGTGTAAACTGTCACCTCAAGATCGATCCCTGGGGAATTCCGCTGGAGCACTACGATGCGACGGGTCTGTACCGGACAGAAGCGATTCGATTGACAGCCGACAGCAAGGGAGAAGCGCGCAACAAGATCAAAATGGCGCCTCTGGATGCGAAAGATTCCATGCCTGACGGTCACGTCATCGACGGGGCTCAGGAGCTGAAAGCCTATTTATTAAAGGAAAAAGAAGCTGAGTTTGCCCGGGCGATGGTTGTCAAGCTCACCGCTTACGCGCTGGGCCGATCACTCGAGTTTACAGACGAGGAAAATGTTGATAGGCTTGCAAAAGAATTTAAAAAGCATGATTATCAGCTGGACGATTTGATTGAGGCTATTGTGACCTCTGAATTGTTCCTTACTCGGTAACCCTAAGAAAGATACCCAACATGAAAAAGAAATCTTGGTATATGGACAGACGGACATTCTTAAGAAGCGCTACAGGCGTGGCCCTGGGTTTGCCGTTTCTTGAATGTATGCGTGGCAATGTATTTGCCTCGAACCCGTCTTTGGATTTGCCGAAGCGTCTCTGCACGATCTATTTTCCATACGGTGCCAGTGTCCCGGGAGATGACCACGAAGATCGCGACTGGGGCTGGTTTCCAATAAGGGAGGGCAATAGCTTTCGTTTCACGAAGGTCATGGAGTCACTGAATCCTCTCCGTGATTATGTATCGGTCCTCGGAGGGCTATCTCATCCCACAGGTAGGGACATTGGTGGGCACGATACGGGAGATATCTTTTTGACCGGAGCCAGTTTTGCGGGTGCGAATTTTAAGAACACGGTTTCGTTCGACCAGATTGCCGCTGCCAAATATGGTGACCAAACACGGTTTTCATCGTTGGTGCTTTCAAGTGACGGGGGTGTCGGTATGCCAACCCGTTCCAAGACGCTTTCCTTTACCCATTCCGGGCAACCGATTCCGGGACTAGATAGACCCCAGCTTATCTTTGACCGTTTATTTGGAGATGGTGGAGGCACTATCGAAGAAACCCGGCGTCGACTGGGTACTGAAGCAAGTATGCTGGATCAGGTCATGGACCAGTCGAAGAGCCTCCGCAACAAACTCGGTAAACAGGACCAACAAAAGTATGATGAATACCTGAGCTCGGTGCGTGAAATCGAGCAGCGGGTCGTCAGAAGCCAACATTGGCTGGATGTCCCAAAACCCGATGTGGATGCGAGTGATCTGGATCTATCGGTCTCGCCGGACGCGCCATTGGAATACATTCGAACGATGTACGATCTGATATACCTGGCATTCCAGACAGATTCGACGCGTTACGTCACTTATATGTTGAGTGCGATGAACGGAAATATTTCAGGATCGTTTTCAAGGGCTTTAGGTTTGGATTCCCAACACCAATTGGCGCATGATGCGGGTAAACCGAACGGCTTTGTTAATCAGGGTAAGTGGAATCAATGTCTGGCGGAACACCTTGCCCGATTCCTGCAGCGTATGGCGGATACCCCTGAGGGGGAAGGCACTACGATGCTCGACAATACGATGGTGCTTTGTGGGACTTCGAATGCCCGCACGCACAATAATCATAATTATCCACTGATCTTCGCGGGTGGTTCAAATATGGGTATCAAGCAGAATCAATTCCTTACCTTTAATGACGGGGATGACGATAAAGACAAGCCGATGTCGAACCTGCTGTTTACGATGCTGAATCGTATGGGTGTTTCCGATACGGGGTTTTCTGATAGCACGGGCGATCTTTCTGAGCTTTATACCTAAGAGATCGTTTGAATGAGCCTGTTACTTCGTCTCTGCAGTATTCTTTTAGCAGGGATGGTTGTTGTGAGTGCTCAACAAATTCCAGATCTGAGTTACTCGCCTCCGATAGAGAGTCCCGCTTATGCAATTGGTGAAGGCCCTCGGGTGGGTATCGATGAAGCGCATCACAACTTTCACACGGCTGATGGTCGCTATGGCGCATTTGCCAAGCTGCTCCGACGGGATGGGTATGTCGTGGTGGGACATACGGAGAGTTTTTCGAAAGAATCGCTGAGTAAACTCGATGTGTTGGTGATCGCCAATCCACTCAACGAAATCAACGACCGCAACTGGAAGCTACCTACACCCTCGGCCTTCACGGAAGCAGAGATCAAGGTGCTACATGCTTGGGTCCAGCAGGGGGGCGCGCTCTTTATGATGCTGGATCATATGCCATTTCCCGGATCTGCGGGTAAGCTGGCAGCAGCGTTTGGTTTTGAATTCAGTAATGGGTTTGTCGAATTACCCAAATATAAACGTGGGAGTCCAGATATATTTGATGAGCATTCTGGGCTTATAGACCACGCGATTCTGCGGGGAAGAACGGAGGCCGAGCGTATTGGCAAGGTAGCAACATTTACCGGTTCCGCTTTTAAAGCCCCACCTGGCGCCCATTCAATACTGATGTTACCTGAAAACACGATTTCGAAAGAACCCGATGTCGCTTGGGAGTTTGATGAAACAACGCGCATTGTGAAGGTCGGTGGTTGGTCACAGGGAGCTGTAATGACAGTTGGTGCCGGGCGTTTGGCAGTCTTCGGCGAAGCCGGGATGTTTACGGCCCAGTTAGCGGGTGATAATAAAAGGAAGATGGGGATGACTGCTCCAGGTGCCGAAGAAAATTTTCAGTTTTTACTCAATGTGATGCACTGGTTAACGGAGTTGCCAGGGATGCAGGAATAGTTAGCCTCGGCTTTCTAACGTGAAAGGTATATATTTATGAAGCTATTCAGATTATCAGTCCTTATTATTGTCGCTACTGTGTGGACCGAAGTGTCGATGCATGCCGATCAATGGTCGCAGTTTCGTGGATACAAAGCGAGTGGGGTAGATGCAAGCAAGCCGACGCCGACGGAGTGGGACGTATCGTCAGGGAAGCATTTGCTTTGGCAGACACCGGTTCCGGGCCTTGCCCATTCGGCTCCGATATTTTGGAACGACCGTGTGTATGTGACGACGGCGGTGGGTCCGGACGAGGCTGAACTTAAAATTGGTATCTACGGAGCGATTGCTGCGGCGGAAGATCAGGGATTGCATGAATGGCGACTGTTGGCCATGGATAAGAAGACAGGCGAGGTCCTCTTTGACAAACTCGGCTACAAGGGAATTCCTCGCAGCGTACGACATACCAAGGGCACTCATTGCAATTCTACACCGGCCACGAATGGTGAATACATCGTGACCTACTTTGGTTCGGAAGGACTGTTTTGTTTTGATATGGAGGGTGAGTTGGTCTGGCACAAAGATCTGGGAAGTATGGATGCAGGATACTTTAAGGTGAAGACGGCTCAATGGGGCTTTGCCAGTTCTCCGATCATTCATGATGGAAAAGTGGTGGTACAGTGTGATGTCCAGGAAGGGGCATTCCTGGCTGTATTCGACGTGAAGACAGGCGACGAGATTTGGAGAACTCCCCGGAGCGACGTTCCGACCTGGAGCACCCCCGCGATCGTGGAGACGGGGAAGCAGACTCAGGTGTTAGTGAATGGTTGGCGCCACATAGGAGGCTACGATTTTGCCACCGGTGAAGAGATTTGGAAACTGGACGGTGGCGGAGATATCCCGGTACCGACGCCAATTTTGGGTGATGGATTGGCTTACTTTACAAGTGCTCATGGTGTCTTTCGGCCGATGCGTGGAATTCGACTGACGGCGCAGGGAGACATCACGCCATCGACGATTGAAGAAACGAATGAGGGAGTCGCGTGGGTACACCACCGGAGGGGTAACTATATGCAGACGCCCATTCTGATTGGGGATTATCTATATGGCTGTGACGACCGGGGAGCGCTTACTTGTTTCGATGCGAAGAGTGGCGAAATTATCTTCAGTGAACGTCTCAAAGGGAACGGATTCACGGCGTCGCCCGTGTCGGACGGGAGAACCCTTTACGTGACCAGCGAGTTCGGGAAAGTATGGGTCCTGAAAGTAGGTGAGGCATATGAGCAGCTATCAATTAGCGAGCTGGGAGACAATTGTTTGGCCACTCCGGCCATTGTAGATGGAACGCTATACTTTCGTACGCAACACTCGCTTTTGGCGATCAGCCGTTAGGTAAACCCAGTTGTTAGAGCTCTTTCCTGAGTGATAGATTCAGTTTGCCTGACTGATGATTGACGTGCAGCCTTTTCGCACAGCATGGATAGACAAACTCTCTTTCTCTTATTCAGGCGGCTTGGACCCATTATGCTCCTCGCTTGCCTTTCTTCTCAACTCACCGCAGCAGATTCGGTTCAGGCCTTTGTCGGTGCTCGGTTGATTCCAATCGAAGGGGATCCGATTGATAAGGGTGTGTTGATAGTCAGGAACGACAAGATCGAAAGATTAGGGAGTGCTCGTGATGTTGATATTCCAGACGGAGCCGATATTCACGACGTATCAGGCAAGGTCATCATGCCCGGGCTCATTTGCACACATAGTCATATCGGACAGGGGAGTGGCGGAGATCGTTCGGGCCCCATACAGCCAGAAGTTCGCGTCTACGATTCCATCAATGTGCGAGACTCAAGAATCGAAAAAGCGCGAGCAGGAGGGATTACCACCGTGAATATCATGCCGGGGTCGGGCCACTTGTTGAGTGGGCAAACCATCTATCTCAAACTAAGAGACGGCAATAAGGTGGAGGACCTGTTTATTTACACCGAAGATGGTTCGATCGCCGGAGGTATCAAAATGGCCAACGGCACGAACTCTCGCCAAGATCCGCCATTTCCGGGAACGCGTGCCAAGTCGGCGGCGTTGGTACGTGAGCAGTATATCAAAGCTCAAAACTACCAGGCTAAACTAAAAGCAGCTGCGGAGGATCCGGAAGGGAAGCTGAAGGCTCCAGATAGAGATTTGGGAATGGAAGCCCTAGTTGAGGTGTTAGAAGGCAAACGCGTTGTTCACCATCACACCCACCGTCATGATGATATTATCACGGTGCTTCGCTTGAAGGAGGAATTTGGATTTAAGCTCGTCCTGCAACATGTGAGTGAAGCGTGGAAAGTGGCCGATGAAATCGCTGCGTCAAACGTTCCGTGTTCGATTATTTATCTCGATAGTCCGGGAGGTAAGTTGGAGGCCCGCGACATCGATTGGAAGAACGGTGCTGAGCTGGAGAAGCGAGGGGTCGTCACTGGATTTCACACGGATGATGGGGTGACGGATTCGCGTTGGTTCTTGCGATCAGCTGCCTTTGCGGTGCGGGCTGGTATGTCTGAAGCAGGGGCTCTTTACGGTATGACAATGGCCGGTGCTATTATGCTCGATCTTCAGGATCGAACAGGATCACTCACTCCGGGAAAAGATGCGGACTTTATTGTTCTGTCAGGCGATCCGCTCAGCGTTTACACGCGGATCGAAGAAACCTGGATCGAAGGGACTCAGGTATTCGATCTGGATGACCCGAAGGACCGTCTTTGGGCCAATGGAGGTTACGGTGCGGGAACGCCCAGGAACCTGGAGCTGTGCTGTTACCAACACTTGGAGAACTAGGCCATGTATAGACTCACATATTTTAAGGTTCTTGTGGCAGGGGTCATTCTTTGGACCTCGGCGTTGTCCGGTAATCTCGCTGTCAAAGGTGAGACGGTATACACGATGGCGGGTGACGCTATTTCTGATGGCGTGGTCCTCATCGATGCGGGGAAGATCGTTTCTATCGGTCCAGCCAGTAGCGTTTCTATTCCTGCGGGATGGGAGACTCTATCGGCAGTGGTTGTCACTCCAGGATTTATTGATGCCCATGCGACGGTCGGGTTGTCAGGCATGTTGAATCAAGCGCATGATCAGGAGCAGGTGGAAAAATCTTCACCGATACAACCGGAGCTGCGGGCTATCGATGCCTATAACTCGCGAGATGAATTGGTTCAATGGGTACAGAACTTTGGTGTTACCACGATTCATACCGGGCATGGTCCGAACGCATTGATCTCGGGACAGACGATGATCCTGAAAACCAATCAGATGAGTATCACTGATGGTATACTGAATCCATTTGCTATGGTAGTCGGCGCGCTTGGCCAAGGTGGGTTAAGTTCAGACGCTAAGAAATCCCCAGGGACCCGAGCCAAGACGATTGCTTTGTTGAGGGCTAACTTGATCAAAGCTGATGAGTATTTAAAGAAACTGGAAACTGCCGAAGCAGGAAAAGAGCCCGATCGCGATCTTCGTTTGGAAGCGCTCGGTGAGGTGTTGAATAGAAATGTGCCGCTTCTACTGACGGCTCACCGTCACCAGGATATTGGTGCTGCTTTGCGGCTTCAGGAAGAGTTTGGTTTTCGCTTGATCCTCGATGGCGCTAGCGAGGCACACTTGATCCTCGAAGATATTAAGGAAGCCGGCATTTCCGTAATCGTTCACCCAACGATGATGCGCGCCGGCGGTGATGCTGAAAATATGACTCTGGAAATGGCGGCGATTCTCGACCGCGAAGGTATTCCCTTTGCGCTCCAGAGTAGTTTCGAAAGCTACGTTCCCAAAACACGGGTCGTTCTATTCGAAGCAGCGATGGCTGCGGCTTACGGTTTGCCCTTTGAAGCTGCATTGGAATCCATAACGATTGATGCGGCCCGGTTGCTTGAGGTAGATGATCGCGTCGGATCTATCGAAGTCGGTAAGGATGCTGATCTGGCATTGTTCGACGGTGATCCGTTTGAATACGTCACTCACTGCACAGCGGTCGTCATCGATGGTGAAGTCGTCAAGAATACGCCTCGTTAGTTCCAGAATGAGAAAGTTCCCATAGGTATCAGCGCAGCGGCTATCGGTATCAGTCTTCGACACACGCTTGTTTCGATAGTGATGCAATCAACTTTCGATTCAGAACCGAATCCAATATATTTAGTGACACCGTAGCGGCAGAAACGACGCATGTAGTAAGAGATTCATTGTTATTAGTGACTCGAAGGTTGATTTCGGTTCACGACTGCAATTTAATTCAAGTAACACAGGGTTCTCCAATCTCTCCAACCACTCACGTCTATGTCTCCAAAGCGCCTCTCCTTTCTATTCCTCTTTTGTGTATTCCTTCTTCCGTTCTGTTCCCAAGCCTCCGAATGGTCGCAGTTCCGCGGCCCTGATGGATCCGGAGTCGCCGTAAGTGGCCACCCACCGATTTCCCTGAATGTGGATTCCAATCTCAAGTGGAAAACAGCCGTGTCCAAGGGGCATTCCTCACCGATTCAGTTTGGTGAGCGGCTCATCTTGAGCGGTTCCGACGGAAAAGATCAGATTACCTATGCGATCAATATTGAAGATGGAAGTATCGCCTGGGAAAACCGAATTACGGTTGAGGAAGTCGAAAAGCATCATAACACCAATAACGCGGCTCCAAGCACCCCTGTCACGGATGGAAACTGGGTTTATGTATACCATCCGTCTTTTGGATTGGTGGCTTATGACTACGAGGGGGCAGAGCAGTGGCGGAAACCATTGCCTATAGTTAAGACTCCCAGGAATCAGGGTTCTGGTTCATCTCCTGCTTTAGCAGGTGATTTGCTCATCATAGACAGGCAGCTCGGCAAGGATACCCACCTGCTCGCGATCAACAAAAAGGATGGCTCCGAGGTATGGAAAGCGCCACGTCCTTTAAACGCATGGTCTTTTTCAACTCCTGTCATTTTTGAAGAAGACGGAAATTCAATGATTGGCATGGCCGGATCGGGAAGCTTTATTGCTTACTCACTCTTTGATGGTGAACAACGATGGTGGGTAACAGGATTGGCGACCCAAATATGTTCAAGCCCGGTTTTTGTGAATGGTATCCTCTATATCTCAAGCTCGGGTGCTCAGGGAGATGATACCAATACTACTTCTCCCCCTGATTGGGACGAGATCATCGGAGAGTGGGATACGAATAAAGATGGCATTTTGGCGATTGAAGAAATCCCGAATGATATCCTGGTTACTGATCGAAAAACGTCAGATGGTGCGGGCAATTTTAGGCTTCGAGGGATGGCTTCCTTTTTCTATAAAGACCTTGCTGAAGATGGTTATACAAAAGCCGAATGGGCAGAAATGAGAGAGAAGTCTCATAACTTTCTTAAGGGATCACTGAATCGTCCTGTCATGGTAGCGGTTCGTCCGGGAGGTAAGGGGGATGTCTCGGATACGCATGTGCTTTGGAGGGAGTCGAAACGGATTCCCGAAATTCCTTCTCCTGTAGTTTACGAAAATCGAGTCTACAATATTCGTAGTGGAGGGATTCTCAATTGTCGTAACGCTGAAACCGGTGAAACGATATACGACAAACGCATCGATGCTCCGGGTGGTTATTTCGCCTCACCGGTTGTAGCGAATGGGAACCTCTACGTAGCAAGCGATCGGGGCGAAGTTTCGGTGATCAGAACCGGCGATGAATTCGAAGTTATTTCGAAGAGTGAACTCAGCGAATCCATCGCAGCCTCTCCAGCTATCGTAGCCAATACGATCTTCTTTCGCAGCGCCTCCAATCTTTGGGCATTCAGCAATTAACTCCGCTCGATATATATCTCGCGCGAAGCTATGAAATTCATCATTTTGTCCTCCTGTTTTTGTTATGATTAGATTCTTCCGATCCATTCGCCAAGGTCTTGTTAACAAAGGCCAAACGTCTAAGTATTTTCGGTACGCAGTAGGTGAAGTCTTTTTGGTGGTTCTTGGTATTCTGATCGCGCTTCAAATTAATACCTGGAATGGGGAGCGGATGGATGCGCAGCTAGAGCAACACTATATTGAAAGGCTCATTCACGATATGGAGCAGGATATCGAGGAAATCAATGTCTCTAAGGACCTGGCTGAATTGAGGCTCGATTTCGCGGAGTTGTTGATTGGTTGTATTGAGGATCCGGAAATAGCGGGGCAGAGACCGGTAGCATTTTTAGCGGCGGTTGATCAAAGTGCCTATACGAACTCGCCTACCTTAAATTCCGATACTTTTGAACAATTAAGGTCTACGGGGAATTTGGCCTTGTTGAGCGATTCATTGGCAGCAGCTTTGTATGCGTATTACAGGCAGGATGAAATTCCTCGGCAATATGTTCCGTTAGATCATATGATCGAGTTTAAACACTTCGAGTTGAATACCGACGTTTTGACGGTGGATCAGGCCATTTGGGTTCAAGACAACGTGGGGCTAGCATGGCCGCCCACATTCGATTCGGTCGCAGAATTGAAGGTAGATGAGTCGGTTGTGATCGAAGCTGCGAAAAGACTCTCAGCGAATCAAGAACTCGTAGCCTGGTTGCCGCGTTTACGGCACATACAAAATGCGTATATCCGAGATAATTCTTCTCGAATAAAACGAGCGGAAGAGCTGACTGAACTCTTAAAAGAGAATCGGCGTTGAGATAGCGATTACCAACCATGATTAGATTTTATAGATCCATCCGTCACGGCCTCATTAACGAAGGTAAAACGTCCAAGTATTTTCGATACGCAGTGGGAGAGATCCTGTTGGTGGTGATTGGTATCCTGATCGCACTGCAGGTGAACAATTGGAATATTGAACGGGCTGAGGCTAAGTTGGCCAAAACGTATATTGAGCCACTGCTCAACGAGACTGAACGCAATAGTACTTCGATGAAGGCTAGTATCAAGACGATGGAAATGATCTCCAGATTCTTAGACTTACTTATGGCGGCGGTTGACGATCCTGAGGTCGTTCGTGATCGACCAGGTGAGTTTATGGTCGCTGTACGGCAAGCTGGAAATGTCCGAAGGCCACCATTGATTTCTGATACTTATGATGATTTAATTTCAAC
Organism: uncultured Opitutaceae bacterium; assembly: GCA_964352065.1. Classification (GTDB taxonomy): domain Bacteria; phylum Verrucomicrobiota; class Verrucomicrobiia; order Opitutales; family UBA2995; genus UBA2995. The sequence goes on from CAYGQM010000003.1 coordinate 121,313, forward strand.
CGGACATTTACGGCTTTTAGATGATAGGCTTAAATCTCAGATCAATCGGTTTTATAGACGTGATGAGCAGATCACGCGGTATCAGAATTCCTTTCAAGAAGCAGAGTATCGCTTTAAGGAGCTCTCTGCCGGAGTACTCTCTTACGACCAGTCCGCTTGGATACTTGGGCACTATACGATGGTGTTTACCCAGGACCTTCCAAATGTTGAAGCATTGGAGTACGATGGGAGTTCTGTAGTAGAGGCGGCCAAGCGACTACGTAACAAGCAGGAGTTGGTCGAATGGCTACCGCAACTCAAGTTCAATAGTATCAGAAATGTCGAAACCATTAATGCTTCGGTTGATCAGGCTGATACTTTGATTACTATGTTGAAAAAATAGAGGAGCAGTTGAAAGGCTTAAGGAATTTAAAGGAAGTAACCACTACCGAATGGAATGACACCTCTCCAATGTACACTAATTTTCCTTAAGAGTACGAAGCCTAGCAATTTCTGTATTTATTCGTGTCTATTGGTGTCCATTCGTGGTTAACTTTTTCTGTCCTCCTATATTTGTCATGAATAAATTCCATCACTCATCACCCTTCGTTTTCTTGGCCTGTTTATTTCTGGCTGCTCCAAGCTTCGCCCAGGACGACGACAAGAAAAAGTCCCTCCCGTCCATTGCCGAAAAAACCTCCTCTATGGAAAAGCGATCTGGCTTTATTGATTATTACTGGGATGCGACCGAAGGCGAAATCTGGCTGGAAATCGATCAGTGGGATGAAGAGTTCCTTTACGTGAATGCTTTGGCATCCGGTGTAGGGTCGAACGACATCGGGCTCGATCGGAATCAGCTGGGACGGGAACGCATCGTGAAGTTTCAGCGGGTAGGGAAGAAAGTGCTAATGGTGCAGCCTAATTACGACTATCGTGCGGTGTCGGATAACCCGGAAGAAGCCAAGTCGGTCGAGGAGGCCTTTGCTCAATCTGTGTTGTGGGGCTTTAAGGTCGAAGCGGAGGAGGACGGTCGAGTGCTTGTAAACCTGACCAAGTTTCTGCTGCGCGATGCGCATGGGATTGTGGGGCGGTTAAAGAACAGTAAACCCAAACAGGGTGACTACGCTGTCGATGACTCCCGGTCGGCGATCTACCTGGAGCGCACGAAGAACTTTCCCTTGAACAGTGAGTTTGAAGCGACCGTGACTTATAAGGGGACTCCCTCGCAACAGGCCAGTTGGGTTCGATCAGTTACACCGACGCCCGAGTTTATCACCGTGCGGATGCATCATTCTTTCATCCAATTACCGGATGATGAGTATGAGCCGCGTGTTTATGATCCACGGAGTGGGTATATTCCCATTGCCTATCAGGACTATGCCACTCCGATCAGTGAACCGCTGGTGAAGCGACTCATCATTCGTCACCGGTTGGAGAAGAAAAATCCCGAGGCTGATATCAGCGAAGCGGTTGAACCGATCGTATACTACCTGGACCGTGGAGCACCGGAGCCAGTTAAGTCGGCTTTGTTGGAAGGAGCCGAGTGGTGGAACCAGGCCTTTGAAGCCGCTGGCTACAAAGATGCCTTTCAAGTGAAAGTGTTACCGGATGATGCGGACCTCTTGGATGTGCGCTACAATGTGATCAATTGGGTCCATCGGTCTACACGGGGTTGGTCTTACGGGGCATCAGTCATCGATCCACGGACGGGGGAGATTATTAAGGGGAATATCTCTCTGGGTTCTTTGCGTGTGCGACAGGACTTCCTCATTGTGCAGGGATTGATCGAGGCCTATGAAGATGGAGTGACCCCAGATCCGCGTATGGAGGAAGTTGCCTTGGCCCGGCTGCGTCAGCTTTCAGCGCACGAAGTGGGTCATACGCTCGGTTTAATGCACAACTTTTCAGCCAGCGCTGAGAACCGTGCCTCGGTCATGGATTATCCCTTTCCCTACATTCAATTAGACGCTGATGGAAATCTCGATTTCTCCGAAGCCTATGGTGTGGGCATGGGGGCATGGGACAAACGAACGATCCTCTATGGCTATCAGGATTTTCCGGAGGGCGTGGACGAGGCTGAAGCTTTGCAAGTCATTCTGACTGAAAACGAGGAACAGGGATTTTCTTACCTGGCCGATGCGGATGCGCGGCCTGCCTACGGAGCCAGCCCCGAGGCACACCTTTGGGATAACGGCTCTCCGATCGATGAATTAAGACGTTTGGCTCAGGTTCGGAGAAGCGCCTTGGCAAATTTCGGTATCAACAACATTCGCATGCACACTCCTATGGCGGAATTGGAACGAGTGTTGGTCCCCTTGTATTTGGCTCACCGATACCAGGCAGAGGCAGTCACAAAACTGATCGGTGGGGTAAACTACAGTTACGCCGCTCGTGGATCGGATACGCCTCGTAATGAAATGATCGATGATGGCATACAGCGAAATGCGCTCTCTACCTTGATCGAAACCCTTCAACCTGAGTTCCTGGCATTGCCTGAATCGATCACTCTGCTCATTCCGCCTCAGCCCGTCGGCTATCAGCGAGACCGAGAATTGTTTAAGGTGAATACCGGACTCACCTTCGATCCCATCGCCGCCGCCGAAAGCTCCGCCAGTGCGACGATTTGGTTCCTATTGAACCATCAACGCCTGGCCCGTGTGATTGAGCACCATGCCCGGGACACGAATCGTTTATCCATATTCGAGGTATTCGATGAGCTGCTATCGGGTATAGAGGTAGATACCAACCAATCACCCTTCGAGCGGGAGATCGCCCGTGCGGTAGAGAAACTGGTCGTGCAAAACCTGTTGCGTTTGGCCGCCGACAAAGCTGGTCTTCAGCAAGTAACCGCTGTGGCGCTTTATAAAGTGGATCAATTGGAGGAAGGCTATCAACGAGCTTTCATTTCAACAAGTGATTCGGCACAGAAAGCGCATTTCAATTACCTCCTGCGCGAAATCGACCTCTTTAAAAACCACCCCGAGAAATTTGTTCCGACCCTCGGCCCAGACATGCCGGATGGCTCTCCCATTGGGTGTGGCCATCATTTTTCTCAAAACGAAACTCAGTTTTAACCCATGAAAAATAATATCTCCCTCTTTCTTTCCTTCCTGGTATTCACTTCGCTCGCCATTGGTAAGGCTCCACTTCGTCTCGACGACCTCCTCGATCCCATGCCGGATTTGGATACATCGATTCCTGCTCCTCACGACTTAATGAAGCTGGAAGTGGGGGAGCGGCATTGGTACAATCATGAGATACAGCAGTATCTCAATGCGTTGGCTGACCAATCTCCTCGTATGGTAGCATTGGGCGAGCACGCCAGATCTTATGGGGGGCGACCGTTGGTGAGCTACGCGATCTCGACGCCGGAGAACATTGAGCGTTTGGGTGCGATTCTAGCAGCGCGGAAAGACCTTATCGATCCTTCGGCGAAAGTGGATCTCGACGAGCAACCTGTGGTGCTCCACATGAGCTACAGCATTCATGGCAATGAATCGAGTGGAGCCAACGCGACTCCCCTGGTTGCCTATTATTTGACGGCTGCAAAAGATCCCAAGCTTCTGGCTCAACTCGAGAAGATGATTATCCTTTTTAATCCGGTCATGAATCCCGACGGACTGGATCGCTTTGCCCACTGGTCAAATAGTCATCGTGGACACGTGCCGAGCAGCGATCCGAATGACCGTGAGCATGATGAAGCGTTCCCAGGTGGAAGAACGAACTACTATTGGTTTGATTTGAACCGCGATTGGTTGCCGCATCAACATCCGGAAAGCCAGGGGCGTTTAAAGTTGTTTCATGAATGGAAACCCAATGTGCAGTTAGACTTTCATGAACAGGGAAGTGGAAGTTCATACTTCTTCATGCCGGGGAAGCCTGAGCGCACCAATCCGCTTACTCCTGCTATTAACCAGAAGCTGACACTGGCTATGGCGGAGTACCACAGTCGTGCCTTCGACAAGGAGGGGATTCTTTATTTTTCCCAGGAGGGTTATGATGACTTTTTTATGGGCAAGGGTTCCACCTATCCTGACCTGTATGGCTGTGTAGGTATACTGTTCGAACAGCCGAGCTCACGGGGCATCCATCAGGATACGCAGAATGGTCTGCTATCTTTTCCATTTACGATCTCCAATCAATTTAGAACCTCGCTGTCTTCGATTGAGGCCACTGCGGATTTAAAGGATGAGTTGCTCAATTATCAGAGAAGCTTTTACCAGGAGGTGGCCGTAAAGGCCAAGTCGACGCAGGGACATTACCTGGCGACGGCGGAAGGCGATCCTACGCGCTTGCGTGAATTCGTCCGAGTGCTACAAGGGCACCAGATCGAGGTCGAGTTGCTATCGGAATCCGTCGAAGTCGATGGTCAAACTTTTCTTGCGAATACCTCGATCGCGATTCCTGTGAATCAACCACAAACCACCTACTTGCAAACCCTATGGAATACGCAGACCGAGTTTAAAGAGAATATTTTCTACGACGTATCCACCTGGACCTTACCGTATGCCTTCAATCTTCAACACTCGCGTGAGCCGGTGAAGAAGGTTTCCAGTACAGCGCTCCCGGCAGATTTTCATTCGCCGAAAGGTAAAAGAGATCTGGCGCATAGTGAAATTGGTTATCTGATTGATTGGCGTGATAGTGCGTCACCGGCATTGTTGTATGCACTGCTGGAAACAGGGGCCAATGTGCGTGTGGCAGAAAGTCCAATGACGGTTAAGTTGGTGGGGGGAGCCGAACAGACGTTCGGTTACGGAACCTTGTTTGTCGCGAAAGCCTTGAATGAGGCGATCCCAGGCGCGGCGATATCTTTGTTAAGAGCGGCCGCCGCGAAAGGCGTACCCGTTCATCCGGTTGCCAGTAGCTTCACGAGCAGTGGTATCGATTTGGGTAGTAGAAACTTCACGGTGTTAAGAAAGCCGGAAGTGCTCATTGCCACAGGTCCGGGAATAACCTCCAATGACGTGGGCGAAATTTGGCATATGCTAGATACCCGTATCCGAATGCCTCTTACGATGGTGGATACCAATCGATTGGGTTCGATCGACTATCGCAATTACACGCATGTGCTGATCACACGAGGCTTGAGTTCGCTGAATGAGAGCGGAGTTAAGAAGCTGAAAGCCTTCGTGGAGGGCGGCGGTATTCTGTGGGCCCAAGGAGAAAGTGCCATCAAATGGGTCGGTGATAAAGATCTGGCCAAGGTCGAGTGGCGAAAAACAGAAGCAGAGAAAGCGGCAGATCTGGCCAAGGAAAAGAAGGAGATTAAGGAGGCACAACCTATTGAACGTCTTCCTTTTGCCCAGGCCAGTGATGAATCGGCCTTTCGGTTAGTCCGCGGTGCCATATTCGGTACCTCGTTGGATATCACACACCCCATGGGCTATGGCTACACCTCAGAATTTCTTCCCGTGTTTCGCCGGAGCAACCAGTTCTTTGAACCGTCAAGCAACGCCTACTCAACGCCGGTGATGTATCAGGAATCGCCTCTCATTTCGGGTTACGTGAACGAAGAGAATCTCGATCTCATTGGTGGCTCGGCTAGCATGATTATCGATCAACAAGGGCAGGGGGCTGTTGTCCTCGCGATGGATAATACAACCTTCCGTGCCTTCTGGTGGGGAACGCAGCGTCTGCTAACCAATGCCATCTTCTTTGGGGATCTATTGGAGGAGCCCAACTAGTGAGTAAGCGAAGACTCCATCTAGTCGTCTGCCTCTACCTTCTCTTGATGGGGGCGCCTTTTTCTTCTCAAGGGGAAGAGAATAACTCCAAACGTGTTCTTTTCCTCGGAAATAGCGTGTTCAATCACAAAGGTGGACTCACGCAGTCGTTCGAAGGATTCTGTCACGGGGCGGGCCTTAACTACGAGGCTTTCAGTCAATTCAAAAAGCCCGAAAATACGCATGGTATTGAGTTTTTAAACTACGGCCGGATTCCACTAAACCTACCAGAGGTCGCTGCCGATGAAGGCATTCATGCGCTGATACGAAACGGTGAGTTTGATTTTGTAATCCTTGAGGGACGACGAAATGGATACTTGCTGCCGGATTGGGTGGCGCTCCCAGAAAGCGCCAATCGAGGAGACGCTATTCCCTATGAGCAGAACTTGTCGGCGCTGGGGAAACTTCATCGCACCATCGTTCGATCAGGGGCCCAAACCGTGCTTTATATGCACCCGGGACTCCATGAGTTTCCTGATATCAAGTTGGGCATCGCTCAAATTTACCAACGATTTCATGCGGATTTGGAAGCGATGGAGATTGATGGCAACAGACACGCAGTGACACTGGTGCCCGCAGTATTCCTTTGGATTGATGCGACTCGCCGCTACGGTGTCGATGACTGGTACTTCGACTCAGCTCACGGTAACCCGCTAGCTCGTTATTCGAGTTCCTGTATGCTATATACTTACCTCACCGGCAACGATCCCCGGCAGAGTGATTTTCGTGAGCTTTCCAAAGATTGGACGATTCCATCCACGGGACCAGCTGAATTCGCCAGCCTTGAGGATGCTGCATGGATCAAGCAGCAGGTTTGGCTCTATTACACTACAAACCGCCGCTAAATAGATATCAGTACGGATACACCGCGTCGTCGATGGTCATACCTCGTACGTCTATTTGAGCAAGATCTGCTATGCCGAGTCCGGCCTTTTCAGCCAGCAAAATATGATTGTCGCACTTCTCAAATGGCCAGGATCCGCGTTCGGCCCGTGGGTCGTCATAGCCCATGACTGCCATTCCGACTGCGTCGGTTGACACCGGATTGAAGCCGCCAATAAGGACCCCTGGAGCGGTAAATTGGACTTGAGGTCGTCCGTTTTTGGCAGTGTTGGGTATTTCTCCACCGCTGACGGAGGTGATGCCGTCAATAATACTAATGTGAATCGGCCGTGCGGCAGCGATGTCGGCGATGATATGGGGGACGCTGTATCCGGGGTCTCCATACTGACGCTGCTCTTTCTTGATTCCCGGAAGTTCGAGGTGGTTATATTCAGTCAGGGCATGGAGAGGCGCACGGTGCCCAATAGCACGTTCGCCTGATTCCCGTCCATAGAGAGAGTTCGGCGTGATACCGAACATGTTCTTCATCGAAAGCGTAACCCCTGCTGTGATGTGATCTTTTAACTTGCAGAGGGATATCATCACATCGGTGTCCTCGTAGGCCTGATTCAATTGAAACGAATTAAAAATGTAACCCCCCTGATCGACCTTGAACTCGGCGTATCGTTTACTCACCCCCAAGTTACGTGTGTTTTCAAATTCAACCTTTTTGCCGGCGGCCTCGAACTCTCGAATATTCCAGTTACCCCGACTGAGAATCGAATCGAAGTTTTCTCTGAGAGGGGAGGACTCCACAAAGCGGACGCGCCGGGCGCCGGCAGCTGTTAGCAGAGTGAGTAGTGCCAGCGCCGTATCCGGGTGAGACATGAAGGTTTCACCTGCATAGTGACCCTGGAACTTGTTCGTCCAGTCAGCGGTTGTCATATTGAGCTTCACCGTGACCGTTTTATTACTCACCAAGTTTTTAATTCCCCCAAGAAGATCGAACATCTGCTTCATGGCCGGATGCACTTCGGCCCCGTAATTGTAGCACTGAACAATGGCTACGTTTGCGTTTTTGAGGTGCCCAGCTGTGGACTGGGATTTGACCAGATTGGCGAGTGGCCTTGTGAAATCGCCTTGGAGACGATTCATCATGCACGGGGTTAGAGCCATCGCACCGGCTCCTAGTTTTAAGAATTTACGGCGGTTATATTTGGGACAGCTCATAGGGATTTAATAGAGAACAAAAGGAACATAGGACTTGGTTTTCGATTAGACAAGAATTCATTCCGTGGGGTAAAGCTTATGCGACTATAGACTTGAAGGACCGGAATATTCAAAGAGTTTGCATCTCCTCGATTGAGGGTATTGCTTTTTGCGATGAGATACCTTTTTTCCCTTGTTATTGTTCCACTTAGTTTATGTCAGTTAAGCACAGGTGCTGAAAGCTATTTTTGGGGAGCCCACTATTGTCGGTTGGATGCTCACCAAGACGGTTCAAGTCATTTGACCCGTCACTATGCGCCGAGCAAAGAGATCGATGTGCTACATCTGAAGCTTGAAGTCACTCCTGACTTCGAAGAACGAACTGTAAGTGGGACGGTGAGGATCCATTTTTCACCTCTGGCTATGCCCTTGGGCGAATTGAGCCTGGATGCAGTGGATCTTTACATCGACTCGGTGAAGTCGAGCGCGGCGATTGAGGATTATCAGAACACGGATGAGAAACTGATTATCACTTTCGAAAAACCGATTCCGGCAGGGGAGGAGAGTTACGTGGAGGTGACCTACTCGGCGGAGCCAGAAATTGGACTTTATTTTCGTACCCCTGAAATGGGTTATAAAGAAGGTGAAGCGCATATCTGGACTCAAGGCGAAATGCACGAGCATCGGCATTGGTTTCCCTGTTACGACTACCCGAATGAACGATTTACCTCCGAAATGATCGCATATGTCCCGGAGGGAATGGTGGCCTTGTCCAGTGGGCGGAAAGTGTCCGAAAAGAAGGATTCGAAAACGGGCTTGGTCGCGTGGCACTGGAAACAGGATCAGCCACATGTGAACTACCTGATAACCTTATGTGCGGGAAATTTTGCGAAGATCGAGGATACCTACCGCGACATACCCATGGCGTTTTGGATGCCCCCTTCACGAATGGAGCACGCCGAGATCTACTTTGATGGGACAAAAAAGATGATGGCCTTCTTCGAAGACTACATCGGCGTTGAGTACCCGTGGGATAAATACGACCAGGTGGTGGTCGAAGATTTTAACTGGGGTGGTATGGAGAACGTGAGTCAATCAACCATGACCATGCGCTCTATTCAGGACGAGGAGACCCGTAAGATCCGGTCAGCGGAAGGTCTCGTTGCGCATGAGCTCGCTCATCAGTGGTTTGGAGATCTTATTACCTGCAAAGACTGGAGTCATATCTGGCTGAATGAAGGGTTCGCTACCTACTACGATGCACTCTATCAAGAGCATGCATACGGGCGGGATGAATTTCTTTGGAAAATGAGGGGCAACGCCAGTTCTGTGTTGTCCAAGAAAGACGATGTGACACCTATGGTGTGGAAACAGTACGCGGACCCCGTCGAACAGTTTGATTACCGTGCTTACCCTAAAGGCAGCTGGATTCTTCATATGCTACGCAGTCAATTGGGTGATGAACTGTACAGAAAATGCATCAAAGAGTATCTCGATCAGTTTTCGTATGACGTGGCACGGACTGAGGATCTTATGGGTATCATCGAAGAACTATCGGGCCGGGATTGGGATCAGTTTTTTGATCAGTATGTGTTTCATGCCCACCATCCAGAATTGTCCGTTGATTATAGCTGGGATGCCAAAGCCAAACTTGCAAAGATCAGTGTGGCGCAGGTCCAGAAGCTTTCAGAGACCGTTCTGACCTTTTCTGTACCGCTCAAGGTGCGATTTATATCTGGATCGACTGTGGTCGAAGAGACCTTGCAATTGTCGCAGACCAAAGAAGATTTCTATGTATCGCTTTCCAAAAAACCGGATATCTTTCGCGTCGATCCCGACTATGAATTGTTGGCAAAGATCGAGGTAAAAAAACCGCGACCCATGTTGTTTACGCAATTGGAAAATACAGACGACATGCTGGGCCGTGTGCTTGCGATTGCGGCTCTGCAAAAGAAAGCTGACAAAAAGGCGATCGAAGCGATTACCGCAGCCTTAAACAGCGATACGTTCCATGGTGTGCGCAGTGTCGCTGCGGAGGCACTCAAGGAGATCTCGAAGGATGATGCACGGGAAGCATTGCTGGCTTCACTCGATCAGGAGAACGCAAAGGCGCGTCTGGCTGTGGTCAAAGCGTTGGCGTCCTACTTTCATGAAAGTATTCCTGCGCAGCTGATCGCGCTGCTGGATGACGAGGTCAACGCATTGATCGCCGGACCTGCAATTGTTGGACTGGCTCCTTACCATACGTCAGAAGTGGAAGCGACCTTGCTCGAAGAACTACGCAGCGATTCGCATAGTCAGATACGGTCGATCGCCTCGTTTATGGCCATGCAGAAACAACGGAATCCGAAGTACATAGCGCCACTTATTGCTCGGTTAAAGCAAGCGGGTGATTTATACGAAAGCCGCGACTACGGGACTGCGCTGCGAGTGCTGGGGACTTTGGCTTCAGACGAAAACGACAAAGAAGAGGTTCGTGAGTTTATCAGCTCCCATTTGAGTAATCCGAAGGACACGATCATGACAGCTGCTGTGACCGCTCTTGGTGTCCTCAATGATCCCAAAGCGATTGCCGTATTGGAAACCTTCGATGTCGGGAAAGACGATAGCCCCAAGCGCAAAGCCGTGCAACAGGCATTGACCGACTTAAAGAGTGGCCAAAAGCCGGACGCGAATATCAAAACCCTGCGCGAAGACTTTTTGGAAATCCAAAAGCAGAATCGTGAAATGCAGGAGCAGTTTCAGGAAATGAAAAAACGTCTCGATGCCCAGGATGAAGGTGAGCAAGGGGAAGAGTCCGAGGATGCGGCGTAGGGGTGGGTAATTCCCAAGCCGAATATACGGCACTGCGAGGAGGCAGTGGTTCTACTATTCACAGGACGTCGAAGAACGGTAGGGTAACTGCGTCCCCGGAGTGCGGAATAAGTATAGTTGCTTTCGCCCGCAAAGACAGGGTTTCGTCTCGGCATTATTTATTCAATAATTCAGAAATCCGATGATTGTCCTGGATACGCACGCATTACTCTGGTGGATCCTCAATCCTGAAAAGCTTTCCAAAAAGGCAACCAAAGTCTGCGCGGAGATTTGATAATAAAGGCGCGTATGTGTCTTCGATATCCATTTGGGAGTTGAGAGTGAAGATCCGTAATGGAAAGCTGGATATCGGAATGTCTATCCGAGATTACACGGAAAGATTAAAGCGTCTGGGTTGTATTGAGATTGTGCCCGTCGATGAAGGAGTATGGACTCGAAGCCTCGAGTTGGATTGGGAACATCGTGATCCAGCAGATCGGGCGATTGTCGCCACGGCATTGACCAGAGGTTTACCGCTTCTAACGAAAGATGCGTTATTCGAAAGTCCAGATTGGTTCAATACGTCTGGTAGACTTGTATGGATCTTCTTCTTCAGGCTAAGGGAAGATTCTCTTGGTAACCGATCGCCCATCGATTATCTTCGCTACTAATACTCCTCCAGCACAGCCAGGAAGTCTTTCAAGGCTTCTGTGATCATATCATCGAAATCCAAATTTACCAAGATACCTGTATCGATGGATTGAGCGGAATACCGAAATTCGTTGGAAGACTTCAAAACCTCCAAATCATACTTGGGAAGTTTGATCGGCATCACGAGGACGCGTTAGCCCTACCTGTTGTCTTGGGATCACTTCGGCGCTGCGGCCATCAGATATTTCCAGAATTGGTTGTTGAAATCTTTGGTCTTGGGTTGGTCGCCGAGGCGGGTGATGACCAGGTCCATGGAGGGGACGATGTAGAGTTTTCGTTGCAGGGCGCCTTGGGCTGCAAAGAGGTCATCGGGGGCTTCTTTGATGAGCGGTCCGTCTTTGGGCGTTAACCCATTGCCGGCATTTACGATGGATTGTCCATTGAGCCACCAGAGGTAGCCGTAGGAAGGATTCATTTCCTGTGAAGGGTGGGAGAGTTCATAGAGAAATTGCTTATCGGAAAGGATAGTTTTGCCAGCCCACTTGCCGCCGTTGATAACCATGAGTCCTACGCGGGCGAGATCGCGGTTGGTGGTGCTCAAGCCAAAGACATTTGTATCCTTGATGTTGGCGTTTTCGAGGCCCTTCCGATAAATCCACTGGGAGTCTTTCATGCCGAGTGGATCCAAGAGCCATTGTTTGACCAAGACTTTGGGTTTTATACCTGCTGCTGCAGAAGCTACATGCATGGTGTGTCCGTAAGCAGTAGTATTGTAACGCCAACGTGTTCCAGCGGGTGCTTCGAAAGTGAGGTCGTCTTTGAGGCCAGAACTCATACTTAGCAGGTGCTTTACCGTGATCTTGGATTCCTGTTCAGGGGTGGCACGCGACCAGCCTTTACCCAAATGTTTGTGCACGGGATCTTGGATTGCGAGAAGTCCATTTTGTTGAGCGATTCCCACAATGAGTGCGGAGATACTTTTCTGAGCGGATGCAACGTCCTCAATGCTGTGACCGTCCTTGCTGGTGCCGAGCATCATTCGCACATTTCGGAAGCCCTCATTCTTATAGTTTTCCTCGGGCCAGTGTTTTTCTATGAGAATCTTGCCATTCTGTAGAATGAGTAAACCGGATGAATTCTGTTCACCAACAACTTTGATAAGTGCTTCGAGCTTTGCGGAATTCCAGCCTACTGAAGAAGCATTGATCGTTTCCCAGGTTCCTTTCACAGGAGGGAAGTAGGGGGACTCGTTTGCGTATACCGCGAGTGAAGGTAGGAAGGTTGCGATTGCTAGCACAAGGCTTACGAGGTGTTTAGCGTTTGGGGTAATCATGAGCGAGCGGTCGGGGAATAACGATCGAAAACAGGGACGTCTGTTTCTGAAATTGTGCAATCGGACACGTCGTTTTCAAGAGTTAAACATTTTGGAACGTTTAAATCTTCTTAAATCCGACGATCAGAATTCCTCCGCGAGGGCTGACTGATCGGACTGCGAGCGTCCCTATTTTTTGAAGAACACCCGTCCGAAGAACTGGGGGGCATGGAATCCCTGATTATCAGGATCGCCCGGTGACCATTGGCTTAGTTCGTGATTCGTCTTGTCACCCAAGCGATTCAGATTGAGCCGCCATTCGTCTCCGTCCTGAGGGGGGGTGTGTTTTGCAACCTCGGCGAAGGCCGTGAAAGGTATAGCGACCTCGAGTGTCCAACTTTGGTCACGGTCGGAATCGTCGTTCAAGGTGCCGTTAAAACTGGTAGCGATTAGAATCTCTGGATCCCAGTCTGCTTTACTCCCTGGACCCTCGGGGTGAAAGAAATCAAGATGCGCGGCTCTGGCGTTCATCTCCAGGTTGAAATACTTCTCCAATTGATCCGGGTTGGGAGAGGTAAAAACCTCCACGCAATCATCCCTATAAACAGGGCTGTCTCGTTCGGTGTGTTCGGCTGATATATGTGCATCGTCGCAGACAAAGCTGACGTATAAATACTGATCGTCCCATAACAGCTTCGCACGAGTGTCTTCGTTATTGCCGACTTCCCAGGGAAAGACAAATGGGCCCACGGTTGCAGCGGACTCCCAGGCTGATTCAGTCAGTTTGCCGTCAATGACGATAGGAGCGTCTACGTAATTTATTGTGTGGGACTTCAACGTTCTCCCGAGAGGATCCTTGATATTCGATTGGTCTGAGCAGCCCGAATACAACGTTAATATCAACCCAAGGGCTAACAGCTTACAGAGTGGGTTGAATGCTTTCATAGGGTTTTTGTTAGGCAACTTGCTGGAATCGAATCTTCAATTCCTTTTCGATAACGTGCATTTTTTGCGCATCCTTGCCCGCGATCAACGCTAAAGAGATACCCGTCCGTCCAGCGCGTGCGGTCCGACCACTGCGGTGAATGTAGTATTCTGAGTTTTCCGGAAGCTGGTGGTGGATGACAAATGAGAGCCCTTCGATATCAATACCCCGGGCAGCCACGTCGGTCGCCACCACATATTGGATACGCTCCTTGATAAATGCGCGCATGATTTTTTCACGATCCTTTTGCGAGAGATTGCCCTGGAGCACGCCGGTTTTGAAACCCATCTCATTAAGGATCTTGCCGAGCGTGATGGCACCAGCCTTCGACCGGCAAAAAATGAGTCCGCGTTCTTCGCTGCGCTTCTCCAGGAACTTGGCAATGCGTGCGGGCTTGTCTTCGATCTGGCATCTCAGGAATTGATGCGTGATCGCACTTTGCATGATGTCCTTGCTTTCAAGTAGCAGGTGCTTCGCATCGTGTGACATGTAGATCTTAACGAGCTTTTGGATATCTTCCGGGATCGTAGCAGAGAAGAGCCAAATGCTTTCCCGGTCTTTCGTGAGATTCAGGATTCTTGTGAGGTGCTCACGGAAACCCATGGTCAGCATTTCGTCTGCTTCATCGAGAATCACGCGCTTCACGGTCGAAAGATCGACCGCATCGAGGTTTAGCAAGTCAATTAGGCGTCCGGGAGTAGCGACGATTATTTGGGTGGGCCGCGACAAAGCTTTAACCTGAGTTTCGATCTTGTCGCCCCCGTAAACGGCCTCGGTAAATACTTTGTAGGTGTATTTCGTATACTTGAACAGGTGCTTGGCTACCTGCTGGGCCAGCTCGCGGGTGGGGGTCAGTATGAGTCCTTGTACCTTGTCAGACTTCGGGTTGATACGTTCCAGCAGTGGGAGTCCAAACGCGGCCGTCTTGCCGGTTCCTGTTTGTGCACGGCACACAAAATCGGTTCCTTCCTTCATAAGGAAAGGAATGGCCTTCTCTTGAACTTCCGTAGGCTCAGTAATGCCCATTTCGTCGAGGCCTTGAACCAGATACCTGTTTATTCCGAGTGTTTTAAAGTCGCTCATGTCTAATCGGGGTTATTTCAAGGGCCACTCAAAGCCAGAGATCGCTGACTCAAGCAATCAAAAAGGTTTTTCCTTGGTAAGGAGGCATTAACCGGGATTACCTTACCGGTAACTTGAACCGAGGAAAATTACCTCTCGGTTCGGCAGTTTACCTTGTGGAAGTAATCAACCGATGCGGTGGGATAGACATTCATGCGCATATCAATTGCGCCAACTGTCGGGTAGGAGTCTAAAAGATTCCTCGAAACAGCCTTGATCATGGTTTCCCAGTAGTCGCTCTCGACGGGATAGTCCTCCAGTAGTTCGAATAACTGAGTGTAGACTGCCTCAAAGTCTGGGTACTCGCGGGCACCCAGCCCCTCAACGTATTCAAAGGTAGCGAGGAGATCGATAACTTGTGGCCCTTGGTGTTCGATAGAGTAGGTCTTTATGGGAAAAGAAACGGACTCGATAATTATGGAAGGTGTCGTACCAGCTGCTCGGGTGATTTCGCAGCTTATGATGTGCGGGTAGTTGAGCTTGAAATTTGGATGTACTGAGGTGTTTAGCAGAACCGTTTCGATGTTTGGGTAATTCTCCAAGACGAGTTCGCAGGCATCTTTGACCATGCTTTCCCAGTAGAGGGGTGCTGTTTCATCTTCGGGAATCCAGTTAAAGTGGGTGGTCCATTCGACCAAGTCACTCCTCAATTGGATAAAGTCCGGGTAGTCCTTTTGCTCCATATTTGCCCGGTAGCTAATAATGACCTCGAGATCGATTAGATCGCCGGTCCCATGGGTGATCGGAATTCGCTCGATGGTCATCTCGAGGGATTCATCGGATACGGTATAAGTCGCACCGTGGAGGATAGAGCTTGAGAGTGTAAGGAACAAAGCTAGC
This sequence comes from uncultured Opitutaceae bacterium, assembly GCA_964352065.1. Lineage (GTDB taxonomy): Bacteria > Verrucomicrobiota > Verrucomicrobiia > Opitutales > UBA2995 > UBA2995. Next base: position 136,752 of record CAYGQM010000003.1, read on the forward strand.
GAACGTATCAAGAGATGCATAAATGGGACGGGTTGGATTTTTATCCGTTAACAGCATGAAGTTTGCCTGAATGGCAGCGACTTTGCGAAATATCCGGATTTGTCATATAATCTGCTATTCAAAACTATGATCCTTTACTTAGGTGCTCATTGTTTAAGATGGTGCTCAATAGCTTTGTTTTTTTGGGGTCCTGTGTTTGCGAACGCCTTGGACGACTCGGTCGAAGACCGCATGGAAATGGTTTTTCAACCTGACTGGTTTCCCAATGGGCAGTTCAGTGGATTCTTCTGGGCGGAACGGGCAGGGCTCTATGATGAGGTAGGTATTGATATCTCATTTAAACGTTTCGATTTCGGAACTGACTTCTTGGGAATGGTGGAACGGGGTGAAGCTACGATTGGCACCGCCGAGGCCTACATCCTGATGGATGCGGTTTCAAAAGGGAAGGAACTGGTGGCGCTGGGCGCGGTTTTGGGAGAAAGTCCGGCCGGCTATATTTATCTGAAAGATTCCGGAATCAGAAAAGCTTCAGACATTGAAGGCAAGACCGTCGGCGTGCATGCCTATGCCGACGCTTTGCTACCCTTCTTCGTTCAACATGCAGGACTCAGCCTTGATTCTGTGACAGCTAAGCGGGTCGAGCATCATATTGAGATTCTTCTCGATGGATCGGTCGACCTTCACCAAGGCTACGCGATCGACGAGATGATTCAGCTTCAGCGGAAGACGGACCGTGAGTTGGGGATCCTACTGTTTGAGGAATTGGGTATGCCGATGTATTCCATGGTCATTTACTCGAGCAGAAGTTTCGTCGAAAAGAATTCAGTGTGGGTGGAGCGCTTCCTTGAAGCTTCTGCGGAAGGATGGGTAGAAGCGGTGAACTCCCCGCGGGTCAGCGAGTTGATCGTAAATGGTCCCTATGCGGATGACCGTGTCGACGATGGCATCATTGCTGAACAGATTGCAGCGCTCAAGCGTTTCGTTGTGATGGAAGGACGTCAGCCGCTTTCTATGACGCGATCCAAATGGGAGGCCATGCAGGCAGCTTATCTGAGGAGCGGAATGATTGATGAACCCGTAGACCTGGATCGCATGCTTTACCGGCCACGGTAAGATGGATTGTTTTTCAATTATTGGACGCGACGTCTTTTGTTCCGTGTTCGCCACGAAACAGCGGACTCGTGCAGATATCGACGATCAGGTCTTTGAATCCATCCTTACTGCTAATGTTCGCTTCTGCGATATCCTCCGCCACGATTCTTTCTGAGAATGAAAGCGGATGTCCCAATGCATAGGTGAATAGTTTTTCTGTGAGGGCGCGGCCAATCTGATTGGAGCGGCCCAAGAGCACTGCTTTCATTTCCTCTGAACCATTGAAGGCTTCGCCGGAAATCTGTCCCTGTGTGTCGATCTGCAGCCCGTTACGATAGAGATCCCTGAATGCTCCAACCGCATCAAAATTTTCCAGCGCAAGCCCCCAGGGATCAATGCCCTGATGGCAATCGTTGCAAGTTTCAACGGAGCGGTGCTTGGCCAGCATCTCTGGAATGGTGGTTGCGCCGCGCACGTCAGGTTCAATGGGCTCAACATCGGCTGGCGCTGGTGAAGGTGGGTCGCCCAATAGGTTTTCAAGCACCCAAACTCCTCTGATAACCGGTGACGTTCGAGTTCCATTGGAGGTGAGTTTCAAGATACTTGCCTGTCCAAGTAGGCCACCACGTGGGCTCGTCTTGTCCAGTTTCACTTTCCGGAAGTGATCTCCTTTGACTCCCTCGATTCCGTAATGCAGGGCGAGGCGGTCGTTGATCATAACGAAGTCAGAATCGATAAACGTGTGGATCGGCAGATTCTTTTGCAGGACATGTTCGAAAAATTGCTCGCTCTCCTGCTGCATGAGGTTTTCCAACAGGGGATCGTAACTCGGATAGAGCTTGGGATCAGGCTTCATGAGCTCAATGTTCTTCAAGCCGAGCCATTGCGCCGTAAAATCTGTCACGAAGCGGTGCGACTTCTCGTCCGCGAGCATACGAGTAACTTGTTTTCGAATAACCTTGGGATTGGAGAGCTTACCACTTTCGGCGAGCTGAAGGAGTTCATTGTCTGGCATCGAATTCCAAAGAAAGTAAGACAGGCGGCTGGCGAGCGCCCAGAGGTCGTTTCCATTTCCCCGATCGTAGTTAAAAAGGAATCGGGGGGACGTAAGTACGCCTTCCACGACATTACGCATCGAAGTCTCCGAGCTGAGACCTCGTTCCAATCCCGCTAGGTAGAGCTGCTTGAAATTCAGCACGGTTTCCTCTGGGACAGGTCGTCGAAAGGCGCGAAACAAAAAGGCTTCGATATCCGGTGTATCTGATTCTCCACTATCATCTAAGAGTACTTGGTGTGCCAGAGGAGGCCACGTTTCGATCTCCGGACCCTCGACTTCGATCTTATTCACATGCAGCAGTTCAGCGACCAGACGTTCTTCGCCCTCGACGACGGCGATGGGTGAGCGATTGAGGACAGCCGCTGCCGCGTAGTGCACCATGATGTTTTCCCCTTCATTCAACCGTACAACGACTTCCTTGGTTTCGACTTGTTCGCTGGCGTAGAAGTAACCGACCCTGCGGCCTGGCACGGATGCAGCGTCCATGTGACGGGCTTCAGAAGCTTGGATCGCGACGATGGATACAAGGCGGGGTTCGCCTTTGGATTTACGGTCCCGCTTCCGCATCGACTTTTCATAGCTATCATCCACGTAGGTGTATTCAATTCCTTGTTCTTCGAGAGTGGTCCGAAAGTCTTCTGCAAAACCGGTGACGCGTATCCGGTAAGTGCCATCCTGGGGAGCGACAAATCCTTGGGGCCACATGACGTGTTTGCGATCGCGACTGGAGGAGGTCGTCACGAAAGCATCCCGTTCCTGGACGTTATTTCCGTGTCCGATCGTTCCCGAAGTATAAACGCGTTTTTCACGAACATCCTCCTTCGTGATGATGGCGTGTTTAGCAAGGGTCTGGGCATTGTCCTGCAGCTTGAGTACCATCTCTGGGTTGGCGTCGAGGGTGATCGCCAGATTCTCGAAGCCTTCCAGTTCAGGGTCAGCTGGCAGATTCTCCGAAAGCAGGAGATTGATTCCCAGGAGATCTTGCACGGTATTGTCGAGCGCTGTATGGCTCAATCGTCTTATGGCGATGCGGCCTCCAGTGGTTTGTTCCTCGGCTGCAGCTCGTAGTTGCTTATCGATGAGGGCTATGACTTCTGACAACGTATCTGCTGGAGGCCGTGGTTCTTCATCGGGGGGCATGTCGCCTACGACGAGCATGTCCGAAATGTCCTGCCAGGTGATCGCGTTTTTTGCATCACTGAAGTTGGTGCTCAGGGTATCGAGCCGAATGTCGCCTTTTTGTTTTTCTTCTCCATGACACTGATAACAGTGCTCTTGCAGGAAGGGTATAACAAGGTCGTCGAAGTGCTCCTTTGCTGATAAGGAGGCGATCGATCCGGCGAATCCAATGGAAGCGACGGCGGTAAACAGATAGCGGTCGAGCATGGTATCTGAATTAAAACTACGCCAACTCGTTGTTAATGTTGCCTGTGCTTACGGCAAAACTGTCCGTCTCGATGCCCAATTGCTGGAGCATCGTTACAAACACATTACAGAGAGGTGTGGTGCCTTCTTCGAAGATCAGGTCACGGCCATGTTTCAGATCGCCGCCGGCAAGAAGAACAGGCAGGTTTTTATTGGAATGGGAGCTTCCGTTTCCGAGACCACTGCCGAACAGAATCTGGGTGCGATCAAAAAGACTAGCACCACCATCATCGATTCCTTTCAGGCGGGTCATGAACTTGTCGAGAGAGTGCATATGCATCTGTTCGATGCGAATAAGTTCCTCAAGCACTTCCGGGTCTTTGCCGTGGTGTGATTGACCGTGATATCCGGATAACGGCCTGCCTTGAAAAATGATGGGAAGACCACCGGCGGGCAGCTCGACTGAAACGACCCGGGTCGAGTCATGTTCCAATGCCAAAGCAGCCAACTCATACATCAGGTCGAGGTTGTCGTGAAAGGTTGTGGGACGTTCTGTCAAAGGCGGTATGCCTGGCTTCGGGGTGTTTACCCACTGCTGCTGGCGCTCAATACGTTTTTCGACATCGCGAATCGATGAAAAATAGGCGTCTACTTTTTGTCGGTCTTCGTATCCGATTTCGTTTTGGAGAGACTTTGCGTCTTCGGCAACCATATCGAGCACGCTGCGCTTCATATCCATGGCCTTGCTCGCTGCCTCAGGATTCAGGTCGTTCACAAAGAGTTTTTGAAATACCTTCATCGGATCCGATTCAGGCAGGAGGGGAACCCCGTTTTCATCCCATGAAACGGTTTGAGTGGGTTTTCCTTCGGACGCTCCGAATTGGAGAGAATGATATCGGCTGTCTTTGCTTAAGTGCTTTGCTGCGTATTGGTCCAGGGTGACTTGATTGCGCACCATGATCGACTCTCCGATATACTCGGGTTGATAAACACCGGATAGAAATGAAGGAGTTCCTTTGTGCCCGCCATTGATGCCGTGATCGACTCCTGAAACGACAGTAAAGTCCTTCCGGTGACCCATAATCGGCTCCAGGAGCCTGGGAACCCGATTGCTATCCGCGGTGGGGTGCCATTCTCCAGGATACATGCCAAGAAAAGTCCCGATCGTGACCAGTCGTCTGCGAGGCTCCGCAATCGCTTGGGCCGCCGCCAATGGCATCGGGAGGGAGTTCAAAAAGGGAAGGGCCATCAGGCCGCCAGCATTTCTTAGGAACTGGCGTCGATTGATGTAAACGATATTTCTCATTAGGGATATTGATTAGGGAGTCTCGGTATTTAGCTAAACTTGCGCCAATTGACAAGCCACGAGATGGTTTTTCACATATAAATAGAAGGCTTTGTTCAGCCAAAGGTCTACCGACGGAATCCGTATTCGAGGGTATAATATTCTATCGGTAGGTGGGCCAAGGGTTCTTTGAGTTTTGCGAGTTCGTCGGCCGGACCATGGATTTCTAGCTTTACTAATTCTGAAATTTCCAAGGCTTTTCCCAAAAGTTCTCCTACGTTGTCCAGATGGGCTAGAACGCCTTCGGCATCCGCGTAGCCTTCCCGGCAATGGATAAGTTCTTCGGAGAAAGAAAATCCATAATAAAGCACTTTTTCTTCCTTCTTGGTAAGTGCCACGAATTGTGGGCAGGTGGCTTTGAAGTCTTCGTACTTTCCGTCGTGGGGTTTGAAATAGGGGACGATGGTGCAGCAGGTGTCAGAAGTAGCCATAATGTAGGTGGGTTAATGTTACTGTTTTGAGAAGTGTTTTAGACTGTTGGTAATGAAATTATAGATACGGGTATCCGTGTTTTCGATGCTCCATTTGATACCGTGCCCGGTTCCCGGTACGACGACCAGTTCGTGGGGAATGCCCAGTTCTCGAAGGTGAATCGCCCATTGCAGATTGCCTGCGTAATTGTCGTCCTGGTCGCCAATGACTACCATGAGTTTTACCTCAGGCGCATCCTTGCGGGCCGCATACACAGCGGCATTGTTGAACACATTGTTTTTCCCATCAGGAATGACAAGAAACTCGCTTTCCACTCCGTCATTTTCGTGGATGGTCTTTTCATACTGAAATCCGCCTGCCAGGGTGATCGCCGTTCCCAAGAGCTCGGGGAATTTGAATATGTAGCGACCGGTTCCACGTCCGCCTTGTGAACTCCCCATGACCACGCGACCAGACCGGTCAGCGATCGTCGGGTAGTTCTTATCAATATGCTGGATGAGCTCTAGAAAAGCACTGACCCCTTTGTATTCATGATACTCGTAATGACTCAGTTTTCCACCATTGACCAAGACGACGAAGGCGGGTGGGTAGTCCTCCGATTTTAACATGGGAAGCAAGTTGTTGTAACCACCCTTGCCCTTGACCTCACTGCCGGGTCGTCCGCCGTGTAAGTAGTAGATGACCGGGTAAAGTTTGCCTCTGTTTTCAGGTGCATCGTAACCGCGGGGCAGACTGAGGTAAAACCCAACGTCCGTTTGATTGGCCTTCGAAGGAAAAGTCATGTGGATGAGGGACGGATGCATCTGCTCCGGGGCCTCATTCACCCATTGGAAGGACTCCATGGCTTTATACCAGCTAGGTTCTTCCCTGGCCTGCATTGTCAGGCATGCAAACATCAGAAAAAGGGTGGGGTAAGTATGCTTCATTATCGGGATATACGGGGTTTAAGCCAAGGCAGCCAGCAGAACGCAACTCACGATCACCAGTCCCACAAAGATAAAATGGCAACGCATGATTCCACTGCTTCGGTGCTTTTCCAGATCCGGCACGGTACCGCCGAATCCCTGCCAGGCATACCGAAGCCAGAAAAATGCGAAAACCGCCATTACTAGGAAGAAAACTTTAAGTCCAATTGACATCAGAATTCAAGAGTGATTGGACGTTTTGTAAGGTGCAAGTTTGAACGCTTGGTTTGGCTTCTTTCCCTAAAAGATCAACCCATTTTGAGACTAAAATGTATCGGAAGTTGTTCAGGAACGACCAAATAATTGAAGTAAGTGATTTGTCTATTGAGGATTCGAGGGCCATTCATCAACCTTGGGTTCTATGAAGTATATATTACCCCTAATTGTTTTCACCAGTGTGGTTATATCGACGTTCGCTCAAGATTCGTTAAACTTCGCAACGATCGGTGAAGTGAAACGACTGGATCCCAGGATCGATAAACTGATCCCCCGGAATGCGAAGATCGAAGTGTTGACTTCCGGGTTTACCTGGTCGGAGGGACCGGCCTGGGACAAGGAGCACGATGTGCTTTTGTTCTCGGATGTGCATGAGAACCGGATCATCCGTTGGAAAGAAGGAGAAGGGAAAAGTGTCTTCATGGAGCCTTCAGGTTATACAGGCGTGGTTCCCCATCCCAGAGGGAAGGGGAGCAATGGGTTGATGTTCGATCATGAGGGCCAATTGCTACTCTGTGAGCATGGCGATCGCCGTGTTTCGATGCTTTTGAAGGACGGAGGTAAACGGACCGTGGTGGATAACTACCGCGGAAAACGTTTTAATAGTCCGAATGATCTGTGTGTGGCGTCGAATGGAGATATTTATTTTACAGATCCTGCGTATGGACTTCCAGAGGGGTGGGATGACCCTCGCAGGGAACTCGATTTTAGTGGAGTCTATCTGTTGCGAAAATCTGGGGAACTGGTGTTGCTTATCAGTAACCTGCGGGCGCCCAATGGTATCTGTTTGTCTCCGGATGAGAAGACGCTGTATGTCGCCAATGCAGATCAGGATTGGATTGGGTTCATGTCGTACCCAGTCAACGACGACGGAACAGTGGGGAAAGGGAAACTGTTTTACGACGCTACGGCGGATGGCAAAAAGCAGGCAGGGGGCCCGGACGGCATGCGGGTCGACACGGATGGCAATTTATGGGCTACCGGGCCCGGTGGAGTCTATGTGTTTTCTCCGGAGGGCGACGTCTTGGGTAAGATCGAGACGGGTGAGCGGATCGCAAACTGTGCGTTTGGGAATGATGGGAGTGTCCTTTACCTGACGAGTGACATGTATCTGTGTCGTATTCAGACCTCGGTAACTGGTTTGGGGTTCTAGGCGAAATATCTTGTTCCAGAATCAATTGCTCCGTTGTCTGTCATGATGAGCAGTGCCCGCGTGTTGGTAGTCGATGATGAGCCCTCGATCGTAGACAATATCGTCTATGCCCTCGAGTCTGAGGGGATCTTGCACGCGACGGCCCATACGCTGACCGATGCCCGTGCTTATTTATCAGAAGGTCCATTTGACGTGATGATCTTGGATGTCTCCCTACCCGACGGGAATGGTTTTGATTTCTGCCGTGAAGTGCGCCGTGAGAGTGACATGCCCATCGTGTTTGTGACTGCACGGAGTGACGAGATCGACCGAGTGGTAGGCTTGGAGATTGGTGGCGATGACTACGTAATCAAACCGTTTAGCCCCCGCGAACTGACGGCCCGGGTCAAAGTGATCCTGCGCCGAATGAATCGGAGAATCGTGTCGGACAGTTCAGAGCCCGAAGAAATCAGAAGTCATGGGGTATTTGGTATTGATGATTGGCGGAAACGGATATCTTGCAGAACCGTGTCGCTGTCGCTCTCGCTCTACGAGTACAAGATATTGAAGACCTTTATCGAATCCCCTGGCCGGGTGTTTAGCCGGGATCAGTTGATGCATGCGGTGTGGGATGACCCCGGAGCCAGCGTGGATCGGGCAGTTGATACGCATGTGAAGAATATTCGTAAAAAGCTTAAAGAATATTTCCCGGATATTGAGGTTATCACTACTCACAGAGGGTTGGGTTATTCTTTTGCGGAGCGCTTGTCATGAGGGTACCGATCCGCTTTGGCATCATAGCCACCTTCGTGTTTATTACGGTCCTCAGTTTTACTTTTTTGGCGTATTGGATTACCAACCGGATACGCCCCAATTATCTTAAATTGGTAGAGGAAAACCTGGTCGATACGTCGAGGGTGTTGGCTGCTTATGTGTCGGAGGATTTGAGATCGGGCGAAGGCACTTTCGATGATCTCGATAAGGTTTTTGAGCGGGTCTACAGGTCTGCGTTTAGCTCGGTCATCTATGATGTAACAAAGGAATCGGTGGATCTGGGTATCTATGTGACGGATGAAAACGGCATTGTCCGTTTTCACTCGTTGGAACCGGAGTTGGTATCGATGGATTTTTCCAGATGGCTAAACGTATCCAAGACTTTGCGGGGTGAATATGGCGCCCGTGCTACCCGGCTCGATCCGAACGACGCGAAGACACTGGTACTTCATGTATCAGCTCCAATGATCGTAGAGGGACAGTTGGCGGGGGTCCTCACTGTGGAAAAGCCTATTACTTGGGCCACCCTGTTCATCAAGGATGCGCGGAATGAGATTTTTTTTGCGTCGATTGCCACGGGATCGGTTGCGCTGGTACTGTCTCTGTTGATGTCGGCTTGGTTGTTAAGACCGATTGGTCGTTTAACGCAGTATGCGCGACTCGCTGCAGAGGGTAAGCGGGCGTATCTTCCCCGGTTGGGAAGGGCTGCTGAGTTGCAGGATATGGGAGAGGCTCTCCAGACGATGCGCAGTGCTCTTGAAGGAAAGCATTATGTTGAGCAATACATCCAGGCTCTCACTCATGAAATAAAGAGCCCGGTTTCGGCCATTCGTGGGGCTGCCGAGTTGATCAACGATAATATGTCGGCAGATCAGAGGCAGCGTTTTCTGTCGAATATCGAAGTCGAGTCAGCCAGGATAAACCACATCGTAGATCGCTTGTTGGAGCTTTCAGCCGTTGAGCAGTTGAGTCATCTGGAGGTGAATGACCATCTCGATTTATCCGAATTGGTTAAGCAGGTGACTGAAGCCTTCGAGGCCATGCTGGAGTCTCATCGTCTGACGCTTAATTTTCAATCGGAGAGGTCGGTCGCAGTGAACGGAGATGCGTTTCTGATAAAGCGGGCGTTGGGAAACCTGTTGCAAAACGCTATCGACTTCTCGCCGGAAGGCGGCGTGATTACAATTTCGATCCGTGAGGGAACCTCAACTCTTGCCGTGGTTTTCCAGGACGAGGGGCCGGGAGTCCCGGAGTATGCGCTGGATAAGGTTTTTGACCGCTTCTTTTCACTGCCCCGTCCCAAGTCGAGTAAGAAGAGTTCCGGTTTGGGGCTGGTTTTTGTGAAAGAAATCATGGAACTGCATGGTGGCAGTGCCAGCGTGAAGAATCGTACCGATGGTGGCGTGGAGGTGGAGCTGGTGTTCAAAAAACCCTAGTTTCCCCACAATTCTCACACAACACTCACAGGGTGCACAAACTGCGCTCAAATAAGGTGTGTAGAGTGGAGCTATGAAAACTCATTTGCCTCCCGTTGCTCTCCTTGCGTTCATTGTTTCAATTTTGAGTTGGAGTCCCTCCTCGGCCGTTTTTCTTGAGGATGATCGGACGCTTGCGCCCTACTTTTTTATACCGGGTGGCGATGAGTCGGTGGATAAGCTACCTCTGAAATCGACGGAGGTGGATGTAAAGGTATCTGGAGTCATCGCAAATGTCCGCATCGTTCAGGAGTACCAAAATCTGGGAAACTCTGTGATCGAAGCCCGGTATACTTTCCCGCTTTCAACCCGGGCCGCTGTCCATGGTATGAAGATGATTATTGGGGAGCGCATGTTGAACGCGAAAGTGAAGGAAAAGGAAAAGGCGCGGCGTATCTACCTGGCGGCCAAATCCGAAGGGAAGACGGCAAGCTTGTTGGAGCAGCATCGCCCCAATGTATTTACCATGAGTGTCGCGAATATTTTGCCAGGGGACATCGTAAGAGTGGAACTGCTGTTTACGGAGCTTCTCGTGCCGGAAGATAATGTTTACGCATTTGTCTTTCCCACTGTGGCTGGCCCCCGTTATTCCGAGAATTTGGCCAGTTCCAAGGATCCGGAAAAGACCTGGGTTGAGAATCCTTACATACAGGAAGAGACGCCGGAAGAATCGGTATTCGTATTTAGTATGTCTATCGATGCGGGAATGCCGATTCAGGAATTGGTGAGCCGTACCCACAAAATGGAAACGCAGTTTGTGGGTGAAAATCAATGTAACCTGAGATTAGCTGCGAACGACTCCAAATCTGCCAATCGTGACTTGATCGTCGAGTATCGACTGGCAGGGGATAAGATACAAACGGGCCTTTTGATGCATGAAGGCGAAAAAGAAAATTTCTTCGTGTTTATGGCGCAGCCACCTGCACGAATCACATCGGAGATCATACCGCCCCGCGATTATGTCTTTGTGATCGATGTCTCTGGCTCTATGCATGGGTTTCCGCTCGATACCTCCAAGGAAATTATGAAACACCTGTTTGGTACGCTTCGCTCAGAAGATACTTTTAACGTCGTCCTGTTCGCGGGTGGATCCCGGTTGCTGTCTGGGGCCTCTATGCCTGCCACTCCGCAGAATATCAAGGCGGCTTGGCAGCTCCTTGAGGATCAGTCCGGTGGAGGAGGAACGAGGCTGCTTCCGGCTATGAAGACGGCTCTCAGTTTGCCTAAAGAGGAGAATGTGTCGCGGTCGCTCGTGGTATTGACGGATGGCTACGTCGATGTGGAGCTAGAGACGTTCGAGCTGATTCGAAACGGCTTGGGAGATGCAAACCTGTTTGCGTTCGGAATAGGATCTTCTGTGAATCGGTTTATCGTAGAGGGTATGGCCCGTGTGGGTATGGGAGAGTCCTTTGTTGTAACCGATGTTCATGAAGCCTCCGGGAACGCCCGCAAGTTTGCAGAATACATTGCATCGCCTATCCTCACGAATATCGAAGTGAGTTTTCAGGGCACCACTACCTATGATGTAGAGCCCAGGTCCTTTCCCGATTTATTCGCCAAGCGTCCCATCCTGGTATACGGGAAATGGCGTGGGAAGCCGTCTGGAGAAGTCGTTATAACGGGTGTGAATGGGGAAGGAGCGTTTAAGGATACCATTCCTGTATCGGATACGATTGGTGAGCGGGATCAACCGAGCCTGAAATACTTGTGGGCGAGGAAACGAATCGCCCAGATGAGCGATTACGATACCCTGGATCAGAATTCTGAGTACAAACTGGAGGTGACCAATCTGGGGTTGACCTATAATCTGGCAACGCGGTTTACGTCGTTCGTTGCAGTAGATGAGACGCCGCGAAATCTCACGGGTAAGCTTACTCAGGTCAAGCAACCAGCTCTTCAGCCAAAAGGTGTTAGCTCAATGGCTTTCTCGCCCCATATACCCAGCACGCCGGAGCCGAGCACCTATCTGCTGGGAGCCTCGGTGGCACTTGTGCTCGCCTACATCTATTTGCGTCGAAGAAAAGCGCCTAAAATCTCCTCCTAACTTTGGGAATCGCACGCTACCGTATCATGAACTACCGTCTTCTATTAGTACTTACTGTGATCAGCCAGTGGCCGGTCTGGGTGTGGTATGGAAAGCGAATGACGGATGGTTCGGATGAACCATGGGGTATTCTTGCCCTCATCTGTGTCTTGATCTTTGTTCCCTGGAATCGCGTGAAGGACACCGTTCCAACGCCAATCGTATGGTCTGTGGTCCTATCGCAGGTGTTGTTTCACTCTGCGGTGATTGATTGGGTGCCCTTGTTGCGGGCGTTGGTGGTTGTAGTGACGCTGGCGGTTATAGTCGCATCCATGCGCGCTCCCATGGGGGTGCTCGGACTGCTGTGTCTGTCGCTTCCCTGGATCGCGACGCTGCAATTTTACCTGGGTTATCCGCTGCGGGTATTTGTGGGCTCGATAACGGTTGGGATGCTGAGTGTATGCGGTCTCGATGTAACTCGAGAAGGAGTGGCCCTCTTGTGCGACGGAAAAATGGTCGTCGTGGATCGGCCGTGTGCCGGAATTTACATGCTTTGGTTTGGAGCGTTTTTGACTTACCTGCTGGCCTGTTTTTACCGGTTGCGATTGGCGCAATGCCTGCAGCTTGGGTTGTTCAGTTTCGTAATCATAATGCTCACTAATATCCTGCGGAACTTCGTGCTCTTCTTCATAGAGACGCAACGGATTGACGTTCCCGGATATGCCCACGAAGGGGTGGGGGTATTTCTCTTCCTAACCGCTATTTTAGCACTAGTAAAAATTATGGAGACAAAAGTGTCAGGGTGCGCTCTGCGGTCGGTGGACTAACAGGTAATCCCGGCACTTTCCTTTTTTTAATGAAAACTCAGCAAACTATCGCCGTAATCCTTTTGATCGGTGTCTCCGTATTCGGTATGGTTCGTCCGTTGCTTCGTTCCCAGATTATCGTCCAAACGATGGACGAACGTCAGACCGTGTGGCCGGCTCGGTTTATGGGAGAGGAGCTGATACCGATCTCGCTGAGTGAATGGGAGCAGGGGTTCTATGCGGACTTCCCCGGTGACGCAGCTCAGTTTCAAGTAGGGGCAGAACGCTTGATCTTGAGGAAAGTGAATCGGGCAACCCGTAAGCTTCATCCAGCGCGTGATTGTTTCAAGGGCATGGGATATGAAGTGAAGGAGACCGGACTCAAAAGGGACGGTTACGAACGAGTGTGGAATTCTTTTCGGGCGAGTAAGAAAGATGAGAAGGTCGAAGTCTTTGAGTTGATTACAGACGAATCGGAAAATGCGTGGTCCGATGTATCAGCCTGGTATTGGGCGGTCATTTCAAAAAAGACCGAGGGCCCCTGGACATCTTTTGTGCGGGTTCGGTCGGTCGATGGGTAGGTGTCATTTTGTGGAAGATCCCCCTCAGGTGAATCCAAACTAAGTCCAAAGGTTCGTGTAAAAAAAGCCTCCCCAATGACGGGGAGGCTTCGATGTATTTTAAAACCGGTTGGACCCTAGACTTTTTCAGGGACCGTGAATTTGCCGCGGTAGTCGTCCTTAATCATGGCGTTGGCTGCTTGTGCCAGCTCACCATTCCCAGAGAACATTTCCCTATTGGCGTCGAATTTCAGCTTTTTACCCATATTCCACTTCTCTGATTTGAAGTCGATATTCCAGTCACCGAGGTGCTTATTGAAGCGCTCATAGGTTTCCTGCAGGGAATCATCCTTGCTTACGAAGCTCTCCACGCGTTTGGGTGCGACTTCCTGACCTGCGCGGTAAGAGATATTGCATAGGTGAGGTAGCACGCTCGATTTGTAACCCGTTTCGATAGGACAGCGCAGAGAAGCCGCATCGCGTGACTTCACCGCTCGGATGAAGTTCGGGTAGTGATCGAAGCCTGCATCGCCTTTCCACGACATCATCTTCTTGTTATTCTCATCATAGAGCGAACCTCCGCCACGTCCTCCACGGAATTCACCGCCTTCGCAGGTCACAATGATCCCAATGCGGTGCCCCTTGTAGCTGGAGGCTGCTGGAGTTTCTGGATTGATGTAGAGATCGCGTACCTCGAAGAGTACAGGAATATCTCCGAATTTCAAAGAAGCGATGTGCATGTTTGGAGTGACACCGGCGTCGTCCCATCCAAAACGGCCGCCGAAGCTTACCACTTCACTGGGGTGACCGGGATCCCCGAGTACCCAGCGTATGAGGTCAAACTCATGAGGGCCCTGGTTGCCGATATCTCCATTGCCCGTATTCCAACTCCAGTGCCAATCGTAGTGCAGCTTGTCGCGGTAAATGGGTTCGTCCTTGGCTGGCCCCAGCCAGAGGTCGTAGTCGACATTCTTTCCAGGCACCAAGGGAGTACTGCGTTTACCGATACCCGTGCGGTTCTTGTAGCAGAGCCCGCGCACCATTTTAATTTTACCCACGTCTCCTCCCATAAGGTAGGGGAACGCTTCCAGAAGACCGTCGTCGGAGCGGTTTTGCAGTCCACTCTGGACGATACGATTGTATTTCTTTTGGGCTTCTATGATACGGCGTCCTTCCCAGATGTTGTGACAAACCGGTTTTTCGCAGTAAACGTCCTTACCTGCCTGACAACCTTGGATCGCCATCAGAGCGTGCCAATGGTTGGGGGTGGTAATGGTGATCGCGTCGATATTGGGATCGTCGAGTATGCGACGGTAGTCCTGTACTTGCTGGACCTTTACGCCGTATTCTTCTTCGATCTCGGCGGCGCGTTTGGCCATGACTTCAGTATCAGCGTCGCAAATGGTAACCAGGCGCGATCCTTCGGTGCGGAATACGTCCTTGATTGCGGATTTTCCTTTTCCGTTGAGACCGATCACAGCGACTCGGATGTCGTCACTGGCGGCAAATGCTCTGGAGGAGCCGATGTAGAAAGCGCCGGCGGCCAAAGCTGAGGTTTTGATAAAGGTTCTTCTTTTCATAGGGTGGGTAATTTCGGGTTAAGAGTATTCGGGGGACTGTAACTAATGGTTTCCTGTTGGATTGAGTGTCTATCGAATATTCGTCGATTAACAGTATCGTATTTCTATTAATGTAGATTTGTAGTGTGGTCAATGAAACGAAAAAATTAAAGCCAAATTCCTACACGCCTAGGATAGTTTCTGTGCTTCAGGCGAATTCGGCCTGAAATTGCCGGTTTGGCTTGATGGTGATTCGTTTCTGTGAACAGTTAAAGCTGTCGAATGGTTTCATTTTCGCCGCCCGTATATTATCCGCAAACAATTGAATATAAAAGAGCGACCCTGACTCTTTTTTGAGACCTTAGCTATGAAGACCAACAAGCTGCTACCCGGAGAGCTAAAGGCCATAGGACTGGCTACATTGAATGTCGATCTGGACGAGGAAACAGGCCCCATCACGCTGAGTAGGAGCGATCTCAAGGCCGCGCTCAAGTCTGCTTTTGCGGCCGGCGCAAATTATCAGATCCCGAAGACGATGGTCCAGGACCCGGAATTCGATTCCTCCGAGTTGTTCTGGCGGTTGATGGAATCTCTCCCCGACCATGTATATTTCAAGGATCTCAATAGCCGGTTTGTTTGTATAAACCGTGCTTTGGCTCAGTTTTTCGGTCTCCAGAGCCCCGAAGAAGCGTTGGGGCGCACGGATTTTGATATGTTTCAGGATCAGTATGCCCAGGCGAAGTTCGACGCTGAGCAGCAAATCATCAAAACTGGCCAGGGCTGGAGCTTTCGGGAAGAGCGGGATATTCAGAGTGATGGGAGTGAAAAATGGGTGGTTACGACCAAGCTTCCTTTGAAAAATGCATCAGGAGCGATCATTGGTACCTTCGGGCTTTCCAGAGACATAACTGAGAGCAAATACGTTGAGCTACAGTTGGAGCGGCAGAGAATGCTGATGCAAACGATCGTAAGGATTCTTCCCTGTCGGGTCTT
Organism: uncultured Opitutaceae bacterium; assembly: GCA_964352065.1. Lineage (GTDB taxonomy): Bacteria > Verrucomicrobiota > Verrucomicrobiia > Opitutales > UBA2995 > UBA2995. Next base: position 152,546 of record CAYGQM010000003.1, read on the forward strand.
CGTTAGAGACCTTGAACACCGGTATATGATGGTAAACGAAGAGTATCGAAGTGGAATCGGTGTGGTGAACGATTCCGAACTGATCGGGAAAACGATGTCTGAAATCCGGCCTGGACCCAGGGCAGAAGCGCTGGAAGCGACTGACCGGAAGATCATCGAATCGGGCTTACCCATTTATAATCAAGTGGATTACAATTGTTCCCTCATGGCGGATAAGCGTTGGATACTGACTTCCAAAGTACCACTGCGCGATGCAGAAAACCAGATCGAAGGTGTCGTGGGCATGACGCTCGATATTACAGAGCAAAAAGAAGCCGAGGAAGAAGCCCGGCAAGCCAATGCACGCCTGCAGGATCAGAACGAACAGTTGGAATCGGAACTGCAGGTTGCTCGTCAATTACAAGAGGCTCTCATGTCCGCGGGCTTTGATGACGAGCCCAAGTTTTCAGTGGATGGGAAAAACTGGTTCATGGAAGCCAGTTACCTCTATTCACCGAGTCATCATTTGGCTGGAGATTTCTTTTATTTGATACCCATTTCCAGTAATAAGATCGGCATATTGGTGTGCGATGTATTGGGCCACGGTGTCAAGGCGTCTTTAGTGACGATGCTTATTCGGGGCTTGTTATTGGAGATCCCGACGGCGCTTACGAATCCCGCCAAAGTTCTTCAGCACTTGAATGACAAGATAATCCCCCTCGCGGAAGGTGAGGACTTTCCCCGTTTCGTCACCGCCGTATACACCGTTTTCGATTTGGAATCGGGAGAGATCACGGTGGCCAATGCGGGGCATCCTGAGCCACTGTGGTATGTGAGGGATGAAGCCGGAAATCACTTTGAAGGTTGCCCAGTGAGGGAGATGGGGCCTGCGCTTGGTCTGTTTCCCAACGAGGTTTATCAAGGAACGAAGCACAAGCTCGATCAGATGACCGAATTGCTCTTCTTTACAGACGGACTGATCGAACAAAAGCAGTGCAACGGAGAGGACTGGGGAGTCGACAACCTGGTAAAAACTGTTGAGCGAGTGAAGGACCTGCCACTCAGTGAGCAGCTCAAGTCTGTGACAAAGGATCTGCGCACGGCTTGTGATTCCGAGCATCTGGACGACGACGTGTGCATGGTGGCTGTCCGGATAAAGCCAATAGATTGGACCAGCGATTTACTCGGTTGACTTCGAAAGCCTATATTTGGGCCATCTCGATTACACCACGGCAATCACCTTAGTCGGACGAATTCTGGTAATGATTAACTCAATACCCAACGAAACGTGCGACCAAATTGCCGAACTTGAGGTGCCACCGATTAGTCCACTTAGCTCTGAGGTAACGCTGCAAGTAAAATTTCAGGTTTGCATCATAATTTTTA
>CAYGQM010000004.1:0-140099 GCA_964352065.1 uncultured Opitutaceae bacterium
CAAAATTCGAGGAGTGGCACTTTTCCACTCCCCTTTTTCCACTCCCACTCCCGGTACTTTGAAAAATCTTCCTACCCCGTAACTACTCTAAGGGTAAGAGAAACGATTCCTACAATCGTAAGAACAACCGGAACTAACAAAATTTGAGTGGCTAAATCTTTTCTTTTCGAAAGATAAAGAGAAACTCCAATCGTAATCGAAATTATCCACAAAATTGGGATTAAGTCTAAGTATATTCCGTAGAGATTTCCCAAAAACCCGGTAAACAAACTAGCTCATGGTTGGCCTGAGAGAAAGGCTGAAATGTATAGGAAAAAAGGCAGGCCTATTACGGTCACTACATTCGCAATAATCGCTGTTCGAAGCCGTGCTTTTATCATCTAGTGTGGTCGTAAATTTGTGGTATTACTTCTCTGGCTTAAGGAATACCAGTTTAGTTAACCTCTCAAAATTCCCTTGTCCCCCGTTTGTTCATAGCGCTTGCCCACTTTTCGTCCTTATATGGTTCGAGCTGCACATTGCTTATACGGATTCTCCGACTCAGTTCACCTGCACCTCGTCCTGCTCGATAGCGGTCTTGGCGATCTCTAAATAGTCTTCACAGCCCATCAGCAGCAGCATGTCTTCTTCTCGAAGGACCTCATCGGCAGCGGGACTCACAATCCGTTCGTTTGCCCGTTGTATACCCACGATGGTGACTTGATAGTTCCTACGCAGACTGGAGTCTTTGATCGCCACACCCGAAAGTTTACTGAAAGGCGGAATGATGGTCCGATCAAAGGCAAAGGCAAACGGAGGTTTCGTCCGACCTTCTTCAGCTGGCTTCGCTAGGAGAGCCTTGGCTTTCTTGATCTGGTCCGGCTCACCCATGATAAAAATATGGTCATCCGGGTAAAGAATTTCTTTGGGTCCGATATTTGTAAGGTCAAACCCACTACGTTCGATACCCGCAATCATGGCGCCGGTTTCAGAGCGCAGCCGCACATCCTCAACTCGCTTTCCTACCCACTCCGAATTCGCGGCAAGGATATAGGGTGTCACCTTCACCTTCCAGGACTGCTGTTTACGAAACTTATCCAGACCGAGGGAAATGTGTTGGGAAATACGCTGCTGGGCTTCCTGCTGCATGGAGCTCATGAATGCCAGCTCCCAGTTGTTGTGCATACGAACGATGCGGTTCCAGAAGATCCATCCCAGGAGTGCTGACAATACCACGAACGCCCCCAGAGTCGCACCCGTAGGGAAATAGGGAGCTGCTACGGCCAGGAATACGGACCCATAGGAGAACAGAAGCAGCAGCAGTATCAGTCCGTTGAATACCGACCGGTAAATACCTTTGGAAAATTGCTGGAATACGGGCTGACTCAAAGCAGCGTCGGAAAACAGTAATACCAACACATTCATGTTCCGCATGGTATCCACCAAAAAAGGGAGGCAGAAAATCAGGGAAAGCAGAAACAGGCTACGCTGGAAAAACACTTTGGATACATTGAGAAAATCCGGGGGAGGGATGTTTTCGGATATCAGGACCGCCGCCAAAACGATTGCCACAATCACTACGAAATAGAGGGTGATTCGTCCAATGGGTTTACCGGCAAATTTCATCCAATCACTGTCTTGAAGAAAAATCTGTATCGTTTGCCGCCACTTCCCGTAGAAAAAGCAAAAGTTGTTGGCTGCTTTGGGCGACCGGGCTCCTAAAAAGTCAAGAATGGGCTTTTCGTTCCGGATGAGAACGGGGGTCAGAAAGATGGTAATGAATGCCACCCCTGAAACCAGCGCCTGCATGTCGGGGCTCACTACCTGGTAGGATACGCCAATTGCCACGATGACGAACCCGAACTCTCCGATCTGGGATTTAATCAAGGACGCCCGTCCGGCTTCTCGAGGTGATTGGCCTGACAGGAATAGTCCGAGCCAGCAGGATACGAACTTACCAATAATTACAAACACTGATAGCAACAGGATCGGTAGCCAGCTTTGAACAATCGCCTTCGGATCAATCAACATACCCACCGACACGAAAAACATAGCGCTGAAGAAATCACGCAATGGCTCGGTGAGGTGCTCAATCCGCTTAGCCAGGATCGAGCGGGAAAGAATCGCGCCTGCCAAAAACCCTCCCAAGGCCCAGGAAAAGTTGAAACGATCCCCGAGCAGACTCACTGAAAAGATGATACCTAGTGTCACCAAAGTCACAGACTCGGTTGTACCGCGTTGTTCGAGGGCTTTGATAACCCGGTGCGTGCCCAGCTTTCCCAATAAAAAAACCGCGACTACAAAAACACCGATAAGCAACCCGGACTGTTTGAGGGCATCCCAGTCCAGCTGGCCTTGCTCAGCTACGCCACTCAACATAACCAACAGTAAAATCGCCAAAATGTCTTCCAGAATGAGTATGCCAACCGTCAGTTGAGCGTGTGGTCTTTGGAAAAGTCCCATTTCACGAATCAGCTTTACCGAAACCATGGAGGAGCTGATCGACAAGACCCCACCGAGGAAGAGTCCATTCACAGGAGTCATGCCCATCCACTGAGCCACTTGAATACCGATGAACAACATCAGCAACGTCTGGAGGATCAGGGCCAGAGAGGCGGGGCCAATGATCTGTTTCAGCCGGTCCAGATCAAACTCAAGACCGATGTAAAACATAAGGAAGATCACACCCAACTCGCTTAGCTCTTGAACGTTCTCAATATGGACCAAGGCCGGCCACAACCCGAGGTTTGGGCCCAAAAATACACCGGCTAACAGGTACCCCAGCAAACCCGGGAGTCGTAGCCGCTGAAACACCAGCGCGGCCACCATGGCTCCGACCATAATCCAGGCGATATCAGTTAAAATAGTGCTGTGATGCATTGCAGAGCTTCAAATTTATTAGGATCCTATCCTTTAAGCAAACTATTGCGAAAGACGATTCGATATTGCCAAGGATCACAAGTTCGTTTTGTGATCTCAGCGACATTGAAACCGAACTGTGGAGGCTCGGTCCTTCACTCTTTCAATCATCTACCCACACCAGAACAACTTAAGTCACCCCGAGGTCACACACGTGTTTGATGTTGAACTACCGAAACGGTTCAAACAGAGGAACCTTTCTCTGACCAAGGCATCCGAACAAACACCGCACTAATTTATAATGAGAAACAAAACAACCTGCACGTTTACAACTATCTTCACCTGCATCGCCCTGGCGATCAGCACCTCCTCGATTCAAGCTGAGTGGGTGGAGCTTTTTAACGGAAAAAACTTCGATGGCTGGACCATCAAGAATGGATACGCCGAGTATCGCATCGAGGCCGGAGCGATCGTCGGTAAAAGTGTCGCCAAATCCCCCAACACCTTTCTAACCACCAACAAGAATTACGGAGACTTCGTTCTCGAGCTGGAGGTCAAGGTCGATTCCGGGCTGAATTCCGGGATCCAATTTCGCAGTCTGAGCTTCCCGGAATACCGTGAGGGCCGCGTTCACGGGTACCAGTACGAATTGGACACGGCAGAAAGACGCTGGACAGCCGGCATTTACGATGAGGCCCGTCGCGGCTGGCTCTACCCGGTCGACTTGAATCCCAAGGCCAAAAAGCTCTTCAAACAAAACGAGTGGAATCAGGTCAAAATTGAATGCGTCGGCAACTCGCTACGAACCTGGCTCAACGGAAAGCCGGTTTCCCACGTGATCGACGATCTTACTTCGGAGGGGTTCATCGCCCTGCAGGTACACGGTGTTGGAAACAACGACTCCATCATCGGCAAAGAAGTCGCCTGGAGAAACATTCGCATTAATACCGACATCCAGAAACCCACCCCAAGCAAGGGCATCTACATTCGCAACATCATCCCCAACCATGTATCTGACAATGAAATGAAGCGGGGCTGGAAACTGTTATGGGACGGTAAGACGTCCGACGGTTGGAGACAGATCAGCCAAAAGACCTTCCCAAAGGATGGTTGGGAAATAAAGGATGGTGAGCTGACGGTAATTCCGGATCCCAAAGATGGAGAAGCCTTGGGTGGTGACATCGTAACGGTCGATCAATACGGGGCCTTCGAGTTGGATTTCGAATTTAAACCCACCAAGGGTGCGAACAGTGGGATAAAATACTTCGTAACGGAAGGCGGTAAAGCGGCCCTCGGTCTCGAGTATCAGATTCTGGATGACAAGGTGCATCCCGACGCAACCCAAGGCGTTGTGGGTAATCGCACCTGCGCCTCGCTATACGACCTTATTCCATCTTACCGCGAGGTATCTACCCGACCAGTACCTGTCAATATCGACAAGTGGAACCACGGCCGCATCGTCGTACGCAAGAACGGTCAGGTGGAGCATTGGCTAAACGGATTTAAGGTGCTGCAATACGAGCGGGGCAGCAACATCTTCAACGCCTTGGTCGCCCGCAGCAAGTATGCTGATAAAGAAGGTTTCGGTCTTGGAGAAAAGGGTCCTATCTCACTTCAGGATCACCACGACAAAGTCAGTTTCCGCAGTCTCAAAATACGCGAGCTTTAATTCTCAACTCAGCCCAAATATGAAAAAATCTTCCTTAAATCGCCGTTCGTTTCTGGCCAGTTCGGCCGCCGCTTCGTCGATGTTGTTCCTGCCAAACATCACCGTAGCAAAGTCCCACAACACCAAAACAACCAAAGTCGCACCTAGTGGAAAGCTCAATATGGCCGTCATTGGGATCGGCGGTCGCGGTAAGAATGTGATGGAGTCGCTCGCAGCGACGGAACAGGTCAATATCGTCGCTATCTGCGACATCGATATCGGTTCCAACTGGACCGCGGAGATGCGCCAAAAGTTTCCACACCCACCGGCCTACCAAGACTACCGGGAGCTCTTCGACAAAGAGGGAAAGAACTTCGACGCCGTCGCCATCGTCGTGCCGGACCACGCACACTTCCCCATCACTATCCACGCCATGGCCCACGGGAAACACGTTTACGTGGAGAAGCCGCTGGCGCACACTTACGAAGAATGCGAATTGTTGATGGCGATGGAAAAGAAGACCGGATTGGTCACGCAAATGGGTAATCAAGGTCACTCAGGCGCCAACTACTTTCAATTCAAAGCCTGGAAAGAAGCCGGCGTGATTAAGGACGTCGACCGGGTCGTCGCCTACATGAACAGCCCCCGCCGCTGGCACGGTTGGGACATCAAAGGCTACGAAGAACAAAAAGCTCCTGCGACTATTGATTGGGACCTCTGGAACATGACGCGTCCGGTGAAACCGTTCAACGAAAAGCTACACCCGGGAAACTGGCGCAGCTGGTTTAACTACGGAAACGGAGCCTTCGGAGATTGGGGTCCGCATATCCTGGATACCTGCCACCGATTTCTCGAACTTGGTATTCCTCACACGATCGAAGCCGAGAAACGCGACGGACCTAATGACTACATCTTCCCGCAAGCTTCCACGATCCGGTTTGATTTCGCAAAACGCGGCGACATGCCTCCTGTGAAAGTATGGTGGTATGATGGTGTGGATAACATTCCGGAAGCTCCCAAAGAAATGGGGCCCGACCCAAAAATCCGTAAAAACGGGAAGTATATCTACAGCAAGGAGCTGACCTTCTTAGGCGGAACTCACAGTGATCCGCTCCGCATCATTCCCGAAGACAAATACCGCGAGATGGCACCTAGCCTGCCGAAGTTTCCGCTCAAGAACTCTGATCACTTCCTAAACTTCGTCCTAGCCTGTAAGGGCGAGGAACACGTGCGCTCGCCATTCAGTATATCAGCGCCACTGACCCAAGTGTTCATGCTTGGAGTGGTTGCTCAGCACGTCGGCGGTAAACTCAAGTTCGACGCCAAGAAGAAACGCTTCATTGGAAACGACTTTGCCAACGAAGTACTGCAAGGCCCTCCCGTTCGCAAAGGCTGGGAAGATTATTACCGGGCATAGGACAAAGGAAGAAGCCTGTCATCCGCTTTAAAAACGAGAAAGCCCGAGATTTTCATCTCGGGCTTTCTGTTAAACTAAAACGGGTAATTTACTTACTCAGGCTGGAAAGCATCCAACACGCGGAAGATCCGTGTTTTCGCCAAGGTGGCAAACTTAGGAAGGCCATTTTCGTAAGGCACCACCACTTCACCCTGAATTAGGGGAAGCGCATATTTCACAAATTGGAAGCTCATGCTTGTTCCGTCTTCGTTGATCCAGTCGGTCGGCAAGGTTTTAACACCGTTTGCCACTTCGCTCAAATCAGTGAGGCCGGTTTCGCAAACATACTGGTCAGACTCCCCACGAATGAGGGTCACCATCTTGTCCGTTTCACCATCGATCGCCGCTTGAACCGCCGCTTTCCCTGCCAGGTAGGCATCGTCCGCATCTGTCTTGGACGCGTGAGTTGCAGCCGTGCGTTGGCTGATGCCAAATTTTGCCGTACGGGCTTTTAAACCCATGCGCGTTTCAACCAATTCACGCAAATACTCACCTGCGCCGCCCAATTGGCTGTGACCAAACGCATCGGTGGCACCAGAACTGGTATGCACGTAGTTTCCATCTGCATCGATAAGGCCTTCGCCAACTACAATCATACAGTAACGCTCTCTCGCCAAGGTGCGCTGAACATCCGCCAGGAACTTTTCAGGATTAAATGCCACCTCAGGAAGGTAAATCAGGTGAGGCGGATCATTGGGCTTGTCACGGCGTTTGGCCAACGAGGCTCCCGCAGCGATCCAGCCGGCATTACGCCCCATCACTTCAAGGATCGAAACCAGATCCCCCTGCCCCATGGCCTCATGGTCGCACGCCATTTCGCGAACCAGCGTAGAAATATGTTTAATAACACTTCCGTAGCCCGGGCAGTGATCAGTAGCGACCAGATCGTTATCAATCGTCTTGGGGATGCCGATTACGCGCAGCTCATATCCTTTTTCCTGGGCCAGCTTGGAGATCTTATCAGCGGTATCCTGCGAATCATTGCCACCTATGTAAAAGAAGTAGCGAATGTTGTGGGCTTCAAAAACCTTGAGCACGCGCTCATAGTCAGACGCTTTCCTGAGCTTATAGCGACAGGTGCCGAGGGCAGCTCCCGGAGTATATTGCAGGCCACGAATAGCTTGCTGCGACTCGTTGGCGAGATCGATAAGGTCTTCATTCAGAATCCCTAACACTCCATTCAGACCTCCGTAAATCTCTTCGATACATTCGTAGTTGAGCGCTTCGTTGACGACTCCAGCTATACTCGCGTTGATTACTGCAGTGGGGCCTCCGGATTGGGCCACCAGACAATTTCCAGTTAGTTCAGACATCTGTTATTTCAAAGATTAAAGCGGGGAAAGTAGATTTTCCGATTCAACCTTGGCAACCTTTTACAGAGGCTTACGAAAAATAAACGCTGCAGCCGGAAAAAGGTCTGGTCAGAACACGTCCTGCACCTGGTAACGAATAAAGTAGGGTTCAGTACCCGGGGGTAAGGTAATGGTCCCTGAGGTCTCTTCGTAGAGTGGGTTTTGTCCCACTTGGCCCGACTCTTCATAAAGTGGGTTACTACTGTCCATGCGGGTCCAGTCCTTCAAATTGTCACTGCCCCAGAAATAACCCTGAATGTTGGGATCATCCAGCCGTTTCTTGAAACTCAAGTTTAGGGTCCTCCCTCTGTCACCCGAAACATGGCGCACTTGGATAGCCTCGGAGGCCATATTAAATTCATTAGGATTCGTGCCTAGCAGGAATTCTACTAAAGTGACGATGCCATCCTTGTCAGGATCAAGAATCGGAGATGCGATCCGGGGATTGAACATTTCCTCTTCTGTAAAGTAGGCGGCCAGAAATCCTTCAAAGGGGGTCATTTCCACATCAATCAGAACGGGGATGGAAATCGACCGTGAATCCTGACCATCGGAGACTTTGACTGAAATAGACGCAAAGCCGGACCGGAGAGCGGAGGTCTTGAATGAAAGCTGTCTATTGCTTCCCGTGCCGGTCACTACAAGATCACCAATTAAATCCGGCCGGCTGGTAGATACGGTAACCTCCAGGCTATCGGGATTCGTTTCCATATCGTCGAGTAGCAGATCCACAGAATTAGTAGTAGCAGGATCCACGGACTGATTGGCCACCGGCTCCATGCTGGGTGGTTCATTGTCGCCGGAGCTGGAGGAGGAACCGCCAGTATCCGTTACCAAATCCCAGTTAGCCTCAACGCGCCCCTGACCTTCGCCCTGGCTATTACACAACTCGTGGATCCAATCGATCTTTTCGTAGTTTAAGGAAACGGATTCCAGCGGCTGTGATTCAATGGATTGGCCAGCAATCTGAAATTCAGTTACCTGAACATTGGAAAGATGAAATTCGAACCGTCTCCACAGGTCTTCTGCAATCTGGTTGTTCTGCGCGATGATTACATCCTCAAGCACCTTTCCCTGAGCCAATGCCTCGGCCAGTTTTGGCGAGGACTTATCAATGAATTTCGTAACCACCACATCTTCGTAAATTGCCCCTTCCCGGCTACGCCCCTGAACCAATCGAAACAAACCGGAGGATACATCCTGCAGTTCAATCCAGTCTTCCCGTCCTTTAGTTTGAGACTCCCCCTGAATGTCTCCCGCCTGCATGAAGAGACCGGGAACGAGGACCTTTTCGAATGCTGAAACGATTTCCCCTTCAAATATATTATCGCGGACCGTTCCTGAAATGGAGTTCACCGTGAAACCTTCCGGTACATTAAAGACCGGGCCTCGCGTGGGAAAACTGATCCCGCCAGTAAAGTCCATTTTTGAAAGTGCTTGGCCCGTATCACTGATGACCCTGGAGATAACTTGGTTATTGAGTTTAGTCGTAAAAGGCACTCCTACCTCAACGGTCTGGGCCGGTGTCGTATACATTTTGTCGATGGTAACATTGTACTCAGCGATAAAGTCACCGGCCTCGCCTGTAACATCGACTGGAAATAGGTCGCGGCCGAATAAATCCGCCACGGTGACCTCCGTTCCAGGCGTTTCAGTCCCAACCTCATAACGAGTGTTAATTCTGCCTATGGCGTAAAAGAGGGGGCCATTATTGACTTGAGCATAAAAGTTTAGCTCAGAAGAGGAGGTGGACGTCTCAACCGGCAACCCGCCTTTCCCGGCTCCGCCTATCATAGTTCCTCTGACCATGAAGTTCAGGGAAATATCAGCGGAAGTTTCAGTTCCTGTCGTCGTTAATACGAAATCGGGTGAATCAAAACTAGCCCAAGCAGCAGTATACAAGTCACCAGGCCCCTTCGTAAGGGTTTCCTCGGTTCTGGCCCCCACTCTCCCCGGATACGCCAACGCCAACGCCCGGCTGGTTCCATCCTCGTAAACTATGGAGTTTGGAACACCTTCGGTTTTAGTTTCCAATTCTTCAATGCTGTTAAAGAGGGGTTGGTACCCGATGTCAAAACGCCGAGCTGTTGAATTCGTAGGGTGAAGCGCTAAGGTAAAATAGCGGACACCTGGTCCTCCTTCCGACCAAAGAAAATTGGCATCCGGATCGATGCCTGCTTTTTGACCGAATGGATCTGCCCCGTTGACACCAGTTTCCGTTAAGAATTCCAGATTTGACTCCCAAGTCTGAAGGCTAGCCTTCCAATAGGTTGAGTCTGTTGAAATCGATTGGAATAAATTGGGGAAAACAAAGCCAATATCTGAAGTCGAAAATGACCCAATCAAAGCCGAAGGATCTGCAAGGTCATCATTTACCAAAACATGGAGGTATTGGAGTTCCGCATCGGCAAGCTCCACACTACCGGTCTGAGGGCCTTCCTTACCTCCTGCACCCTGGAGAAATAAAGTTCCGGCAACGCGGTCCGAGTGCGATAGGTAAACCTCGTAGGCTTCGTCCGCCCAGACGGTAGCCGTCAAGCTCGTAGCATTTACCGTAACGGTAAATTTTGAGGCAGCCAAAAGGAAACCGCCAATGAGAAGACGCACTAGAACTAGCCTCATTTTTAGGGGATGAATATTTAAGGCGTGCTTTCTACAACGTTCCAAGTCATCTCCACAGAGCCTGCAGGATTGGCAATGTTGTAAACCACCTTAACCTCATCGTAATTGAATCCAATCATTGCAGCAGGAGGCCCCTCCGACCCGCCTCCATTGAGGGAGTAGGAAGTGACCGTGGCCTTGGTTAAGGTGATTACCAAATAATCCAGATGCTCATCCCCGGAGTCTTTTCTGAGAGCTATCGTAATTTCAGGAAAAGTCTTTCCGCTTGCACAGGCCTCCATCAGCTTGGGAGTCGATTTGTCGATTCTATGGGCCACCATCAGATCCTCAAACTTCGCACTTGCCCGCGTCCGAGTGGAGCCGGTGGCATCCACCAAAGGCCTGGCCACACCCCAGGAAATATCATGAATATCAATTTCATCCTCGTGGCCTGCGACCTGCGACTCCCCGCTTATGTCGCCGATCTTGAGGTAACCGGTTAAGGCAGCCTGCACTGGAGACAACCCACATAACGTTAGGACGAGGAGCAAAGGGAGAAGTGATCTCATACCCCAATTAAAACAAAAAAAACAACAATGAGTAAAGTCCTAACTCCCGAACCAAGAATGGCTTCATTTACTGAGCCCAGCCTATCCATTCCTCATAATGCCTTCTGGCATGGCTCAGAAGTTTGTCGACTCTTTCCTGATGGGTAATGGACGGATCCTCAAGCTGGTAAGTCGCGACTAGTTCGGAGTGTCTTCCAGCACCGTCTTCCGGACCTCGAATGGCGCTCACCATCATAAGAACTGTCAACTCCTCTTTCTGGAAAATAAAGACCGCTTTCCCCGGAGGGTTTCGCACCGCGCCAACCACCGGCAGTCCACCCGACGTAAAGTGTATGTTGAACTCCAGTTGCTCCGAACTGAGGTTCGCGAGGTCGAAAAGATCCCACACCATAAACTTGAAGGTGAAGCCCACTCGGTAGCCGGGCTTCCCAACGGCGGAATAGATACACTGGCTCCAAAAAGTAGGAATATGTTCGTTTCCTCCGTTCGCTTTCACTCTGTCTGCCCGAAGAAGTTCCAATGCAAGTTCCTCGGTCAAATAGCCGCCTGCTTCGGGAATCTCCAACAGTTGTGGTTCACTCTCAGGTGTTCTTGGGTCGGCCGCTCTAGTAAAAGAGGCGAGCGTTAGACATCCACAGAGTACGGCCAAAGGGTATCTAGAAAATACAATCATACGCATCTCGGCTGCATTCCATAGACCTCCGGCGTTGAAGGCAATCAGAGACTTCGCGGGGACGCAGTGTATGCCCGTAATCTACAAACTAAACTACTACAAAATCCTACCAGGAGCATAGTTTTTCGCATCCGGATATTTTTCAGCAATTGCGGAAGTCCGCGCCGCTAACGCATCCACCTGGTGCTTCGCCATCCCGGATAAGCGGGCCTCATCTTCGAAGATCGCCTCGAGCTGAGTCTGATTCAGCGAAATCCGATCGTCACTGGCCAAGCGAGAAATCAGATCGTTGGTTTGGATGGTCCCAGCGCGCAGATCGCGAATGGTGGCCACGGCATGCTCCTTGATGGCCTCGTGGGCAGACTCACGTCCTGCACCTGCTTTCACCGCTTCCATCATAATCGTGGTAGTGCCAAGGAAGGGGAAATACTTTTCGTTCTCGAGGCGAATGACTTCAGGGTAAGGCTCCATGTTCCCGATGACGGTAAGAAACGTCTCCAGCTGCCCATCGAGTGCAAAAACCGAATCCGGTAATGCGATCCGCCGAACCACCGAGCAGGACACATCTCCCTCATTCCATTGATCACCCGCCAAACCAGCGACCATATTCAAAAGGCCATTGAGGATGGTATGGAAACCGTTGATACGCTCACAACTGCGACTGTTCATCTTGTGTGGCATGGCGGAGCTACCGACCTGCCCTTTGGCAAATCCTTCACCAGCGAGCTCATGACCTGCCATCAAACGGATCTGTTTGGCGAAGTTACTCAGCGCGGAACTGATCTGGTAAAACGTCGAAACGGTTTCAAAATCGAGACTGCGCGGATACACCTGACCGACGTTGGTAAATACGTTTGCAATGCCGAGATGCTGAACGACCTTCTGCTCGAGTTCAGCCACCTTTGTCTGGTTTCCTTCAAACAAAGTTAGACTATCGAGCTGGGTCCCGACGGCCCCCTTTAATCCCCGGACAGGATATTTCGCAATCAGCGATTCCAAGTGATCGAACCCCAGTAATAACTCCTCTGCATACATCGCCAGTCGCTTACCGAAGGTCGTTGGTTGGGCAGCCACGTTATGGGTGCGACCAGATATCAATATATCTTTATACTCAACAGCCCGATTGGAGAGTTGGATGGCACCGGCCGCGACCTTTGTGTGCAGAATCTGCAAAGACCGAAACACCTGCAGCTGTTCGACATTTTCAGTCAGGTCCCTGCTGGTCATACCTTTGTGGATGTGCTCATGACCCGCCAGATCGTTGAACTCCTCGATACGACTCTTTACATCGTGTAGCAAAGCACGCTCACGATCCTGAATCGATTGAAGGTCGACCTGGTCTTTCACGCGCTCGTAGTCCGCTATCGCTGCTGCCGGAATGTCTAACCCCAGCTCAGCTTGCGCCTTCATCACTGCGATCCAAAGCTCGCGTTCCAGAATTATTCGGCCCTCTCCGGACCAGATATCTTTAACCGCCGCAGAGGCGTACCGTTCAGCTAATACGTTGGGGATCATAGGCAAAAATTGAAGCGCCGCATTGCCGCACGATCCCAAACCGATGGCAATTCAAGAAATGCAATCCAGGCCATCTTTTAGGATGGCTATGAGCAAAGACTATGCTCCGCTATCGGGCTTGCGCGCACCGGCCACCTGATCCAGAAGCAGTAAAGTCTCAGGATTATCTCCCGACCGCTTCAACTTCTCGATCATGTCGGAGACTGTTTTCTCTTCTTCCACCTGTTCGTCGATAAACCATTTCAGAAAAGAAACCGTCGCAAAGTCATCCGACTCCTGCGCCAATTTGTAGAGCTTGTTGATGCTCGCAGATACGTGGTGCTCTTGTTCAAGGCTCGCCTCGAAAACCTCCAGAGGGGATCCAAACTCGTAGTTTGGAGCCTTGATCGGCGGAAGCTTCACCGTCGCACCGCGGTCCAGCACATAGTTGTAGAACTTCATAGCGTGATCTTGTTCCTCGCTACTTTGCAGAGACATCCAGCTCGCAAATCCATCCCAAGACTGGGAGTCAAAGTAGGCGGCCATTGCGAGGTAAGAGTAGAAGGATTCGAATTCGATCCCCACTTGTTCGTTCAAAGCGTTTTCTAAAGCATTACTTAAAGGCATGTCTCGCATAATAGCCGGAAAGGGTCATCTGTCCACCGCACAAAACCAAAAGTTCAAACGTCGCGGATGAAAACTACCCACAATCAAAGTTCAAATAGGTCTCAAGCTGAACCAAGCCCAGCGGAGGGTCATTTCAACCAGCGCGTGATATCTGGATCCTCCATCGCAGGATCGCCCGTTTCAATGAGCAAGCGGCTCAGTGCAGAGGAGTATTCTCGGGCAATCGATTGGTAATCAGGGTTTCCGTAGTAGTTGATCAGCTCATCGGGGTCTTCTTCCAGATCGATCAACCAGGGGGCTTCCCGTTTCCCCACGACAAATTTGTATCGATCGCTCACGGCAGCTACCCAATAGGGCGGAGGGCCCAGCGGACTCATCACACCTCGCATGTACGTCACATCCTCGTTTCGAACCACGGATGTTTCGCTCAAAAACTGAGCCGACAGATCGCGACCGTGCACAGCCCTTGGAAAGGAAGCCGCTCCAAGAAGACTCAAAATCGTAGTCGGAAAATCCGCCGTCGTCATCGCCGAGTGAATAATCTTTCCGGCCGGAATCTTTCCTGGGTATTTTACGATCAGAGGCGCAATTGCGGACCCTTCGTAGGGTAACCGCTTGTTCAATCTACTGTGTTCCCCCAATAAATCACCATGGTCGGACACAAACACAACCAGGGTCTTCTCGTCCAGCGACTGGTCCTTCAGAAACCGCAAGAGCTTCCCTACATTGTCGTCAATCAAACGGACCATTCCGAAATACCCCGCCATATCTTCCTTTTGGAATAAAGACTCGTCCACCGCATCCTTCTCATTTCCCACAATCCAGTCCGGTCTTGCAGAGGAATCTTTAAAAAGCGTTTTGGGTGTTTCGTAATCGAAATGCGAATACATACTGTCATAAGGAGGGCGAACTGTGTCCGGCTGATGAGGATCGGGGATGCTCAGCATCACGCAAAACGGTTTATCTTTATGTGACGCAATGAACTCTATCGTCCTGTTCGTCAGGAAGTCTGTCGTGTAGCTCTCCTCATCCGCATCGCCCAATTCATAAGTAGGCTCACCATTAGCGCCGATGGGAGCATTCACACGAGGACCTTCCTGAGTATCAGTCAAATTCTTCCAATGACCCCGGTTGTATAGATACCGGTTATCCTCCCATCCAAATTTTCTGGCCGGTGCCCAACCCGGTTTTGCCATACCGTCCAAGTGCCATTTTCCGATGTAACCCGTTTTGTAGCCCTCTCTGCGAAGCACCTCCGCAAAGGTCACCATATCATCGGTCAATGACTCATTGTTTATGGGCACTCCAGTTGCATGAGGATAGAGCCCCGTCATCAGAGATGCCCGCGATGGTCCACACAATGGCGTAGTGCCATAAAAACTGGTACACAGAGCGCCTTCGTTCGCCAACGAATCAATGTTCGGTGTTTCTACCGCAACTCCCTGTCCCCAAACAAATGCCTGTTCTTCCGAGAGTTGTTCCCGGTAACATCCCAAGGTTCTGAAATTGTGTTCGTCGGTGCAAATAATGAGAAGATTCGGTTTCTCGGTAGCAACGAGTTCAGAAAAAACTCCGAACGTAAGACAGGTTAGGGTAAATTGAGTTAGAAACTTCCAGAGCATAGACAAAGAGCCAAAAGCAAAACATCCATAAGTTAAATTCAAATTCACAGCGATAAATGCTACAAATTGACAGCCCCAGGCAAAAATGGATCGTCAATAAAGGGATATTTACTCATAACTATCCCCGAATAACACGACCCCGTTTCAACAATCAGGACTCCCTTCGAGCACCCATCTTATATGATCAATCGCCGCGATTTCATAAAAACAACTGCAGCCGCCTCGCTAGCGGCTACGCTTCCAACCGCTTGTTCCAAAGCCGACGCACAGCCGATGAAACCGAATATTTTGTATATATTCTCCGACCAATGGCGCCATAGTGATCATGGCTACGCCGGGAACTCAGATGTTATTACCCCCCATATCGATCGCTTAGCCAGCGAGAGCGTTAACTTCACCCACGCCGTTTCGGGCATTCCTGTGTGCTGCCCTCACCGTGCGACCCTCATCACCGGCAAATATCCGCTTACACACGGACTGTATCTTAACGATCTGTCTTTGGCCACTGACCATCGTAGCATCGCGCATTGCCTGAATGATGACGGTTATGAAACTGGCTGGATCGGTAAATGGCATATCGATGGGCAAGGCCGTGAGAACTTTACCCCTCCCGAAAGACGCCAAGGGTTCCAATATTGGAAGACGCTAGAATGCACCCATAATTACAACCAGTCCCCCTACTACGGCGACTCGCCTGAGAAACTCTATTGGAAGGGCTACGACGCGATCGAACAAACCAAAGATGCTCAGGCCTACCTGGAAAACCAGGCACAGTCCGCTTCCGGTTCTCCGTTTGGCCTCTTCATCTCCTGGGGCCCACCCCATGCACCTTACCACACTGCACCCGATAAGTATCATAAGCTTTACGCCGACAAGGAAATCACTCTCAGGAAAAACGTCCCGGAAGAAGAACGGGAGGAAGCGATCAAGACTTACAAAGGTTACTATGCCCACATGACTGCCTTGGACGATTGTATGGGTGACCTGATGAAGACACTGGAAGAAACCGGCCTGGCTGAGAATACTATCGTAGTATATACCTCTGACCACGGTGACATGCTTCACTCCCGGGGAGCCATGAAGAAGCAACAGCCTTGGGATGAGTCGTTGCGAGTACCGTTTCTTTTGCGGTGGCCAGAGAAACTTAAGAACCAAGCCCGTGAGATTTCCATGCCCCTCGACACGCCTGATATCATGCCGACCCTCCTGGGCTTGTCAGGAGTACCTATCCCAAAGGACGTTCAAGGCACCAATCGCGCAGAAGTAATTCTCGGGAACCAATTACCAGATGCAGACCATGCAGCCCTGATCCAATGCCCCGCACCCTTCGGGCAATGGAGTCGCGATAGAGGGGGTCGTGAGTACCGAGGCGTGCGCACCACGCGTTACACCTACTGCCGCGACCTTAATGGTCCCTGGTTGTTGTATGACAACGAGACCGACCCATTCCAAATGGACAATCTGGTCAATCAACCCGAGCACACCGCGCTCCAAAAGAAACTGGATGATCGCCTCAATGAATGGCTTGAGGAAACGAACGACGAATTTCTTTCCGGTCCTGAGCTGGTCGCTCGATCGGGCTACGTCGTCGATCCTAAAAACGAAACCGTCGATTACAATATTCCCTTCAACCCGGCCAATATCACCAAGAGCCCCATCTAACACCGCAGAATGAAATTTTCCTCTAGTTTCCTCTTCGCGATTATTGCAGGTTCCTCGCTCCATGCGGGACCGCTGGTAAAGTCTATTCAGATCCTGACCCCCATTCCAAAACCTGGCCGATGATCCGGACATGAAACCGGTATTACTTAAACTCAGAAAACAGATCGACTCGGTCACGCTCGCCACACAGTACTACGTCTAATCTCATGAAAAACTCCCCAGAAAATCAGCCAACCTCAGGAGCCAAACCAAGGAAACGTACTATCTGGTTTCACCTCCATTTTTGGATCGGATGGATCGCAGCGTTGCCAATCGCCCTCGTCTGCCTGACGGGCGCCATTCTCGTCTTCGAGGGAACCCTGTTGCGTTGGGAGCTGTCGGAGTTTTATAACCTGGAGGAAACCGGACAACCGCTGTCCATTCAACAAGCTCTCGACCAGTACCGCTCCGCCGACCCTCCTTTACAGGTCAATCATCTCGGGATTCCGAAAGAGCCGAATTACGCCTACAGTGCTTACGTTACTGAGATTAGTGCCGACGGTGGTCGACGCGGCGGGAAAGTTTATCTCAATCCCTACACCAGCGAGCTTACGTGGATGAGTGACCAGTTCACTATCAGCGGATTGCTCATTGATATTCATCGTCATCTTGCTGCAGGGAAAACCGGGCAACAGATCGTCGCTTGGAGTTCCGTTGTACTGGCCATCACCTGTATCATCGGACTCGTTCTCTGGTGGCCCCTGAAAGGCAGAACGTTTGTCCGTGCCTGGAAGCGGGGACAGGTACTCGACTGGCACAACGTTTTGGGACTCATCGCCATGGTCCCGCTCATCGTGATGGCAATCACAGGCATTGGTTTTACCTGGGGAAAACACGTCTGGCCGCTCCTTGAAAAAGTACAAGGTTATCCTTCCCAAGCTATCATGCCCAGCGTAACCATTTCCGAAGGGAACGATAAATTATCGATGGATGTGATCGTGGAAACGATACGCGCCGAACTACCTGACAAACGAATCACAGGTATCCAACCCGGAAATGGAAAACAAACTCCGTATAAAGTCTTCCTCGACGGCGAAGGCAGTAACCTGCAATTCGTGATGGATCCCTATACCGGTGAAGAGTTACTGCGTTTTGATGGAACAGGAACCGGCCCGGTCGGCTGGCTTCGCAAAAACTTTGGCAAATTTCACACCTTCGGCCCTTACAATATCGTCCTACGAATTCTCTGGGGGCTGATGTCGCTGGCGGGAACCATCTTGGTAGTAACCGGTTTGTGGGTGTCCGTTAAGCGCTGGAGACGCCCGACGCGCAGAGCGACCTAGTCATCTGCACATTTACAGTTTGATCATACCCTGATACGCACCTTAACCTTCACTGCATGCGCACCCTTATCCCCCTTTTGCTGTTTATAGGATTCCTGTTTCAGGGTTGTGGTCGCAAGACTCATCAAAGTGACACAGACCCCTTCTTTGCGCTACCCGTTATTTCCAAGGTCGACAACCAGCCATTGACTGAACACGTAAAACGCCTGACGAGACAGTTGGAATACCTGGGCTCTCCGTTAGACTCATCCACCCTCAAAGAGTTGGAGCTGGCCTTTCAACTGACGCCGAATGCTGCGGCCGTGGAGCGTATTCAATCAATACTCGACCCACTCTGTATCGCAGGGGTAAACATCAATCCTGAATCGCGGGTGAAGGCTCAACGGGGACCCGCCCAGCCGACACTCTATGAGGCAGAGACTAAACGCCACTTGGTAAAGATCATCAATGAAGCTGGTGTAACAGCCCGGCTACAAGTGGGATATACGGGGGCTTCGGCCATACAGATGCAGCACAGCGGACAACACATGCAGATGCCGGAAACGGATACTCCCCTCTTTCACGTGAAGACCTACTTGCCGGGAGGCCGCTGGTTGAACGCTCCTGGCATCGCTCCTCTGACCGGTCTGGAAGTAAACTACGCCATCATGGATATTTTTTGCCGGGAAGCCGGGAAACGGGAAATCACGTTCAGTTTCGATGTCGGCCAAGGCACACAGGATCTCGGATTCAGGGCGGAGTTGCCGATTCTGTTTACCAGTGAACCGACCTATTCACTGACACTGGATGAAGTGTTGGACGAAAACGGACAAGATACTGTCGCCAGTTTTGTGATACGGGATGAACAGGGACAAGTTTTTCCCGCACAGTCTACCCGTACACCTCCCGATTTCTGGTTTCAGGATCAGGTGTATCGAAGCAGTGGTGCGAAAATTCGTCTGCCGTCTGGGAAATATTCCATCATCGCAGGACGCGGGCCAGAATACGAATTGCAATCCAAGATGGTGGAAATTGATGACGGTCCCGAGAGCCTCCAGGTACAGCTCGAGCGCTGGGTGGATCCGAGTCTCTTCGGTTACTGGTCGGGCGATCATCACATCCATGCTGCTGGCTGCGCCCACTATACCGTCCCCACCGAGGGAGTACAACCCAAGGACATGCTCATTCATATCCAGGGTGAAGATCTCAAGGTCGGCAGCGTACTCACCTGGGGTCCAGGGTTCGACTACCAGAAACAGTTCTTTTCCGGAGAGACTCATGAAAGCTCTCCCTACCCCTACACCATGCGCTACGACGTTGAAGTATCAGGATTCGGCTCCCATCGTTCCGGGCATCTGGTGTTACTCCGCCTGAAGGAACAAATCTATCCCGGCGGCGAATCCTACGAACACTGGCCAACACTCGGGTTAAACACGCTGAAATGGGCTCAGAAACAGGGTGCGGTCTGCGGACCCGCACACTCGGGCTATGGTATCAATCTCTACCTCGATGAACTGCCCAACTATGAAGTTCCACCCTACAATAGCATCGGCGCTAACGAGTTCGTAGTACAAGTAACCCATGAAGTAGAGGGCCCCAATGGGACCACCGTTCCTGCTGTAGATTTTCTCTCCACCGGTGATACTTGGCCCGTCGCCGAACTCAACATGTGGTATCACACCTTGAATGCCGGATTCACACCACGAATCAGCGGCGAAACCGACTTCCCCTGCATCACCGGTTCCCATGTCGGAATTTGGAGATCCTATGTTCGGCTCAAAGGCAACCTCACTTACGATGCATGGTGTGAAGGCATCAGTAAGGGGACAAACTACGTTTCTGACGGCTTTAGCCACCTCATCGATTTCAAAGTCAACGACTTACTCGCGGGAGACAAGGACAGCACACTGAATCTGGATACACCAGGGACCGTAAAAGTTGCAGTCAAAGCCATTGCGCACTTGAAGGAGAACCACGACATTTTCACCAATTTCTACTTCAATCCGGACTCGCCGTTTACGCCGACACCCTGGAGCATCACAAACGCGGTGGACGACGAAACAGTAAAAGTCGAAGTCATCGTCAACGGCCAATCGGTTGATTCCCGTTCCATCGATGTGAATACGAGTTTAACCGACCTCGAATTCGATGTGAATATCACGCAAAGTAGCTGGATTGCCACGCGTATATACCCATCGGCTCATACTAATCCGATCTGGGTAACCGTTGCCGAACAGCCGGTTCGTGCAAGCAAGCGCAGCGTGGAGTGGCTACTGAAAGGGGTCGATCAATGCTGGGAATCCAAAAAACAGTTTTACGATGAAGACGAAATGGACGATGCCATTGCAGCCTACGACCACGCTCGGAAATCTTATAAATCTATCCTCAGCCAGACTCAGACCCCATAGCCTTAGGTCATAGATCCCCCACGAACAAGCACCGGAAAAAGTCGCCTATCGATTACTTTTAATCGTGATATTGAGCGGCGGTGAGTACGATCTTCGGATCCGGCTTTTTCACAATGCTCCTGTCCTTGCCTGGATAATCCAGTGAGTGAAGGTAATGACGTAGGCAATTGATACGTGCCCGTTTTTTATCATCTGACTTAATGATAGTCCAAGGTGCATGTGTCGTATCCGTATTCTGAAACATGGCCTCTTTGGCATCAGTATATGCATCCCACTTATTCAACGAAGCGCGGTCAATGGGACTGAGTTTCCACTGTTTGAGCGGATTGCTCTCACGTGCATAAAACCGGCGAGCCTGCTCAACCCGGCTCACCGAGAACCAGTATTTAAAAAACGTGATCCCCGTCTCAACGACTAGTTTTTCAACCAGAGGCACATGCCGAAGAAACTCGCCGTAATCGTCATCCTTACAAAACCCCATGACCCGTTCCACCCCGGCCCGGTTGTACCAAGACCGGTCAAAAAAAGCCATTTCTCCGCGTGTCGGCAGGTGATCGATATAACGCTGAAAATACCACTGCCCCTGTTCGTAGACCGTTGGTTTTTCCAGAGCCACCACCCGGGCTAACCTGGGATTGAGGTGCTCCATAAAACGTTTGATCGTCCCGCCCTTTCCGGCGGCATCACGCCCCTCAAACAGAGCCACTATGCGATGTCCATCTTCGGTAACCCACTTCTGCACCTTCATAAGTTCTGCCTGCAGCAGCGCTTTTTTTGCTTCGTATTCTTTTCTGCTCATGAGCTTCGCATACGGATAAGCCCCCGTATCGTAGAGCGCCTTAAGCGCCTCCGATTTGGAGGCAGATATTATATCTCCGTTCTTATCGGATAGCAGGTCATAGGCTCCATTCAAAGATGGATCAGGTATCTGGCTGGATTCAGGCATCACTCCAAAAGAGCTCAAACCACCCTAGTTTACCATCGAAAACTTTTCATACCTGGCAATCACCCATTTGAAAAATTGGTATTCGAACGAACCTCGAGGTCCGCTGGAAACGTGCCGTCCATTATCAACAGACGATTCACGAAACCAGCCATCTGGTCTTTGAATCCAACGAAACCGGAGGAACCATTTATCACTACCTGGCAGGTGGTGCTCCTCCTCCCAGACCCGTCGCTGATTTCCTCGCTACGATTAGGATCCGCTTTGCCAGGACCGTATCTCTGGCACACGCTGTTCCCCAATAAGATCCCCCATCACAAATCGTACTTTTAAAGGTCTTGTTTTTGCGGCAAGAGAACAAGGTCACGAATCGTGACATGGGGCGGTTGGGACAACATAAAGACGATTGCTCGGGCGACATCTTCAGATTTCAGGTATTCATGTTCCCCTACGGAGACACGTTCAATTTCGACTGGATCAGTTAGACCCCACAGTTCATTGGCAACCGCCCCGGGGGCTACGGATCCTACACGAATACCAAATTCTGCTACCTGGCGGCGGAGGGTATGGACAAAGGTCTGAACCGCATGTTTGGAGGCGCTATAAATGGGTTCCCAATGAATATCGATAAACCCAGAAATAGAACTGGTGACGAAAATATCCCCGTGTCCCTGGGCTTTCATATGAGGGATAACGGCATGTGCAGACCGAAATACGGAATCGACATTTACCGTTAAGAGGGTTGACCAGGCATCGGGATCACCGGCTTCAACCTGGCCGGGAATATAAACCCCGGCATTGGCAAGCAAGACATCGATTCTACCGAATTGCTCTAGCGTCTTATCCACCATCGAGACAATGTCCGCCGGTTCGGTCATGTCAGCCTTTACCACCAAGGTTTCCGTATCGAGATCATTGGCCAAGAGTTCCATCTTCTCCACAGAACGCGCGGCCAGGGTTAACTTGCAGCCATTTTCGGCAAGCAGGCGGGCAGTTGCCGCTCCAATTCCAGAACTCGCACCCGTAATGATTACAACCTTTTTAGATAGCGTATTATTCATAAACTTGTGTCCAACCCACCACGGTTCTAAGCAACAAAAACGAGCGAGAATCGAGAGGTATCAAATCAAACATTTATCCAGGCGTTAATGTTACCTTGATCGAGTTTCTACCGTCTGCAACCAACGCCATACCTTCGTTAATTTGATTCAATGGAAGCTGGTGCGTAATGATCTTCTCCATGGGCAAAAGGCCATCTTCCAACATGCGAATGGCGATGGGATAAGTATAAGGGCTCAGGTGCGCGCCATGAATATTGAGTTCCTTCGTATCTCCAATAATAGTCCAGTCAACCGTAACGGGTTCTTTCATGACACTGAATTCGACGAAGGTTCCCAGCTTGCGAATCATTAGCAACCCTTGCTTTACCGCGGACGGATGACCGGTGGCCTCGATGTAGACATCGCAGCCGTATCCCTCGGTCAGGCTTAGCACTTCTTCTACAACATCGACCTGGTTCGGATTGAGCGTCAAATCTGCCCCACAAAGTTTAGCGATTGCCAAACGATCCTCGTTAAGGTCAATGGCAATCAGCAATCGGGGGTTCTTCAGGCGCGCTGCTGCAACCATGCCAAAACCCAAGGGACCGCAGCCGGCTATGACGACAACATCTCCCAGAGAAATCTCCCCACGTTGCACGGCATGAATGCCACAACCCAGCGGCTCGATGTAGGTCGCTTGCCAAGCTGGTATCGACTGGGGGACTTTATAGTTAATAGCTCCCCGGGGAAACTTCATGTATTCCGCCATCGCTCCGAAGGTGGCCTGCCGGAATCCATATACATCGTGTTTGTCCTGGCACATCCAGTATTGTCCACGCTGGCAAAATCGACAGTCCCAACAGGGTACGATTTGTTCAGACACGGCCATATCACCTAATTGCAGTCCATACTTCTCGCCTGCTCCTTCACCCAACGCGACCACCTCACCTGCAAATTCATGCCCAGGAATAACCGGAGGTTGGCAATACCCTTCCCGGTTATCATCTCCCCAAAACATGGGAGCACCCTGATAACACTTCAGATCGCTCGCACAAATCCCAACAGAGGATACTTTAATAACCACTTCCTCGGCCTCGGGTGCAGGGACATCCCATTCCTGAACCCGATAATCTTCCGGCCCGTAACAAAGCACGGCCTGCATCTTTTTTGGTAAGGGTCCATCGGATTGAAATTGCGTCATAATGCTATAATGATGAAGGCATAAAGTAACGAAACACGCTAGGCCGATTTTCAGAGTGTTTTTCGTTACGATCAACCCCAAGACTTACGAATATTGACCCGCTTCATCCCTAATGGTAGCGAATTTAGGTAACCAAAACTCTACCTATTATCCAAGACATGAAAGCAACCTGTTGCAGTTTCAATATGGTGGTCGTACTTTTCAGCTTTACGCTTCTAACCACTTCCCTATCTGCCCAACCGACTGACAATTATATACTGGAATGGCAGGATGAATTCGAAGGAACAGAACTGAACACCTCGAAGTGGGCCTACCGGGAAGACAACAAGCACCGGAGTATCCAGCGTCGGGAAAATGTTTCCATTGTGGATGGAGTACTAAGACTCGATCTGCGGGTTTTGGACAAACCGATTGAAGGGAAAACCGCTTCCGGCGCAGGCATCGTTTCCACTCAACAATTCCGTTACGGCTACTACGAAGTTAGAGCCAGGCTTGGGAATGGAACTGGTTCCGAACGCGGTTGGCATCACTCTTTTTGGGCCATGGCCGCCGAACTCCACAATGATACGGTTTCCAACACCTACCCCGGTATCCGCCGTACTGGAATTGATGGTTTCGAAAACCCGACCGAGCATCGCTTCGAACCGGACCTGAATACCCTCAACAACTTTGTACAACATACGGTCGTCTGGGATGAGCAAGGAACCGAATCAGGTCGGCTTCCAACGCCTCCTCAAAACCGAACGCTCATTCCTGATTTCGACGCAGGTAAATGGCATACCTACGCATTTGAATGGACGCCCGAACGAGTCCGATTCTACGTCGATGATCAGGTAACCCACATAGCAGAGTACCCCGCCGATGAACATGTGCACGATGCCGTAAACGTCTGGCTAACCGCGATCTCCGCCAACTGGAATTACCAAGGCGACCCAATTCCCAGCAAAGCCGAATACGATTACTTTCGTTTCTATAAGGCCAAAGAATAGGTCCGTTTGTGTCTCCGCCCAAGCGATATTGTCCCATCGTTTATGTAA
Source organism: uncultured Opitutaceae bacterium (assembly GCA_964352065.1). Classification (GTDB taxonomy): domain Bacteria; phylum Verrucomicrobiota; class Verrucomicrobiia; order Opitutales; family UBA2995; genus UBA2995. Next base: position 24,473 of record CAYGQM010000004.1, read on the forward strand.
GCGTTTATTTAAAAACGCATAGGATACCCTCGCGAAATTGACGGTTCGGATGCTTTTAAGCTCCCTAGCACTCTCAATACCTATGCGCAGTTTCCTCAATCTCCTGGTCTACACCTTCATTTTTCTGACCGGTGTTTCAGCCCTGATTTATCAGGTCGTTTGGCAAAGGCTGTTAACCCGGCTCCTGGGCGCTGAAACACTGGCTACATCCATCGTGTTGGCTGTTTTTCTCGTAGGACTTTCGCTGGGTTATTTTCTTTCGGGTTGGTGGAGTACTCGTTTAAAAAACACCTTGAAGGGTTACGCCATACTGGAAGCGATTACGGGTATCTGGGGGCTTGGCTTTATGCTCATCTATGCGGGAGTCTCCAGCATGGCTCTCGATTGGGCCTTCGAACCACCCGTCTGGATGATCTCGCAGGGTCTGTTTTGCACGCTGCTGCTCCTTTTGGTTCCATCGGTCTGTATGGGCGGAACGGTCCCTCTCCTGACTCGGGCGCTATCCGAATCAGTCTCCAAGGCAACCAAGCAGCATGCATGGATCTATTGCCTGAATACTGCCGGCGCGTTTCTGGGAACCCTGTTAACCGGGTTTTTCCTCATTGAGCTCTACGGCATATCGATGAGCCTCATGCTAGGCGCCGGAATCAATATCGCCTCCGCCGCTGTATTTTTCCTCGCTGGGAACTATCTGAAAGCCACGGGACAACTTGGAGAGAATGAGGAAGTTCCACAAGCCGGGCTGGAACCCCCTACCTCTCTATCCGCCTACTCACCAAAAGTTTTGTATGCAGTGGCCTTTTTTAACGGGTGCAGCATCCTTTGTCTGGAAAATGTGTATCTCCGAATCACCAACGTGGCGTTTGCCAGCACCGCTTATTCTTTCTCCATAATAGTCGCCGTATTTATACTCTCACTCGCAGTCGGCGGCTACATGGTTGCAGTCAGGAAACAGTTTTCCCCAAAGACCCTTTATCACAATCAGATCTGGGTCACCTCCACATTCGTACTACTCTTTTTCACGGTCGATAAATGGCCCTACCTGGCCCACCTAATTCGTCTTCCATTTCAGGAAAATCTCCTCGGATTCGCCGGATTTCAACTGTTGGCGTTTATGACGCTCCTAAGTCTGATGGTCGTTCCCATTGCGATTGCGGGGATGACCCTTCCTCTCATTTTTCATGAATTGAAACGCTCCTTGGACGAGGTGGGGTTTCACTCGGGAGCGATCTTATTCGTCAACGGCCTTGGAAGTCTGCTCGGGAGCCTGCTAGGGGGGTTTATATTGTTTTACTGGCTCCAATTGGGGGACGTCTTTCTCTTTGCCGTCCTTGTCGCCGGGATAAACTTACTACTGACTGCTTGGTCACTCGATTTCCGGGAAAAGATGACAGCGGGTGCCATCGCAGCCACAGTCATCCTCGTCACTTTTACCCAACCCTTTTACGATGACAAGAATACGCTTATTGGCCATTTCCGCATAAGAGAGTTGCTCCCATCCAGCTTGAAAGGACCGGGAGCTTTTTATGCAGAAACTCTCCCACAGCATGGGGAAATAATCAGCTACAATACGGGACCTGCTTTGACCAGCGCAGTCGTATCAAAAACCAACAGCGAAGGACGCCAGAGTCTGGCTCTCTATTCCAACGGTCGCAACGAATCCCGAATCGGTGGTGGTCGTGGAGATGAGCTCACTACAAAACTGTCAGCCCACATTCCGCTGCTATTATCACAAGTTCGCCAAAAGATATTCGTGATCGGACTGGGCACTGGAAGCACCGCCGGTGAAGCAGTCCTCTATCCGGATGTTGAAAACATAACAGTCGCTGAAATCGCACCGGGGATCTGGGACGCTCTCCCCTATTTTGACCCTTACATTCACGACCTCTCGAAAGACCCCCGATTGCACCCGGAAAGCGGCGATGCGATGCGGATTCTGAAACGACGATCCGAACTGTGGAATATAATCATTTCGGAGCCGAGCAACCCTTACATTTTGGGCGCCGATCAACTCTTCAGCCGTGAGTTCTACCAGATCGTTGAAAGCCGACTGGCAGACGACGGCTTATTTTGTCAATGGATTCAGACGTATTCAACGGACGCGGACACGTTCAGCCTGGCAATTAATACGCTTCAAAGTGTGTTTCCCTACGTCTACCCGTTTACCACCAATGGCTCCGACTACCTTTTTCTCGCGGCCAACCACTTGCTGGATGCTAAAGATTACAATACGCTGTTGGCTACGTATTCTAACAACCCGAAAATCATCGGAAGCCTAAACCAGGTGAACGTTCGATCCACCGAAGATATCCTTGGAAAGTTTGAAAGCTGGCCGCTTGTATTATCGGCCCACACACTCTCAACAACGAAGTTCGAAACCCTCGATCATCCTCGCATACACTATAAGGCAATTCGGGCCATGTTCAGAGGGAAAGATCTCTCGGAACTCCGAAGTCAGTATAACAAGATCCCAGTCTCGGAAAAAATTACGACGCGTTATACCGACAACTGGAAAACAGAAAATCCGAGGCCGCTGTTGGAGGGTGAAATGTTTCAGTAAGTACACTGGATAGAAGATCTGAATCCCCATCATTCTTTCAATCCCATGCACCCGAAAGAGGAGTATTTCTGAAGATAGTCTACTTCACAATAAGCCAAGAAGGCCCGCAAATAGAGTTGTGAAATCAGGCCCAATTCATTGAATCATTTAGCTTACCGATAAGATCCGATTACCCCGAAAATGATTAAAAGAATCATCCTCTGTCTTTTCGCAGTTCTGCTCACATCTTCTATTTGCACCACTGCTGAACCTTACCACTCCAAGAAAGGCTGGGCGATGCCTGGCACAGTGTGGCACCACTGTACAAATCCATTGTCCGAAAGATGGAAGCAGTCGGCTACCAGATGGATGTCACTATGGATAACAGCGTCCCGTTCGAGAGACTTTCCGAGTATGATATGGTGGTACTGAGTCGCTACGGCTACGACAATATCAATCAGCTAAAGCAGGGTTTGTTCATGAAACAGGAGGGAAAGAAGCTGCGGTGGATGTCCCCCCAACAAGAAGATACTCTGGAACAATTCGTAAAAGAGGGGGGGAAACTATTCCTGCATCATGATGGACACTGCTACTATGCGGAAGAAGGAGGTATCGAGCGTCTCGCAAAAACTGATCACCGCGGACACCCTCCTAAAATACCTGTCACCATGAAACCAACCGGATTGCTGCCCGAGTTAACTCATGGTATTGCGCCATTCACCGTATCCGACGAGGAGTTCAGAATGGATCTGGACGAGTCAACCACGACGGTTTTTCTGGAGAGCTATTCGGAAGCAAATGGACGGACTCCGCAAGGGTGGGCCCATGATTACGGAAAGGGTAAAGTGGTTGTGTTCGTACCAGGGCACGACCGCTACTCACTGGAGCATCCGATGGTAGACAAATCTATTTCGAACATTATCGACTGGCTTAGTAAGTAGGCGTTCGAGACCTCCCAAGGGACCGAACTTAATCAGGTAAAGCGAATGCCACAACCGTTCCCCCATGCACCGGCTTCTTTTTTGCTCCGCCACAGGAGATGACCACATACTGTTTGCCGTCGGCTAGATAGGTGCTGGGAGTAGCATTTCCGTCGAAGGGGAGTTCGTGTTCCCAGAGCATTTCTCCTGTTTCTCTATCGAAAACTCTGAACTTCGAATCAGCGGTTGCTCCGATGAAGATCAATCCTCCAGCCGTCACCACCGGTCCACCATAATTTTCTGTTCCAGTTATCGGAATCCCGCGTTTCGTCAGTTCTTCAAACTCACCCAATGGCACCTTCCATTTGATAATACCCGTGTTCAGGTCCACTGCATTAAGCGTTCCCCAGGGTGGCTTGATTGCTGGGTACCCTTCATCGTCAAACCACCGCTGAAACCCTCGAAATACGTAGGGTGGAATATCGTCTGCCTTCACCCGGCTGCTAACGGGCGTCTCGATGCCATAGAGAAAGTCTATAATCGCGTTTCGGTCATCCTCCGCCAAACGATCAAACGCAGGCATTCTCCCTCCTCCATTGACAATGAAATGCATGATCACCTCCCGTGTCAGTCTTTCCGCTACATCCGTCAAAGCCGGAAAACCGCCAGGCAGGTTTCCGTTTCGATCCAACCCGTGACAAGAGGCACAATTCGCTCGATAGAGTAACTCGCCAGACGATAGAGGCGCGCCATCGGATTGACGGGTGGGGATGAGTTGGTAAAACCAGGGCAGTTCGTTTACATTGACGTAGAGAATGCCATCGGGATCAGCAGCAGCCCCTCCCCACTCCATGCCTCCATCATAACCGGGAAACATGATCACCTGCTCCAAGCTGGGAGGCGGATAGGGTCCGAAATTGCCCGATTGGCTAAGTCCATCCCGAGTTATTAGCTCTGCTCTTGGAGAAATCGAGGACACATCGTTTTCCGTGTACCGTTGCCGCATCAATGGCGGTGGCTTGCTCGGAAACGGTTGAGTGGGCCAGGCCTTGACACCCGGAATTCTGGATGGGGGTACCGGACGCTCCTCAATCGGCCATAGCGGATCTCCCGTGACCCGATCAAAGGCAAACAACAACCCCATCTTCGTTCCTTGCGCAACGATATCGCGCTTTTTCCCCTCATGCGTAACCGTTAACAGTGTCGGCGGTTGCGGAAGATCCAAATCCCAGAGGTCGTGGTGAACCAGCTGTTGATGCCAGAGTCGCTCGCCGGTGTTGGCATCAAGCGCCACCACTGAGTTTGCAAAAAGGTTCTCCCCATAACGATCGCCGCCAAAAAAATCGGGGCCAGCCGTTTCAGTAGATAGATACACAATCCCACGATCCGAATCTAGAGCCAGGCCTGACCAGTCGGACGCTCCTCCCGTCTTTTCAAGATACCCCTCCGGCCAGGTATCCGATCCAAACTCACCTGGGCGAGGTAGAGTATGGAAGATCCATCTTCTTTCTCCGCTTCGAAGATCAAAAGCCCTTACGGCGCCAGGAACACTTTCGGCAACATTGGTCCCGATAATAAACATGTCCTTGTATATCTGACCGGGGGTTTTGAGAAACGAATTAGTGGTGTAGTCTACATCCAGATTTTCACCCAGGTGAATCCATCCACCATTGCCAAAGGACGTAACCAATTTTCCAGTACGGGATTCCAATGTAAATAGATAACTTCCCTTCATGGTAAGGATACGCCCCTGACCTTCATCTCGCCAGAACATCAGCCCCCGCTGGTTTCTATTCGCAAGCTTCTCATGCACGCTGTCTGGATCGAACGTCCAAAGGGCTTCCCCGCTTGCACCATGCAGCGCGATCACACGACTCTGCGGTGAAACGGTATATACAATTCCATCAACAACGAGATTGTTGGCCTGATACAGTGCCCGGTCGCCCGTAACATACGTCCAGGCTACTTCCAGTTTACGCACGTTCTTTCGATTGATCTGATCGAGCGTGGAATACTGATTGCTGGTGGGGTGACCCAAGTAGTGAGCCCAGTCGGCACCCGCACCTTCAGCTTCCTCTGCGGATTTTTTGCAGGCCAGCGCCCCAATCCCCAAACAACAAAGAGTAAGGATATACAGGAGTCTTATCATACGCTCTTTGTTCATAAACTACATTCTGGATAAGAGGTTCATTGGGAGTCGGGGTAATTCTGCATCGCTGGGCTTCGCGATGACATCACAGAGTCTAAAGGTCCTAGATTTATGAAAGAACCCGGAGATGACAACTCCGATGTAAGCGCGCCCGATTGTCGTCTTCGTTACAACGAGGATATCCAGACTTTCGCGACGCTTTCAGATTGAACCTCGTCGTTTTTAAGAAATGATCTTCGCATGCCCTACCCCATGACACGTGGCTTATCCACCCTGATTCTTACTCTCCTAACTATTCTTCATGTCAGCTCCTTCGCTGACTCGCTCATCGAACCTGGTGCCAAACTCGAGACTCTTTCCAACGATTTTGAGCTCGCTGACGGTCCTTCCTGGGATGGATCAACGCTCTGGTTCCCGGACGTAAAAGCTGAAAAGCTCTATCGCTATTCGCCCAAGACCGGAAAGTTCACCGTGGCTGTCGATGCGATTGGACGGATCAGCGCTTCTTTCTATAATCACGGGAAACTCTACCTCTCTGATAACGGAGCCAGCGGCATTGCCTGGCTCAACGGCAGTCAAAAAAATCAAATCGCCGGGCAAGACCCGGAAGCCAATCCACCCGCCAAACCCAATGATCTGGTTGTAGATAGCGAGGGCGGCATTTACTATACGCTCACCCGACCGGGTCAGGTCGTCTACATAAACCCGAATGGGGCCCAGCACGTGGTTGCAGAAGGCATTGTAACCCCTAACGGCATCACGCTTTCGCCCGACAACCGCACCTTGTACGTATCCGCTGCTACCCCCAAGGAAATCTGGGCTTACCCGGTAGCAACCCCTGGCAAGCTCGGTCCAGGAAAAATCCTCGCCATAATGGATGACGGCGACGCCAAGGCTGCGGACGGCATGACCATGGACCGCGCGGGAAACATTTACTGCGCCGGGCCCAACGATGTGTGGATCTGGAGCCCATCCGGCAAACTACTCGACAAAATCCGCACCCCAGAGCGCCCCATCAACTGCACCTTTGGCGACCCCGATATGCGCTCTCTTTACATTACTGGTTTTGGGGGACTGCACCGGATTCGCATGACCGTTTCCGGGCTCTCACCAGAACCGCCCTCCCAGGCCTCAACCAGTTCGTCCAACCGGCCTTCTACTGTCATCAATCATCAAAAGATCAAGAGTCAGCTCAATGTGGTCTATACAACCTATGGAGACAGAAAACTGTTGATGGACGTGTTTAGTTCAAACGATGCCGAGAAGCCCCGACCGGCTGTGGTCGTCGTTCATGGAGGCGGCTGGTTAAACGGCGACAAAACGAAATTCCGCGCCCTGACTCTCGCCCTGGCTGAGCGGGGCTATGTAACCGCCGCCATTGAGTATCGATTGGGCGGAGAAGCCCATTTCCCTGCTGCAATTCACGACTGCAATGCCGCCGTCCGCTATTTGAAAGCCAACGCCAAGCAACTGGGTATTGATCCTGATCGAATCGGTGCCATAGGTGGTTCGGCCGGTGGTCATCTGGTAGGCTTGATGGCATCGGGATTCAAAAACCCTCAGCTGCAAGGAAGCGGAGGCTACGCTAATCAATCTTCTAAATTGAAGGCTGCGATTGTCATGGCAGGGCCCCTACAAATGATCACAGGTTCTGTGGCCGAAAGATCCCGGACTCACCCCTCTGAGTCTAACTCCAATAAATGGCTTGGTAAAACTGTCGATGAAGCCCCCGAGCTCTACCGGCTGGCCGATGCGTTTGAACAAATCGATAAAGACTGCCCACCCATCCTCTTTATGACCGGAGAATTCGATAACCCGTCTCGTAATCGCCCTTCCAGAGATCGCCTTCAATCCCTGGGTATTCGCACAAACCTCAATATTTATATGGATGGTAAACACGGTTGCTGGAATCAGTTACCCTGGTTCACGGAAATGGTGGACGATATGGATACCTTTTTTCGGGAGACCCTCTGACGAGCGAGTTTACCGCTAAAATGCAGTCGCAGTATTCGTTCCACGCCCGCCTGAGGGCTACTTGTCAAATCAGAGTAACTCTATCGAAAGAACCTCACTCGACCACTGCCCTGATCAGGTTGATTTGTTACGGCGGGCCGTGACGGACTCGCCTCCGATTCCCCAATTATCAGTATCAACTTCCTCTATAATGACCACCGTTGTGGCGGGGTTTTTACCGAGTACATCGACCATGAGTTGAGTAGCCCCTTTGATGAGCTCGGCTTTCTTTTCCGGAGTAGCCCCATCGGGAGTGATTTTGATATTAACAAGTGGCATGGTGTTCAGCTTAGGGTTACAAAACTATAGGTTTTAGATGTTACAGAGGCTGCAGATACTCGAGAGCCGGATCGCTCGTCTCCACCATACGTTGCAGCAATTTTTCGTGAAGCCTCGAAATCAGTTCCTCGTGGATTGGGTTTTGGATCTCGTTCCTTAACTCCTCAGGATCGTCCACGAGATTGAAGAACTCGTCTCTTTCAGGTGCTCTTAAGTAGCGAACCAATTTCCACTCTGGAGTTCGCAGCATGCGGATCTCGTCTACAAACTGTCGCGCATAGGCTTCGCTGCTCGAGTAGAAACTGAACAATTCATTGTCCCACGAGATCGGAGTTTTTCCCTGAAGCAACCCCGAGAGATCGTGCCCTCGAATTACCTTGTCAGACGGAATGTCGACGCCGGCTATTTTCAATATTGTTGGGTACCAATCAAGATTCGTAGTGGTCTCTTCAACATGGCTGCCCGCAGGCACCACCCCCGGCCAACGGACGATGGACGGGACACGAAGCGAGTGGTCGAACATATTAGGACGCATGTTTTTTCCGACATTGTGGGTCGCCGGAATGTCGTGATTCAAAATCCAGATACCATTCCCTTTGTGCCAGATGCCATGATGCCCGACATTGTAGCCATGGTCGGAGGTGAAAATCACAACCGTATTCTCCGCGAGTTTTAGATCGTCCAAAGCCTGTAAGACGCGACCCAAGTTTCGATCCACACTTCGTACTGAAGCGAGATACTCACGCATCATACCCAAGGCTTTTTCTGTATCCAAATCCGAGAACTCAGGAATTTTCAGCTCGAGTCCCCCCGTGTAGGGCTCCATATCTTCGGGGGCTACAGGTAACCATTTGGCATGAGGAGCACGCGTGTTCCAGCAGAGTAAAAACGGAGCGGCTTCGTACTCGTCGACATGGTTCTTGAGAAAACCGATCACATGGTCGCCGAGAATATCTGCCGTGAGTCCCTGATACTGCTTCTGTTCTCCCTGCTCTTCCAACTCCGGATCGACCGTCTTAAATCCGCCGTGACGGTGCCCCATAAAATAATCGAACCCATAGTGGGTCGGATAATAACGGTCGTTCATTCCCAGGTGCCATTTACCCACCAGACCGGTGTGATAACCCGCAGCCTGCAGAACTTTTGTAAACGTGGGTTCTTCAAGATCCAGTCCCTGCTCCTGATCACCAGGCATGAACCAATTGAATACCCCCACCTCAAAACCGTAACGCCCGGTCAATGTGGCCGCCCGCGAAGGGGAACACACCGGCGTACTCACAAACGCATTTACGAGATAAGCACTCTGGGAAACCAGGCGATCCATGTGGGGCGTAAAGGCCTGTTGATTCCCGGAGGCTCCCAAGGCCCAAGCAGCCTGATCATCGGTACAAATAAACAGAAAGTTGGGCCGAACGGATCCGGCAAGCTCGTCCGCAGTCGCCAGTGGAATGAAACAAAAAGATAACCCAAGAATTAGCCAGCAAATGAGCGTTGTTCGAACACTCATCCAATCATTCTCCATACACCGGTGGCTTCCAGTCCGGTGGCAATTTACCCTGCGGCTTTACACCGAGGGATCCTCTGGGAACCGGATGATCTTCCGGTTTCTGCAACGGCAGGTCGTCGGGCAGGTGTTTGATCTTGAAATCCTTATATTGGATTTTCATCTCCGGACCAACATGTACCTGGACGGCCAATACGCCATCCAGAGAGCGTCCCTCTTCATCAAAATCCAAGAGGTCAGCAGTCGGGTGACCATCAATCCAATGCTGGTGATGATTGCCCCTGACAAGCACGCGGTAGTCATGCCACTCACCAGGCGCAAATTCCTTTACCGGCATGGTTCCGACAATCCAGGGTTGACCGTCGGGATCGACGATTACTTTTTCACCGGTATGCGAGAGGATACGACGGCCTTTTTCTTCATAGAGCATGCCATTGAAATCGGGCCTGTTGGCGACCACGTCCGCCTGGTAACCGGTGACCACGTCCAAGCCCAGCTCGGGTGCCATGCGCCCCCGGTACTGCAGCCCACTGTTCCCCCCTGGGGTTACCTTGACTTTTACTTGAAGGTCGAAGTTACGGACCGTCGAACCCTTCCAGCTGATAAAGCGGTTCATCTTCAGAGAGCCATCTGTAACTCCGGTCAAAACTTCGTCTTCCTCCGACCAGTATTTGGGATCACCGTCCCAGGCGCGCATTACATTGCCACTGAGTAAATTCACCCAACCGTCGGGGCCGGGTTTCACCGTTACTGCAGCGGAGGCAACCGGATAGGGATCGGTCGATAGCGTAAAGGGTCCATTCATGGGATGCAACGGTCCTCCATAAGCTGCCACAGTTGTATCCGTGCGATCCCGCAGGTCTTGAAGGACTTTTTTGAATTTCGGATTTCCTGCCAGGTTCACCAGCTCATTAGGATCTTTCTTAAGATCGTGCAAAAACTCATAGTTATCGTGATCAATGTAGCGCGCATACTTGTAGCGCTCGGTGCGGATTCCTTCGTAGGCGGGGATTCGGTTGCGCACAGCAAAGTGTTCATGAAAGGTCTCCGTACGCCAGTCTTTGGGTTTCCTTCCGGAAATGACCGGAGCAAGACTGCGCCCCTGGTAACGTTCCGGTATAGGCACGCCGGCCCAATCGAGGAAAGTCGAAGGAAGGTCGAGGTTCAATGCCAACGCATCGGTTTTTTTGCCTTGGTGGCGACGGGACACGCGCGGGTCCATGATGATCATGGGCACACCGATTGATTCTTCGTAGTGAGACCACTTACCGGCAAACCCCCGGTTGCCTTTGTGATACCCATTATCGGCCGTGTAGACGATGATGGTGTTATCCGCCAAGCCCGCTGCCTCCAGCGCCTCAACAAACCGACCAATGGCTCCATCAATGCCACTCACCATGCGATAGTATGCCTGCATGTTGATTTGAAATTTTTCATCCGTGTTCCAACGCCAAAAATAACGTTCGCGATTGATGGTAGTCTGCAGAAAATCCGGCTGGCTATCGAAGATCTCGGTCGTATCGAGCGGCTGGCGCTTGAAGGTCACATCTTCATACATACCATCGACGGCCCGCGGCCAGGGGAAATGGCCGATCCCAGGCCGGCGATCGCTATCTTCTGCATGACAGGCGTTGAACCACATGTTCACGGCGAAGGGTTGGTCTTTGGGTTGGTTCTTTAAAAACTCAATTCCCCGATCCACGATGAGCTCCGTTTCATGGCGCAGGGATCCGTCGGGTTGTTTTTTATAGAATGGATTGCGGGAGATCGCTTCAAATTCATCGAAGTGGTCTTCGGGTTTATAACCTTGGGGCATCTTCGCGTGCCATTTCCCAAAATACCCAGTGCGGTAACCTTGCTCCCTCAGCAGATCTGAATAGAGGGTTTCTACTGCATCAGGCCGGGCCTGATCGTGATTGCCCGGCATCCCATAACTACGACCCGTGAGGCCTGTCAGGATGGTCGTACGACTGACCCAGCATATGGCCTGGCTGACATAGGCATTTTCAAACAGCGTTCCGCGCTCAGCAAGACGATCGATATGTGGCGTCTGAGCAATGGGATTACCATAACAGCCCAGTGAGTCGGACGTCTGATCATCGGTGAAGAAGAAAACGATGTTGGGAGGTCTTTCTTCAGCGGCAAACAATCCACTTACGCACAGCGAAAAACAGAGAATGAGGTATTTGGTTTTCATAGGGAATATTCTTAGGGTGGATTATCTAAAAGACTGCCTCGCAATTTTCCGAGACAATAGTGAATTCTATGAGCCTTTTCAAGCTGCAGCCGAGCAAGCCAAACGATTGACACAGGCCCAAGCTCTATTGTGTAGTCGACTTGTTTCGCTCACCATTCTCTTCCGCCCCAATACCTCCCATGCCAAGTAACTCTGCCTCCACTGCTTCTGAACCCAGTACCAACGAATTCGAACGACAACCAATTCCCGAAAAAGACCTGAAGGGCGCCAACAAGTTCTGGGGCATGTATGCGGGGGAGCACTGCGCAGGAACGGAGTTTATGATTGGTCCCCTGTTCTTGCTCAACGGAGTCAGTTTGCAAAACATATTCGTCGGATTATTGCTGGGTAATTTCTTGGCGGTACTAAGTTGGCGGTTTATCTGTGCTCCGATCGCCACACAGGCAAGACTCACACTCTACTATCATCTGGAAAAAATCGCCGGCAAACATCTGGTCATTCTCTACAATCTAGCGAATGGCTTGCTTTTTTGTTTCCTGGCCGGAGCGATGATCACCGTTTCCGCAACCGCAGTGGGTATTCCGTTCAATATACCAATGCCTACCGCTGATAGCATTTACCCCAATAGCATTGCGTTTGTATTGATCGTAATCGCGGTCGGAGCAGTCATTGCGGTGGTAGCCGCCAAGGGTTATGATACTGTTGCCAAATTCGCCAACATTGCGGCGCCCTGGATGATCCTGGTGTTCGCTGCCTGTGGAATCATTGCATTCAAGCAACTGGAAGTATCAGACTGGGCAGCACTCAACAGCCTTTGGAACGAATCCATTATTTTCGCGCAGCAAGGACAGGAGAGTTCGACCATGGGATTCTGGAGCGTCGTATTCTTCGGGTGGTTCTGCAATGCCGCCATGCACGTTGGTATGTCCGACCTCTCTGTCTTTCGCTATGCGAAGAAACCGAGCTATGGATGGGCCTCAGCAGCAGGCATGTATGTTGGCCACTATATGGCATGGATCGCAGCTGCTTTTATGCTGGCAGCCCAGATTAAACTCCTGCGCGATGCAAATCCCGTTCCTGGGCCCATGGCCTACAGTGTAACCGGCATCGCTGGGATACTCTGCGTCATCGTGGCGGGCTGGACAACCGCCAATCCGACGATCTACCGGGCGGGCCTGGCCTTTCAGGCGATCGTTCCCAAGGTGTCCCGGTTCAAGGTGACCTTGTTTACCGGCTTTCTGGCCACCTTCGCCGGAATATTCCCCGCCGTCGCCTGGAAACTTCTTGGATTCGTAGGGCTATACGGAACCATTTTGGCCCCCATAGGAGCTATCATATTTTTCGACTGGCACTTTAAGCGAAAGGGGGTAGCCGAAAATTTCCACCATGCAATCCCCAGTTCATCGTTCAGCCTGCCAGTACTTTTCGCATGGCTGATACCTGTAGCCATCGCCCTCTACTTCATGTATTCAAAAGGCATTCCTCCCCATTTCTTTCCCCTGCCGTGCTGGATCGCCTGTGGACTCCTCTTCCTGGCTCTAAGCCCCAAGGATCTTAGTCCACAACCTACGGTTTCCAACTAAGGTTTCCTTCGATCAACCCAGAAAAACCCCCGAGCAAAGGGGCTATTCGCGGCCACCCATTGGATTTTCGAACCAGACGATATTGGCATTCCAGTGTCCGGCGATGAGGATATCCAAGTCACCATCGGCATCCATGTCGACCGCTCGGGTATCGTAGGAACCCTGGTCTGTTTCGATGACATGCTTGGTAAAGTATCCACGGCTGTCGTTTTCGTACCAGGCCAATACGCCATCCTTGGTGTGGCCGCAGGCGGCGAGGTCAAGGTCCCCATCCTGATCGAGGTCTTCCACAAAAAGACTATGAGGTCCCATAATCTCGGTATCCACTTCGACCTGACGGAAATCAGGGCCCATAAAAAGCGTGACGCCCTGGCCATGCCCACGGGTACCTATGATATCTGTGATCCCATCCGCATTCACATCTGCAGGAATGATGTTGCTGGCACCCGGTTCCTTATCAGACAACAGATGTTTTTTCCACACTTGAGTGGGGTCCTCAGGTTGCTCCCACCAGGCAAACCATTCACCCCCAGGAAAGTTGGCTCCACCCTTAGCGGCGCATGTGATGTCAGGGCGACCGTCACCATTGATGTCTCCCAACCCCATGTAGTGACTTGCACCCGGCGCATCTTTATCAGCAAAGACATGCCGTATCCATTTTCCGGATGCGGCGGGTGTTTCATACCAAGAAATAGATTCGTAAATGGGAGTCTGCCCTTCAGGTCGTCCAGAGTTCGCAATGAGATCCATCTTCCCATCCTGATTGACATCACCCGTAATGAGACAATGAGTACCGAGAATCTCATCATCAATAGTCCTGTATTTCCAGGGAGCTCCTGAAAACGGGTCCTCCGGGCACTCCAACCAGAAGGTGGTATTGTTTGAACCGACAAAGTCCATGTCACCATCGCCATCCACATCGAGAAGACAGGAGTGGATGCAACGGGACCGTGGGTTGTTCTTTGAATCGCCTTCCTTGAACGTATGAAGGGTGGTCGGTTTCCAATCGGGTCCTTTTAGGAGTACCACGCGGCCCCCGTAGCTGCCTATGATATCCATGTGCCCATCCCCATCGTAATCATTGGCCACCGCCGAGTCCGTTTGAGTATCGTCCACTTGAGTAACGACGTCATGCCGTTTCCAAACCGCACCCGATTCCTTTTGGGAAGAGTTTTTTGGAAGCGCTTCCCAGATCCTAACATTGTCGTAGGCAATCGTACCCTCTTGCCCACGGGCTTTCAGATTTACCGCCGTTTTAGTTTCGTCAAACCGCCAATGACGGGCTCGTAAAGTCGGCCCTCCTTCGATCTGGGCAATCAAACTATCTCCGATTGCCTCAATCAATACCGTGTACCAACGGTCAGGCTCAATGGACCAGTCAGAGCGGTCCAACGCCTCGTCTTTATCGCCCTTGATCTGCGAATGGCGATCTTTCTGAAGCACCATACCCCCACGAGTAGAAGAGATCAATCGCCCGATATGTCCTGTACCACCAGCAGTGGAACTGTTATCAAATCCGATATGGGCTGCATTGAGACCTCCTGACAATTTGAAGGATAATTGTAGGATACAATCCCGAGCCGGAACCTTGAGCCTCATACTCGGAGTAGCGCCCGTATGATTATCGCGGCTGGCCTGAAACTCCGGCGTCGAAGGAATGCCGACGAATACCCCGTCTTCAACGGTCCATCGGGTTCCGTGGAGAGGCATCCATTCGTCCTTGGCAGAACCACTCTCGAAATCGTCTTCAAAAATAAGCACTCCCTTGCGGCTGTCAATGGGTTCAAACGCAGAGGCTGAAAGACTCGGTACGAAACCGATAAGGAGAGGAAGTAGAAGAAGATGTTTCAAAGTCTAAGAAGCATTCATGGAAACAGTCTATTAAGTTCCTCTTTCGAGACCTGTCTCCCGTATTCACAGAGTTCGAACGCAAGCGCATGCTTTACACGATTGCCTTTGGATTCTCCGTAGCGTTCTACCAATTCCTTGCGGTATTCATCGGCCACACTCACATAGCGTTGCTGAAACCGCTTCCGCATTGTCTGGACCTTCTCCTTTTTCTCAGCCTCGGAGCTCCACAGATTCTTTTCGGATCCGAGGGCACCCCCTTCAAGGAATTGGGACTCCATCACGGACAAGGCATCGGTGGTTTGCTCGATCACAGCATCTATATCGACTACGACGTCCGCCGTTGACGGATTTGGTTTTTGAAATCGGTCGGTGTAGTAGAGAAAAATAGGATTCTTATTCAAGGGCTCCACATCCGGCACAATAAAGGGTACTGCCACCATGAAGGCCGCATCCTGAACCAACACTCCTGTGTAACGATGATCCGGATGATAATCATTCGGGCGGTGGCTCATCACGATGTCGGCATCCCATTCCCGAATGAGTCGGATAATCGTTTTCCGGTTTTCCAACGTTGGCATTAGCTCGCCATCATGGATATCCAATACCTCCGACGTTGAACCCAGTATCTTAGATACATTACGGACCTCTTCGATGCGACGCTTAGCTAAGGGCCCCCCAGCCTCGCGCCAATGACCGATGTCTCCATTCGTCACCGAAACAAACTTCACATGGTGTCCTTGCTTCGCCCACAAGGCTGCCACCCCACCCGCTTTCAACTCGCCATCGTCGGGATGCGCACCGAAACAAATAATACGTAACGGCTTTTCCGGCTGTGCGGAAAGATACGGGGCAAAAAGTAAACACAGCGAACAGGCGAGAACTTGAGTGAGCAGTTTGGGAATTCCTAGGGTAATCATAACGTTAAGCAAAAGAGTGAAGCCCTTACAATGAGGACTTCCGAATCACGGAGCGATCAATATTTTACCCAAGACGGATTAATTCGGAAAGCAAGGCCTCGCCACCATCAAACCCCAGGAGTCGGGAGGCTTCATTTTAAACGTCGTTTAAGGAGAATTATTGCCAGAAGCTGCACAGTCTGAAAGTTTAAGCCTCCTATGTCGAACCCTGCTACTTTTACCAATAACATCGCCGTCTGCAGTTGGTCCCTCCAGGCCAAAGACACATCAGAACTCATACGTATGGTCAGATCGACGGGCCTCAATAAAGTGCAGCTCGCACTCAACGACCATCGCGGAAGCGAAGGGGGTGCCGCTATCGGAGTCGAGCTGGCGAAAGCCGGGATTGAAATCGTATCCGGTATGTTTGGAACCGTTGGCGAAGACTACTCTACCCTGGAGACCATCAAACGAACGGGTGGCGTGTTTCCTGACGAACATTGGGAGGCCAATCAACAAATCGCCCGAGACGTAGTCGAAGCTGCCCGCTCTCTGGGGCTGGATCTGGTAAGCTTCCACGCTGGATTTCTGCCTGAGGACCAGAACGATCCCCACTATGAAAAACTAATCAACCGACTGCGAACCCTTGCCAAGCTCTTTGACGACTCTGGAATCGCGCTCTCATTCGAAACCGGGCAGGAAGAAGGTGCCCTGCTTGCCCGCTTTCTCGACGACTTGGCGGCCCCGAACGTAGGCGTCAATTTTGACCCCGCCAACATGATTCTTTACAACATGGGTGACCCGATTGAAGCCCTACGAGCCCTCGTGCCCTCACTACAACAGGTTCACATAAAGGATGCCACCAGAACCCAAGAGCCCGGCACCTGGGGAGAGGAAGTGGTAGTGGGCACGGGCGAGGTCAACTGGACTGCATTTTTGGAAGTTCTCCATCGGGCCAATTACAAGGGAGCTCTCGTCATTGAACGGGAGGCAGGAGACAACCGACTGGCAGACATCATAGCCGCCAAAACTTATTTGGAATCGCTTTTAACCGGAGAATAAATACTATGATCAAAGTTGGAATTATTGGTCTCGGCATGATGGGACAAATGCACCTGGCTGCTTGGGCTGGAGTTCGTGGAGCACGGCTTCGCATGGTGGCAGACACCGATCCGAAACGGGCCCGGGGTGATTTTTCCGGTTCCTGGTCGAACATGGACGGAGGTGCAAAGTCCATCGACTTCTCAAAGGTCATCGGCACCAGTGATCCTATGGAGTTGATTCACTCGGACGAGGTAGACCTGGTGGATATCTGCGTTCCCACACCGTTTCATCTGGACCTGGCTCTGGCTGCTATCAAGGCAGGCAAACACGTGCTCTGCGAAAAGCCATTGGCCCGCACCGCCGCAGACGCTCGTCGTATCGCCCGTGCAGCCGAAAAAGGACCGGGATTGTTTCAACCGGCGATGTGTCTGCGTTTCTGGCCCGAATGGACCTGGTTAAAAAAGGCGGTGGAGAAAAATACCTTTGGCAAAGTTATCTCGGCTGATTTTAAACGCGTCGGTGCATTTCCTCCCGGGTGGTTCATGCGAGGCGATCTTTCAGGGGGAGCCATTCTCGATCTTCACTTGCATGACACGGACTTTATCCACTACGTATTTGGGATGCCCAATGCCGTGAGCAGTGGTGGCTGGCATGGGCCAAGCAAGTGTATCGATCACGTCCATACCCGCTATATCTACGAAGGAGGACCCGTCGTTACTGCGGAAGGTAGCTGGGCAGCCGCCGAGACCAAACCTTTCGCCATGAGCTACCTGGTTCATTTTGAGCGCGCGTCGGTGGAGTACAACTCGGGCAACTCAGACGCACCGCTTATGCTCTACCGAAAGGCCCACGGAAAAAGAAAACCCACCGAACCCAAGGTAGTTAAATGCACGGGCAACGACGGTTACAAGGGCGAGATGGCCTACCTCGTAAAATGTATCCAAAAGAAAGTTACTCCATGCGTTGTAAGCGCAGCAGAAGCCGCTGAATCCATACGTATAGTAGAAGCTGAAGTCAAAAGCGTTGAGACCGGGAGAATCATTAGGCTGTAACCCTTAACGCCATGAGCGAAACCACTGCCCCTCCAGCGAAGCAACGTCTCATCTCCCTCGACGCCCTTCGAGGCTTCGATATGTTCTGGATCATCGGCGGTGCTGGCATGTTCGTCGCTCTGGTGGAACTGCTCGGGTTTCCAGACAGCTGGGTTGATGAGCTCGCTCTACAAATGGAACATGTGCGATGGGATGGGTTCCGATTCTTAGATCTCATTTTTCCACTTTTCGTTTTTATCTCCGGTGTCACAGTACCCTATTCCGTCCTTTCCCAGAAAGCAAAGGGAGTATCTGTAAAACGACTACAACTGGGAATCATTAAACGATCAGTCGTCCTCATATTAATCGGACTCAGTTACAGCTTCTTCAAATTTGAAGATGGGGCCTTACGGTTGTATACGGTCCTCTGGATGATAGGCATGAGCTACCTGATCGGTGCAAGTCTCACGCTGCACGTCCAAAGCTGGAAACACCGTCTGATCATTTTCTTCAGCGTATTGGCCCTCTACCACCTGGCGATGTTCTACCTCCCTTACCCGGGAAAAGGTGTAGGAATCACACCGGAAAACAATCTGGCTGCCTGGCTCGATCGGAGTCTGATCACAACGAATCTTTACCGTGAGATCTGGGATCCCGAAGGAACCATCCGTGTATTGACCGGTGGCATGCTTGGAATGCTGGGTGGTCTGTTTGGCCAACGTATCAAGAGCTTTAATACTCCCGCACTCCGCTGCGGAGTAGAGTTGTTAATAGCCGGCCTCGTCTGCTTGCTACTCGGGTGGATCTGGAGTTTCTCCTTTCCCATTATTAAAGCGCTATGGTCCCCTTCTTTTATTCTCTGGGCCGGTGGTTGGTCCCTGCTGCTTTTATCCTTGTTCTATACGGTGATGGATGTGTGGGGCCTAAAATGGATCGGTTGGGTATTTGTGCCCATTGGTATGAATTCAATCACGGTATACGCTGCCCAGTGGTGGGTTCCGCTTGATGACAGTCGCGACTTCTTCTTCAAAGGCTTTTCCAAACTATTCAGTGACACAGCGACCCAGCAATTTGTTTTGTTCGGCGGATTGGTGCTAATTCAGTGGTTAGTGCTCTACTGGCTATACCGAAGAAAGATATTCTTTCGGGTATGAGCCCTCCGAATCCGCAGGCGGTTCTTTCTGATTTGGGTTATTTTTGGACGCTCCCAATTGAAGAACCTCACTGATTCTAAACGAATTCCGTGTCAGCTTCCACTCTATCGATCTCAGCATTCAAAACATCGAAATCCAAGCTGAAATTAAACTCGCTACCTCCGTCTGCGGGACAATCAACCCAAATGTGACCTTGATGAGCTTTAACAACCCGTTCGCTGATGGCCAATCCCAGTCCCGTACTACTTTCTCCACCCGTCGGCTGCACTGACGTTTTTCCGAACTCAGTAAAAAGCAAGTGTCTCTCCTTTTCCGGAATACCAGGACCCTGGTCTTTCACTTGGAAGAAGAATTGATTGCCTTCCATTCTCGCAGAAAGTTTAAGGACTGTTTCTCTGGGGGAGAATTTAATCGCGTTGGTAGTTAGATTCTCAATGACCTGTCGAATTTTAAGTCCATCGATATAAACGCGGTCTTCCACACCCGAGTGCGTAAACTCAAGCTTGATGTCCTTACGCTCAGCGGCGGGTTTATTGATACTGGCAACTGACTGAATAATTTCTATGAGATTTTCACTTGATTTCCTCAATTGTAATTCCCCGGAATCAATCGCAGTCATATCCAGTATGTCATTTAACAAATTAAGTAAAAGATCGGAGGTAGTCGAAATTGTGTGAATCATTTCCCGCCCATCTTCAGTCATTTCCGCCGCATAAATCTCTTCAAAAAGGTCGGATATGCCTCGAATGCAACTAAGCGGGTTTCTCATATCATGGGAAGCGATGCTCAGAAAGCGTCGTATCTGGGAAGTACGCTCCTCTACCAACTCATTGAGAGATTCATTATGCTTTTTAATATCAGAATACAACATCGCATTTTCCAACGCGAGCGAAGTGGTATTAATAACAATCGAAAGGAGGGTAAGGACTTCCCGATTCACATTCTCCTTAGACTCTTCGATGTAGCCCATGAACATTCCCATGTCGCCACCCTCAGCACTAAGGGGATGCAGGAGTACGGTTGAATCTTTGGCGATTGCGCTGGTCAAAGAATGCGTCACAAGCGCCTTGGTTTGCTTCATAGCCAAGGCAAAATTTCCAGACTCTATTTGCATCTCTAACTCATCACTCAGGAACCCCGCATTGATCTCCGGTTCCCTATGGTCGAAACTGAAATCCAGAGCGTCCCGGATGAAAATGAAACCCACTGATTTGAAAGGCATGAGGTTGAGAATCACCTTGGCTGCTTCACTCTGAATGACCTTCAAATCCCTTTCTGTTCCAATACGTCTTTGCAGTTTTCCAAAATCACTGAGAATTCTTAGAGAGAATCGAAAACGTTGGTTTAAGCCCTCTAAATGTTCAGCTCTTTGCTCCAGAAATGCTACTTTTTGTTCGAGGTTGTTTTCCATGTTTCAAGATTGATTGATGAGAAACTATTTTAGGATGGCTTCTTCCAATTCGTGGAACTGAGTTATCACTCTCTCAGAAGCGGGTTTTATAATGGCCGGATTTAACCCAACCCGATCCCACGCTTCCCGATTCAAGGATGGAACCAGTTGGTCACCGCTGGCTCCGATTTGGCAGGCGTGAACCATAAGATTTGCCAGGTGTATAGTTGCGGTAAGAGACTTGGCGGATTTGGCTGAAGCGGGATCGTGATGAAAGCGTACCGACTCCTGTAAGCTCTGAGGAAACTTCCACTCTTCTGTCAGTAGACCCCCAAGTTCGGCGTGATCAAAGCCATATAAATCTTTTTCAAGAAGGTAGGCGGGTATACATTCAATCGCGTTCTTTTCCAGTAATTTTGCATAGCCATCGGGATCGTTGAAAACGAAGAGCATCCGACCTATATCGTGCAGGAGTCCGGCTGTGAAATAGGATTCCGTATCACGAGCTGCCTCATACATGGCAAGAATTCTTGCGGCCACCCCGCAAGCGAGGCTGTGCCGCCAAAAAGCGTCTAAATCAAACTCCAGACGTGAACTACCGTTAAACATGTTGGTGATAGAAAGTCCCACCACGATATCGCTTATCTGTTTATAGCCAACCATGCTGATGGCTTGCCCTACCGTCTCGACATTATTCTGAAATCCATAAAATGACGAGTTCACCAATCGAAGCAACTTGGCCGAAATAACCTGATCCTGACTGATTACAGACTCAAAATCGTCCACACTGCTATTGGGATCATTGAGGAATTCATTCACCTTTGCCATAACATGAGGCACGGGCGGTAGAAATTCGGCTTTCGATAAAAATTCATTAACGTTGCTCATTGGTGTAGGAAAATTTGATCCGCAATCCTGCTGTTTCACCGAGCATCTGGACGCTCCTGAATCCTGAGCACCCCCCACATTATTAGGGGAGGCTACAGATAAGGGTAGTTTACACAGTCACCTCTCTTAGGCAATATCGTTCAGAAACTCGACCTAAGATGAATGCTGGTATAACGCGGCAAATTTTTGAGATATGCTCAGTTGGAAGCTGGATGTTGGTTTTTAGGTTAGTAAGTTGAATTTTTGAGATAAAATAAATTAGAAAGCCTGGGTCGTTGATGAAACGAGCTATACGGTAATCAGCGTCACTTTTCCTATAACATCAGCTAGCCTTTTCAATTGTACGAGTCATGTTTTGTCGACTATGCTGGTTTACCAGAATCGATGTAGTAATTTGTTCAAACTCAGCGACGACGGGATCGTTTCGATCATTCTCCGAATATAGCCGATTTACTGTATTCGTGATTTCATTTCTTGTTACCAAGTCTATATCGTCCCACGCTAGAACCGGAGCGTCTTCAGCCTCACCATCCTTAACCTCGACTTCAACAATTCCCCAAGCCTTAAAGGCTCTCAAATGCTTATCCAGGAGAACCGTCCCCTTCGGGGCAACAATCATGCCTGAATCACTCTTGGCATCCGCGGATACCTCCATGCCTTCCTTCAATGAGTTTAGTAATAAAGTCGCCATTGTATAAAGTTATAGAGGAAACCTGGGACGATTATCTATTTGAATCTATCGCCTTCGATCTCAATCAATTCTTTAGCAATTTATTTATCATCTAATACTAAGGGTATCGTCACCCTGAGTACTCCTTCAGAGCAGGTGGTCGATTCAGGCCATTCATTTGGTTCCGAAGGAATTGCGAGTGTTACTATTGGTTTCGATGCCAATAGACGCTCTTTGAAAGTCTCCTTCGAAATTAGATCAAAGACGCTGTGCCGAGTGACACCTCTGAAAGTAACTGATGTTGGTTTTCCCCGATTTTTAATCCAACCCCAATGCAGCCGCTATCTCAGCCAGCGAAAAAGCCGTCGCATTGCCGTCATTGTGGATGGCGTAGAGGGCTCCTCGCGTGAAACGGGAGCTGCTAGTCGGATCCAGCCAAATGCCGTCGGTATTGGATGTAACCGTTCCTGTAATCGCGCCCCGGTACTCGAGGCTTTCCCGGTCGAAGACAAGGTATTGATTCAGGTCCATACCTTGATCAGTGAAAATCCAGTAGCCTGATCGTTCGCTGGTTTCCCACAGTGCGATGCCTTCAGGCTGGTTTTTGAAAATACCGCGGCCGATGACATACCCCGTGAATTTTCCGTCGGCAGTATAGCGTTTGATCGCCTGGCCTTCAGCTGAAATTTCTTCGTCCCCGATCATCAGGTGGTTGTAGGCAGGATCCCCATAGATACTTTCGACAATGTTCAACACACCCTCGCCAGAGGTATCGCCAAACGCTTTTGTCCACGAGTACTCCAGGCTATCGACTTCGGTAAAGGTCACCTCATATACGTGGACCCGGCTGCCCAATTCAGAAAGCGGTGGCTTTTCCTCGGCTGGTGTCTCGTAGTTGTCAGTCACATACACCGTCATATGATCCCAAGCTTTCTCCCAAACGTAGAGTCCATAAGGATTGATGAGGTGATCCATCCCAAATGACCCAAGTTGGAAGAAATCCGGTAGCGACAGCACTTGCACCCGTTGATTGTCGCGCTCCACAACAAACGCTTTATCACCCACTACACTGATACCGTTGGGCCGATTGAATTGACCGAGCTTAGATCCTTGCTGGCCCACCTGTTTAACAAACGACCCATTGAAAGCATTGTAGATTAGAAGACAATGGGTACCCTTGGCGGTTACGATCAGCCAGTGCTCGTCATTCGGGCCGTGCCAGGTAGCTAACGAATCCACGTTGTTACCTTCATCGCGCTGCGTAAAAAACGACTCGTTTACGATCACCGGTTCCTTCGAGAGCAGCGGACTTCCGGTCAGAGCAATCATCAATGATGCCAGGTAGACTGTAAACTTCATGAGTTTCATATTATGGCCGCGAAAACCACCACAATTTTTATACTTATATCTTTAAAAGACCTATCATCAAACCGCTAAGTTTCACCAAAATCGCAAGTAATATCTTCCTATTGTATCAATTCATGGCACGAGTGTTACGATTGGGAAAACTGTGTGTGTGCAAGAGTTCTTTTTCTCGAATAAAGCTCACTTTCAGGCACCGTTGCTGACATCTCCCTATCAACCAATACGGACGCATATCGTTTTTCGATCTTAATATGAACCAATCGATTCACCACTGTTTATCTCATAGAAAACAAAAGCAGGTAGCGTTGCCGCATCTCAATACTGTATTGGCTATGGTGCTCGTCTCCCTTGCGTTCGGTTGTTCGTCTGTAAATGACGATTATTCTGCGGCAAAATCAGCCGATTTCCGGATTCGTTCGTCATTCGATGAACCACTGAATTCCGATACAGGTTGGGCCGGCGCGGTGAACGAGTCCGTCGATATCATTGCTGACCAGCCATTTAGAATTCGATTTGCTGTAGAGCCACTTGCAGAACAGCACTACGCTAAATTCTATCAACTCCAATACCAGCGCAACGGTGGACCCTGGGAGACGGCGGAGGCGCATGACTTCCCTCACCCCTTGAGAGAAGCTGAGCTGGATCCTACCTCCCTCCCAGATTGGACTTTTCTCAAGGGGAACAAATCCAACTTTACTTCCTCCGAACAAGCAGGCGAAAAGATACTTCAAATGGCTAACGACGTTGAATCCATGCTCGGGGTTTACCGGTCTGCCTGGGATGTAACCGAGCTGGAAGTCGAATTCTACCTACCGACAGATGTAAGTTCAGGAATTGGTTTCGTATATGCCCTCGAGGACAATCGCACCTACAATAAAGTCTTCATAAATCCCGACACGAATAGTATCATTCTGAGTCGCATGGAAAGCGGGACAGAAACGGTCATTGCCGAGCACATGACCATCATTCCGTCTGGCCAATGGCTCACTCTCGAGATCGACTTCGAGTCGAACATAACAGAAATCAATTTTGCCGATGAGACGTTGGAATTCGAGGCCGACATGGGTTCGCAGGCGCTATCACCAACCTTTGGTTTCTACGCACCTTCCAACAGTCATGTATCATTCAAACAGTTCACCTTCGCCGGAGAAGCTGAAACACCAATAGTCAGTATCGTTTCATGCCCCGGTTTCGAAAACGGCGAACCCACTAAGCCTCTTCTGACAACGGCTGACGAAGACTTTGAACCTGGATCCGGCGTTGCTCTGGCAACCCAATCATCCCGCATGAATACCAATTCAATCAGCGAGTACGAATGGGCCGTCGTTGTCAGACGTTTTGCCGACCAGGCAGTGACCAATGAAGCTGGAGACTCTTTTGCGTTCAGAATGATCCCGGCAGGTAGCGAAGCCCATGTAGAAAGCAAACACCCTTCACTCACTCTTTCTATTCCCCCAGGTCACCTCGGTGGTACGTTCATAGAAACTCCAGGACGTATTGGGCCCTGGCAACCTGCGAACGGAGATCTCTATTTCATCATGGAACCTACTGAGACGGACAACCTGTTCATGATGGTTAAGTCCACTGATAACGGTAGAACTTGGAGAGAAGTAGATGCAATTCATCGTCCAGAAACGGGCGACCTTGAAGCCGTCGAGGGCCGTCAGATCGGTGACACTATTTACATGATTCACCAGATAACGGAGACCGTTCACCACCACGCATTTCGCACATCGGACCATTCTACTCATCCAGACTCCTGGGTACTGACGGATGAGTTGGCAGGGACCACCGAATCGGCTGCTCAAGGTGCAGCCTTCGAAGTAAGAAGCGATGGAAGTATGGCGGCGTTCTACATTGGTGAGACCCTTCAATACAGTATTCGGTCCAAGTACGGAAGATGGAGTGACTCAATCGTTACCGAAACGAACACCGCATCAGCGAGGGGCCCTAAGACCGTTCTTGGTTTTAATGATACGGTGCACCTCGCTTACTACCGGACCGATGGAACGATTCACTATCGCAAACTGCTTTCCGATGGCACCCTGACCATGGAACAACTGCTGGCAACCGGTGCTGGAAGAACAGATGCAGAAATGGGGGCCGTGTTACCGCTGATCTACATTCCCGAATCCGATACCGTGGTCATACTCTATCGATTGGAAGATGGTTACCTGTGGGAACGCCGTATCTACTCAGATGGTACGATTACACAACCGGTAAAAGTGAGTGACCGCGTAGTTGTGACAAATGCCGTAGACTCCCAGCAAGCCGGCGCAGATGCCGTACTGGACGGTGATACCATTCATATCCTCTTTATCGATGAAGAAACCCGAAGCATCTATCACACACACAATCGCGGTGGTTGGCAGGAGTCTACAATCGTAATCGAAAACATCCTCGGATCATGGGTTCGGGGTTCGGTTTACGAACGGCCTGATAGTTCTAAAAAATACGGGTTCGTTTACGATGCTGGCTCTGAGGGAGGGTCAGGCATGAACCGATTTCTCGAAATCGACTTAGACTAGTCCTCTCGAGATCCCATCAAGGGCTCGGTTGGCAAAGCAGTTGCTTTCACTCGTACATCAAAGGAGGTCACCTAACTACCAAAGGTGACCTCCAATCAGTTACTATTTAGATACTGAATTACCCCAATTCTTACCTAAAACTTTGAAAGGGAATTTTGTTTGAGAAGAAGGACGTGGTCTTAGCGCTCCTTGTCCAAAGATGGAAAATCGAACCAAGTTTCACCGATCAACTTTGCCATGGGAGTGCTGTTTAATCTCACTTTCTCCAAAGGGATTCTTAGAAGCTGAACTCCGCACCAAACGTATACTTGGGCCCGGGTAAGCTAGCGTCTTCCACGAACATCGGATACCCTTGATAAGAGACCAAAGGCTCATCGGTAATGTTTGATCCTGTAGCGAAGAGTATAAATCCCGGTCTCACTTTGTAAGCAATTTCTGCATCCACACGTTTCACTTCACCGAAGAATTCATCACTTTCAATATCACCTCCGAGACCCTCGATATAATCGGAGCGGTAGGTGTAATCCACCCGTGCGCTAAATCCACTCCATGCGTAATCGAGAGCCAGCGTGTAAATCTCGTCGGAAAAACCCTCAAGCGATAGATCATCCCGGTCGGTACGGTTCGGATAATTCGCATCGCTGGAAGAAAAGGTAGCACTGGCTCTCACCGCAAGTCCACTTAAAGCACCGGGTAAAAAGTAAAGCTGCTGACGAGCGATCAACTCTACTCCTTTGTTGGTAGCAGTTGTGCCGTTCACCGGGCGCTCGTACTCTAAGTCCCCGCCGTCAACTGGAATAGGAATACCATCCGGACCAATCTCATCGAAGTCGTATGTTTGAGTGAACGTGAAGTTTTCAATTTCTTTGTAGAAGACGCCCACTGAGTAGAGTCCTCCTTGATCCGTGTAATACTCTAATTGAACGTCGTAGTTGTCGGATTCTGCTGGCTCCAGATCCGGATTTCCATCCTCGATATTTCCATCATCGTCCACCCAGCGACCGCGTGAAAGTTCTTCTAAGCGAGGACGGCCGTAGCTCTTGTTATAGCTCTCCCTCAGAATAAGATTCTCCGTAATTTCATGACGACCGTGGATACCTGGTAGCCAGAAAGAGTATGAGTTACCCGTCTCAACGGATTCCACACTCGGGACCCCGTTCAGGTAACTAACGACTTTATTTATATTGTCCCACTCATTCCGTTCATACCGAACACCACCAATAATAGAATGGGGACCGAACTCGTAAGTACCCATAATATAGGCCGCGCTCGTCGTTTCGGTTGCATCATAGTCCGCAACGTTGCTATCCTCAAGTGAATCGTCTTCAACGAATTCGAATAGTTCTGGATTGGATTGAAGTAATTCTTTTCCGATCTGCGGCTGAACATCAAAATATTTCTGCTTTAGGAACAGGACATCGTCGACGGGAACCAGAACTTGAGCATACGGAAAACCTTCATCCATTTCATATAGATCGACGGTTTCGTCTCTAAACTGACTGCTGTTCCGATATTTTGCTCCGGTCTTCAAGGTGAATACTCCACTATCGCCTGTCCAACTGTTTTCCCAGTCCACACGTCCACTGAGAATCTCTTCAGTTTTTTCCTCAGAGACTTCTTCGAGTTCTCCTTCGGTCATCAAGCTCAGGTCCGTTGGATCACCGCCATTTACATGCCGAACTTCCACTTCACCGAGATTTACGTCTCCCACAATCTCATACTCAAAAACGAACCAAGGATCGTCCGGTTCCATGAGCATGTTCAACTCAGTATCGTCGGTCACTATGTTCTTATTCTTGGAGAAGAAGAAATCATAAGTGAGCAAACCAGCACCGCCCTCATGCTTCCCACCTGCTGAGAATGAATAGAGGTCATTGTGCTCATCTTCGAGAGTTCCGATCCAGCCACGGGAAGCTTCACTGGCTTCACTTCCTCTTCCGTAGGTAGGTGTCAGCTCTGCGTAGGTTGATTCATCAGGATCTCCGTCATTATCAAAGGCTGTATCAATATCTATATCCGTTTCAAATTTTACCCCATTACGCTCAAAGCGACTGTAAGACGGACGAAAGTAGAAGGAGTTGTTCTCATCCGTTCTAAAATCGATTGAGGCGCTAAATGAATAATTATCCGTCTTACGGGTATCGTACTCCCAGTGCGTAGACTCCATAAACCACACGGGTTCATCATATTGGCCAAGATTAAGTTGAGGATGGAGTTCTGGCGTAACCTGAACCCAATCCATATCTGCATTTCGCGAATACCGATCGGTATCATAACGGCTTAACGAAAAACTCACTCCGAGATTACGACTACCTTCTCCTACACTAAAAATATCAGAAAAT
This sequence comes from uncultured Opitutaceae bacterium, assembly GCA_964352065.1. GTDB lineage: Bacteria > Verrucomicrobiota > Verrucomicrobiia > Opitutales > UBA2995 > UBA2995. Next base: position 52,816 of record CAYGQM010000004.1, read on the forward strand.
TTGAAGACTCCCGAGTTGCCCCATTCGCCAGGCTCCGCATTGAGAATGCCAGCCAACCTAAGGGACGTTTCACGGCCCTCTCTCTGAAACGCACTCCGTGTAACCAAATTTACAATACCACCGATGGCATCTCCATCCCGATCGGGAGTAGGCGCCTTGATAACTTCAATGTTCGTGACTCCATCCGCTGATAATTGACGAGGATCAAAGGAACGGCTTCCTCCTGAACTGGGAACCCGATTTCCATCGACCTGAACTGAATTGAACTCTCCTGCGATTCCCCGGATATTGATATCTCCAACCGAACCATCCTGAGCCTCATTCACGCTGATACCGGGAAGTCGTTGTAGAGCCTGCCCAATGTTTCCATCGACCAGAGCGCCAAATTGTTCCTCTGATACCACGTTAACAATTCCAGCTGCTGTCCTCTGCTGATTGATTGCGCGCTCTTGGCCAACCACCAACGGAGTGACTACCATCCTCTCTAGATTAAAAACCTGTGCCTCCATGGCGACCTCTATAATTGTTGCCTCACCTGAGTTAACATCTACAGTCTGAGAGAAACGTTCCAGTCCCACATAACTTACCGTGATCTGTCGCGCACCTAAGGGAACGCCCGTAAGCGAAAACCGACCTTCGATATCGGTATAGTCCACAAAGTTAGTACCGACTATACGGACTATGGCGCCTTGAAGAGATCGGCCGGATTCGGCATCGGAGACACGACCTGCCACGTTTCCCGTACTCGATTGAGCAACTACAATAAAAGGATTCAAACAAACTCCCATCAGGGTGAACATGGTCACCATAATTTGCGGTTTCTCAGTCATGCAAGTCGAGGGAGACGTAGAGACTGAGTTTTCTTTTCGATGTGAGCGCACAAAGAGACTGCGCAGATTTAGTTTCAATTTCATAGGTTCAAAGGGTTCAGTAAAAGGTTTCTAGAACCTACAGAATTGATGCGCAGTCAATCCGAGCTTATCTCCGTAACAGGCATTTAACCACTCCGTCACTAAACCTTCATTCCGTAACACTCATGTAACTCTTATCTAATGAGTTTCACTGGGAGGCACTAAAGAATCTCTAACGGCTTAGGCACCGCACCATCATTTCCCGCATTGCTTCGGGTTGTTCCGTTGGGCGGCTAAGAATCTCTTTGAATCCACGCAGAAACTCCTTTTGAAAATCGACCAAATGCTTCAACGTAAGTTTGTTGAGAGGAGCAGCCAAGCGGCCCAGGTACCAAGGATTTTGTGTGAAGACGTTGAAGGACGATTTGCCGGTTTCCCCGGCGTAAGCGGCGGCGTGAATCTGAGCGGCTCTTTCCAAACTACTCTTATCCAAACCACGTGGACCGAGACGAATCTGACCACTCATCAATAATGCCTTCATTTGAATCAGGAGTCGATTGCGATTTTGTAGGCTGGAAAGCAAGGGTCGGGAGTCTTTCGCGATAAAGAAATAACGGCGCAGCGAATCGAGCGTCCACTCGAGATTCAGCGAATAGAACGCTTCAACCGGCTCGAAGAAATCGCCTTCACCAAAGTTGGGGACGAGGGAGTTGAGCAGCTCTTCAGTGATCGCTTCCCCAGAGTCACCGATGTAGGTTGCCAGTTTACGAACTTCCTCCATCGCAAGCCGCGCATTGCCATTGAGCTTTCCCAAAAGAATCGTGACGAGGTTGAAGGGTATTTCGATCCCCATGGCCAAGGCTTCTTTCTGAACAAGCTCACGGAGGTGAGCTTCCTGCTCGGCCGGCTTTCCAGAATCGGCCAGAATGTATTTGGAATTCTTCTCGCACCATTTGAGAAATGCGCGGCGACGATCGACGGGCGAAGCAGACATTAAAACGGTTACTGACGCAGGATCCAGACTTCCCAAAAGCTCCTTCAGGCGCTCGACTTGATTGAGAGTTCCTTCCGCTCGACCCGTGACCGAGTCTGCTAAGAAAGTGATGTCTTTAAACCAAACGACTTTCTTGTCCCCAAACAGCGATAGCGTCTGAACGGCTGAACTGAAACGGTTTACTGCGTCCTCAACTTCAGAAACGTTTCCAGCCGCCCCGTTAACCACTTCGAGGCCAAATTCTGGATCCGCCACATCCTTGCTCAAATCTTCAAACGTGGTCTTCGCCTCTCGGGAAACCCAAAAGTCGTCGGTGCCACAAATGAAACTGAAGGAGCGATCGGCCATGGACACTATTTAAGGAGTTGCCGTCTCAGAATGTCGAGCGCGACATTCACCGTGCGTTCGCGAACGATTCCTCGATTGCCACGCAAGTCGAGCTGTTTAGCGAATGCCACCCCGGGGCCAGCGATACCAACGAACACCATGCCAACTGGCTTTTCTGGGGTTCCTCCCCCAGGTCCTGCGACACCGGTGGTCGAAATGGCCCAGGTGCTATGTAACTTATCGCGGGCACCTTCAGCCATAGCGACGGCTACTTGTTCACTGACCGCACCATAAGACTCCAGCAGTTCACTCGGAACGCCCAGCAGTTCGTGCTTTGCCTGATTGGTGTATGTGATGATTCCTCCTTGAAATACGTCAGATGAACCAGCGATCGCCGTAAACGCTGCACCGACCATCCCGCCCGTGCAGGACTCAGCGACCGCAACCGTTTGGCCCACGTCACGCAATTGATCCAGCACCACCGGCGTTATGCCGCGGATGCCATGGGTCAGAAAATAATAACTGAGTTTTTCAATGCACTGGGCGGCTAATTCCTGGACATCATCCAATGAAGTTTCTCCAGAAATGGACGATAACCGCACATCTACCGTTCCATAGTGAGCGCAGAAAGCTACGTTGATATCCTGATGGGGATTGAGAATCGGATCCAATTCCAACTCGAGTGAAGATTCCCCAATACCAGACGTTTGAAAACTGATGATCTGAGCTATATCTGCCAGACGCCCCTCTGCACTAAGACGAGGAAGGATCTGATTTTCGAACATCGGATTCAATTCGCGCGGTGGACCTGGTAGCATGATAAGCAGCTTACCATCCTTTTCGAGCCACAAGCCCGGCGCCGTTCCCTCGGCGTTCATAATGATATCCGCTCCAGCCGGGTAGAACGCCTGCTTTTTGTTGTTTACACCCATCGTGCTGTTAAACGAGCGAAAGCGTTCACGGATCGCATCTTCCACCTCCTGGCTATAAAGCAATTCGAGCCCTAGGACCTCGGCGATGATGTCGCGCGTCCTGTCATCTGACGTAGGGCCGAGGCCTCCGGTCGTTATAACGATATCGGACTCCCGCCACGCTTGCTCAAAATTCCTACGGATCTCCCCTGCCTCATCGCGGCAAACGATGTTGCGATTCGGAGCGGCCCCACGAAAGGCAAGTTGCTCACCCAAATAAGTTAGGTGGCCGTTGCGGGTGAGGCCGAGCAAAAGTTCATCACCTATGGTGATTAGATCGATGATGGGAGCCGGTTTCAAAGGTGGTGGGTCTGTTCTTGTAAAGTTTGGAATTTGAGAAAGGTTTAGACTAAACGTTATTCCTTCATGCCCGCACCCGATCAGTCAAAGTTAAAGGAGATGGTCAGAAAACTGCCTCATAGCCCGGGCGTTTACCTTATGAAGGATCAACTGGGTAGCGTGATCTACGTGGGAAAAGCGAAAGATTTGAAAAAACGGGTGTCGACCTACTTTCAAGCCTCCCGGAAACAAATAGCCCATCCGAAAATTCGAAGTCTAGTCACCATGATCCATGACTTCGATATCATCGAGGTAAAGTCGGAGACCGAGGCACTCCTCCTAGAAGGCAAGTTGATCAAGCAATGGAAACCGAAGTACAATACCGACTTTGTCGACGATAAGCGTTTCCTTCTCATCCGGCTCGATGTCCAGGGCAAGTTTCCCAGATTTCAACTCGTACGCAATCAGCGCGACGACACGGCACGCTATTTTGGCCCCTTTGCTTTCTCAGGGCTTTTGAGGAAAACGCTTTCTGAGATGCGCCTGAAATTCGGCATTCTTTTGAATGACACTAACCCGAAGCAACAAGAGGATGGCACCTACCAGCTCTACGACGACGTCCGGGCAGAGATCTATGGACACTCGAACTACGTGACCCCCGAAAGCTACGCCGAGCGCGTGGACGAAGCTTGCAAGTTTCTGGAAGGTAAGGCCAAGGTTTGGCTAGGCGAACTGAAAGAAGCCATGCAGCGGGCCGCCGAAACACAAAACTACGAGCGCGCAGCTGAACTGAGGGATGTTGTTTCGGCCTTGGAAAAGACCATTACTAAAGATCGCAGATTCAAACGGGCGCCAAACCTGGTGTCAGATAGCGGACACGGGATGAAGCAGCTGAAGAAGATCCTGGAACTTCCCACCTTGCCCCGAAAAATGGAGTGTTTTGATATCTCTCACATATCAGGCACCTTTGTAGTCGCTTCGATGGCTCACTTCGCAGACGGAAAACCGGCCTCGAATCAATATCGAAGATTCAAGATCAAGAGCTTTGTGGGGAACGACGACTTCCGAGCGATGGAAGAAGTCGTGGGTCGTCGCTACCGCCGATTGTACGAAGAAGGAAAACCGTTTCCCGATCTGATCGTGATTGACGGTGGAACCGGACAAGTCGGCGCTGCGATAAAAGCCTTTATGATTCTCGGAATCGATCCCCCCCCCCTGATCGGCCTGGCAAAGAAACGGGAAACCATCATCTTTCCGGACGACCGGAAGCAGCTAAACCTGATGCCACAATCCCCGGCCCTTAAGCTGCTCCAACGAATCCGGGATGAGGCCCACCGATTCGCCAACACCTTCAACGCCGAGCTCAGATCCAAGAAGATACGGGAATCGATCCTTGATGATTTTCATGGCTTGGGAAACGTAAGGCGTAATGAACTCATGGCCCATTTTAAAAGTCTCGAGAAGTTGCGCAAAGCGACCGTCAAGGATATCCAGGCCGTGGAGGGTTTCGGACCCAAGCTGTCGAAACAACTCTGGGATTTTCTTCAGCAATCATTCACCGTCACACCCAGTGAATAGGAGAATGTGTCCGGCTCTATTTCGGCACAGTGCTGCTTTACAGTTAACCAATTTCAACAGCTAGAAGATTGCTCTCGCTGCCGTAAGCGTACACGGTGTTCTGTTTTTAACCGAACTCAACTGACTCATACTAACATCATCGGTTGAGGTTTGTGGAATGCAAAAACGAAAACGAGGAAAGCTAGTCCGAAACGCCCGGGCCGCCAGCAATGCGGTAAAAGACAGTTTCAAGCGCAATGCGCTGAAATTCTTCCCGATCAAACGTGATATACGTAACTACAATGGCCAAAAATGTCTCGGTGACCTGAGGGCTGGGTTCAACGTTGCACTTTTGGCCTTTCCCCAGGGCATGGCCTATGCGCTGATCGGTGGCCTCCCGGTGCAATATGGAATTTATTGTGCAGCCATTGCGAGTATCTTTGGGCCTCTGTTTTCTGGGAGTCGATTTGTCGCTCTGGGCCCGACGAATGCAACCTCGGTGATGCTCATGAGCACGATTGGAGGCATAGTGCTCGTATCAGACAAGTTAGCTGCGATGCCTACCCTACTTCTACTGGTAGCCTTGTTTTTGATTTTGGGCGCCCTGCTTGGAGTGGCCAACTTGATCCAGTATATTTCGCGCAGTGTCGTCACCGGCTACATTACGGCTGCCGCCGTTCTTATTATCGCCAATCAACTCGACAGCGTGATGGGTTTCGAAATCCAAGGAGCGAGCACCTTCATAAGCGTGCTCGAACGGACATTCAACTCGCTCAATCAGGTCCATTGGCCCTCATTGACGTTGGGGAGCATCACTTTCGTTTTGTACATTATCCTGATCAAAAAAGTGCCCCTCCTGCCAAACGTGGCGATCACGCTGGTGACAATGTCGATCGCCGGATATTTTTTCAACCGGTATGGGCACAATCTGGTCATGCTGGACGATGTTCCGCTCGGGGTTCTCCCCGTGAGTCTGCCGATTCCACAATTCGACCTCGTGCATCAATTGGCTCCGGGCGCTTTGGCCATAGCCTTTTTGGCCATTCTTGAAGGCTCTTCGATCGGAAAATCGCTCGCCGCTCGTGCGGGGGGCCGTATCAATAGCAATCAGGAAATGCTCGGGATGGGTGCTGCAAACCTAGCGAGTGCATTCGTATCCGGAATGCCAGCCTCGGGCTCATTGACCCGTTCGGTCTTGAACTACACCAGTGGTAGTAAAACCGCGTTCTCTCATATTTTCAGCGGTATCCTGTGTCTCATTGGCGTCCTTACGCTTGGCCCATTGATCGGATATATCCCAAGAGCAGCACTCGCAGTCGTCGTAATTGGGGTGGGAATTTCGCTCATCAGTAGACACCAGATACGAATCGTCACCAAATCGACCAATACCGACGCCCTGGTTTTCTTTGTAACTTTAATCGCTGGGCTCCTGTTCAAACTCGATTTTGCCATCTATCTCGGAACCGGAATCTCGATCGTCCTCTTTTTAAGGAAGGTAAGCACCCCTGAGCTCGTTGAATACACCTTTAATGACGATGGGCACCTCACAGAACTACAACCGAACGATAATCGGGCAGATGAGCACATCTCCATCGTCCACGTAGAGGGCGAACTGTTCTTTGGCGCGGCTGAGCTTTTCCGCGATCAGATCCGAATTGTCAGCGAAGATCCTCAACTGAAAGTCATCATTCTAAAAATGAGGAATGCTCACCACCTCGACGCAACGACCATGATGGCACTCGAAGAGTTGATTCTGTATATCCGGGAACGTGGAAGACGATTGATCGTGAGTGGCGCTAGAAAAGACGTCTACAAAGTGTTTCGTGACTCCGGGATCTTATCTATCGTTGGAAGAAGAAATTTCTTTATGGATCACGCCTCTAATCCAAATCTGTCCACTGCCAAAGCCCTTCGAAGAGCACAAGAAATCATCGGGAAAAAATCTGCAGAAATCAGGATCTACGTGGACCCAACTAAAAGCTAGAATATCCCCTAAAGTTCGGTGTATTTATCTGCCCGACCCTTGGCTTTTTCCACTGGATATTTTAGCGCATTGGTTTTCATTTTTTCCTCGATAATCGAAGCCACATCCATCTTCGCGATATTAGCAAACTCCAGAGAAAATATTAATATATCGGCTAGCTCCTCTGCGATTTCGTTACGCTTCTTTTCGAAATCAAGAACATCAAAGGACTCCCTGCCTTCTTTCCAAAGAAAATGCTCCATCAATTCTGCGGCCTCGGCCGCTATAGCCATAGACAAATTTTTGGGCGTATGGAACTGTTCCCAATCTCGTTCGACGGCAAATTCTTGAATCGTTTTTTTGAGTTTCGCGAGGGTTACAAGTGAGTCTTGATTGGATTTCATGAAAAATGTTGCACTAGCTAAGAAATAATTGTGGACATGAAGTGAAACTATGTTCACTAATCGGAGAATTCCTCAAAATTGATACTTCTCTTCTTAGAAAAGAGGTATTATCAGGCCAATACAACCCGTTCACATCAACTTTTATTATGGCAAAAGCAGTAAAACCCAAAACAGCATTCGGCGACGACCGTAAGAAAAACCTCGATCTTGCAATATCTGCGATCAACAAGCAATTTGGCGATAACGCCATAATGCGACTGGGAGAAAATACCAGACTCAACGTATCGTCCATCTCCACCGGATCTGTCGCAATAGACCTCGCTCTAGGTATTGGAGGACTTCCCAGAGGCCGTATTTGTGAAATTTATGGCCCCGAGTCTTCGGGAAAAACCACCATGTGTCTTAGCTTAATCGCAGAGGCCCAAAAACAAGGAGGCACTGCCGCCTTCATCGACGTAGAACATGCCCTCGATCCAAAATATGCACGGGTTCTTGGTGTGAATCTAAATGAACTGATGATCTCACAGCCAGAAAGCGGAGAAGATGCACTTAATATTACAGAGACTCTCATACGCTCAGCCGCAGTCGATGTGGTGGTGTTAGACTCCGTTGCGGCTTTGGTTTCTAAAGTAGAACTCGACGGCCAAATGGGAGACACGACCGTAGGCCTCCAAGCCCGCATGATGAGTCAGGCTATGCGAAGGTTGGCCGGAGCCATCAATAAGAGTAACTGCATCTGCCTTTTCACGAATCAAATACGCGAAAAAATCGGCGTTATGTTCGGAAGCCCTGAAACAACTCCCGGTGGCCGGGCTTTGAAGTTTTTTGCGTCTGTCCGAATGGATATTCGCCGTATTGGTCAAATAAAGGATCCCACTGGAACCGTAATGGGCAACCGCACTCGCCTCAAAGTCGTTAAAAACAAAGTCGCTGCTCCGTTCACCGAATGCGAGTTCGATATCATGTATAATGAAGGTATTTCCAAAACCGGATCTCTCATCGATCTCGGTGTTGAACACGGCATTCTTGAGAAAAAAGGTGCATGGATATCTTACAAAGGGGATCTGATCGGCCAAGGTAGAGAAGCTGCCAAACAACACTTGATGGATAACGTTGATCAACAAGACGAAATCAAAGCGGCCATCATGGAGAAAGTTAATATACCCGTTGGAAATGTGATTGCATCCAACGAAGAGGATGGGGATGAAGGTTAGTTTACCTTCATCGAATGCATTTACAGGACACTTTTACAGCAATATCGACTCCCCATGGAGAATCAGCGCTAGGCGTTATACGCTGCAGTGGTCCCTTGTGCCCCGACCTGGTAAATCAGATATTCGACAATACTAGACCAGAAGCACGGAAAATCTATGTTGCAGACTATAGGAGCTGCAGTGGTGACTTTTTGGACCATGTTGTATACAGCTACTACCCGGAGGGACGTTCCTACACGGGAGATGCCATGCTTGAAATTTCATGTCATGGGAATCCGTATATTCTGCAAAACATTCTAGAAGATCTGGTTAGGAGAGGTTGTAGACATGCCCTCCCTGGAGAGTTCACTCAAACCGCATTCCTAAATGGAAAGATGGACCTTAGCCAGGCGGAAGCTGTAATTGACCTAATTAGAGCCCGGACAGACCTCTCTTTCAAAGCAGCCGCTCACCAATTGCAGGGAAGTCTCAGCAGAAGAATTGAAAAACTTATTGATGACTTGCTCCAAATAACTGCAGAAATTGAAGCCTACATAGACTTTCCGGAGGAAGACTTACCAAACGAAGGCGACAATGCCCCTGTTTCAAGACTTCAATTGCTTGCAAGTGAGATTGACCAGCTTTCAGAAACCGCCCGAACTGGTATCTTTCTTAGAGAAGGAGTAAAAGCCATCATAATAGGAGCTCCCAACGCTGGGAAGAGTAGTCTCATGAATAGATTGCTTGGAGAATCCCGCGCAATCGTAAGCAACACACCGGGTACTACCAGAGACTATATAGAAGCATCATTTTTCGTCGATCCATTTCGTATCAATATTGTTGATACAGCTGGCGTGCATGAAACTACCAACGAAATCGAGAGAGCTGGAATCTCTAAAACCCTGGAACAGATAGGATTAAGCAATATTATTCTGTTTACAATTGATTCCTCCGAGTCCCCTCCCCTACTGCCTTCAGAAGTATCCACACTACTACATCGGGAAAATACGATTCTCATACTTAACAAGTCGGACCTTCAAGTAAATCCATCGACTATAAGTTTCCTCGATGGCTTTACTCGAGTATCTACCTCCGCAACGAATGGTGTTGGCTTTGACAAACTCACAGCCGCTATCAAATCAATACTAGGGAATCCAATGATCTCCGAAAAAGGAGATGTTGTAGCCGTAAGCGCCCGTCACCACACTGCCCTACTCGAGTCAGCCAAAGATCTAGAAACCGGAATTCGACTATTAGAAATAAACGAACCTGCTGAGTTAGCAGCCAGTCATCTTCGAGATGCTATGAACAATCTTGAAAAGATAGTTGGCCGTATCGATAATGAACGGATGCTAGACAAATTGTTTTCAAGTTTTTGTATTGGTAAGTAGATGCGTATCAGTAATAAAGAACCTTTCGATGTTATAGTCTGTGGAGCTGGTCACGCTGGGGCTGAAGCTGCCCTTGCTGCAGCAAGAATGGGTGCAAGCACCCTACTCCTCTCCGGAAACATTGATACCATCGGGGCGATGAGCTGCAACCCTGCGATTGGTGGTCAAGCGAAGGGCCACATCGTTAGAGAAATCGATTCGTTAGGCGGCGAAATGGGCGTTAATGCAGACGCGACTGGAATTCAATTTCGTTTGTTAAACGCATCCAAAGGAGCTGCGGTTCAAGCACCACGGGTCCAATCTGATAAAAAGGCCTACCAATTTCGATTAAAGCACACTATAGAACACCAAAAGCACCTCACTCTATTCCAGGCAACAGTTACCGGACTGATTTTCAAAGGAAATAAGGTAATCGGCTGCAAAACCAATCTTGGACTGGAATTTTTCGGTAGTACCGTTATCGTTACCACTGGAACGTTTCTTCGTGGCCTCATGCATGTAGGGCAAAACACGAATCCTGGGGGCAGAATGGGCGATTTTAACTCGGAATCCCTTTCAAGCAGTTTTTTGGAGGCCGGAATAGAACTTCAGAGGCTAAAAACAGGAACCCCGCCGAGAATACTGGGCAGGACTATTGATTTCTCAAAGCTTGAAGAACAGCCGGGAGACGAAAAACCGACTTTATTCGGATTCTACGATACGCGCGAAAATTTCGATATGTTCCACGTGGAACATAAAGGGGAGTCAAAGCTTGGCTGGACTCCAGGCGAAAACCAAGTTTCATGCTGGATTACGTATACGAGTGAGAAAACTCACGATGTTATTCGCGACAACCTTCACTTATCAGCTATGTATTCTGGGGCTATTGAAGGTACCGGCCCCAGATACTGTCCAAGCATTGAAGACAAAATCGTCAGATTCTGTGATAAAGACAGACACCGCTTATTTCTTGAACCTGAAGGTCGGAATACTAACGAATACTATATAAACGGACTTTCTACCAGCTTACCGTTCGAAGTTCAGGAAGAAATATTAGAAACAATCGTTGGACTAAGTAACGCCCAGCTCATGCGCCCAGCATACGCTGTCGAATACGATTTTGCGCCACCAACTCAGCTTTTACCTTCGCTACAGTCCAAACTTGTCGAGAACCTATTCTTTGCGGGTCAAATCAACGGCACTTCGGGGTACGAAGAAGCAGCCGGACAGGGGTTAGTGGCGGGAATAAACGCTGTCAGAAAGAGTAGGGGAGAGGGCCCATTTATATTACAGCGCCATGAGTCCTACATTGGCGTATTGATAGACGATCTGGTAACCAAGGGAACATCTGAGCCGTACCGCATGTTTACCAGTAGAGCCGAACATCGACTACTTTTAAATCATAGCAGTGCAGAATTGAGATTATCAGAATACGCAAAAGACATGAACCTCATTTCTACTAATCGTTGGTCTTCTATTTCTTACAAATCTTCCCGGATAAGTTTCTGGGAAAAAGAACTAGAGCTATCGAAGACTTACGGAGGAACTCATGCAGAGGCAATCAGAAGGAACGAAGACACAATTGAATTCCCACCGGACTTCACAAATGAAACTGAAGAAATACAAACGGAAGTCATTTATAAACTGCGCTATAAAGGTTATCTAGCCAGAGAGATGAAACTTGTCGATAGAATGGCTTCCGTAGACCGCATCAAACTTCCACAACCTTTTGATTACACTTCTATCAGAGGGTTGAGAAACGAAAGCGCTTCCAAGCTAAACACCATACAACCGCTGAACATGGGTCAGGCTAAACGCATCAGCGGAGTAAACCCGTCTGACATAAGTATACTTATGGTGCTTCTCGAAGCGGGAAAAATGAAGTAGGCCGGCAATTTTTGTTGCCTAATAGCCGGACCTGATCTTTTTGCTAAAGACTCACCTTTGGGAATAGACCATGGACTACAGCACCTATAAGATTCTCGTAGTTGACGATGAAGAAGACGTTACGGATTTGATTCGTTATCACCTTGAAGCGGAAAACCTTACCGTAGAGACAATTAACGATCCGACCCACATACTCGGCGTAGGAAGAGACTTCATGCCAGACCTGTTCATCCTAGACGTGATGATGCCTGGAATCGATGGTATTCAGATATGCCGCATGATAAGAGCCGATAGCAAGTTAAAGCATGTACCAGTCGTTTTTCTAACAGCCAAAACGGCTGATGAAGATCGCATCCTAGGTCTCGAAACCGGGGGGGACGACTATATCTGTAAACCTTTCAACATTAAAGAGTTAACCCTTAGGGTTAAGGCCGTCTTGAAGCGAGCCAAGTCATCAGGCAATCAGGATGCCGATCGGGCGCTAAAGATTCGCGACGTTTATCTCGATGAAGACCACTATCAATTGCAGGTTGAGGGTAAATCCGTTGAACTCACCGCGACAGAATTCAAACTGCTCAAGCTTTTAATCGAAAGAAAAGGCCGGGTTCAGACGCGAGAAAACCTACTGATGAATGTATGGCACTACGAGAGCGATACTGAAACCAGAACCGTAGACACCCATATTCGTAGACTCAGAGAAAAACTTGGAGGACAAGCCGATATCATCGAAACAATTCGAGGAGTCGGGTATCGGGTAGTTGAAAGCTAAGACATGGATGTCGTTTTCATCCTAATATTGCTAGGGTTTTTACTGTTCTTCCTTCGCAAATACCTATCATACAGAAGCTACGTTAAGCACTTGGCCGAATCCCTGGAAGCGAAACAAAGTTACCTATTCGAAGGAGAATCCGAACCCGGATCGTCGAAGCAGATGATACGCCTTACCAACCGTATCAATTTGCTCATTCAGGAGAATACCAAGCTTCAACAGGAACAAGCAAGTCACCTGGGGCAGCTAGAAGCTACCTTGGAAAACATGCTCGAAGGCGTTGTTGTTCTAGACAACAATAACCACATCCTACTCGCTAACAACGCCTTGAGGACTTCCTTCAGTAGCTGGATGGGCGAAGAAGAAATCGTGGGACAACGACTCGAAGTACTTTTTTCGAGTTCCAAACTGATGTCCATTATCGAGAGCATTAAAGCAGGAGGAGCCAACGAACCCAAAGAGATTGAACTCATACAAGCCAGTGATCGCCGCTGGGTTCGCGTATCAGGTGTTCAAGCGAGATCAGATACTGCGAATTCAGAAGCTTTAATTATGCTGATCTTTTACGAAATAACTCACCAAAAAGAACTTGAAGCTGTCAGACGGGAATTTGTCGCAAACGTGTCTCACGAATTGCGGACCCCTGTAACCATAATCAAAGGCTATGTAGATACCCTGACTCAGGACTATGACACGATGTCGGAGAGCAATAAACGTCTTTTTATCAATAAGTTGAAGAAAAACGCTGATCGGATGAACGATCTTCTTATGGACCTTCTATCCCTTGCCAAAATAGAATCTACAGACCCGGGAACCTCTTTCGAAAGGGTAGGGCTGAACGAACTTATTCGTCAGGTGCTTGCCAATTTTATGGACAGGCTACTTGAGCACAAAATGGACTTGGATCTGCAATTGACTGAAAAAGAGATCATTCTCCAGGCCAACCGCAGCAAACTTGAACAGGTATTCGAAAACCTGTTTCATAACGCCGCGAAATACACTCCGGAAAGATCTACTCTCAGGGTTAAAACCCAAGAAAAAGAAGGCTCAGTTCGAATCATTGTAGAAGACAACGGAGGGGGCATTCCCGAAATCGACCTACCCAGAATTTTTGAGAGATTTTACCGAGTCGAAAAAGGCAGGTCGCGCGACAAGGGCGGAACAGGACTCGGCTTGAGTATCGTAAAACGTATCATCGCGCTACACAATGGGACCGTGGTCGCCCAACACGCCAAAGATGGCGGACTTAGCATAAGGATCACGATTCCAACGGTTTAATTGATGACGAAGCTATACATTCATTCTACCGACCCGAGTGTAGCCGGAAAGATGAAAGCCGACGTCTACGAAAAGATTCTTGCCAGGCGTAAGCAAACTAGGGAACTCATTGCAAAAACCCTGCTTAAAGCTGACCAGATAACTCTCGAGATCGGATGTGGGCACGGCCACTTCCTTACCGACTATGGCATTAAGAATCCCAAAGAGATCTGTGTAGGCATAGACGTAAACCGTGGACGTATATTTAAGGCCCAGAAAAAAGCGGAAAGAGCGGGTCTGAAAAACGTTCACTTCATCGAGTGCGAAAGCCTTGAATTTTTCGCTCTGCTGCCCGAGCAGATAAGGATACAACACACTTGGATACTCTTCCCTGACCCGTGGCCTAAAAAAAGGCATTTGAAGAACCGCATCGTTCAGACCGAATTCCTTGAAGCTCTAGGTAAACATACACTTCCAGAAGGCAGACTTTATCTGAGATCTGACTACCAACCCTATCTGAAATGGGCCCAAGAACTTATTCGGGAGTCAGTTATTTGGAACCTGGTTGAAGAATTTGAATGGCCGGAGTCAGCGATGACCGTGTTTCAAGAGCTTACCGAAAACCGGCATTTCTCGTTGGTCGCGGGGTTAGAGCCACCTGAATAAGCTCATTAGAAAAAACTGACCGACCAAGGCGATAATGATCATCAACCCGACTGAGAATGAAAACGTGCTGAAGCCCAAGCGCCGTTGAAGCAATCGCGGAGTCGTATCGCTGGCGGGATCACCTGTGAATGGAGGCTTGGAGAATCCGGTCTTGATCTTCTTACTCTTGTAAATCGAATTCGTGAGGTCTCTTGGCTGTGGCATTGTGTAAGTGTGTCTAATGTAACCTATGAAATTAATCCTTCGAATGGCCTGTAACAGTCAAGTAAGACTAATTATAAAAGAGGATACTCGATTTTTGCAAATGGGGATTGACCCCAACTAGGTGTTTCTTCAATTCAAGTGGCCTTTTAAGCTGTCTGGGTTGGCACTGATGAGAAATTTTAGAAAACTTTCCACAAAACGGGTATCATATATAGCATCCCTCATTGGCTTTAGCTGTCTCCTGATACCAAACGCCAATGCTGCCAGTCTCAAAGCAACCGAGATCACAAATCTTTTCGGGCTACCGATCACCAACTCTATGGTCACCGGCTGGGTATTATCAGCCGTCCTGATTCTTGTTATCCGAGCTGCCGTTAAGAGACCCAAGCTTATTCCAAGCGGCGGCCAGGTGGTCGTAGAGACCCTTGTCGAGGGCGTGAAAGACCTCATCGAACCAATCGTAGGTAAGAAACTGGTCAGACCGACTTTTCCTCTTCTAGTTGGATTTTTTACTTTCATTCTTTTTCACAACTGGAGCGGTTTACTACCCGGAGTTGGTACCATTGGGTTTATCGACAGCCACGGACATTTTGAGTCGTACGTCCGACCAGCCAATGCCGACTTGAATATGACGCTGGCGCTCGCGCTGGTTCACTTCGTTGCTTGGATTTATTTCGTAATGAAATACGCCGGACCAAAGCTCCTCATTTTTGACCTATTCGGCAACAAGGCCGACAAGAAAGAAACACCTGCGATCCTGTTCTATTTTCTGACAATCGTGTTTCTAGTCGTGGGAGTGATCGAGGTTGTTTCTATTGTGTTTAGAAACGTCTCACTACCGTTTCGCCTCTTCGGAAACGTTTTCGGTGGAGAGAATCTTCTACACAGCATGACCAGTCTCATCGGCTGGATCGTTCCAGTCCCTTTCTATTTTCTCGAGTTGCTCATCGGCTTCGTCCAAGCGCTTGTATTCACACTTTTAGTTGCCGTCTATATCGGATTGATCTGCAACCATGACTCTGAGGAACATGCTCACTGATTTATAAACCATTTCTAGGCCGTACCAAGCCAGTCGCAAGACACCGATGTTTGGGGGCCGTGAACCTAGTTAACACATAATCACAAATATAATGATCGAAGTAATCGCGCAAATGACAGGAAGTATTCAAGGAGCCCTAGGATGTCTTGGTGCCGCAATCGGGGTAGGACTCGTAGGCGCTAAAGCAGCCGAAAGCGTTGGCCGCAATCCCGGCGCATCAGGAAAGATCCTTGTTCAAGCTATTATTGGTATGGCTCTCGCGGAAGCGGTAGCCTTCTATGCTATCTTTCTTTAATAATAAACTTTGGAGGTGTGGCTTAGCTACTAGGCCACACCTCAATTTTTTACGATGGTTGATAACATTCTAATTTTCGCAGCAACCGAGGCCGGAGCCGGAGAGGGTTCCCCCATCGTGGTGCTATTTGATAAGTTCGGTGTAGAACTTCCATTTCTCATCGCCCAGATCATCAACTTTGTAGTTGTTGCATTCGTGCTCTACAAATTTGCCTTCAAGCCGGTTTTGGAGACCATCGAAGAACGTCAGAAGAAAATATCTGACGGGCTGAAGTTTTCAGAGGAAGCCGAAGCAAAACTGGCTGAGTCCGAACAGGAAAAGACAGCGACCATCCAAAAAGCCCAGCACGAAGCCCAAGCGATCATGGCGGCAGCTCGTGAAAATGCCAAAGCGTTTGAAGACAAGAAAACGCAGGAGGCATCTGGAAAAGTTGAAGAGATGATTTCCAAAGCCAAGGAAGCAATCGAACTTGAGCGCAAGAAAATGCTCACAGAAGTTCGCGAGGAGGTCACACGCCTGGTCGTGAACACCAGTTCCAAGGTCCTTAGTAAGGAACTTTCTGATGACGAGAAATCACGCTTCAGCAAATCTGCAACGGAGGAACTTTCCAGCGTAGGCTCCTAACGTGAAAAAAGACGCCAAACTCAAGCTATTTGCCAAAAAGCTGGCCGAACTGTCGCTAGAAGATGGTTTGGTATCAGCCGAGAAAGTGAACGCAGTCCTGGAGACACTGAGAAAACATCCTCCCAGGAAGCCTAAGTCTGTCCTCAAGTCCTACTTATACTACATTAAGCAGGCTATCAGTCGTAGCCGCGCGGTTGTAGAATACGCAGGCAAGATCGACGATGCAGGAATCGCCACTATCCAAAATTATCTTACAGATAACTACCATAGACCTATCACTACCTCCACCATCGAAAACAAAGAGCTGATCGCCGGCTTTCGCATTTCAATAGGAGACGATATTTTTGACGCCTCCGTCGCGGGCCGCCTACAAAACCTAGCAAACTCAGTAAGTTAACCATTTTTAGAAGTCATGAGCTCGATAATAGAACAAATCGAACAGGAAATCGCTAATCTCGAAACAGCGACCATCAAGAAAAACACCGGCCACATCGTTATGATTGGTGACGGCGTCGCCAAAGTAGATGGCCTTTCAGAGGTTATGTATAATGAGATGATCGAATTTCCCGGTGGCTTGACCGGAATCGCTCTGAACCTAGAAGCCGAGGAAGTTGGCTGCGTTATTCTCGGTGATACGAGTAGACTGAAAGAAGGTGACGAGGTCAAAACTACCGGTCGCTTGCTTTCAGTTCCTGTGGGTAAAGTACTGCTTGGCCGTGTTGTTGACGCTCTCGGAAATCCTGTTGACGGAAAAGGCCCGATCGAGGCTACCGAGTTCAACCCACTAGAAAAAATCGCACCCGGCATCATCCCGCGCCAATCTGTGGACCAGCCGTTACAAACAGGGATTATGCCGATTGATGCGATGATCCCCGTTGGTCGAGGCCAGCGTGAGCTCATTATTGGTGACCGCCAGACTGGCAAAACAACCATCGCAATTGATACGATTATCAATCAGGCTAAGATCAACAATCAGCATAGGCTGGAAGATGGAAGCTTCGAAGAAGGATTTCGCCCTGTTTACAGCATCTACGTGGCCATCGGTCAGAAAAACTCTAACATCGCCCGTACGATTGGGGTCCTCGAGTCAAACGGTGCTCTGGAATACACCATTCTTGTCACGGCACCCGCCGCTGACAATCCAGCCAACCAATATCTCGCACCTTTCGGTGGCTGCGCAATGGGTGAATGGTTCATGCAAAACGGAATGGACGCACTCATCGTATATGATGACCTCTCAAAGCAAGCCGTGGCATACCGCCAGATCTCACTCGTTCTCAAACGTCCTTCCGGTCGCGAGGCTTATCCCGGCGACGTATTCTACCTGCACTCACGTCTGTTAGAACGTTCGGCTCGCCTGAACAAAGACAATGGAAACGGATCCCTGACCGCATTACCTATCATCGAAACCCAGGCAGGTGACGTATCTGCCTACATTCCGACTAACGTAATTTCTATTACCGACGGCCAGATATTTTTGGAAACTGACCTTTTCAACCAAGGTATCCGACCCGCCATTTCGGTCGGACTTTCAGTTTCCCGCGTAGGATCAGCTGCACAGATCAAAGCGATTAAGCAAGTGGCCGGTTCTATCAAGCTGGAACTAGCTCAGTTCCGCGAACTACAAGCATTCGCCCAGTTCGGATCTGATCTCGATGCCAAAACCAAGGCCCAACTCGACCGTGGTTCCCGAATTGTGGAGCTTTTCAAACAACCAGCGTTCTCTCCAAAAACAGCCGAGGTCCAAGTGGCACTCTTGTGGGCGGTTCAAAATGGCTACGTTGATAGCATTGATGTGGCCGGCGTGGCACCTGCAATGAATAACCTCGAAGAAAATCTCACCTCAGCCAAACCGGATTTACTAAAACGTATTCGCGACGAGAAGAAACTGTCCGATGATCTTTCTGCCGAATTAAAATCAGCAATCGAGGCCTGGAAGGCAGGATACGCTAGCTAAGGACACAGTATGGCCAACCTACGCGACATCAGGCGCCGAATAAAATCGGTCAAGAACACCTCCCAGATCACCCGGGCGATGCAACTGGTGGCTGCGTCAAAGATGAAAAAAGCACAAGACGCTGCTCTAGCGGGCCGTCCTTACGCTCAATTACTGGCGAGAATCATGGGCCCAGTTGCCACTGGCGTCCTAGATTTCAACCATCCTTTCCTCGAAGAACGGACGGTTAAAACACGAGGTCTTGTACTCGTTAGTACGGACAAGGGACTTTGTGGAGGATTAAATGGAAATCTTTTCCGAGAGCTCCCAGCAAAAGACGAATCGGTCAAATACATAACCATCGGGCGAAAAGCTTCCCAATACATCAGCCGTTCTGGCAGGGATCTTATAGCTGACTTCACGATTTCGGATAACACCACATTTCCCGAAGTGAAGGCTGTTATCGAATTTGCGATCAAAGCTTATACTGAAGGCACAATCGACACTCTGGAGGTACTTTACTCCACATTTATCAATACCTTGAAACAGGAACCACGGCTGTTCCCGCTGCTTCCGATATCAAGTATCGATGACGTCCTCAAGTCCCTCGGCCTTGAAAATGAGGAACCCGACGATCGTGAGCTAAACTTCGAACCTTCCGTTGAGGCCATTTTATCTGAGTTGCTTCCGCTGTTTGTCCGCCGGGAATTTTTCTCGATGGTCAAAGGTGCTAAAGCCTCCGAACACAGCGCACGGATGGTCGCCATGAAGTCTGCGACTGACAATGCCAACAATTTGGTAGATAGCCTCACGCTCGATTATAACAAAGCCCGCCAAGCAGCCATCACCCAGGAAATCCTCGAAATCGCCGCCGCAACTGCATCCAATAGCTAATACTTTTAAATAAAGACATCCATGAGTAACACAGGAAAAATCGTTCAGGTCATCGGCGCCGTCGTCGACGTTCAATTTGAGCCAGGTAAAGTCCCTGAAATTTATCAGGCGCTAGAAATTAAATTCACCGTCAATGGTATTCACTCCAGTCTAACTCTGGAGATTCAGCAACACTTGGGCGACGCTGTTGTCCGTGCAGTGGCCATGTCCTCCACCGAAGGTCTTGTTAGAGGTATGGATGTTATCGATACCGGGTCGCCTATTTCAGTTCCTGTTGGGGAAGGAGTTCTCGGCCGAATCTTTGACGTCACAGGGACCGCAGTGGACAATAAAGGCCCGGTAAAAGCGGATAAGTATTACCCCATTCACCGTCAGGCGCCTGCGCTCATCGATCAAAGCACGGAAGCCGAAATCCTAGAAACAGGAATCAAGGTCATCGATTTGATCTGCCCTTTTATCAAGGGTGGCAAGGTTGGAGCATTTGGGGGTGCTGGGGTAGGAAAGACCGTGGTCATCATGGAGCTTATCAACAATATCGCGAAAGCCTATGGAGGATATTCCGTATTCTGTGGAGTAGGGGAGCGTTCTCGTGAGGGTAATGACCTGTATCACGAAATGTCCGATGCCGGTGTTATTGATCAAGAAAATATAGAAAATTCCAAAGTTGCCCTTTGCTACGGCCAAATGAACGAGCCTCCCGGAGCTCGTATGCGTGTCGCACTTTCAGGTCTTTCGATGGCTGAATATTTCCGCGATGAGAAGAACCTCGATGTACTGCTTTTCGTCGATAACATTTTCCGTTTCTCCCAAGCAGGTTCTGAAGTATCAGCGCTACTTGGTCGTTCCCCATCCGCTGTGGGTTACCAACCTACGCTGGCCCAAGAAATGGGTATTCTTCAAGAACGGATTACTTCGACAAAGAACGGCTCCATTACGTCGTTTCAAGCGGTATACGTTCCTGCTGATGACTTAACTGACCCTGCACCTGCGAACACATTTGCTCACTTGGATTCGACCATCGTTCTCGAGCGTCGAATTGCGGAACTGGGTATTTACCCAGCCGTTGAACCACTCGATTCGTCATCAACCGCATTGGATCCAGCGATCGTGGGCGAGGAACATTACAAAGTCGCCCGAGGTGTTCAAAACGTTCTCCAACGCTACAAAGACTTACAGGACATCATAGCCATCCTCGGATTGGATGAATTAAGCCCGGAAGACAAACAGGTTGTATTCCGCGCCCGGAAGATCCAAAAATTCCTCTCCCAACCTTTTCACGTAGCTGAAGTATTCACCGGTTTCGGTGGTAAGTATGTCACCACTGAGGAAACCGTTAAGGGATTCAAGATGATCCTCGACGGTGAGCTCGACCATATTGCTGAGAACGACTTCTACATGAAGGGGTCCATTGAAGAGGTGATCGCAGCTTCTGAAGGCAACTAAGGCGCGCCATGTCTATACAGCTCGACATCGTAACGCCCGAAAAGAAAGTCTACAGCGAGACCGTGGATTCTGTGGTGTTGCCAACTACCTCCGGCGACGTAGGGATTTTACCCGGTCACGTCCCTCTCGTTACCCAGATCAAGGCAGGAGAGTTGGCAATCACTAAGGATGGTTCACTCGACCTTCTTGCTGTAGATATCGGGTTCGCCGAAGTCATTGGTGACACTGTCTCCGTCCTAACGGAGGCCGCAATCGATATTGAAGATATCGACCTCGCTGCTGCGGAAGAAGCGCAGAAACGAGCCGAGCAAGCTTTGAAGGACGCGGAAGGACAAAATATCGATCCAGATGAGCTTCAAGCACTTGAGGCCAGAGTTCGGTTTGCAATGGTCCAGCAGCTCGCTAAGAAAAAGGGCAAGTAAAAACCCTTTTTTCAGATGCAGCCGTGATTGAGAAATCACGTTCCTTTAAGTTGTTTCGGAACTATCTAGCAGACCAAGTTTCGAAAGTCTTCAAACTCGCCATGGAATCCGTTCGGAATTCCCTTTGTAATAACGGCCACTGCGTCGTGGGAATGAAGAGACTCCAAATGAGCTATCGATGCCTGAAAATCTACGATCTCATCCACCGTATCCAACTTCTCGTACAGAAGACGGGCCGCATCTTCCACAAACTTGATGTAGGCCCCATTAAGTTCTGCGAACGCCTGTTCATCCTCTCGACGGACCATCACCTGAGTCTCGGTATTCAAAGCTTGGGCACAAAGCGACTGCAGCGTGTCGGCATTCATAGTCGCCCCTTCCGCAAGCTGAACCAATACCCGTGCTTTACTGCGTTGGGAGTGAGGAATTGAATAGGCATTGCGCTCCTCGATCGCGTGCTCCGACAATTGGTCAGAACACGGACAGGCTGATGAGTAAACAAAATCCAATTGAACGTACCGGTGTAAATGCCCGTCACGACCGAGACGGCCTTCCCACATCATCTGGTAATACTGAAACCCTTCCAGTTTGCTGCGAAGAGCCTTTTGAACGATTGGATAATTAAAAAACAGTTTCACCCTGGCCTCCGAACTACCCAATCTTTCCAGGTAGTTCTTCAGAATCTTTTCCACGGTTTCCCAGGTAAAAACCTCATCTTTGTATTCATAAAACACACGCAAGATTCTGGACATATTGATGCCTTTCTTGTCTTTGTCCAAGGAGACGGCTCCATTGACCGACGTCTCCAGCCTCATGACTTCCCCTGAAGGCATCTCAAAACGCAACGGGAGTTTAAAATTTGAAATACCCACCTGATTAATCCGAACATTGGAACCCAGAATTTGCGCAGACTCCGCATTTTGCATATCAGGCAATGATGCACGGTATTCCTCATTCGATTCAAACGAAGCGTCATAGGAGCGTTTCGGTTTGGAAGTGGAACCAGAAAACGGGTTACTCATAGCTGAATTATCCATAACTTTACAGATCTCGGTCGTAAAAGAGCGGGAAACCTTGCTGAGAAATTCAATTCGGGTCAATGGCTTATCGTCAAGCGCCCTCTGCGTTTTGAACGCCAATATTGACATGAATTTTCTACTGACCCAGGGATTGACTAGTAGGTATGCATCCGTTCCACTTACCGCTTCATTTTGGGCCCTTAGCTCAGTCGGTTAGAGCAAACGACTCATAATCGTTTGGTCCTCGGTTCAAGTCCGAGAGGGCCCACCATTCTTTGCTATCATGTTTTGATAGCTTACGCGCAGTCACACGGAAGTCAGCTGTGCACCTAATTTTTTCCCTGATCTAAGCAACGACAACCAGCAAACTCCCCGATCTGGAGCACTTGAGTCTGCATTTGAACCCTGAAGAATATTTCGGATCAAACTCCGGGACGAACAGTCTCAACCCATAGGTCTACAAACACCTGCTCAATAACGTCTTAAGTAACGGTTGTACGCTACTTGATATAAATACTGTTTAAAGCACATTTCCGAAACCGCTTTTAACCAATTTGCTGTCATGGAACACTATCATAATGAGGGTTATGATAACTACTCTAATCCCGAAGCCCTTCGCACACTCGAAGACCGCTGGCGCTGCGGTCTGCTGAACGATCGTATTACCTGCTGGAAGAACTTTTTATACCAGCACTGGGACCATATTCATCTCTCTCTGGGTCCCGCCAGAGACGATTTCATGATTCTGGAAACAACCAAATCCAAACTCAAAGCGCTACAGTTTCTGGACCTAAAATCGGAAAATGAGGACCAGACCAAGGCCATTCAGGTAGAAGTCTGGATTCGTGGCGAACGCGGTGAGTATGACAAGAACCGTATTTATCAAGAGTGGGCTAAAGAACACGCTCCAAAATGGAGACGCTGGCGCATTCAAGAAAATCTGTATGTTGCAGATAAAGTGTTACTCGACCTATATTACGAAGTTGCAGCAGAATTGGGGCAAAGACCCGGCTCGCATTAATGCTCACCTGTTTCAAAGTCTTGGTCAAATTTCGCCCTCAGATCTTCCCAGATCGAAGCCAGTTCATTGAGTTTATCTGAATGCTCTTCTGCCAGATCATCGAGCTCAGAACGATCCTGACGAATGTTGTAGAGTTCCCAACGATCTCCGTTGTCTCGTCGAGTAACCACTTTCCAGTCCCCAAAACGTAAGGCTCGGTTTTCGCTGTGGTTGAAAAACAAAGGCCTGTCTTCCCACTGGGGATCTCCACCAAAAACAGGTTTTAAACTCTTTCCCGGGAACGCAGGACCCTCACCCGGAGTTTCTCGGCTTACACCAGCCAAATCCAATATCGTCGGCACCAAATCGATGAAATGCCCGGGTGTATGTCGAACCTCACCTCGTGCTTGAATTCCTTTCGGCCAGCTTACGATCATGGGCGATGAAATGCCCCCTTCATGATTCCAGTGTTTGTGAAGTGAAAACGGCGAGTTTGAGGCAGTCGACCAACCGGGCCCTAAACACAAATACGATCCGGCTGAGCCTGGAGAAGCACTCGGATCATGCTTATCACCGCGATTCATTATCTCACCACTTGCACCATTATCCACGACGAAGATAACTACCGTGTCTTGTGCTTCACCCATGGCTTCCACCTGATTCATTACTCGACCCATCTCCTGATCCATCCGGTCGATCATAGCAGCATGAATCGCCATCTTCGTAGCTTGAAATCGTTGCTGCTCAGCATTCAACTCATCCCACGGCAATGCGTAGCCGACTTCACCGGTAGAAATCTCGTTCGTCATGGCTTGCTGTGAAAGATTCCATGGCGGTGCGATATCCCCCCGCCTCCTCGCCAAACTTGAATTAACAAGTCCCATCTGATTCACCCGGGCCCAACGTTCTTTTCTCACAACATCCCATCCTTTCAGGTAAGCATCACGATACTTCTCTATATCCTCCGGTAACGCTTGCAGCGGGAAGTGGGGTGCGAAAAACGCGAGATAGAGAAAGAATGGTTGGTCGGCAGTCTGCTCAGCGTGTTCTTTAAGAAACTCAATCGCGTAATCTCCTTTTGCCACTGTTGAATAGAAACCCGTATCCCGCTCAACCGCAGGTTTTTGCTCATCGTCTAGAAACACTCTACCGGGGCTAAAAAAGCGATCCTGGTCCGTAATCATGAAAGACCGGTCAAATCCACTCATCTCAGGATCTACCGGAGTTCCCTTAATATGCCATTTACCCGAATGATAACTCCGATAGCCCTGCTCTTTCAGGCGCAGCGGAAGTAATCGGCTCCAACTCGGCCAATCGTTTCCCTTTCGAGGATCCATGCCCACTTGTTGAGCGTAATAGCCTGTCATCAACACAGCCCTCGACGGCCAGCAGCGCCCCGTCGAATACATCTGCGTAAAACGAAGGCCGTTCATTGCCAAACGGTCCAATACTGGCGTCTGTATTTCTCCTCCGAAACAACCAGCATCCGAAAACCCCATATCGTCGGCTACCACCAAGATGATATTCGGCGGCTTTTCCGCAGAGGCTACTGAAAAGATCGCAAGCGAGAATAGAGAAGCGTAGAGGAATATGCGGGGAACCATGGGTCCATAATTCACTCCGCTTTCGCCGTTCCAGCAAATCAAATCATCAGTTCTACATCTTTGCCTATTGAAAACTTCTACAAGATCTCTTTCATCCGACTAAACTTTAATACCCTATATCCATGACACTTCTATTTATCTCACAGAGAATTCTACTAAGCCTCACATTACTCGCAGTCGCATCCACCAGCTACGCAAAAAGCCACGGTCACAAACTCATCACCGGTAATGGGCAGCATCGCTTCGAAATTGATACTCACTGGGCTTCTTTCGCCGACGGCAACGAAATGGGCTCTACCCACGGAGGCGTTGCGCTCGACAAGAATGGAAACGTGTATGTGACCACCAACAAAGACCGCGGTATCGCTGTGTTTTCCGCTGATGGCACCTACCTGAGAAGCCTGGGAGAAGATTACGCCGGTGCACACTCACTTCAGATCCGCGAAGAATATGGTGTAGAATATCTTTACGCCGCTCATCTCAGCGCGCAACGCATCATCAAACTCGACCTGCAAGGCACATTGGTCATGGAAATCAAAAGCACTGATGACCAACTTATTCCGGAAACATTTAAGGGACTCACTGCCGTCACCGTAGGACCTGATGGACGCATCTACGCAGCTGTCGGTTATGGATCAAATCTGATTCACATCTTCAGCCCCAAGGGAAAACTTTTAAAATCCTTTGGCAGCAAGGGAGAAGGCCTCGAGCAAACCATGGCTTGTCACGGTATCACGATAGACAATCGTTTCGATGCCCCGCGCCTGTTGGTCGCTGACCGCGAAAACCGGCGCTTGAAGCACTACGACCTCGACGGGAATCTAATCGGAATCCATGCACAGTTTCTCCGTCGCCCTTGCTCCATCGATATTTTTGGAGATTACGTCGCCGTAGCCGAACTCCAGGGCCGCGTCACCATCGTGAATAAACAGGGCGTACCAGTAGCCTTCCTCGGAGACAACCCCGACGAAAGCCAGTGGGCGGCCTACAAAACTCCAATACCCGATATCGCACCTGGAATTTTCACCGCCCCCCACGGTTTGACCTACGACAAAGAGGGCAACCTATACGTTCAGGACTGGAATGAAACGGGACGGGTATCGTTTCTTAAACGTTTATGAGTCGATAGGGTGGAGTGTTAGCAGGCGAAACTCCAAGGCTTGGCTTCCGGGTATTTCGGGAGCCGTAAGTCGAATAGCTCCGTCACCTTCCTCCAAGTGGATCGTCCCAATGTCGATCGGCTTAAAGTCTTTCTCGTAAGACTCCTGACGAACGACTTTATCTTCGGCTGCGCCGATAATTGGCGGGTCATGCGGCTCAGTTATCTTGGTTCTCAAAACAGATTCTCCCATCCGCAGCTCAATCATTGAACCCACATCTTCCGCTGGGCACGCGTAGTATAAGGTGACCCTGTAATCACCAGCTGTAGCGACCTGCACATCCCAGGTGATTGCATCAGCTTCATCTGTCCAGTTGAGAAAATAAGAGCTATTGGGATAACGGTTCGAGCGTACGATCGTTCCGTGAGCAATTCCATCACGGGCTGGCAGCTGAGTCATCGGTGCATCGGGATGACAGATGACAAAGGGTCGTTCTTTTTCCCGTAGTTGCGAAACGACATCGGTTTTCCACTCCTTCACAGCATCGCGAAGACGCTTCGTAATCTCCGGATATTTTTCTGTAACGACTGTTCGCTGCCCTGGATCGACAACCATATCGAAGAGTTCTCCGTTATTATCCAATCGAAACCTTTGGGTACGCACACTGATCTTATTATTCCAATGGGTGAATATCATGCGGTCGGGCGCTGGTGTGTAGTCACCTAGCAAGGCGGACTTGACGCTCATTCCATCCAAAGGCTTTGCAGGCGTATATTGAATTCCTGCCATATCCGCCAAAGTCGGCAGCAAATCGGTCACTGAGCTTATCGACCGAACCTTTTTTCCAGCCTCGATCTGAGATGGCCATTTCACAAACAGAGGAGAACGCACGCCTCCTTCATCGGTGGAGCCCTTTCGACCTTTCATCCCACCATTCCAACGCACGCCATTCGGGCCATTGTCACAGAAATAGATGAAAATCGTATTCTCGGTGGCACCCAGCTCATCCAGCTTCTCAACCAAACGGCCCACATTCCAATCGATATTCTCGCACATCGCCAGAGCGGCCCGGATATGCTGGATATCTTCTTTATTCTTTTCCCAATTGTGCATCTCCAAATCGGCTCCCTCAAACTTCTTCCAGAATCGTTCCGGCACCTGCATAGGCGAGTGGGGGGTATTGTAGGCAAGGTAAGTCAGGAATGGTTTACCTTCGTTCACCTGACTCTGCATGAACTCCATTGCTTTATTCGTCAGGTCATCAACGATGAACCCTTCGCCCCGTACAATCTCGCCGTTGTGCTCAAGCAGTGGGTCGAAGTAATGGCCCCAGTGACCAGAGCAAAACCCATAAAATTCATCGAATCCACGACTATTGGGATGATACGGATGCTGCATACCGTTGTGCCATTTTCCAAACATCCCGGTGGCATAGCCGCCTTGTTGGAAAACCTCACCGATCGTTTGCTCATCGAGGTCCATGCGCTCACCTCCAGCACTCGTGGAAAATACACCACTGCGGGGATGATAGCGACCCGTCAGAAACTCCGCACGGGTGGGGGAGCACACCGGACATACATAGAAGCGGTCGAAGGACGCCCCAGCAGAAGCAAGTCGATCTATATTTGGGGTACTAAGGTTGGTATTTCCGTTCACACTAAGATCCCCCCAGCCTTGGTCATCCGTTAGAATCACTACTATGTTAGGAGGTGCATCGGCTTCAGCGCCCAAACGGGTTATACTGAAAATGAAAAGGCAAAGGGTTAGAGTTTTCTTAAGCATAGGCTGGCGAATTTAGCGAAGTGCGAGCAGCTGGCAAGAATTTGAGAGACTAAGAAAAGCAACTTGAGTCGGGCCATTGAACAGGGTTCTATTTTGACGACCCTATGAAAACACTCAGTTATTTAACCCTCTTTCTATCTATTACCGGCCTGGCATTCGCACAAAGAGCGGACCGCCCAAATGTGCTCTTTATTCTCACGGACGACATGGGATGGCGCGACCTAAGTGGCGAAGGGAGTACCTTTTACGAAAGCCCGAATATCGATCGTATTGCCAACGAAGGCATACGATTCACCAACGGATATGCTACCTGCCAGGTGTGCAGCCCCTCTCGAGCCAGTATCATGACTGGTAAATATCCGGCTCGCATTGATATCACCGATTGGATCGGGGCAAAGATGGGCACTGAGTGGAAACGCAACACTCGCTTGCTGCCCGCGATTTACAACCACAACCTGGATCACAAGGACACCACCTTGGCGGAAGCCTTTACAGCGGCTGGCTATCGGACTTTCTTTGCGGGCAAGTGGCACCT
Organism: uncultured Opitutaceae bacterium; assembly: GCA_964352065.1. Lineage (GTDB taxonomy): Bacteria > Verrucomicrobiota > Verrucomicrobiia > Opitutales > UBA2995 > UBA2995. The sequence goes on from CAYGQM010000004.1 coordinate 81,201, forward strand.
CGGGAAGGAGGGTTCTCATCCCGATGATCACGGATTCGAGTTCAATGTCGGCGGTCATGACAAAGGCTCCCCTCCAGGTGGCTTCTTTTCGCCCTATACCAATCCGCGTATGGAAAGCGGTCCCGTAGGCGAATACCTTCCTTATCGCCTGGCTGATGAAACCGTTAGCTTCATCGAAAAGCACAAGGACGAACCTTTCCTTGCCTACCTATCATTCTACAACGTCCACGCCCCGCTCCAGACTACAAAGGCACTCTGGGAAAAGTATAGGGCAAAAGCAGCAGCTCAACCGCAGCCCAAGGAACGCTTCATCATCGATCGCACGTCACCGGTTCGTCAGGTCCAGGACCATCCTCTCTACGGGGGCATGGTAGAAGCCACCGACGACGCAGTCGGCAAAGTACTCGATACACTCGACCGCCTAAACCTGATGGATAATACCATTGTCGTGTTTACTTCTGACAATGGAGGCGTATCCGCCGGCGATGCCAAACCGACCTCGAATCTTCCCTACCGCGGAGGTAAAGGACGCCAGTGGGAAGGCGGTATCCGTGAACCCTACTATATCCGTTGGCCCGAGAGCCCACTCAATGGAACCACCATCGATACTCCAGTCACAGGGACCGACTTTTTCCCTACGCTCCTCGATCTGGCAGGTATCCCACTTATGCCTGAGCAGCATATGGATGGTGTCAGCCTCAAACCGCTACTCGAAGGAGAGTCCATCAAGGAGCGCCCGCTGTTCTGGCACTATCCTCATTACGGCAACCAAGGCGGGGATCCTTCATCGATCATCAGAGAGGGTCCGTGGAAGCTGATTTACTATCTCGAAGACAAACAAATCGAACTCTACAACCTGACTGACGACCCTGGAGAACATACTGACCTCGCCGGGAACTACCCGGAGCTGGAGAAAGCGATGTTTACCAAACTGCAAAATTGGTTCGTTGAGGTGGATGCAAAGTTTCCAACCGTCAACCCAGACTTCAGCAGCCAACAATACGAGGCTGATCGCAGACACACGCGATTAGTTACCAAACCAGCCCTTGAAAAAGAACACGCTGAAGTGCTCGATCCCGACTGGTCCCCCAAAGGCGGCTGGTGGGAACTCACCGGCGAATAATTCCTGCCCACTATTCTTATGATCAAAAAACTGATTGCCCTACTAGCCATTGGCCTGATTTCGGTGTCCTGCAACACCGTCGAAACCACTGACTCCTCCTCCAACGACGGATGGAAAGAGCTCTTTAATGGGAAAAACTTCGACGGGTGGACTACCCGTGGCGGCGGTGCGAGTTTCGAAATCGTCGACGGGACCATCGTTGGGAAAAACGGTCCAGAGCATAATACCTTCCTTTCTACATGGGATCTCTACCGCGATTTCGAATTGGAGTTTGACGTAATGCTCAACGATCCGATGAATTCGGGCGTCCAAATTCGTTCCAAGGCCCGATGGGAAACCGTTGATGAAACCACCATCGAGCGCGTCTACGGACCTCAGGTAGAAATTGAACAATCTCCGGGAGAATCCGGTTATCTCTATGGTGAACGGGCAGGCGGCTGGATGACCCCCGAAGACCAACTAATCAGACATTCTCACTTCAAAAACGACGACTGGAATCACTACAGGATTGTCGCCAACGGTCCGCGGATTCAGACTTGGATCAATGGCGTCCAGGTGTCGGATCTCGTAGACGAGAAGATTTACGAAGCTCACAAAGAAGGATTCATCGGCCTGCAAGTGCATCGTATCGACGCGGAGCCCGGCACCCGTTCGGTTGCCTGGAAAAATATTCGCATCCGCGAGTTGAATACCGGCGGTAAAAAATGGCGGTCTTTATTCAACGGGAAAGATCTCGATGACTGGACTGTGAAAGTGACCGGCTACGACGTCGGAGAAAACCCTGGAAATATTTTCAGCGTCAAAGACGGATTACTCAGAACCAGCTACGCGGCCTTCGACAGCTTCGATGAACGCTTTGGCCACATTTTCTACAACGGGAATTTTTCGCACTATCGATTCCGTTTAGAGTATCGCTTTTACGGCGAACAAGCTCCCGGTGGGCCAGGATGGGCCTTTCGAAACAGTGGAATCATGGCCCATGGCCAAACACCCGAGTCGATGACTAAGGACCAGGACTTTCCCAACAGCATCGAAATGCAAATCCTGGGTGGTGATCCACCGGCTCAAAGAACTTCTGGAAATCTATGTACTCCAGGAACGGACGTCGTCTACCAAGGCGAGCTCCGCAAAAAACACTGTACCAGTTCCACTTCGAAAACCTACCCATGGGACGAGTGGGTTCAGATTGAAGTCCACGTAAACGGCAGCGGAGACATCGTCCATTTCATCAACGGAAACGAAGTCATCCGCTACACCAAACCCCAACTCGATGACGGCACTCTTCTTGAAAGTGGAACCATCTCAATTCAGGCTGAAAGCCACGGGGCGGAGTTCAGGAATATAGAGATCCTGGAATTGTAGAAATTCTATAAACCAGCCCTAGAGCCGCGGCATGGTCAACGCCCCATCGACCATGATCACTTGGCCAGTCGAGTAGGGGAAGTCACCTCTCGCAAGCGAAGCCACCGCTTTACCGATGTCCTCGGGATAGCCCCAACGTTTGGTTACGCAAAGCCCCTCTTCGATCAACTTGTCGTACTTATCTGTCACGCCAGCAGTCATATCCGTTTTGATAACCCCCGGCCTGACTTCATACACGGGGATATCATATTCCCCCAGTCGAGCGGCAAACCCTTGTGTCATCATACTCAGTCCCGCTTTGGCGATACAGTAGTCCAGTCGATTCGTGGATACAACCGTCGAAGAAACGGAGGTGATATTTACGATCGCTCCGGTAAAGGAGTCATCCGCCTGCTTCGCTTTGACCATGTCGTTTGCCACAGCCTGGCTCAGAAAAAATGGACCTCTAAGATTCGTTCTTAGGACCAAGTCGAAATTCTCTTCCTTGGCTTCCAGCAAATCCAACCGACCGGGTGAACCGATGCCAGCATTGTTGACAAGCAACTGCACAGACCCACCGGCAAGCTTTCTACCGGCCTCCAAGATGCTGGCGCGACCCTCAGTCGAACCTACATCACCTTGGGCATAGGCGACTTGCACGCCCTTGGAACGAAGTGCCTCAAGTGCATCTGTCACTCCCTCCTCAGGGCGCATACCATTAATGACTATGTTCCAACCTTCATCGGCCAACTTGAAAGCTATTCCAAAGCCAATTCCTCTTGAACCTCCGGTTACAATCGCAGTTTTCATTTTTTTATGAAATTTAGTTTAAGGATTATTTGATTAACAAACTCCAATTCAAAGAGGTAGGGCAAGAGCGCCCCGCTCTGCCGCATGCGTTAGACAAGATCTTCAACATCGATCCACTTCCGCTCATCCCAACTCTTGATGCCGAGTTCAGCCAATTGCACACCTTTAGCGCCTTCGAGCAGCGTCCAACGGAATGGCTCATCGAGAACCACGTGTTTCAAATACAACTCCCACTGAACCTTGAACGCATTGTCGTAGACCTCCTGCTCAGGAACTTTTGACCAATCTTCAAAAAAGTCGACGGGCTGCTCGATATCAGGATTCCAAATGGGCTTTGGCGTGTTGCTGTAATGCTGGATGTAGCAATCACGGAGCGTCACTACTGCCGAACCTTTTTCACCATCGACATGAAGCGTCAAAAGGTCGTCACGGCGAACCCGAGTTACCCAGGAAGAGTTGAAGTTAACGATGATTTCACCATCGGGACCTTCGATCTCGAACATGGAGTAAGCAGCATCATCAGCAGTGGCCTTATATTTCTTACCCAATTCATCCACACGTTCTGGGATATGAGTTGCACCACGGCAATTTACGGTTTTCACAGGGCCAAACAAATTGTCCAAGACATAGCGCCAGTGACAGAGCATATCGATGATCATACCTCCGCCGTCTTCTTTGCGGTAGTTCCAGGAAGGCCTTTGCGCAGGCACGGTGTCTCCCTCGAATACCCAGTATCCAAACTCTCCTGTCACCGCGAAGATCCGGCCAAGAAAACCGTTCTCGATGGCACGTTTCAGCTTTACCAATCCTGGTAGCCAAAGCTTGTCCTGAACAACGCCACTCTTAACGCCTTTTTCCACACAAAAGTTATGGAGCTCAACTGCAGTCTTCGTATCTACAGCAGTCGGTTTTTCACAATACACGTGTTTTCCCGCAGAAGCTGCCGCTTTGACGGCATCCGCACGACGCAGGGTCGTTTGAGCGTCAAAGTATACCGGGTAGGCAGGATCACTCATCACGCTGTCCAGGTCGGTAGTCCACTTCTCGACACCTGACTCCGCGGCCAACTCCTTGAGCTTGATTTCATTGCGACCGACCAAAATCGGATCGGGCATGATTCGCTCGGTCGGGCTTACATGGACACCCCCTTGTTTGATGATCTCGCAAATTGAACGTAACAAATGCTGATTCTTTCCCATGCGTCCAGTGACGCCGTTCATGATGATGCCTACTGTGTGTGTCTTCATAGCTGTAATTCCTTTGTTTAAACTGTTTTTAGGTAAGATTGTTTGATTAGTTCCAAATACTGGTCCTGATCCATGGCCCAATACCGGTTAGAAAATATTTCGACTTCTTCGTATCCGGAAAATCCTGACTCGTTCACCCACTTACGAATTTGAGGAATATCGATGACACCTTCGCCCATAAGCCCACGGTCATTAAGCATATCCTCCGGTTGGTCTTTCCAGTCGCAAATGTGAAAGGCGAATAACCGGTTTTTCTCCCCCGCGATTCGGGTCTGCATTTCCAGTTGATCATCCCACCAGACATGAAATACATCCAGTGCAATTCCAAGATAGGGGTGATCCACTGCATCGCAGATCGCATTCGATTGCGCCATGGTAGACACGGCGCTGCGACTGTCTGCATACATGGGGTGAAGCGGTTCGATTCCTAGCTTTACTCCAGAGGCCTCGGCGTGAGGCATCACCGCTGCAATTCCATCGGTGATCTGCTGACGGGATTCGAACAGCGATTGCCCGGGAGTTGCCCCGACCACCAACACGATCAAAGGCGCGCCCAGTTCCGCTGCTTCATCGATTATGCGTTTGTTTTCGTCGATGGCTTTCTGCCGATCCGCTATATCCAATGCCGAGAAAAATCCACCTCGTACATAGGAAACGATATCCAGTCCTTCATTGCGCACCATCTCACCGGCAGCTTTCAAACCACCATCGAAGGCTTGCGCAGAATCCCGCCAAATAGAAATTCCCTTCACACCCGCAGCCGCATATTTTTGCGCCGCCGTATCCAAAGCCCAAGGCTTTGTCGTGATAGTGTGAATACAAAGATTATCAAGACTTACAGACATCCGAAAAACGTGTAGTAGGGTTCATTGTTGATTACTCGCTGGAGATAGAGAGCGGCTTCACGGATGTGGTAATCGCCCCACATACTCGACTCTCCACAGGCGATCTTCTGTCCTTCCGGCACGTTATCCCAACCATTGGGTTGATGATAGATCGAGTGCAACAACAGACCTTGGTGATTCTCATCTTCACTCAGGTACGGAGCTGACAGCAAAGACTGCATGGAAGTCAGGCCGGCCTGCCAGTAGCGCTTCCCATCATCCTTATCCAGACCCAGATAGCGCCCTAAACGGAACAGCCCTTGCACCCCTATAGCGGCGGCTGTGCTATCGATCGGCTCCCAGTCATTGTAGGGATTGGAAACTTCATTCTTATAGTCACCCAAGCGATATAGATTCGGCGCACCTCCATCCCAGTAGGGAATGCCATCTGTAGGAGTGTTCGCAATAAACCAATCGCAGGTCGCTTTCGCTCCCTTAAGACACGTTTCTTTGAAGGCATCTTTCCCGCCCAATTCGGTGAACGCCGCAGCATCCAAAGTATCGATGTATTCCAGTTCCTCAGCGAAACCGACCATCGCCCAACTCAATCCACGAGTCCAAGTGGTGAATCCACTGAACCCCTGCTGGGCATTCGGACAACGGAAACGCCCGTCATTGGTATTGAAAACAGCTTCATGTGCGGTCCGACCCCACTCGTCGTAGCTGTCGCGGCCCTCGCCGTAGAAAATGTTATACTTAGCCGTAGACTGAATATGTTGCACAGCTCGTTGAAGGAGGCTAATCGGTGAATCGTTCTCACCCATCAACACATGCCCCAGAGAATGCGCGACCATGAGGATCCGACAACTGCGGATCGTATCCACAAAGAGGCTATGCGGTCCGTTGAAGGAGTATACGTATCCACCCCCTTCATGCGTCTTGGACCAACGTGCCGCCTGAACAGCTCCACTTACTTTTAAAGCAAGCTCACAAAAATCGACGTCTCCTTTTGTTCCCTCGATCTTTCCTTCACGAATCAAGCGCAACCAGTTTCCATAACAACTCAGATTGTTGAAGCCGTGGTCGTGAACCCCGACATGACTTACGTGACTGGCCATACGACCGACCGTGTGCTTTTTGCCAATCTCGAGAAAGGCATCGTCGCCCGTGGCATCGTATTGAAGAAACGAAGAACCATACACGAAGCCCTCAGTCCATTCCGTCCAGCCCATGGCGGTGTATTTTCCATCACGGGTAAAAACGGGCGCTCCGCCACCAACATCGTATCCACTTTCGATGGATTGAATTTTTTGACCAGACAGCTCCCAGAATCGAGCCAAGGCTCCACTAAGATCTGCAGGTGAAAGGGTAGTATTAATTTTCATAATTAAAAACGGGTTAGTTGAGAGCCGAACATGGGCTGTAGGAGGTAGCTTGCTGCCGAATCGAGCGTCCAGGATATTCCAATCGGCAGCAAGCTACCTCCTACAATTGAAACTTCCAACTTGGCGGTGATTCTTAGCGTTGCAGAGACACGTGCTTTAACATTTTTCATTTCTTTCAATCTGGTGAATCGCCCATTTTAGAAGCGTTTGTCTTTGAGCAGATGAACAATCATCATTTGGCTATCGGCCAGGGCCTCGTAGGCATGTTCCTGAATCGCATCGAATTGGATACTCTCTCCGGCATTCAGCACATGGGCCTCCTGGGGAAGGGTCAGTCGAACCGAACCTTTCAGAACCCAACAAATTTCGTGGTCGTCGTGATGCACCTCCGGCTTAGAGATTTTCGCACCCTCGTTCGCACTCGCGAGAATGCACTTCGCTTTGCCATACTGAATCGATTCGAACTTAAATCCCTCCGAATGATAAGACTGAGCCAGCTTCTTGTTGGAGATCGGAGCCTCCGCAAGCGTTAGAATATCCGTCGCCCGCATGCCAAACACTCGGCCAATTTTGTAAAGCGTTCCCACCTCCGCTTGCGTCTGATTACGCTCCAGCTTGGATATCACCCCGAGCGATACTCCACTCGCTTCGGATAGATCGCTCAATGTCATTTCAGAGCGCTTCCGAATCTCCCGGAGAACACTGAAATCAAACATGGGCATACTTATAACGTCCGAACTCATGACCACTCAGCAAATCCACTAATTTTTCTTTAGCAACTAAATAATAACCATAATTAGTTCTAAAAGAAAACAATGAACAAAACCTTACTTTTGAGGTAAAATAGCTCTATCAGTTGCTGCCACTGCAATACAGAGCATGTAACACTATTCTTGGAATACTGTTACATTTTCGTCGTTGTTGACAGTAACATAAGGGCGATTTTTTCAGATTTTCGCTCTAAAAATAAAACACTTTACCTGATAGTGTTACATTGGCTTCTACCTCAAGTATCCATGCCCTCTATTAAATCTTTGAACTTCCAACTCAGCCAGACGAACAGGGCTGGCCTAGTTTGGTAGAACATCTTTTAGGCAAGACCTAAAACTTGATAATTCGTAATTAAACAGTCTGGCTACTCTCTTGGTGATCGGAAGATGAAATAGGAGGGAGTGTTGCCCAAAGGCATTTAATGGAAAGGCAATTTCATGGTCAGAACCTACAGTAACGCCCTGAAAAACATCAGCCCGCTATCGCAAACAGCTCAATACGCTAAACAACCAAGTCCGCCCCCTTAATTCCTTCCTCGTTTTAGGGAGCTATCGCACCAGCTTCGGGTCTTCGAGGGTCTGCAGCTCCCAAGAACAGACCCTCGCGATATTCGATACTTTGCAGACTACCCATCGTCTTGGATAATTCCACGTTGTGTCCGAGGTCTTTCAGTATTTCAATGGTATCCGGACTGAATCCCCGCTCCAAATAGAGCTTATCGGGCAACCATTGATGATGGATACGAGGCGCATGAGTGGCCTCGACCAGTGTCATGTCGAAATCAATAATGTTTACTATCTGCTGAAGCACAGAGGTGATAATTTGGCTCCCCCCGGGACTACCCGTTACCACCCATGGTCGACCGTCCTTCAAAACCATCGTTGGGGTCATTGAGCTTAAAGGGCGCTTGCCGGGTTCAATTTTATTGGCTTCTCCTCCTAATAAACCAAAGGCATTCGCTACTCCAGGCTTCGCGGAAAAGTCGTCCATTTCGTTATTCAATAGGAAACCGGCCCCTTCTACCATAAACCCCGAACCAAACGACAAATTCAGCGTGTAAGTATTGGCGACCGCGTTTCCATCTTTGTCCATAACTGAAAAATGGGTGGTATCAGGACTCTCTGGCACCAGATACTTACCTGGCAGAATATCGGTCGAAGAGGTGGCTAGATCACCTATCCGATCAGCCAACTGACTCGCGTATCCCTTGTCCGTCAATTCGGCTACCGGGACATCGAAGTAAGCGGGATCCCCCAAATATTTACTGCGGTCAGCATAGGCGTAGCGCATGGTTTCGGTTAGCAGATGAATAGACCGCGCACTGCCATGACCATAATCGGCTAATGGGAAATTCTCCAATAGGTTCAACATTTGCACAATGTGCACCCCTCCAGAGCTAGGCGGTGGCATGGAAATGATTTCAAAGCCGCGGTAGCTTCCTCGGATGGCTTCTCTTTCAACTACTTTATAATTCTTCAGGTCCTTGTGAGAGATCAGACCTCCTCCTGCCTCCATAGTGGCCACTATCCGGTCTGCAACGATCCCTTTGTAGAAACCATCTTTGCCTTCGCTGCTAATTTGCTTCAAGGTCCATGCGAGGTCCGATTGTTTCAATATGCTACCAACGGCTGGTGCAGAACCATCTGGGTAAAAAACTGCCTTTGCTGATGAATCGCGAGATAAGTGCTCTTTTCTGGATTTTAGGGTTTCATGGAGATCCCAAGATACTTCAAAGCCCTGACTTGCCAGCTCGATGGCTGGCTGCAGCACTTCCTGAAGACTCATAGTGCCGTAATGTTTCAAGGCATGCTCAAAACCAGCTACCGTACCAGGCACTCCAGCGGATTTCAGGCTGAAGCGCGCCAGTTGGTTGTCTACGTTTCCGTCTGAATCGAGAAACAAATCCTTATGCGCTTTTGCAGGCGCAACTTCCCGGTAATCCAAAGCAATCACCTTGTTTGGTTCCGCTAGGTAGATGAGCATGAATCCACCACCACCGATGTTACCTGCACGTGGCAGAACCACTGCCAAGGCATAGCCAGTAGCGACTGCTGCATCCACGGCGTTTCCTCCCACCTTGAGAATATCTGCTCCAATCCGACTGGCAATTGCCCTCTGGGAAACGACCATGCCATCTTTTCCGAAAACTGGATGGTGAGCCACGCTGTAATCTATGATAGGCGCATTGTTGGCTGCTCCCAGATTCTGCGACGTGGATAAAATGATACAGAACAGCCACATAGCAACCAAACGACTTCGTAGACAGTTCATCTGTATAAGGTGGTATAGCTTATTTTCATGCCTGGGTGATCAGATTTAAGATCTAGCAAAATTAACCATAAGTCACCATGAAATCTTTTGAAAGAGTAGTTTTCAGTAGCTCTTTTAGGGAATCCTTGAATGCTAGAAATTGTGAAGATTCAAATATAGCGTGGTCTAATTGACCCCCTATTTTCCTAAAATCCACGCTGTTTATGTAACACTTTGGACAATAGGGTTACCTCATCTCTGCGTCCATTTTTCGCTCCTAAAATGAAATGTCCTGGAGGCGTTGAAAGAATAGCTGCATGCTAAGCTATCTTAAACGTTGGAAATCCAACCATATACGTGATTGATAAGTACCTCATAAGAATTGTTCGCTCATGAATGCTACACACACTTGAAGATCAAGAAGGAATATCTCGTCGGGGCTGGAGCGTGCTTTCTCTGTTTCCTTTCAGGCGCAATCAACTTACACTTTGTCCGTCTTTTCTCGTTCGCAGTCGGTTACCTCGCCGGAGACATTCTGAGGCTATCGATTGAGGCAGGTCGCGCAGAACATGACTATGCTGGCGCCTTAACCCTGCTCTTTATCGTTGTTGCATTTATTACCGGGGCGATTCTGGCGGGGCTCTTTATCCAAACTACCCTCGTGATGATCGTTAATATAATCGGGTTCCTGTTGCCCGGGTGATCTAACCGCGCTGATATGGTTTACACCCAGAGCGGCGAATCCGTGACCTTCCGGAGTAATCAACAGCGTGCGACCATTTATAGATTCCAGATGAAACCAACCCGTTGCTTGACCGCGAATGTCCTTCCACCCGCCATAAGGATCCAGCTCTGCTGAGTGCGATATCGCCGCAAACAGCATGAAAGTCAGAGTGGTTATAGACGCTTTGCCAAGATGGAACATAGATCGTATGCATACCTTCGCCATTGCGTATTTGGCAATCCAGAAGGTTCTTGTATCACCTTTGATCAGCCCAATGATCCAAGCACGGCAACGTCATCTCAAAAACCGTCGCGTCTGAGTCAGAGCGTTTCAGACATACCTCTCCGTGATGGGCTCTGACGATCTCACGTGTCAAGCTGAGACCCAAGCCGACTCCTGATCGGTTTGTGTTGCGCGAAGTATCAGTTCTGAAAAATCGGTCGAATAATTTTGCCCGATCTTTCTCAGAGATTGGAGTCCCTTGATTGGATACTGAAACGTAAGCGATCTTCTCGTCTGATTTGCCAGCGACCGTAATCGTTGTGCCTGCCTGACCATGTTTAACCGCATTGCTAACCAGGTTCTGAACGGCCTGTTCAATTAAGGTTCTGTCCGCATGGATGGTAAGCGCACCGGAAGAAGAGAGTTCGAATTTCCGGCTCTCATGGAGGAATCTCCAGTCCTCTAGCACACTCTCCAGCATCTGGATCAGATCGATGGGCTCCAATATGAGTGTTAGTTTTCCAGCATCTGAAGAGGACAGCAGCGTCAGGTTTTTCACAATACTGCTGAGGCGACTGGTCTCGTCCAATAAACTTGAATACACGATTTGTTCTTTTGAAGATGGAGTGGACTCTGACATCGCTTTTTCTATCTCCATTTGCAATCGAGTCAGTGGCGTCTTGAGCTCATGAGACGCATCTGCGCTGAAGCGACTCGCCTGGTGAAAGGAATTTTCCAGGCGTTGCATCAAGCCATTGAATACGGCAACCAGTCTGTGAAATTCTTTCTCTTGTCCCGCCACTTCCAGTCGTTGATCCAGGTCTTGGGTGGTTAAGGATTCGACGGTGGAAGTCAGTTTATTCAATGGCCTGAGCAACCGCAAAGCTACGTACCATGCCCCAAGAAAAGCCAAAAGGATCGCGATCGGTATCACCATTAAGAACCGCCATTTGAGTCGATTCATACGAACGTCAAAGGCATCGATATTGAACGCGATGGCCAGGTTTCCATACTCGCTGTGGTAGACACCCACTCTCCAATGTGCATCTCCAGAGAACTTGTCCAGAATCGGTAAACTCGCGATCTCAGTACCGGTAATCGTATCCACCCCAGGAGCTCTTCTGCTCTCTGCCACGTGCCCTAATGAATTACCATCCGAGACAGTGCTCGATGTCAGAAAGTACTCTCGAGGGTCTATTTCCTTCGGCCAATCCGATGATATGTATGATCGGTGATCATAAGGTACCACCCAGAAACGAAAGGCAGATGCATCTTCTGAATCTTCGTGCAAGTAAGCCAGTGAATCCTCCAGCCGTTCCCAATAAGAAGTCCCAGCCGCTTTCCCGAGATTGGACTGCGCTATGTGGAGCGAATCTTGATCAAGCGTCTCCAGATTGAACCGATACGTCATTTCCCAAAGCAGCCAACCGGCAGCGAGAATGATTCCACCAGTTATCGCTCCTGTGAGGAGGGCTATTTTAGTTCGGAATGACATATATGCCTAAGACTCGTAGCTAGCGGATTTCCCTGGCACGGTAGCCAACTCCACGAACCGTTTCTATAATTTGTGTTTCGGCATCACTGCCCAACTTCTTGCGGAGCTTCTGGATATAGACATCGATGATGTTGGTCCCGGTATCGATGTGGTAATTCCAGACGTGTTCGCATATCTGCGCCCGCGAAAAGACGCGCCCTGGCGATCTCATCAAATACGAAAGTAGAGCAAATTCTCTCGCCGTTAAGTCGATCGTTTGATCCCCTACTCGAACCTCACGGGTGATCAAGTTTAGCGAAACTGCACCATTGGATAGGAGGGATTTTCCACTTCCAAGCAACCGGCGAGTCACTACATTCAGACGGGCTGCTAACTCTTCGACATAGAAGGGCTTCGTCATGTAATCATCGGCTCCCAAACGAAGACCATCCAAGCGTTCGTTTAAACTACCCCGGGCTGTGAGGACGATCACGGGCGTGGTTATGTTTTCTTCCCGTATTGTTCTTAGGATACTCAAGCCATCGCGGCCAGGCAGCATGATATCCAGAACTAAGGCATCATATTCTCTGGTGGTCGCCAGGATAAAGCCGTCGTCGCCATTGCGACATAGATCGACGACAAATCCATCCGCTTCCAATCCCTGTTGTATAAAGGTGGAGAGCTTTTCGTCATCTTCTAATACTAAGATTTTCACTGTAACGTAAGAAACGGAAACCTCGTGTCACAAGCTACCGAAAACGTAATTATTAACGAAAATTAATACTCGGCAACGCATGTCTTTAATCAACTGCCTTCAGACTAGTGAGATGATTACGAGTTTAAACGGGGGCCTGAATCCGTTCTATATTCTTCAACGAGCTCAACAGACAATAATGCTTGGATGGATCTTGTTTTCTTCCAGTTCCTTTGGAAATCTAGGGATTGAAAAGAGTGATCAAGGAACTGGGCTCGAGTTGGTATGCCCTGTGGAATCCGGTTTTACTTATCAGCTGCAACGGTCCTCGGATCTAACCGGTTGGGCTGATCATGGTATTGCCTTTAAAGGTCAGGACTCGGATACCCTTCGCATCGCTCTTGATAGCTCCGAGTCCCATAGGATGTTCTACCGCTTTATTCGCGCCCTCGACTATGGAAATCCTGAGGATTGGATCGGGGGGGCGATAGGGGCCAAGCTGATAGATCCCAACCAATTGTCGGGGGATGCTTCCGGTTTATACACGATCATTTCCTCCAAAGCATTCGTATATCTCACGGGAACGCTGGAGCAGGCCTACCACGAACCCGTTGGAGAAGTTGCTAATTATTTCGGGTTCGCTGCGTTGAGAAATGAAATCCGTGATCGCGATGGGCCACAAGCAGATCAAGGATTTCGTGGAGCCTCTTGGTTCGAAACTCTCGAGATACTCAACGTCAACCAACGGCAGATCTTATACGACCTGATTACCACTCACGAACCATTCTTCTCGGGATTTTTCGATACGCGGATTGAACTGATTGATGAGCTTTGGGTGGTCAAGCTGGGCGGTTCCATAAACATACCAAAGGCGTTGGCCCTGGGGAAGAAAATGGGACGGGATGAAGCGGAGTTAACCGTCACCTCAACCAAGGCCTATGTTCAGGTTATGGATTCTCTCACAGACGACCAGATTCAAGCCTTCGAAGATATCCGATCCGGAGCCACATCTGTTCCAGACATGAGTATTCCTGGTCCCAATACAGCAGAGGTAACGGTTGAAACAGCTCCACTCACAAATCAACAAAGGGATATTTTGGTAGCGATAGGTAGTAAGTTTATCCCCTGGATCACAGGCACCGTTGAAGGAGCGGTTGAATTACCACCCGGCAAGATCACTAACTATTTTGGATTTGCGTATTATCGGTATGTAGATCGCGCCAATGTATCGCGGAGTGATGCCGCCAGTAAACTCCAAAGCGTACTGACCGATGATCAACGAGCGATCATAGCGGGTCTGGCGGAGGACGCCGTAACCTACAGTAATGCCTACATTGATGGGCGAGAGGCTCTGATTCGTGGATACTATCCGCTTCGTTCGAGACAGGACATCGATCATGACGCGCTAGTTGAAACCTACGTGGACACAGCAGGAATCGGCGAAACCCAACGGGGAATCATCGAAGCCCTCACATTTGCCGTACTTGAATCACAGATCTCAGAGGCACAGACAGCAGAGCTCATAAGCTACCGGAGCTCGACAGCAGAGTGAACTGGACCTGTGCTTCCGTTTCGAATGTTAATTAACAAAAATTAATCCCGCGATGAGAGCCCCATTAATCTTTCGTCAGTAAGCTAGTGAGATGAATTCGAGAATAGACAGTGCTCAGCATGCGTTACGTCCGATGAGGCTAACGGTGAAAAGTATCATACCCTTATTGACTGTCTTACTGATAGGCAGCCTCTGGCTCGTTCCGAACGCTCTTATCGCTGCAGGTGAAAGGGGTCAGGGAAAAACCCCATTTTCAGGTCAACAACAAAGCAAGGGGCAAGGTAACGACTGGAACAAGAGCGAGTATTCGGGGCGCCATTCTGCCAAGGATATCTCGATGGCGCTCTACTCAAAGGGCTTCGCCTGGCTCAGTGGTTCCCCCGCAGATAACGAAAAATTATCCATCGGAAAAAACGCTCAGTTCTTTGGGTTTGTCGCCATCCGTTACCAAAGCGGTCGAGTCGCCAAACGCGGAGAGCTTGGACGGGCCTTCTACCAACTAGCTTCGCCAGAGCAGCGCGCGATCATGCTCAATGCTACAAGAGCAGAACAAACTTCATTGGATGCATGGTGGGAGACACGTAGCGAAATCCTGCGCCTGCTGGAACACCATCTTTATACGGGAGAAGCCATCAACGAAGCTGACATCGCCCCCTTGGCCCGGGATTTTGGATGGTTAAATGCAGAGGTAGCTCTATACGAAGCGAAAGCCTTCGCAGCGGTCGAAGATCTGCTCACCGAATCACAATGGACCCGCCTGCGCGACCTTCGCAAGGACCCAGGCCTCGCCTCTACGGAGGCAAAGCGAAATCGAAGAATAAACGAACAGGGACTCACTGACAAAGAAGCAGCCCAGTACGAAGACTTGTTCGCGAAAGCCTTTACCTGGCTTACGGGAACCTTGGAAGATAACCAAATAATGCCCCTCGGCCAACCCGCTCAGTTTTTCGGCTTTGTGTCCATACGCCACAAAAGCGGGCACGCCGCAAGTCGCGGAAAGATTTCCAAACAGTTCGAGGAGCTACTCAACTCGAAGCAACGGACCATAATAAACAAAGCTACTAAAGAGCTGCTACCCTTGGTCGGAGTCTTTAAGGAAAGACGCACACAATTCCTTCTCGAGATGGATAAACTGCGCAAGGCCCCCGACACCTTCAGCCTCGAGCGCTATCAGTCGATCGCCTACGACCTGGGACTGATCGAGATTAAGGCGGCCATTACGGAAGCTCAGGCCTACCAGAAGATCCGTAGTTCGATGGACGAGAAGCAGAATCAAGCGATGATGGAGATTCGTTCAGAATATATTCTCGAGACGGACGCGATGGAGATCATGGACACCGCACAGCGAGGGCAAATTTTATATAATCTCTGCCAAAGCTGCCACGCATCCCCACAGATTGCACCCAGCTTGAAAGACATATTCAACAGTCCGATCGCTACAATTAAAGGCTATGCGTATTCCGACGGTTTGAAGCAGGTCGCTGAGCAACACGGCAACTGGACGACGGAAACGCTAGATGCCTTCCTCGCCGGACCCAGTAAATTCGCACCAGGAACAAAAATGGGCTTCCAGGGACTACTCAACCAAGACGACAGAACAGCCGTAATTGAATATATTAAATCACTCTAGGAATTCAGAACAACCGACCCGCTGTGGATTGTTCTCTTTCACCTCAGTTAGTCAGAAAGCTTTGGCAGATCCTTTTCGGATTCACCACAAACAGCGGCCTTGTAAGACATCGCTACAATTTCGCTAGTGCACGCTGGCCAGACTCGATAATTTCAAGTACCGGTTTGGGCAGGTTCTTTTGCCTGGCCGTGATGGCATAAAAGCGCTCATGTAATCCTGGGATTTTTTCCACCCTCAAGAGCTTACGTTCCTCCAAATCGAATTTCACTCCGATTTCGGGCACCAAGGCCAACCCGGCTCCTGAAAGGGCAAGCAGGCGGAGCAGCGCCATATCATCGATCTCAGCCATAGTTCTGGGTGAAACATTCGCCCGCACTAGCAAGGCGTCGAAATCCACCCGAGCAGGCGACCGTATCGAGGGAAGAAACAACGGCAGGTCATCCAACCACTCTGGAAACGGTTTCGCCGGAACCTTGAAGGGTGGTCGCCCCACCAGATACATCGGCATTTCCCCCAGCAAATGAACCTGAACCGATTCTGCTTCCACTCCGGCAATCGGAAGATTTCCTAGAAGCACATCTAATTGGTGACGTTTCAATCGTTCCAGTAGAGCTGGAAACTCGCCGTCGACTACCGTCACTTTCACCTCTCCGCGCATAACCAACGGCCGGATGATTTCGAACTGGAGGTTTTTGGACAAGACACTCATCGCACCAACCCGAATAGACTGAGGCCCGGCTTTACCCTGCCCACCAAACCAAGCCCGCAATTCGTCACCGGAACGAAAGATGTCCTCCGCATACTCCAGAGCAACTTGTCCAGCTGGCGTCAATCGCAGGCTACGGCCTTCCCGCTCGAAAAGGCGCATACCGAGTGATTCTTCCAGCGTCTTCAACTGGGCGCTCAGAGTGGATTGTGAAAGATTCAGGCGCTCTGCCGCCCGGGTCACTCCGCCTTCCCGGACAATCATTCGAAAATACTGTAGGTGATGGTAATTGAGCCACGGCAAATTGTCCATAAATCCTAATGCATCGATTATTTCGATAGTTTCAATAAAAACTATCTATTGGACCGATTTTAAGAAATCGGATAAGATTCTCGACGTAACTAAACCAGTTCCAACCAAAACACGAAAAACGAACTCGAATGCTGAAATCATCCACACTGAACGAAACAGCCGCCCGTCACTGCGTCACCCTCATCGAAGGAGACGGTGTCGGCGCTGAAATTATGAAAGCAACCCAGCGTATCCTCGCGGCTGCGGGAGCATCCATCGACTGGGAACCCGCACCGGCAGGAGCAGCCATATTCAAGGCAGGCGTAGCCTCTGGAGTCCCGCAAGAAACGATCGACTCACTCTCCCGCAACAAGGTGGCCCTTAAAGGTCCGCTCGAAACTCCCGTGGGATTTGGCGGTAAAAGCGCCAACGTAACGTTGCGCAAACTCTTCGAAACTTTCGGCAACATCCGACCCGTCCGTGAACTACCGGGGGTTCATACACCGTTCTCGGGTCGCGGTATCGACCTTGTTGTCGTTCGCGAAAACGTGGAAGATCTCTATGCCGGCATCGAACATGGACAAACCCCAGATGTTGCCCAGTGCCTAAAACTTATTTCGACCAAGGGCAGCGAAAAGATAGCCCGTCTGGCATTCGAGCTGGCCCGCGCTGAAGGAAGGGGAACCATCCACGTCGCAACCAAGGCGAATATCATGAAGAAAACCGAGGGCAGGATGAAACAGGAGTTCGAAGCCGTCGCGAAGGAATATACGGATATCGAGGCTCAACACATACTCATCGATAATTGTGCACACCAACTGGTTATCCGCCCGGAACAGTTCGATATCATTCTTACCACCAATATGAATGGTGACATCCTAAGCGATTTAACGAGCGGACTCGTCGGTGGACTCGGTCTCGCTGCCTCCGCCAATATTGGACACGACTGTGCGATATTCGAGGCCGTCCACGGTTCAGCTCCCGACATTGCTGGTCAGGACAAGGCCAACCCTACCGCTCTGGTGCTCTCTGCTGTTATGCTACTTCGCTATCTGGGTGAGATGAAAACCGCCGAAACGGTAGAATCTGCACTTCTCGCCACTCTGGAAGCAGGCAAAGGCCTCCCCGGTGATATCGCAGGTTCAGGACCCGTCTTAGGAACATCCGCATTTGCAGACGCCGTCATCGCCAATCTCGGTGTCAAACCATCAGGATACGGAAAACGGACCTACCAGCATCTCAAGGTACCTGCTCGTCCAACATCCGTTGTAAGGGATCGCCCCGCCGAACGCTCTGTAGTCGGAGTCGATATTTTCACGGAATTCGATGGGACGCCTGGCGAAGTAGGGCGACTTCTTGAAACCGCTACAGAGTCTACACCGTTCCGCCTGAAGATGGTTTCCAATCGAGGAACGATGGTCTACCCAGAACGCGGGACAGACACTGATTGCGTCGATCACTGGCGGTGCCGGTTTATCCTTCAGGAAGGACCTGCCGACGACCTAACTCTTTCCGAATTCGACCTCCTCCTAAGTCGCATCGAAGCATTGGGTATGCGCTGGATGCATGTTGAAAAACTCAACCGTTTTGATGGAGAAGACGCGTTCACAAAGGCGCAGGGAGAGGATTGATCCAATTCCTTCCCGATCCCCTCGGGAATCTAACGATGGACAGTGCCTTGGGCATCCCGGTATGCCCAAGGCATTGCAATTCGAAAGTCACAGATCCTTAACTGCTTCTCTAGTAATTCGCGGCCATGAAGCCTGAGTTTTAGACCGGAATCATCAGTAAGAGGCAGTCAAGGTCGCGATTAGGTATTCCGTTGGATTCTCATATTTCACCTGAGGAGCACCGGGATAGACGAGGTCGCATTTGACTCCCACATCCTGACAATGCTCCTGAAGTTTTACACCAAAGTTAGCTGTATGCGTGGGATCCTTTTGCTCCTGACCAAGGGCCGGCGGTGCACCAAAGGAACAATACACAGGAGGATCATCGGGTGTAACCAAAGCATAGGGAGAATATTCGGCAATCCAAGGTAGGATGCTGTCTCTCTCTTCCAAAAATTGGGCAAAGTTCTTTTTACCAAATGCATGTCCACCATACCGGCTGTTGGGTGTCCACTCTTTCATCTGTTTTGGGTCGAGGGTGGTTTGAGGTCCAAGAACTGCGGCACACCAGAGCCGGGTCGATTCACGGGCGACCGGGTCCAGGCTATCCGGGTTTGCCAGATCGTCGTGATAAGCAAGCCAGAGACTGGAGCAAGCACCGGCCGAACCACCTGCGGCCCCGATGCGGATCTTATTGATATTCCACTCCTTGGCCTTGCTTCGGACAAACTGCAAAGCACGAGCAGCATCATAAAGCGGTGCTTTCACCGGGGGCACAACGTCTTGCGAATGCTTCATCAACCGGTAATTGATTGCCACGACGGAAATGCCAGCCTTCAAAAGCGCCTCGGTATCTGCAAACCGATCGAGTCGCTCCTTACTTCCCCCAGTCCAGCCACCACCATGAATAACAAAAACCAAAGGGGTGGGTGCGCTTGAAGGAGCTTTCCAAAAATCGAGGACGTGCCTTTCATGATCACCGTAACGAACTCCAGCCAAGGTCGGCTTGGGCACAGACGCGGCATAGTGGGGCTCTGGATCTTTTGTCTCCGGTTGGCCCTGGAGGTTAATCGCAAAGGCCAGCAGACTAACGAAGCAGAATAGAGCAGAGAGGGGTAGGTATTTGTTTTTCATAGGCCTCGATCAAAATCTAAGAAATAAGTAGTCGCCACCTCAAGTTCCAAGAATGAACCCGCAAGGCTAAACCCGCCGTTAAACTATCTCCACTCAAAGCCCCTACAGCTCTTCAACCCAGATATTACGGAACTGGATACGATTACTGTGATCCTGCAGCATAATCGGGCCTGGTTCCTGCGGAGGCAAATTGGTGCGATTCGCTTCGAAGTGCTGAGTCGCATGAAAGAGTTCCTGGTCGTTGTGAATGAGCACACCATTGAGCCATACGGTAATACGCGGGCGTTTGACGAGCTTGCCATCCTTGTAACGGGCGGCCCTATATTCGACATCGTAAGTCTGCCACTGGAGGGGAGGGCGGGCGGCATTAACCTTCGGGGCAATCATACGGTACAAACTCCCGCATTCATTCCAATAGCCGCCAAGACCATAGCTGTTGAGAATTTGCACTTCGAATGCGATAGCAACATCACTTCCCTGAAAGAAGAGACCGCTGTTTCCGCGTCCCTGGCCAGTCAAACCCGGTTCAACCGGATAACGAAACTCCATGTGATAGCGCACGTCCTTGAACGTATCCTTCGTCATGATTGCTCCACCAATAGGTGGCTTCGCATTCTTATGATACTTACTGGGATTGATTTCCATGTAACCCTCTTCAGTCAAAGTCCAGGTCATCGGACGTCCGTCCGTATGGACCCACGCGTCGAAGTTCGATCCATCGAATAGAACTTTCGCAGTATCCGGTGCCTTTTTACCCATCGTCGGGGACTCCAACTCGACGCGTTTCAGCTTAAACTTCGCAACCTTGCCATACACAGTGCCATACCCGTGAAGACCTTTCTTATCGACCACGAATGACCAGCCATCTCGTCCGTAACTGATTTCGTCTTCAAATAAAGTAGCCCCCTGGGCCATGTGGTAAGGATCGGCCCGTCGGTCCAGATTTTGAACGAACTTCACATCGTAGACGCCTACATCCACATTGATCACTTGAGCAGACAGTGTAGGGTTGATGTCCTGATAAGACTTTTCAGGTGCCTCATACCACTCACCTACATAGTTACCCATGAGCTTGAGGTCGGCTTCGGCAATTTCGGTCCAATCGGCAGAGGCGGCTATTGCAGAATTGATCCCAGCCAGGAGCAGCCAGGTGCTTAAGATTTTGGGTATCGTTCTTTTTACCATGATAAATTACTTGTGGTTAAGAGCCGAAAGCTAGTGGTCAAAACCACGAAAACCAAGTTCTTTTGACGGATGTGTTAAATCTTCCGAATATCGCTTCTATTCGCTTGAAAGGATTTCATAGCACCCTGTGTTTAGAGGCATGAAGGTCGCCTTTTTCAGCACACGCAAATACGATAGGAAGTATTTTGACCAAGCTAACGCATCCTCCGATCACGAGCTGGTTTACTTTGAAAACCTCCCGCGCGAAGAAACCGCAGCACTGGCCAATGGCTATGATTGTGTCTGCGCATTTGTGAACGACAAGCTTACCCGCAATACAATCTCACTACTGGCTCAAGGAGGAACCAAACTGATCGCCATGCGCTGTGCCGGCTATAACAACGTGGATATTGAGGCAGCCCAAGAGCTCAAGGTCACGGTAGTCCGGGTTCCCGCCTATTCGCCTCATGCTGTTTCAGAACATGTCATCGCTATTTTGATGGCGCTATACCGAACGACTCATCGCTCCCACAATCGCGTGCGGGAGGGCAACTTTTCGCTCGAAGGCATGGTGGGACACGAGGTATTTGGAAAAACCGTTGGCATTATCGGAACCGGTAAGATCGGTGCTCTCGTCGCCAAGTTGTTTCTCGGCTTCGGGTGCAAAGTTTACGCTTTCGATATGCACAAAGATGAGAAATTGGTCAGCTTGGGTATCGAATATGCGGATCTCGATACCCTCTGGGCAACCTGCGATATCATCTCACTTCACTGCCCGCTGCTCCCAGCCACGAAACACCTGATCAATGATGACACCCTTTCAAAAATGAAACAGGGGGTCACAGTGATCAATACCAGTCGCGGAGCTCTCATAGACACAGCCGCCGCTGTCCGCGCTCTCAAGTCCGGCAAGCTTGGGTACTTCGGTATCGATGTCTATGAAGAGGAAGACAACTTGTTTTTCGAAGATCTCTCATCCGAGATCGTTCAAGATGATCTCTTTATGAGACTAACCACCTTTCCCAACGTCTTTATCACGGGTCATCAGGCATTCTTCACCGATACCGCGCTGCGAAATATCGCTGATACAACCCTATCAAATATCAAAAAGTTCGATACCACTGGACAGTGCGCAAACAAGGTCTCCTAAACTGGACGGCACCCCCTTCTAAACCTCCAGCGCAGATACTGAACACCTTTCAGGTTCTCTGGCGAATGGCCTCCCAGGCCAACATCACTTTCTTGCGTGGTAATCCCCAGCGATAACCTCCCAGGTGACCCCCTTTTCGAATTACCCGATGGCAGGGGATCAACCAGGAAATCGGATTATCACCGACTGCACCCGCGACCGCCCGGGTCGCTGATGGGCGACCCACCTGTTCTGCCAAGTCTGAATAGGTACAAAGTGAACCCGCAGGAATATCCAACAGGCCACGCCATACCTGCACCTGAAACGGAGTCCCCCGAACGAAGAGGGAAAGAGGTTCCACGATAGATCGCTCAAACAATTGGTTAGCCAGCCCGCGGGTCTCGATATCATTCCTTTCGATACGAGCCTTTGGCCAATACTCCCGGACCGCCTCCAACGCCAGCGCCTCGTCTTCCCTGGGCAGGAAGAAAGATCCGCACAAACCGCGATCACAGACGGCAAGCACTGAAACTCCAAAGGGAGAAGGGTGTAGCCCATAGCGAATCGATAAACCCTCTGCTTGTTTCTTGTATTCTCCAGGAGTGATAGCCTCCATTGTAATGAAAAGATCATGCAACCTGCCGGGTCCCGATAATCCGCTATTCAATGCCGTATCCAATACCGAGCTATCCCTATCCAGTTGTGACTTAGCGTATTCAAGAGTCAGGTACTTCAAAAACTGTTTGGGGGAAATACCCACCCACGCCTTAAACACCCTTTGAAAATGATCCGGACTCAATCCCACCCGAGCGGCCAATTCGTCGAGACTTGGCTGATCTTTGAAATGGTCTCCCAGGTGCTGAATAATCGATTCTATCTGTGCGTATTGATTCACGCTTTCAAAGTAACAAACGGAGTCCGCCGAACTCCACCCGATTCTTGCGAAGATGAACTGATCAAGACCAGATCCAACCTCACAACTTCAAAATTGCTCAGTTTACAACACCTGTAACTTGTTCGTTTCCTATCTGTTACAGACCCCTGATATATTCTCTCAACCCGCGCCACTGTTTCGTCCGACAACCAGATTTTTTCACGCTCTTGTAACCGAAACGACGCAAAATTGAGATCTTTATAGGCTAAAGATTAAGGTGGTGGACTTGAAAGCTCCGCTGATAACGCGGCTTCTTCTACACCCATTTTTCGAGCTCCCAACCTAATCATATTAAACGTCCATGATATCAGTCATATTCTCTAAGACTCGTATAGCTAGAACCCTCTCAACATTAACTCTTTCAACTGCCTTGCTATTTTCAAATTCTCTCCAGGCAGACGATACCATTCAAATTTTGCATGCTTCCGATCTGGAAGGCGGCGTCGACGCAATCAAGTCGGCACCCAATTTTGCAGCGATCATAGAAGCTTTGGAAATCGATGCGGCCGGAGACACCATTCCCTCAATCACTATTTCAGCAGGAGACAACTATATCCCTGGGCCTTTCTTTTCAGCCGCAGGTGACCGAAGCCTGAGAGATATCTTTCAGGAAGCGTATGATGAGTTATTTGGACTCACCTCTCCCTCGCTAACCAATATCCGCGAGTCAGATGGTCGCGCGGACATCAGCATTATGAACATTATCGGTTTCGATGCTTCAGCTCTCGGAAACCATGAGTTCGATGCAGGAACCAGCACTATCGGCGGACTACTCGGAACCGATATACGCGGTGCCACTCTAGGAGACGTGCGCTGGTTGGGCACACAGTTTCCCTATTTGAGCTCCAACCTCGACTTCACCAGTGATGGTGCCCTAAGCGGTCTCTTTACCTCGGACATACTAGCAAACACTGATTTCATCTCCTCACCGGATGATCTCACGGCCGCGGCTGCAGCTCCCAAAATTGCACAAGCTACGATTATAGATCGCGATGGACTCATAATCGGGGTGGTCGGAGCAACCACCCAAAGACTGCCAACCATCTCATCTCCAGGCGATACCAATGAAACCACCGGAGGCGAAAACAACATGGCCGCTCTGGCAGCTGTCCTGCAACCAGTCATTGACGAACTGGAAGCCAAAGGAGCTACCATCATCATTCTTGCCTCTCACCTACAGCAAATTTCACTTGAAGAAGAACTCATCACCCTGCTTAGCGGTGTAGACATCGTCATCGCCGGGGGTTCAGATACTCTTTTGGCGGATGAAACCGATGTGTTACAACCGGGCGCTGAGGCAGAAGCGGATTACCCAATTCTCACCACAAATCTCGATGGAGATCCTGCTGCGATTGTTAGCACAGATGGAGAATACACCTATGTGGGTCGCTTGGTTGCGACTTTTGATGATGACGGGATCCTTCTCCCCGAATCTATCGATCCTGCTGCAAGCGGAACTTTCGCCACTCTGGACGATGTTGTTGAAGGACTTTGGGGAGATCTGGAGGCCCCATTTGCTCCAACCACCAAAGGAGCTCAAGTAAAGCGTATCACCGATGCTGTTTCCGGTGTGGTCACCGCCAAAGACACCAACATATTTGGACTTACCTCCGTGTATCTGGAAGGACGTCGCTCCAATGTAAGAACCGAAGAAACCAACCTCGGTAACCTCACAGCCGACGCGAATCTTTGGGTTGCCCAACAATTTGATCCTACCGTCGTTGCCTCATTGAAAAACGGGGGTGGTATTCGGGCACAGATCGGAAGCATCGATGGTATCACCGGAGAACTTCTCCCAACTGCAGCCAATCCAGATGCTGGCAAGGAGTCGGGTCAGATTTCGCAATTGGATATCGAAAACGCCATGCGCTTCAACAATGAGCTCTCGCTTGTCACACTCTCGCCAGCAGACCTTAAAGAAGTATTAGAGAATGGGGTTTCAGGCGTAGCACCGGGGTCTACTCCAGGCGCTTTTCCACAAATCGGCGGGATGGCTTTCACCTATGATCCTTCTGCCGAAGCGGGGAGTCGCGTGACGAGCATCGTGATCAAAGACGAAAACGGACTCATCACCGACACCGTCGTTGAAGATGGGTTCGTGCTAGGTGACTCGGCTCGCGAAATTCGTATCGTAACTCTCAACTTCCTTGCAGGAGGAGGGGATGGGTATCCTTTCGATACCCTCGGTGAAAACCGCGTTGATCTCGTTGGAAGCATAAGTGAAGAAGGCGTTGCCGACTTCGCAGACGCCGGGTCTGAACAAGATGCCATGGCCGAGTATGTCGCTTATTTATACTCAGAAATCCCATTCAGCAAGGGAGAAACGGCTCCTCGCTTTGATCGCCGTATCCAAAATCTGGATGAGCGTAAAGTCTCAGGAGCGTCGATCACCTTGAACGTATTGGGAACTTACGAAACCAATATCTTTGATGAAGGCTCATCTGAAATCGTTGATTTTGATCCCGTCACGCAACGAGCATTCGTAGTGAATGCAAACGCCGGGGTAATTGACGTCCTGGACATATCCGACATTGCAAATCCCACACTTATTGCTCAGGTAGAGCAACCTGGAACTGTCAACTCGGTGGCCGTCAAGAATGGCATCGTTGCAACCGCCGTTCAAAACGATGACGATACGTTACCCGGTCACATCGTTTTCCACGATACCGATGGCAATGTTCTTTCTATTGTAACTGCGGGAGTCCTTCCCGATGCGGTCACCTTCAGTCCCAACGGACTGAAGGTGCTATCCGCAAATGAAGGACAACCACTAAACGACTATTCAGTAGACCCTGAAGGTTCCGTCACCATCGTTGATCTCGGAGACGGTTCCATGGAAGCTGTGTCCGCACTTACTGAAGACTCAGGCCTACAAGTCACTTTCGAGGCATACAACGATAAGCTCTATTCTCTCTTAAACAAGGGCGTCCGAATCTTCGGACCTAGTTCCACTGTAGCAGAAGACCTTGAGCCAGAATACATCGCAGTCTCACCGGACAGCGCTTACGCATTCGTTACCTTACAAGAAAACAATGCCATTGCGGTGATCGACATCGAGGCCGGTGAGGCCATAGATATTCTTCCACTCGGATACAAAGACCATCGCTCCGGCCAGCCGGTTCTTGAATCTTATACTTGGAAGGAAGAGAACCTACCTCTGCTCGGTCTTTCGACCGCAGACGACGCGACTCCTGTTCTTCTTGGAGGATTCTCTGGACTCTGGTATGCCGCCGATGAATCAGACGCGAACACGAAGGTTTTCTATACGGTCCCAGACAGGGGTCCCAATGGGACATCCTTTTCTGTCGATGGAGTCACGAACCGCGAGTTCCTGTTGCCTGATTACCAAGCACGCATTGTCAAATTCGAGCTCGACGTGCCGTCTGCAAGCCTAAGCGTCGTCGACACCATCCTGTTGACCCGCGACGACGGTGGACCTGTTCCTATAACAGGGTTACCGAATATTCCCGGTTTCGATGAAGTTCCGCTCAATGGAAAATCCGAGGCGGTTGCTTACGATCCCTATGGCGGAGACTTGGAAGGCGTGGTTAAACACCCAAACGGAACCTTCTATACCGTCGACGAATACCGTCCTGCAATCTACCACTTTTTCGCAGACGGAACTCTCAATGCACGTTACGTGCCCGAAGGGACTTCAACCCTGGGGGACACGCCCATGGCAGTCGGAACCTATGGAACTGAAACGCTTCCGGCAGATTACGCACTCCGTCGAGCCAACCGTGGATTCGAGGCAGTTGCTCTGGATCCTGAAAAGGATGTCGTTTACGCTTTTATCCAAAGCCCGATCGAAACCCCAGATAGTACTGCCATTCGCAACAAATCCGATGTTATACGGATTCTCGGAGTGGATGCCAGCGACGGAACGCCCGTCGAGGAATATATCTACTTACTCGAACGCAATGCTGACTCCGGCCACGGGTTCGCCCGCACAGACAAAATCGGAGATGCGGTTTACGCTGGTGACGGCAAATTCTATGTGCTCGAGCGCGACTCTTCCGATCCAAACAGCCCCGCGATCGGTCACAAGTACATCTTCGAGATTGATATTTCTTACGCAACCAATCTTTTGGCCGAGGACGCTCCTGCTCCCATGGAAGGGCTCAGTTGGGAACAACATTCCGCCGACGATCTGGCCGCACAAGGTGTTCGCCCTGTTTGGAAACTGAAGGTGACCAACCTTCCAACCATCGGTTACTTGCCCAGCGATAAACCAGAAGGCTTGGCCCTCATGAATGACGGCTCTCTGGCAGTTTCCAACGACAACGACTTCACACAAGCAGGTTTCCCTGATCTCACACTCGGGATCATTCATTTCGACGACAACTATGCGTTTGATGCCAGCAATCGGGATGACTCAATAACTATTACCAACTGGCCAACCTTGGGTATGTATCAACCTGACTCTATCGCCGCGTATGAGTACGATGGGATTACCTATCTGGTGACTGCAAACGAAGGGGATGCACGCGACTATGATGGTTACAGCGAAGAAGAAAGAGTAGGAGGTCTTACATTGGACGAGAGTGCTTTCCCGAACGCGGCCGAACTTCAAGAGGACAAAAATCTCGGGCGCTTAAATAGCACCACGGCAATCGGCGACCTCGATGGAGACGGCGATCATGACCGCATCTTTTCCTATGGTGCCCGTTCATTCTCCATTTGGGATCAATTCGGAAACCTCGTATTCGATTCTGGAGACGATCTGGAGATCATAACCTCGATTTATGCTCCAGAGGACTTCAATAGTACCAACGATGAAAACGGATCCTTCGACAATCGCAGTGACGACAAAGGCCCAGAGCCGGAAGGACTCGCCATTGGAACAATCTCAGACAGAACCTACGCCTTCATCGGACTGGAACGTGTCGGTGGCGTTGTAGTTTACGATATCACCCACCCGCAAAATCCGGCATTCGTAACCTACGTTAACAACCGCAACTTCAGCGGTGATGCGGAAGCGTTTACAGCAGGAGACCTAGGTCCAGAAGGGCTTAAGTATGTTGCCGCGGAAGACAGTCCTACCAATAGCCCTATGCTGATCGTCGGCAACGAAATTAGCGGTACGACGACTTTCTACAGCGTGGATTCATTGTTCGTAGATGCTCCGGCTGAATTCGCAGCGGGAGAAATCAATCACGATTCGATCACCCTCACGTGGGAAAGCGCATCAGATCCAGTCACCATCGAAAAGCTAATAGATGGCGTATGGACTGAAGTCGCTAGCTTCGAAGATGGAACGGCAGAGTGGACTGATGAAGGTTTAGAGATAGCTACTTCCTACAGTTACCGCATATTCGCGAGAGACGGAGACACCTACTCACCGCTTAGATCCCCATTGAAAATATCAACTGATAAGGTGCACCTTACTGCGACAGGAACCTATAAAACGAACGTCTTTGATGAAGGTTCGTCCGAAATCGTCGACTACGATCCAGTCACTAGACGCGCCTATATTGTAAATGCCGATGCAGGCGTGATCGATGTGTTGGACATTTCAGATCCAACTGCTCCCGTCAAAATCGCCTCTGTGGAACAACCAGGGTCTGTTAATTCGGTTGCCGTCATGAACGGTATCGTCGCAACAGCTGTTGAAAACGATATAGAAACGGAGCCCGGTTTAATCGTCTTTCATGACACCGACGGCAATGTGCTATCGACTGTTTCAGCGGGTGTGCTACCAGACAATATAGTATTTAGCCCGGATGGACTTAAAGTCCTGACGGCCAATGAGGGTGAACCATTGGATGACTACTCTGTCGACCCTGAAGGATCCGTAACGATCGTCGATCTCGGTGATGGTTCCATCGCTTCGGTAAGCACTCTGACACAGGACAATGTCACCCAGGTAACCTTTGAAGCCTTTAATGATAAACTCTACTCCCTTAAAAACAAAGGAGTCAGAATCTTCGGTCCCGGTTCGACGGTCGCTCAGGATCTTGAACCGGAGTTTATCACCGCCATCGATGGCTTCGCTTATGTTACCCTGCAGGAAAACAACGCGATCGCCGTCATCGACTATGAAGCCGGTGAGCTACTGGACATTCTTCCTCTGGGTGTGAAAGATCACAGCAGTGGGCAACCCGTTCTGGAGCAGTTTACTTTTGAGGAAACTGACCTACCCGTTCTCGGTTTCTCCACCGCCGATGATGAAACACCGGTGTTGCTAGGAGGATTCTCTGGACTGTGGTATGCGGCTGATGAATCCAACAAAAAAACCAAGGTCTTTTACACCATCCCAGACCGTGGCCCCAATGGCACCTCATTCAGTGTAGACGGAGTCACGAATAGAGAATTCCTCCTGCCAAACTACCAAGCACGAATTGTGCGCTTCGAGTTGGATTACGAAAACGAAGATTTGGAAATCACTGACCAAATCTTGTTATCGCGGGACGGAGGAGAAGGTCTTGTTCCAATTCACGGAGTTCCCAACATACCTGGTTTCGATGAAAAGCCATTGAATGGAAAATCGGAAGCCGTCGATTACGATCCGTATGGTGGAGACATGGAAGGTATTGTAAAGCATCCCAACGGAACCTTCTACACCGTCGATGAATACCGTCCAGCCATCTATCACTTCTTTGCGAACGGAACTCTAAACGCACGCTATGTTCCTCAAGGCACCTCTTTACTCGGCGACACGCCGCAAGTACCCGGATTTTATGGAACTGAAACGCTACCAGCCGATTACACGCTGCGTCGTGCAAACCGTGGATTCGAAGCAGTAGCCCTGGATCCTGAAAAGGATGTCGTCTACGCGTTTATACAAAGCCCGATTGAAAATCCGGATAGCGCCACGATTCGTAACAAATCCGATGTTATTCGAATTCTGGGTGTTAACGCCGCGGATGGAACACCGGTTGAGGAATATATCTACTTGCTCGAACGGAACGCTGGGTCTGGATACAGCTTCGCACGCACCGACAAAATCGGCGATGCAGTCTACGCAGGTGATGGGAAGTTCTTCGTCCTTGAGCGCGATTCATCCAATCCATCTCAACCAGCAATCGGCCACAAATATATCTTTGAAATCGATATCACCCACGCGACAAACTTGTTGGAAGTAGACGCACCAGAACCGATGGAGGGTCTTAGCTGGGAGCAACACTCTGCTGAGGATCTGGCAGCTCAAGAGGTCAAGCCCGTCTGGAAACGCAAGGTCACCAACTTACCGACTCTCGGTTACCTGCCCAGTGACAAACCGGAAGGTCTGGCACTTTTAGAAAATGGAGCCTTGGCAGTTTCCAACGATAACGACTTCACTCAAGCAGGCTTCCCTGATCTGACCCTCGGAATCATTCACTTCGGGGACAACAACGGAATAGACGCAAGCAATCGTGACGAAGGTATCAACATCACCAATTGGCCAACCCTCGGTATGTATATGCCTGATACGATCGGAAGCTACACCTCTGGGGATCAGATTTACCTCGTAACCGCTAACGAAGGAGATGCCCGAGACTATGGGGGATACAGCGAAGAAGAACGGGTAGGAGGTCTTACCCTGGATCCAATCGCATTCCCGGATGCAGAAACCTTGCAGCTAGATGAAAACCTCGGTCGCCTTAACAGTACTCTGGCAGACGGTGACCTCGACGGTGACGGCGACCATGACCGGATTTTTTCCTATGGTGCCCGTTCATTCACGATTTGGGATCGATACGGAAATCTGGTCTTTGACTCGGGCGATGAGCTTGAGCAAATCACCGCCCTTGCGTACCCCGACGACTTTAACAGCACCAACGACGTGAATGATTCCTTCGACAACCGAAGCGACGACAAAGGTCCAGAGCCAGAGGGATTGGCCATCGGTCAAATCGACGACAATACTTATTTATTCCTCGGTCTGGAACGTATCGGGGGCATAGCGATCTACGACATCACGGCCCCGTTCGCACCTGAATTCGTGGACTATATTAATAACCGTGATTTCTCCGGCGATGCCGAGCTATTCACGGCAGGTGATCTCGGACCAGAAGGGCTTAAGTTTATTACAGCGGCCGACAGTCCAACCTACCGTCCTCTTCTCTTGGTCGGCAACGAAGTAAGTGGAACCACCACCATTTACGACCTGAATACGATCCTCATTGAGGAAGCAGATGACTTCAATCTGGACGCCACCACCTCTGATACAGCAACCATCGGATGGTCCGAAGAAATAGGCGACGGAGAAGCGATTATCATTCAACGGTTGGATCTAGAAACGGGTGCGTGGGTGGAAATAGCACAACTGACAGAAGAATCACCTTCGTTTACAGACATAGATCTAGTGCCTGATTCTACTTATACTTATCGCACGCTTCGACAGGTCGGAGACCTATTCTCTCCAATCGGAGAAGAAATCACAATCGCCACAAAAGGTTTTACCGGATTCTACTTCGGATTCTTAAACGACGAAGTCGGAACCTTTGGTGCCTCTATCACGGAAGAACAAACCGCGACTATCATTGTTCATCTGTTTGCTGGAGATAGTGTCTTTTCGTCTGAAGGCGTACCGGTAGCAAACAACGGGACGTTCTTGATAGAAACGGAATCTGGAGATATCCTAACAGGCGCAATCGGGTTTGGAGATGCTACACCCACAGCGGGTGACAGCAGTGGCCTCATAGAAGTCCAGGAAGATGCGCTCTTGAGTGTGGCTTTGAATGGAAATGAAGCTACGGGATCCACGTTTGCATCGGATGGCGATCCCGATTTTGTAGACCTCGCCGGTTATTTTGAAGGTATTGTAGGATCCGCAAATGCAACGGGCATGAAGATTGGTCTGATCTCACCCAGCGGTGAGGTATATTCATTGATCATGTTTGATGGCGGAACTACGGAGTCCGGATTCGGAATGATAGATGAAAATGGTCAACTGGCCTTGGTCACAAATCTCAAAACAGAACTTAGTGGCACGTATAATGATGAACTCAAGCTCTTCAATGGCACCTTCACGACTAACGACGGTAGTACTGGTTTCTTCAACTACCTGGATCCAGACGAAATGGACGTGGAATTTTCAACAGATCGTTTGATCAACATCTCCACCCGGGTCTTTGCTGGAACAGATAGCTCAAACGCGATTGCCGGTTTCATCATCGAAGGAGATGCTCCCAAAACTATACTCATCGCCGCTAAAGGCTGGGAGCTCAGAGACCTAGGTTTTACGGAGTTCTTGCTGGATGGGGTCATTACTCTGACGGATCCAGCTGGCAATGTTTTAGCCACCGGTGATGATTGGATTGATCAGCCCAATGCAGATCTCATTGAAGCGACCGGAGTCGCGCCTGAAGGATTCTACGACGCGGCAATTATGGCCGTCCTCCAACCGGGGGCTTACACTGCTATAGTCTCTCCGAAACTGGAGATTGATGAGGGCGTGGCGGTTCTTGAAGTATTTGAAGTCAACAACAGCAATGCTGATCAAGCGAGCCAGCTCATCAACATCTCAACGCGCGGTGAAGTAAAGACACGTGATGCGGTGATGATCGGTGGATTCGTAATCGGAGGAACCACCGACAAGAAGGTATACATCCGGTCATCCGGACCTTCGCTCCCGGTTGACGGTGACTTGCTTCAAGATCCAATTGTATCGGTCAGATCCGCTGATGGTTCTGAGGTAGCCTTCAACGACAATTGGAAAGATTCGGACAGCGTTGCAGCCGTTGAGGGCACTGGCCTTGCTCCAGTGGACGATGCAGAAGCAGCCCTTGTGCTCACTCTATCACCTGGACCCTACACCGTGATCGTTCAGGGTGCCGACGGAGGCACCGGAATCGCTACCGTCGAAATTTTCGAGATAGAAGAATAGGCAAAAGATTTGGACTGGTTAGGTAGCAAGCAGTGCCAATCAAAAAGCCCCGGCTGCGGCGAGCCGGGGCTTTGTTTCGCTCTAATCCATTTTCCCGCTGTGAAGATAGAAAATTCAGAAGGTTGTTGGATAGTTCCCGAACAGAAGCTATCATACCAACTGTTTGATTATGAAAATTGATAGGAAAAAAATTGGCTGGGGCCTGTTGGGACCAGGTCGTTTCGCCCGAGAATTCGCAGATGAACTTGGACAGGTTGAGGGAGCGCGCCTTGTTGCTGTTGGCTCACGAGACTCTCAAAGAGCTGCCGACTTCGCGAAAGACTACGGATTTGAGAAATCGTATGGCAGCTACGAGGAACTCTTGACCGATGAAGAAATCGATATCGTTTACATCGTCGTTCCCCATGTTTTTCACAAACAACTCGCCGAACAGGCGATTCGCTGTGGCAAAGCAGTTCTTTGCGAAAAACCACTGACTCCTTCCTTAAGAGACACCTGCGAGCTGCTAGAATTGGCAGATCAACACAACGTGTTTATCATGGAGGCTATGAAAACCGGTTTTCTGCCTGCCATTCGAAAGGCCAAGCATTGGATCGATTCCGGAAAGATCGGTGAGCCCCGTCTACTTAGAGCTGACTTCTGTTTTCAAGGCCCTACCGATCCCGAAGATCGATTGATGAACCCTGATTTGGCAGGAGGGGCTATACTGGATGTCGGTATTTATCCCCTTTATCTGGCACGGTATCTCTTGGGAGCAGTGAAATCAGTATTAGCCTCTGGAACCCTGGCTTCAACCGGCGTGGAAGATTCTGCAGTGATAGCGACCAGCCATGAGACAGGTGCCAGCGCAGCGTTGACCTGCTCATTCCGAACAGACGAGGCCATGGCCGCGACCATTCAAGGAACCGACGGAGAAATATTCATACCGAAGTTTCATGCCGCCGTACGGACCGAGTTACGCAAAGGAGGAAAGACGCTGGAAACCTACGAGAATGATTCCGGTGGCATGGTTAAAGCTGAAATCGAAGCGGCTATGGACGCCGTTTCGAGTGGACTGGTCGAATGCCCTGGCCATACCCATGAGGATACCCGCGCACTCTCCCAAATGATGAAGACGGCGAGGGATCAGATCGTCTCCAATCAATCCGCTTTCAAATAGTTAGAAACGGTTAAAAGGAAACTAAGTAGCAACTGATACTTAGATCTCGTATTGAGGACGTGGCTTCTTCGGCCAATCCAGGTGGAAAAATTTGCCACGTGGCTGATCAGTACGCTCGTAGGTATGCGCACCGAAAAAGTCTCGTTGTGCTTGGAGTAGGTTAGCCGGTAGGCGAGCCAACCGATATCCATCGTAGTAAGATAACGCGGAGGCAAAGGTCGGAATCGGAATTCCATTCACACTCGCAGCAGCCACGACTTTACGCCAGTTACTTTGGGAAGAATTGATCTCTCCCCGGAAATAAGGATCCAGCAACAAATTAGCCAAATCAGCGTCCAAAGCGTAGGCCTCAGTTATCTTTTGGAGAAAACGTGCCCGAATGATACATCCCCCACGCCATATCTGAGCAATTTCGCCGAAATTCAGCTTCCAGTTATACTCCTTCTGGGCTTCGCGCATGAGCTGGAAGCCCTGAGCATAGGAGCATATCTTGGAGCAATAGAGCGCATCGTGGATCGCTTTGATAAACTCAGCCTTGTCACCGTCAAATGAAGGTTCGGGGCCTGTCAAAATTTCAGAGGCTGCGACACGTTCTTCTTTTACTGCACTCAAACAACGGGCAAACACCGCTTCGGCAACCGTGGGAGCAGGCACACCCATATCCAGTGCGTTCACTGAGGTCCATTTACCGGTGCCTTTTTGACCAGCTGTATCCAATACGATATCCACGAACGCTTTCCCTGTAACAGGATCGTTCTCCTGAAGAATGTCCGCCGTGATTTCGATTAAGAAAGAATCGAGTAAACCTTCATTCCATTCAGCAAAGACTTTTCCAATTTCGGCAGCTTCCATTCCGAGCAGATTCTTCATCAGGAAATAGGCCTCACAAATCATCTGCATGTCGCCATACTCGATGCCGTTGTGAACCATTTTCACATAGTGACCAGCGCCGTCGGGACCGATGTAAGCCGAGCAGGGGAAACCGCCCACAATTGGCTTACCAGGCGCGGCTCCTTCGAGCGGTTTACCGGTTTCCGGATCTACCTTGGCTGCGATCGCTTGCCAAATAGGTGCTAAATGTTCCCAGGATTCTGGGTCGCCCCCCGGCATCATGGAAGGACCAAAGCGTGCGCCCTCTTCTCCACCTGAAACTCCGGAACCTACAAACCGTAGACCCTTTTCCTTAAGTTCTTTTTCGCGACGGATCGTGTCCGTCCACTTGGCATTTCCACCATCGATAATGATATCACCCTCATCTAGCAGGGGAATTAGCCCGTTAATGACTGCATCAGTCGGGCCTCCAGCTTGAACCATGATGACGATTTTTCGGGGGCCCTTGAGGGAACCCACAAATTCTTCCAAGGTTTCCTGACCCACTAAACCGCCCGGTGTATTGGGGTTGGCGGCTACAAATTCTTCCATCTTGGATGTGGTGCGGTTGTAGACCGAAATTTTGAAGCCGTGGTCGGCGATATTAAGCGCCAGGTTCTGACCCATGACCGCTAAGCCAATGAGCCCGATATCAGATGATTCTTCAGACATGTTCTAACTCGTGTTTGATTTGGACGATGAAACAAGCAAAGCGGTTTTCACAAAGCAAGAACGAAGCCCGTCAACGATCCTAAAAACAGACTCATAAGCCGCCTGAAAAGCTCATTATCCCATCAGGTCTGACCAGACGGCTCTTCATCGTGGCACGCGACCCAATGACTGGTGCCAGACTCCAGGTTTTCGCGCTTCCAGATAGGAACCCTCTTTTTTGCCTCGTCGATAATGTAGCGAGCGGCCTCAAATGCATCAGCTCGATGGGCAGATATCACGCCCACCCACACTGCGATTTCGCCAATTGCGAGCGATCCGACCCGGTGTACACAACAACAATCCAACAGATCGTACTTCGCCTTCGCTTCATCAATAAGCTTCGTGCCTTCTCCTTCTGCCAAAGGAACATAGGCCTGGTAATCCAAGCCTTTCACCAACAAGCCCTCGTTATGATTTCTAACTCGACCCTCGAAGGTCACTAACGCACCCCCGGCCGGGTTTTCCAACCCGGCCGCCAGTTGCTGAACATTCAGTGGTTTCTCAGTAATAGAAAACATACGACACCTCGATATCTCATCCCAGTCACCCGACTGAGCAAGCCAATTTGGAAAGTATTGGAAAAACGAATAAATTGTGTCTGCATGACAATTCTTTCCATTCTGCTTCCATGTTTCGAAAATCTCCCTGGCATATTCTCAACACAAGAAGCTGCTTCTACAGCATCGCAGTCATCGGATTTATCTTCAAATATTGGTTGGTGTTGGGCGAAGAAATTGAGCCCTTTTATCGCCCTGCGGATGATTTGAATTATGTGCTGTTAGCCAAATCCTGGTATTGGTGGGCTGACTACAACGCCTGGGCTTTTCTGCGACCGCCTGTCTTTCCTCTCTACCTCGGACTGGTAAATATTTCGGAGCTTCCGTTGCGGATTGTGCAAGAGTTACTTCTTTGCTGGGCTACCTACTTTCTCATCAACCGATTTCGCAAAAACGGAATCAACGCGACTGTAGCCGGGGTCGTGTTTGTCGTTATGATCCATCATCCGGGCTGGCTTCTTCTGGCAAACCGAACGCTCAGAGAATGTTTCTATACAACCCTGTTGCTCATACTCGTCGCCCAGCTAGTACCTTTGGCTAACCGAAAGCTCATGTCCCTAAAGTGGCATCACCTACTGCCTATAGGATTCACATCTGCTTTATTATGGCACACCCGCGAAGAAGCCGTTCTCATCGCCGGCTTACTCTCCACATTCGTTGTCGTATTCTGGTTACTCGGACAGGAACTGCCGCGGCTATCCAAAACCATAAAGCAGTTGGGTTGGGTACTAGTGGGAATCGCAGGGCCGATTTTCCTAACGAATCTAGTTATCCGTTCCGCCAACTACGCTACCCACGGTCTCTTTATACCCCACGAATTTTCCGGGGTCGCATTTAGTACCCTTCAAAAGCAATTGATGCAAATCAAGCCGCTAAACCCAAAGCCGTGGGTGAGTGTTGAGCAGGAGTCGCTGGAAAAGGCATACGCCGTTAGCCCGACCCTTGCGTCCATCCGAGAAGCGCTTTCGGAACGAGTCGGACCCCGGTGGGCAAAAGCAACGATTGGACAGACGCAGGACGAGAAAGAGATAGCCGGCTCAGCAATTTTCTTTGCCATTCGGGAAGCCGCGATGGAGGAAGGCATACACCAAGATGCGGTAACAGCCGATGCTTTTTACCGGAATGTCTCCGCCGAATTGGATGCGGCATTCAATTCGGGCCAGCTGGAGAAGCGTTTTACGCTAAGCGGTTACATTGACCCCGAATACTCGGACTTTTTGCCGCGGGTTCCCAAAGGTATCATCGATACTCTTGGCTACTCTTGGAGACCTCTGAAGGACACCGACATACGCATTTATTACCCGAGGCATAACGTGTTCAGTACCCTCGATGCCTATGATGAAGTGACAAACAGAAGGCACACACTCGCCTACCGTAAGGTTACACGTATCCGTGGCTGGGCCTTTCTCGAAGGCCAGGAAATTACCCATATCTCGGTGATCGATCATAACGGCATTGAGCTCGATGCAACCGCTGAGATCACCCCAAGACCCGATGTCCAAGCCGCTTTTTCTACCCAAGAAGCCCCTCTGAATTCAGGGTTTAGAATCGCACTGCCGAAAGCCGACTACCCTGATTGGGACGTCAGGATTCTATTTCATACGGCTGACGGAAAAACTACCTCGATGCAGGCCAAAACTCTTTTAAGTATCGGACAACAAGAAGCGGTGAACCCCGATGGAAAACTCTTGCGGGTTACCGTTGATGAAGTTCGAACTGGTAAGGCAGATTTCGCTTTGCAGGAATCCATTCAAAGTTGGCTTTGGCTAAATCACGGAAAGTTTCATCTGGCCTTGGGCGGAATAGCCCTGTTGGTCCTCCTCTACCGCTATGCGCTTTACGAACCTTACGTGAAGACCCGTCATTTCTACCGGTGGATTCTTTTTCTCACGTTGGTTTTCATGTCACGCTGGTTTTTAATAACCTTAATGGACGTTTCTTCGTTCAGGATAGATCTTCGCTACATCTTTCCTGCCATTGTCTTCCTGCCACTACTATTTGCGCTGGTCCTCCAAGAGGCACTCGCCGGTATGAATTCGAGACACTCGCGTTTTTAATGGGCATGGAAAAAACCGAAAATTGCCGTATTTGTGGATCTGAGACAAAAATCAAATGGCCATCCAATCTGGAAGGGGAATTGAGTAGC
This sequence comes from uncultured Opitutaceae bacterium, assembly GCA_964352065.1. Classification (GTDB taxonomy): domain Bacteria; phylum Verrucomicrobiota; class Verrucomicrobiia; order Opitutales; family UBA2995; genus UBA2995. The sequence continues at coordinate 119,470 of CAYGQM010000004.1, forward strand.
ACCTCATTTGCGATAACAGACTCCCACTACGGCCAAACCAGCGCGATATATCTATGCTCTCACTGCGGCTTCCTCCAATGCAATGAACTGTCGGACGTGTTGACCTATTATGAAAACCTCGAAGACTTGGCCTATGTGCAGGGCAGACCGGAAAGGTATCTACAATCCAAAGCCTTGGTTGATCGACTAGCACACTACCAGAAATCAGGTTCGTTGTTGGACGTCGGTGCCGGTTCTGGGATCTTGGTGGAAGCCGCCCGCAAAGCAGGCTATGATGCGACAGGCCTGGAGCCCTCGGAGTGGCTTCAACACGAGGCGGAAAAATTGAATCTGCCAGTCAAAAAAGGTGTATTAACCGACCTGCCGGAAGACCAACACTTTGATATCATTACCCTGATAGATGTCATCGAACATGTCATCGACCCGATGGGGTTGTTAGTAGATATTCGAAAACGACTGGCGACACAAGGTCTGTGTATGGTAGTAACACCGGATTGCGCCTCTTGGTTCGCTCGATTCCTCGGCCGCAAATGGTGGCATTATCGGGTAGCCCATATAGGCTACTTCAACCTGAAGACACTCACACTTGCCTGTGAAAAAGCAGGTTTCGAAATCATTGCACAGAAACGCCCCGGATGGTTCTTTACCATGGATTATTTGTGGGTCAGAGTCATGCAATATCTACCAAAATGGCTCCGGTTCGGACCTTTCAACTGGATGAAGACTATTACGCTACCTATTAATTTGCGGGACTCCCTACTCGTAGTGCTGAGAGCCAAAACAGCCTGATACGCCTTGGAACCCGCTAAGCTCAAAGACTATTTCGAAGCCGCCCGATTGGATCATTGGGTCAAACAACTATTCGTACTGCCCGGGATTGTACTCGCTTGGATCTTGAGCGGGACTCACGGGGCCTCCTTTTCTAATCTGATCCTGCCCACTATTCTGGGACTGATTGCCACCAGCTTAATCGCCTCAGCCAATTACTTGCTCAACGAATGGCTCGACTCCACCTATGATAAGCATCATCCCCTTAAATCGAACCGACCGTTTGTAAAGCATTCGCCAAATACAGCGACGCTTCTCCTGATATATCTGGTTGTGGCAGGTGCTGGTATGGGCATCTCCCTGTCGATAAATCTGACAGTTGCCTGGGTACAAATGGCGTTGTTGATAAGCGGGTTAATCTACAACGTAAGACCCTTCCGGAGTAAGGACATACCATTCATCGATGTCTTAACCGAATCCCTAAACAACCCTTTGAGGTTTTTAATAGGTTGGACCCTAGTTACCGATACCTTGATTCCTCCAAGCAGCGTTTTGATAGCCTATTGGATGGGCGGCGCGTTTCTGATGGGAATCAAGCGCTATGCCGAATACAAAACGGTCGAGAGTATGCAGGGCAAAGAGGTCCTTTCTGCCTACCGCAAAGTGTTCAAAGTATACAACGGGGATCGCTTACTGGTCTCATCTTTCTTTTACGCACTTCTATCTGCCTTTACGATGGCCGTTTTCTTAACGAAATACCGAATCGAGTACCTGCTCCTGTTTCCCGTCATCTCAGCCTTATTTGCCAGCTACCTGCGCATCGCACTAAAACCAGCGTCGAGAGCCCAGGCGCCCGAAAAACTTATTCGGGAAAAAACCCTCTGGGTGATCATTTTGGTGTTATTGGTTTTGTTTATCATCTGTTCCTTTGTTGACATACCCCAACTGCACATACTGATAGACCCTTATATCGGACTTTAACGTATCAATAATCTCATGACACCCAAAGGTTTTAGCTGTCTCGGAAAATACATCGGCATTAAAGATAAAAACAAGGATTTCGCCCTCATCGTCTCAGATGTGGTTGCGAGTGCCGCGGCTGTGTTCACCCGCAGCACGTTTTGTGGAGCACCTGTTACCTTGGGAAAGGAACTCATCAAAGCCGGTGAAGCACAGGCCTTTCTCATTACAAGCGGCATATCCAATGTTGCGACAGGCCAACAAGGCCTGAAAAACGCACGCAAAGAAATGGAAGCACTGGGCGCCGAATTGGGAATCGACCCTAGCTTGGTTCTACCAAACTCAACGGGCGTAATCGGAGTTCAACTTCCGATGGATAAAATCTTAACCGCCATAACTGGTTGCAAAGAGGGACTCGGGCCCGACAACTGGGAAGCTACCTCAGAGGCTATCATGACCACCGATACCCATGCGAAATTGATTCGCTGCAGAATCGGTGACGCAGTTCTCATCGGAATGGCCAAGGGTGCTGGTATGATCGAACCCAATATGGCAACTATGCTCTCTTACTGGGTCACGGATGCTGCGATTCCCAAGAGCGAACTGCAATCGATGCTTAAACGGGTGGTGGATCAATCTTTCAACTGCCTGAGTATCGATACTGATACCAGCACCAGTGACACCGTAGCCATTATGGCCAACGGGCTCGCTGGTGACATAAACCTCCAGGCATTCGAAGCAGCATTCCTCGAAGCTGCCATTGACCTGTCCAAACAAATTGTCGCAGATGGTGAGGGCGCGACCAAAATTATTGAAGTAATCGTATCTGGAGCTGCAGATAACAAACAGGCAAAGACCATGGCTAAGTCTGTCGTCAATTCTCCGCTTGTGAAGACCGCTGTCTATGGAGCGGACGCTAACTGGGGCCGGGTGGCAATGGCCTTAGGAAAAACTTTTGATGAACGGTTAGAACCGGAGAAGATTAAAATTTCCTTCGGTGAGCACACCGTTTATGACAACGGGGCTCCCACCGGTATTCCTGATGAACCGGTCGAAGGTTACCTCAAAGAAGCTAAAGAAGTGACGATTTCGGTCAATTTGGGGTTGGGTGACTCGTCCGCAAAAGTCTGGGGCTGCGATCTGACGGAGGGCTACATTCGGATAAACGCACTCTACCGGACCTAAATTAACCTCCGGACACGGGTGGTATAAACACCACCTCATCGCCATCTTTCAACCGTGTATCCCACGCTACGAACTCCCGATTGACGGATATCCGCAATGCATGTTGTCCAAGCGTAAATCCGTGTTTGGCTTTCAAATCAGCGTATAGTTGAGCCGCGGTTTGGCTTTCTATCTCGATAGACTCAGAAGACAACCCACGCTGGTCCTGAAGGATCGCAAAATAGAACAGCTGAATCGATATCATGATGGGTCTCTCGAAAAATCTCTTTTTCCGCCTGCCTTGGATACGAGACACGTTTCAAGAATTCGGATGTCGTGTGAAAGCGCCTTGCACATATCATAAAGGGTTAGCGCAGCCACCGAAGCTCCCGTAAGAGCCTCCATTTCAACACCGGTTTTGTGATCTGTTGAAACATAACATAAAATCTTTACCCGTTGATCTTCAATAGGATCGATTGTTACTTTACAGTGGTTTAGCGGCAAGGGATGGCATAAAGGTATCAGGTCACTCGTCTTTTTTGCTGCCATAACCCCGGCTAAAATCGCGGTCTGGAATACGGGTCCTTTCTTGCTATGGATCTCACCCTCATAAAGTTGGGCCCATATCGATTCCGTCAACTGAACAACCGATTGAGCCACCGCCGTTCGGTGATTCGGCGATTTCCCAGAAATATCGACCATCGAGGGTCGGTTTGTATCATCTATGTGAGAAAAATCAGACATCAGTAACTACCACGGATAAAAAGCTGCAGAATAACCCACAGGAAATTCATTTTGATCTGCAGGCAATTCTATAAAACCGTCACTGAGCGCCAAGCCGGTCAAGTCTCCGGAATTTTGCGTGGGTAAAGGACTCACCTCCAGAATACCTGAATCAGAACGGTAGGCCGTCACCGGTAAGAAGTAAGCCAACGGCGGCTTGAACTCGTATGATGTCCCAAGAAAAGCTTGTTCAGGAACTTTTTTCCCTAATCCGGCCATAATTAGGATCGTTGGCGCCACATATCTATAGAAACAGGTCAGAGTGGAGTTGGGATTTCCAGGAAGTGCGAAGAGGACCGTTCCTTCGGAGGTCGTACCGAACCAAAGGGGTTTTCCGGGTCGTTGTTTGACCCATTGAAACTGCTTTTCTGCTCCAGCTTCTACGAGCAGCTCTTGGAGAAAATCGTATTTTCCCTTGGAAATACCTCCGGAAAAGAGCAACACATCGGTGTCGGAGATCAATTCTTTCAAGCGAGCCGCGATCACTTCCTTATCATCGGGCAAGTGATCCAGCCGCACTTCCACCGGTATAGGGAGACCTTCACAAGCCGCTTCCAGCGCGTAGACATTCGACTTTCGAATTTGAAAAGGTCCGGGTGTAACGCCTACTTCTACCAGCTCATCTCCCGTAGAAACGATCATGATAGTTGGAAGCGGACTCACCTCAACCTCCGCATAACCGCAGGTGGCTACGACTGCAATTTCCTTGGCGGAGAGAATCTGTCCAGGCGGTATCAAAAGATCGCCCAATCGGTTATCAGAACCCTTTGCATGTATAAATTGGCCTTCATTCGGGCAGTAACCTTCCCGAAGCGAAAACAAACCATCTTCTTCACTGACCTGCTCGACAGGGATCACGGTATTGCATCCAATCGGTAGAACCGCACCCGTCATAACCTCGAAACAACCACCAGTCTGTTTAAGCCTTTGAGCCTCTATTCCGGCCCGCTGGATGCCTTCGCTGGTAAATTGCTTACGATTGAGGTCCGCATAGCAAATGGCTATTCCATCCATCATGACCCTGTCAAAAGGAGGAAAGTCACGATCCGCCAAAATCGGTTCTCTAAGTATACGACCATAAGCTTGATCAAAAGGAACTCTCTCGGCGGGCAACGGTTGAAGCAGGTTTTCAATGATACGATCTGCTTCTTGTGGTGTAATCGCTTCCATATTTGCATCTAATCTGACGGTTTCATTTCCTTCGGCAAAGTAAAATGATGGCAAGTTGCTCCCATAAAAACCCAGGAATAAATCTTTTTACCTGTGGTCCAATATCTGCATTACTCTGCCGCTACCATAAATGAAGGACGTACGGGATAAACTTGGAAGAACCCTGCGGGATTTGCGCATTTCTGTAATGGATCAATGCAATTTTCGCTGTTCCTACTGCATGCCCGCCGAAGTGTTTGGCCCCGAGTACGCATTTCTTAAAAAGAAGGAGCTTCTTACAACTGACGAAATCCTTCGGATGGTTGGTGCCGCTACTGAGTTGGGAGTTAACAAAATCCGAATTACGGGCGGCGAACCCCTTTTGAGAAAAGAAGTGGTTTCCATAGTCCAAAAGATTTCCGACCTGGGCGTGGTCGAAGATATTGCTCTAACCACCAATGGTTGGCTGTTGCCGACATTCGCTCAACGATTGAAGGAAGCTGGATTGCACCGGATTAATCTGAGTTTGGATTCCCTTGATGATGCAACCTTCCGTAAGATGAACGGCCGCAACAAGTCCGTTGAAGGGGTCTTGAAGGGCCTCGACGCTGCAGTTGACGTCAACCTCCCAGTCAAGGTCAATATGGTGGTAGAGAAGGGTATCAATGAACAAGACATTATTCCGATGGCCCGCTACTTTCGAGAACGGAAAATCACCCTTCGTTTTATTGAATACATGGACGCGGGAAACTTCCACCATTGGCAACAGGAAGAAGTGTTACCTACAAAAGAGGTCATAAAGATCCTAAACACAGAATTTCCTCTCGAACCGATTGATCCCAACTACCGCGGCGAAGTCGCCAAACGCTATCGATATCTGGATGGTGCTGGAGAGGTCGGCGTTATAAGTTCTATTTCACAGCCATTTTGCAGTGACTGCCACCGCGCACGCCTTTCCGCCGATGGAAAAATCTACAAATGCCTGTTCTCTTCTATCGGAATTGATTTTAAGCAAGTCCTCCGCGAGGGCATATCTAAGGAGGATCTGGTCGCTCGACTGGCAAAGCTCTGGTTGGGACGGGACGATCGCTACTCCGAAATCCGAAGTCAGATCAACCCGAATGAACCCCATGATCCGAAAGTCGAGATGTCCTATATCGGGGGCTAGTAGGAGTTGGGTTTCCCGAGGTAATTGAGGGTCCAAATTTCTTTCCAGACCCGGTATCTACCTTCCCAGGTTATCTTTCCATACTCCTCGCGTTCACTGATCGGATTTAAAAAGCCCATCTGCGTATTCACTCTTTCCAAAGTAGCTTGCTGGTCATTCACGTCATCAATCGGATCATTATCCCATGGGACGAACACCTCTTTCGTATTCTCCAGCCGCTTTTGATGGCTTTTATAAAGACGGGTAAATGAACGTAACAAAGGGCGTCTTTCCAGATACCAATTCTCCGGATAAAACCCTCCAAATGGCAGAAACATATTGTCCGTGACGTAACGGGATCCTTCAACGGTTCGGGAAAGAATCGTGAAACACATGGATACCGTACCATTTCTCTGAGGTATAAAAAGTATCTGAATTCGCGTTTTTTCGTCTTCGCTTTGGGAGACATGCATCCGCAATACGATACCCGGCATGAGCTCAGCTCTCAGAGAACAGATCGATTTATAAGCGTTTTCCTTCAGCCATTTTCGTATAGCGAGAAACCGCTTCTGGGCGGGCCACTCTTCACCCTGCGAGTTCTCAACAAAATTTGGAAACAGAGGAACTGAGCTACTGCTTAATGCTTTAATGGCAACCCAATGGTAAATCGTTTCTATGAGAAACCAAGAGAGGAAAGATGCCATAAAGAGCACCCAAAAGGGCTTGCCAAACAATTCCATCGAAAACGCGAAGTATGCTGCAGCCGTTGAAAACGTGATCCAACGCAACCATCGATTGATTATTGAAATCCAAAACGAAGCATTTCTGCCACTTACCCAACTCAATACCAAGGTCCCCGCCAACATGAAAGGAAGCAGGATGTCATACCAGTGAGCATCTGTAGGAATAATTTCCATTGTTTATCGTAGGACTACATTTAGCCGGAAGAGTTCATTCGGTTCTTTAACCCAAAGTCCTCTTTTACCAAGAACCCTGATGTTAATTCAGCCTGAGCGGCATAATCACACAGAGAAAACTTTCAAGTGTTCGGAAAACTCCGGGACTCAACTCATCTTTAAACTCAAAAAAGATTTCGTCTTTGGTCAGGCTCTTTAGCGGATCCATCAGAAACTGCGGATTAAAGGCGATTTTAACCTCGGACCCTTCATACGGGATCCCACCCAACGATTCGTGAGATTCTCCCAATTCCGGACTGGATGCTGAAATCTCAAGCTTGTCATTGTGGATTTTAATCGTGACTGAATTATTTTTATCGGTTGTGACCAATGCTGCTCGATGAATACAGTGAAGGAGGTCTTCGCGCCCCACTTTTATTCTGTGGTGGGTCTCCTTGGGAATCACCTGTTGGTAATTCGGGTAATTGCCCTCCACGATTTTGGAAACGAGGTAAATGTGGTCTTTCAGACCTTCCTTCTGTTCGTCCGTGCTAATCTCGAAGGCTACCTGGCGGTCATTGAACGAGATTTTAATTTCTTCAGCCTGCCCCAAAAGACGCAGGAGCTCGGCCACTGTCTTTGCAGGCAAAATCAATTTTCCAGCGTTGGCTTCGGTCACATCCACTTCTTCACTGATGAGGGCCAGACGGCGTCCATCCGTCGCAACTAACGTTAATTTTCCATCGGAAAAATTGAAATAAACACCATTGAGGATGTACCGATTCTCATCGGTGGACTGACCGTAGGACACTGATTTCAGCATGGAGGACAGTGTTTCCTGCGAGAGAATAAACTGCCTGTCGTCACTAAATGTCGGCAGAGGAGGGAACTCTTCCGGACCAATTCCGTTAATCCGGAACACCGAACCCCCGGATGAGATTTCTGCGCGATGGCTGGAGGTGGATTCAACTTCCACATCCAGGTTTGGAAGCTCACGAATGATGGTCGCCAATTTACGGACCGGTAACGTGATACCACCCGCGATCTCAACCTGAGCTTCGATGCGGCATTGAATACCCATATCCAAGTTGGTGGTGGTAAGTGAAATATACCCTTCGTTCGCTTCTATGAGCACGTTGCTGAGTATGGGCATAGTCGCCCGGGTTCCAACGACGTTGAGGACTTGCTGCAGTCCACTTGAAAAATGGTCACGGTTGATTTTAAACTTCATGTAAGCGGTCGAACTTTTCTTGGGTTATTAGACGGAATATATAATAGATAAAATAATTTTAAACAGTATTCTTATTATTATGTCCTGTGAATAAATCAAACAACTATCTAACTGGTTGGTAGGTCAACGTTTGAAGGACAATTCGAATGACGAATAAGACTGTTAATTAGACGAAAGTTATTACGGTAATTCACAAGAGAAGCAAGTTATTCGATTTTATCCAGAGAATCTCCAGTACTATTCACAAGGTTATCAGTGCTCTTATTCTTACGGTTTTTGGAGCGTGTTCTTAGGTCCAGAAAGATACCATAAAAGATGTAGCCGAGAAATATCATGGCGATTCCTACTTCGCGGACCATGACCACAACGCTGGCTACGATGATGATCAGGATAAACGAGGTGAATTTCAAACGGGTTGTCCAATCGATGTGCTTGAAACTCGGGTAGCGGATAGAACTCACCATCAGAAAGGCGATTAGAATCATCAAAGCAGGTAGAAAGATGGCCAAATTGCTCACCTCGAATTTGTTCATCATCAAGACGAGGGATGAAATCATACCGGCGGCGGCGGGGCAGGGCAGACCTATAAAATCCTTGGTCGCTGTGAATTGACTTTCTTCCATCAGCGGATGGGTAACGACGTTGAAACGTGCCAAGCGGACCGCAACACACAGGAGATAGATGAACCCGATCAACCAACCGATCTTGCGAAAATAGGCTTCTTGCTCAGGCGATAAAATCAGGAAAAAAACCATGAGTGCGGGAGCCATTCCGAACGAAACCACATCGGCGATGGAGTCGAATTCCTTCCCGAACAGTGATTCTCTTCCTCCGAGACGCGCCAAACGCCCGTCAAGCATGTCAAACAAAACAGCTGCTAGGATCAGCCATACAGCCTGAGTGTATAACTCTTCCGGGGATTTCCCCATTTCCTCAGCCGTAAATTTTGCTTGGATACATCGAATAACAGCCAGAAAACCACAGAACAGGTTGAACGCGGTCATGGAGTTCGGAAGGAAATAGATCTTACTGGCTTGATCCGGATCTGTGTATTTCGGATCTGCTGGCGGCTCATTCATATCGAAATTATTTCATAAGACTTTCGAGATACTTCCAGAAGGACTGGTGTTGCTCGATTGCCTGTTCCTCTTTGAATGGTAGTTTGGTGCGGAAGATGAAATCAGCCATGGAGTTTTTATCCAGGATCACCCGGCTAAACAGAATATCGTCTTTCACTTCGAAATAGATGCGGTACTCACCCGCTCTCAAACGGTAAAATGTTTTACCGTTTCTGGAGAATTTTCCCAGGCGATCATCAAGGTCGTGTAAGTCACTGGGAGTCAGTTGTGTGATACTCTCCAGAAGATCCATCTGGCTCAGCGTATCCAGTTTGTTGAGCTCGTTCATGCTCTGATCGCTGAAAGTTACCTGGTACATCGTTTGTAAATAGGGTGCTGAGCATTTCAAACCGCTGTGGGTGCGCAAGATAAATGTCCCGTCGCCGGATTCGGCGAAACAAAAAAAGAAGCCGGCAGCACCTTACGGGCTACCGGCTCTTATCTCATCCTATCAACTCTGAGCTCCTCAAAAGTGTATTGGTTTCACCGAAGAAATGAGTTGGTAAAATCGTACCTTAGATTGGTCGTGATGTTTTAGGATGGGTTTCGTAGATTCCGAAGCTAAGCTGGTAGCGCTCAAACCGGCAGTCGAGGTTTCGACCGATGGGGTATGTTTGCTAGAGCTCTTAAAAATCATGCCCTAAACAAAGGTGATGCAGATCGATTCGACAAATGCCGAAATCTTTTCCGTCCGATTTACCAATCAATTTACATATACCCTATGTTCGCATCGGTTTTTCGCCCCAAAGAGAGCGAAAAAGCTATCAAACAGATCTTTTCTGGAAAGAATCCTTCTTGTGAATGCCGGTCGTTGAACGGGTCTCTTCTTATAGCTGTGGAAATATCGTTCGTGCTCATAGTAACGAGATGAGCGTTTCTTATCTACCCTGGGCCTCAAAATTTGAAGAATTGTAAAAAAAGTGAAATTAAAGAGGTTGTAGATCCGGTTTCTTGTTCGCTAAGAGCGATGGTCTATGATTCTTACCTTACCAACTCACCTTTGATTCGTGACTTCTGAAACCACAAATACTCCGACCCACCACATATTGGTTATGGACGATGAGCCGTCCGTGCGTGGCCTCCTGAACAAGTTTTTGGGTACCTGTGGTTACAAGGTAACCGTGACTTCCGAGGGAATGGAGGCATACGAGTTTTACAAAGAAGCTTTAGAGACTGATCAACCAGTGGATGCTGTTATCATGGATCTGCTGGTGAATGATGGGTTAGGCGGCTTGGATTCTTTCAGGTTGATTCGTCAGGCTCACCCAGAAGCGGTCGGTATAGTTTCGAGTGCCTATTCCGACGATAGTACCATGGCTGAGTATGATAAGCATGGGTTCAGTGCTGTACTTGCTAAACCCTACCAACTCTTGGAGCTCAAACGAATTCTTGAAGGTCTATTTGAACCGGAGCCGATTGTTTAGGTCCAAGGTATAGGCAATCGTCGTTCTTCAATAAGTAAAAGGTCCGCTTGCTACGATGCTGCAGTTCGGCTTACTGTTTGATTAGCACAAAACGAATCTCACAGAGAATTTTCTATGAAACACAAAACCCGGGTCTCTCGAATGTTTATCCTCCTAAGTGTCCTCTTTGCTGGATACCCCGGATTGTCGGCCAATGAAACGGTCAAACAGTATTGGGACTCCGGTCTGGCCGAAATCTCACGCTACGAATTGAAACAGGCTCGTTACGGTTCACTCAATGAAGGGGAGGCAATTTTGCTGTTTGTCACAGAACCCTTTTCTTTGGAGACCCAGGTCAAGGACGAAACAGGCAAAGATCCAAGTGCAGAACGCATACTCAAACTCAATGCGATCAAGCGTTTTGAGACGGGTATCTACGACTATTCTATAATGAGCTCAGTGTTTTCATCCATGAAAAAGAGCAATGCCTATCCCACTTTCAAATCCACAACATCCATCCAGGATTGGTGTGGACAAGCATTTCATCAATGGAACCAACGAGATGGATCCTGGCAGAGCGAACTGAGATCCTATTTCCAGTCCTTTGGAGATGAGGATAAGTCTCTGCCTCTTGTAGCTCATGAAGATGGAATTTGGAACCGCTTACGGACCGATCCATTGGGCCTGCCTACGGGTGACTTTGAGATGATTCCGTCAACGTCTTATTTGCGATTGAAACAGAAGGAAACGAATGCTTATGAAGTGAATGCGTCCCTCGCCGAAGGGGCTCGAGGCACTAGCGTTTACACATTGCTTTATCCGTCCTTGAATCGATCTCTCACCATCCGCTTCGAGTCGAAAGCACCCTACGAAATTCTAGGTTGGTCAGAGTCGTACCCGGATCGCGGTGACGAAGTCCTTACAACCGAGGCCAAACGGACCCACAGCACACGGTCTTACTATTGGGAAAAGAACCGGCCGAGCGATACCAAGTTGAGAAAACTCCTTGGGCTTTAATCGGAATTAAGCAGGCCGGTGGAAAAAGTTGAAACTTCGGTGCTTCTATTTGTGTAGTTCATTACAAAGCTAACCACAAATTGACCTATGGCAGACATAATTGATTACACGATTATCGGTGACGATATGCAGATCGTTGAAGTTGAACTGGACCCTGGCGAAGGTTGCCGTGCCGAAGTGGGCGCGATGATGTATATGGAAGATGGTATTGAGATGCAGACCAATACCGGAGGTGGGCTCTTTAAAGGGTTCAAGCGTATGCTTACCGGTGACAGTTTCTTCATCTCCACTTTTCTCTACAACGGATCCAGTAAGGGTCGCGTTGCATTTGGAGCGCCTTATCCGGGTAAGATTATTCCTTTGCCGCTCGACCAGCTTGGAGGACAGTTTCTTTGCCAGAAAGATGCATTTCTGTGTGCAGCCCAGGGAGTTGATATCGATATCGCATTCACCAAGAAGCTCGGAGCCGGATTATTCGGTGGGGAGGGGTTTATATTGCAGAAACTTTCCGGTGATGGATTGGCGTTTGTTCATGCGGGAGGTACCATAGTTGAAAAGCGTTTAGGCCTCGGTGAGCGTTTGAGGGTCGATACAGGTTGCTTGGTGGGTCTTCAGCCGGGTGTGAATTATGATATCCAGTTTATAGGTGGATTCAAAAACGCGCTCTTTGGAGGCGAGGGTCTGTTTATCGCTGAGTTAACCGGGCCGGGACTTGTTTACCTGCAAAGTCTTCCGTTCTCGCGTTTGGCGGATAGAATCTTCGCTGCAGCCAAACACCAAAATCGTGGTGAGAGCAAAGGGGTTGCAGGACTTGGAGGCAACGTCCTTGGCGGCCTGATCAGCGGCGATCGGAAGTTTTAGTTAAGCTTTAGCTGGGATACCGCTTCGAGGATCGCATCCTTGAGTTCCTGGATCATGTAAGGCTTTGGCAGTATGCACGAAATACCCAAGTCGCAGGCCTGTTTATCAGTAAATCCGCTGGCGAATCCAGTACTGATTATCAGAGGCAGGTTTGGCTTTAAGTCCAGCACCTTGGCGGCCAAGTCGATCCCGGTCATCTCCGGCATGTTGTAGTCGGTGATGATGATATCGAATTCACTAGGGTTTTCCCGGAAAATATTCCAGGCCTCCCTTCCGTCTGAAGCGACTGTGGTTGTGCAACCTAATAACGACAGGACATCGGAGCCCATTTCACGGATGAAGATTTCGTCATCGACGAGCAGTACTCTGAGGCCGGCGATGTCTGTAGATGTGAACGGGTTCATTTCTCAATGGGGTGGATAGTTTTTGCTTTTGCGTCGAAGGCTCCCTCAAAAAGAGAAACCGCCTCTAGACTCGTAATAACCCCTCAATAAGCCACAAGTTTCTAATATATAAAGCTAAAAGAAACTACTTTATAAATTTACGAGAAACCCCTATGTCTTTCCTGGGGGGTAGACCTTACCTAAGCACCCGGAAAGGTTATTTTTTTGGCTAGACCGTATTAAAATTGTTTAGAATCAAATAGACCAGAATGCCAGTGACCGAAACATACATCCATATCGGGAACGTCCACTTCGCGATCTTCCTGTGGCTGTCATAGTATTTGCGAATTGCAAACCAGAGCGTGAGAAGAATCAAAGGGACTACCACCATGGATAGCAGAATATGAGAGATGAGAATGAAAAAGTAGATCGGCCTAATTATTCCTTCGGCTAAAAACTTCGTGTCTCCTGCGTAATGATGATAAGTGATATAGCAGATGAGGAACAGAGTCGAAGAAGTCGTTGCCGAGATCATCATCCCTATGTGCAGTTTCCGGTATCCGTTTTTTATTGCAGCGAAACCGATCCCCAAAAAAGAAGCGGAGAGGGCATTCAGGCAAGCAATAACCGTAGGCAAAACTCCGACCCACTCTTCGTTGCTGCTGGCCGGTGTCTGGAAATAAATTAACCAAAACAGAAAACCCAGAATAGCTGCACTGATTCCGAGGATAGGCCCTATGGCAATCGATCTCTCACTCATACTTTTGTTTTGTAAGAGTAGTTAACGCGTTGTGCACCAGTTTCAATCCCAGTTGACCTTTTAGCGTTAAAATGGATTCGGGGTGAAACTGAACTGCGGCGTAGGGTAGCTCTTGGTGTTGAATACCCATGATGATACCGTCCTCGGTCTCAGCCGTTATTTCCAGACATTCAGGAAGACTGTCTTTGTCGGCGTAGATCGAATGATACCGCCCGGCTCTAAACGATTCTGGGAAATCGGCAAACACGCCCGATTGCACATTTTTAATCTGCGAAGGCTTTCCGTGCATTGGATAGTCGAGCAGATTCAAAGTACCTCCGAATGCTTGCACCATTCCCTGGAGCCCCAGGCATACGCCAAAACACGGGATCCCCTTTTCTACACAGTATTGAACGACGGTTGGCACATTAAACTCTTCAGGAGTTCCAGGACCAGGGGATATGAAAACGAGATCCGGTGCATAATCGTCGATCATGGATAAGGGAAATCCAGCTCGTATAGTGGTAACGTCGGCATGTGCCTGGCGAAAATAGTTGGCCAGAGTGTGCACAAATGAATCCTCGTTATCGACAAAGAAAATTTTTGGTTTCGGACCTGTAAGCTTGGGCACTTCGAAACCGGTGTCTTGAGTTTGCGTTTTACCCGCCAATACGTCGAGAAAAGCGCTGGCTTTGGTCCGGCATTCTTTTTCTTCGGCAACCGGATCAGAATCACAAAGCAAGGTCGCTCCTACCCGAAACTTCGCCAAACCATCTTTCATATGAATGGTTCGTATGGTAATGCCGGTATTCATGTCCCCATTGAAGCCGATGAATCCCACTGCTCCTCCATACCACTCGCGAGGAGAATTCTCAAGGTCCTCAATACGTTGCATGGCCGCTGGTTTTGGCGCGCCCGTCAACGTGCACGCCCACATGTGCGATAGCAGGGCGTCGAATGCGTCATAATTATCGAGCAGCTCACCCTCCACATGGTCAACGGTGTGGAAAAGTCTCGAATAGGCTTCAATCAGACGTCTGCCAACCACCTGGACGGATCCCGGTTTGCAGACGCGCGATTTGTCGTTGCGGTCCACATCGGTGCACATCGTAAGTTCGGCTTCATCCTTCTTTGAGGTCATTAATTCGTAGATGCGCTCTGCATCTTCGATGGCGTCTTTCCCGCGGGGTATGGTTCCAGAGATCGGGCAGGTTTCTACTCGGGAGCCCTGGACTCGCACAAACATCTCGGGGGATGCACCGATCAGCTGTTCGTTTCCGAGATTGATGAGAAACTCATACGGACTGGGATTGACGGTCCTTATTTTGTCAAACAGCTCTCTCGGTGTATCGAGACAACCGCTGGTAAATACCTGGCTTAGGACCACCTCGAAAAAATCCCCTTTGCGGGTACCTTCGATGATCTTTTCGACTTTCTCTGCGTACTCTTCGGGTGTGTTGTCGCTTTCGATCTCTTTCGAGTGCGGAATGGGTAGATTGAAGTGCTTACCCGTGCGTTCCAATCCGTCAGTATCGGCCGAGTCCATACGAAATTCATAATTCCTCACTTCAGCTGTTTCTTTGCGGTGGTCTACGATAAACAACTGATCTGGCAAAAACAGATGGGCGTCGGCGTAGCTTTCTGGTCGCTCATGCTTGAGCTCAATGGGTTCGAATTGAAACACGAGATCATAGCCGAACGAACCAAAGAACCCGAGGTATTCATCCTCCGAAGAACTGAAGAACTCGCGAATCGACCGCAGCATTGAGAAGAGCCCTGGTTGTTTGCTGCGCTCTTCCTCAGGAAAATAGTTCGGCATTGGTACTAATTCGCCCGTTATAGATTCTGGGTGTTCATCCAAACGTTCAATGTAGCTTTGGCCCTCAATCGCCTTGCAGATCATGGGAAGGATCATCTTTCCGCGTTCGTTGAGGGCGTTGATCTCAAACTTGCGGTGCTTGCCGATGATCTCGACCGGCGGCTTTATAAATCCGATGTCCCACCGACTGTAACGACCCGGGTATTCGTAGCCGCTGCAAAACAGGGCGCCTTGATGGTGGTCAATGGCATCGAATGCAACATTCAAAGCCTCGGAGTAGGGAAGGGTGTCGAGCGTGCGGGTGACGGTGACTCCTCCTGGGGTTGCGTATTCAGTTTTAGACATCTTGAAAGTGGGCTGTATGCTTTAGGTGGGTTTTGAAAATTTGGAAAATAAAAAAGCCGCGGAAATGTGACCACGGCTTGAAATAAAAAAACGCGGTCCGTTTTTTGGAACCGCGCAGAGAATAAGATGAAACGAGCGGTCCTATATTTCGGACCACCACCACGATGTACTTACTGCGGAGCAATGCTCAAACGGATCGTCAAGCGATTGTGGAGCTTTGCTGGAATAAGCATCTTGGCGTTTCATGGGTAGAATTCCTCGGCTCATCTCGGTATGAAGTCAAGCGTCAACTAATCCTAAGCCGCTTGGTCAAAGTTGTTTAGGGACTTTGTGGACGCTTTGATGCTGGCCCATTACGGGGTAGATGCTCCCGTAAATGTGTTGATTTTATAGCAACATATTGTCTTAAAACCATCTGGGAAACCCAAATTATGCTGCCTGCTCAACCCAATAGAAGCCTGATGGACGGCATTCGCTGTCTGCAAATCTTGTCGTCAAACCCCGGCCCCATAGGCGCCCGCGAATTGGCCCGCCGCCTCAATATGGAAACGACCAGAGCCCACCGCCTGGTGAAAACCCTCGCTCACATGGGCATGGCACGACAAAACCGAAATTCAAAATACATGCCGGGTCCTGCCATGCACGTGATGGCTGCGCAGAGCCTCTATTCCTCTGGACTCATTGGAAAAACCACCGAGCCGCTGCTCAATCTCCACAGAAAAGTGAATCTGGTTACCGCCTTTGGGATGTTGTGGGAACGCAATGTGTACTACCTTTATCATCTCATGCCTGGCATGTCTGCACAGGAAGCTGTAGGCCGGATTCGCCTGCAACCCGCTACGCAATCAGGAATCGGAATGATGCTGTTGTCCAAAAAAACAGACGACGAAGTGCGGGAGCTCTTCGATGGCGTTGATACAATACCAGGCTACCGTGGTGTTGAGATGGTGATAGAATCCCTTTATAAGATACGCGATCTTGGATATGCTTTTATGAAGATCGAATCTGACAATGCCGAATACTCGCTGGCCGCCATGTCGCCTAACAATTTGTACACGGGCGTCGCCCTTGCAGGATCGATTGAAGAAACGCAGGTGGCTGAATTGAAACAAGCCATCGACGAAGCGCTGGATCTAATGTTTCCCTCCGCGCCCTAGAATTAGCGCGTCTTCGATCGGGGGCTATTTCGCCGAAAGCGTCCGACAACTCCAGAAAGCAAAAGTCCTGCGTAGCCTTTACGCGGCTACAAAAACTCTCTAGTTCATGGTTTCTATATTATGGTAACGATTGATTTGGAATACACGGGCGATTTACGAACTACGGCAACTCACGGACCATCGGGTACCGTTATTCAAACGGATGCGCCCACCGATAATCAGGGTAAAGGGGAATTTTTTTCTCCCACCGACTTGTGTGCAACCGCATTGGGTTCCTGCATTATTACCACGATCGGTATCAAAGGACTTCAAAAAGGCTGGGACCTGAAGGGCTCCACCGTGAAGGTAGAAAAAATCATGTCCTCCGATACTCCAAGGCGCATCGGACAGCTGAATGTGGCGGTAACGATCCCCGATCGTTTTACGGACTCTGAGAAAAAACACATGGTTAATATCGCTCACGCCTGCCCCGTACATCACAGCCTCCACCCGGACGTGATTCTGAATGTCACGCTGGATTGGAAATAAGTCGGCCCTGAATACCATCTGTATGAAGTTTTTTCTCTCCTGCTCTTTGCTGGTCCTTGCGTTGATACTGTCTGGTTGTGGCGGAAGTGATTCAGCTTCATCAGCCCGGTCCAGCACCCTGGTTTTTTCCCGCGGAAGCGATGCGCAGAAGCTTGACCCGGCCGATGTCGACGACGGGGAGTCAGTCAAAACCCTCAATCAAATCTGTGAAGGTCTGCTCCGCTTTAAACCGGGCACCCTCGAAATCGAGCCTTGGCTCGCTGAGTCTTATTCGGTGTCGGACGATGGCCTGACGATTACCTTCCAAATTCGTGAAGGGGTTATGTTTCACGATGGAACCGCTCTGACAGCAGAAACCGCGAAGTTTTCGTTTCAGCGGCAGATGGATAAGGATCATCCGGGTCACCTTCCTGGAGCGATATTTCAGTATTGGAATTACCTGTACAGTGACATTATTTCGGCTGAAGCTACCGCTCCCATGATCCTGGAGATGAAGTTGAGCCAGCCGAACGCCACGATCCTCTTTTCATTGGCAGCGTTTCCCGCCTACCTGATCAGTCCGCAATCGCTCGACGACTATGGACATGACCTCGTTCAAAATCCCGTTGGAACCGGGCCGTATCAATTTGTCAGTTGGGAACCTAATCAGGCGATCATTCTTGAGAAATTTGAGAATTATTGGGGAGAGCCTGCCGGCTTCGATCGCCTGGTGATAAAATCGGTTCCGGAAAACGCCGTTCGATTGCTCGATCTCAAAGCGGGTAAAACACAGGGACTGGATGGCCTTCAGCCGGCCGAAGTGCAACCACTCATTGAAGATCCCCGGTTCGAGGTTTTTCACGAACCGGGCATGAATGTTTCCTACCTGGCAATAAACCAAACGGCCGAGCGCCTGGCTGAACCGGAAATTCGGGAGGCGATCTACATGGCGATTGATCGGGAAAAACTCGTTCGGGTCGCTTTGGATGGACTGGGACAAGTGGCCCACTTTCCCATGGCTAAAGGTATGCTCGGGGAACCCAAGGTCTTTGATCCCGTGCCTTTCAACCCGGAGGCGGCTAGAGCAATATTGGCCAGGTATGCCGATCGCTGGACCGAACCGATTTCGATCAGCGTTATGAATGCACCTCGGCTTTACGCTCCGGACCCGGTAAACATGATCTCATTGATTCGGGAGGACCTGAAGCAAGTCGGCCTTACCGTCGAAGTCGAAGTGCGCGATTTTAAAAACCACCTCCACCACACGCGCAACGGCCGGCATGAACTCGGATTTTTAGGTTGGATGGGTGACAACGGTGACCCTGATAACTTTCTTAGCATTCACCTCGCCAGCTGGGCTGCAGAGATGGGAGGAGCCACCAATATCGCCTTCTATAAGAATGACGAGATGGACAGGCTTTTAATCGAAGGGCGCAAGGCGCGTGTCTTGGCTGAGCGACAACACATCTATGAGGAAGCGCTCGCGCTCTGGAGAAAGGACCTGCCACTTCTCCCCTTGGTTCATGGAGAATCGATCGTGGTCCTCCGATCCGATCTGGAAGGCTTTACGCTTTCGAAAACAGGAGATATTTATCTGGGTCCGGTTAGGCCCAAAGCGAACTAGTCATTCCATGAATCTGAGAGTTTCCATTTTTCTGGCCTTCGTGTTTACGGTAGGTATCACGGGCGCGGAAACAGAAACCAAGGACCTTGGGTTCGAGATCTTTCGCGATAACTGCATGGCCTGCCACCTACAAACCGGCATGGGTATCCGGGAAATGAATGCGCCCTCTATTGCTGGCCTGCCACGGTGGTATATTTCTGATCAATTGCGAAAGTTCCGGCGCGATCAACGGGGTTTCGATGAAGACGATCTGGCAGGTAAACTCATGAAAGCCAATGCCTCCGCACTCGATGAACGATCGATTGCCTTTGTCGGCCGCTACATTGAGAGCCTTCCCGTAAATCCAAGTCGGAATACGTTGAACACACCGGTGTCGGAAGAAGGCATAGCTCTTTATCAGCAGCATTGCCTCAGTTGTCACGGAGAGAATCTGGAAGGCAATCGCTCCGAACGTATTCCCCCGCTCAATCATCAACCGGATTGGTATCTCCTCCGACAGATGGAAAATTTCAGTTCCGGTAAACGAGTCCATTTCGAAAGCGACAAGCTGGTTCTTTCTGAACAGCAACTCATAGAACTTATTTCCTGGATAAGCGGCCAGTAGCGGTGAGTTATTCTAGGTTTTATCGAATATACCTACACTCGCTTTGGTGGTCTCAAGACCGTTATAGACGCCACTGGCACGCGTACCTTTCTCTACCGGTCCGACCTTCAAGTGGACAAGGAAAACCTGGGCGATCACTTCGATTATTCGAGTTCCAATTACGACATGTCTCTGAGATACAAATACGCGACATCGGGGGTCGTTGGCCGTTCAATCGGATTCGATCTTCACGCAAATTCCACACTCATTGACAACGACCTCGCCTACGACGCGGTGACCGGTCGGTTGAACCAGGTTTCCGGGCATGCTAAAGCCTTTGATATATCATACTTGGCGAACTCCCACTTGATAAACGAGTATCAAAACGGGAGTTTCGAACGGCATATAACCAGACAATCAAATTCCAACCGTATATCCGCAATTGAGAATGAATGGAGCAACTACGACAAAGCGAGGTTCGATTATACCTATGACAGTCTCGGCAGGGTAAGCACGAAGAAAATGACAGGCACGATCGACAATGCCTACGGACCTTGGTCAGGAGAATTACGAGACACATACACATACAATAGCCGCAATGAACTGACGAATTCATCATCGACCATCAATTACAACGATGAGGACGTGCCCCTTGTGACCCGCACTCATGTGCTGACCTACGATGCACAAGGCAACCGGAAGACGTATAAACGCAATACCAATCCAACCGCGAGCTATACCACAAACAACCTCAACCAATACACTGCGCGGACCAATTCCCATTTTCTCGCAGTCGAAGGGACTTCGACCAATGCGACGGTAAAGGTGTACGAAACGGGTTCCACGCAGACTTCGGCAACCCGCATCTCCGATTATTTTTTCCGCGACTGGAACCCCAGTGGCACCGCCAGTGACTATCCTCAAATCAACATCAAAGAAGGCACCACCGTGACCTCCACCGGCAACGCCTGGATTC